>WGFM01000020.1 GCA_015492245.1 Deltaproteobacteria bacterium | reverse complement strand
ACCAGATAAAGTGGATTTTGTCAAAGCCTGTAAGATTTGGGATTGACAGAGGGGCTTAAGTGGTGTTATTAATGTATATCCGAGTGGGGCTGTAGCTCAGTTGGGAGAGCGCAAGGCTGGCAGTCTTGAGGTCGAGGGTTCGATCCCCTCCAGCTCCACCATATCCTCTGCTAAGAGTCCATCCACAATCACACCTTGAAATAGCCCCACCCAGTACTATGAGCCTGTTGTGTAAAGGGAGGTTATGTGGTATCCTTACAACAAACTGGGCTATGAGACACCCTGCTGGTTGAAGAACTCACTGTATTTCTTATCGGTTCCCATTATGTGGTCTTTGAGCCAGTCGCTGAGGAATGTCATGACCCTTACCGACAGCCCTATGCTGCCGGCCTCGAAGTCCTTTCTGAATCCTTCCACCTCATCCACGAATGCCCTGTGCTCTGCCATATGCTGTGGGGCATCTGCGTAGCCGTATTTCTTGAAATAGCTCTCCTCGGTGCTGAAGTGCATGATGGCATAACTTGAGAGCTCCTTTAAGATGGAGCCGAGCACATCCTTCCCCTTTCCATCGCGCATGGCATCGTTGAGGGTGTTTATGAGCTCTATCAGTCTTTTGTGCTGGTTGTCGAACATCCCCACCCTGACACTCAGACTGTCGTTCCATTTTATTATCGCCATAATACCGAACATCCTCCTTTCAATGAAGTATTGCTACATTTCTATCGGACAGAAGGACAGATACCTTAAGAAAATAATCGCAACCCCCGGGGTTGACACAGGATGAACTCGATGCTATTATAAGTTTAAACTTAAAATTATATTTGAACTTGGAGATAACCCAAGCATGAAGACCCCAGAGGTTCTTGCCAGGATAGACATACCACGGCACAAGCTGTATTACCTCGAACAGAAGGGCTACATATCGCCAAAGAAGACCGTGGTGGGCGAGAAGACCTTTCGTGAATACAGCGAAGAGGATGTGAGAAAGATAGAGTGCATATGGAAGTATCTCAAGAAGGGCTTCAAGTACAAGATAGCCTATGAGAAGGCGATGGAGGAATTATCAAACCCCCAGATGGAGCTTTTGAGGGACAAATAGCAATCTGGCAAAAGATGTGAACACAGATGGGTGCTCCCTTACATAAAAGAGTATTTTCCCATAGAGACAGGCTCATAGCCCTGTACGAAGACCCCTCTTCCCATCCTCGAAGTTCCGACTGGCGGTGGCAGATAAGGCACAGGATTACCTCCTTCCATGTGCTGGAAAGGCTCATCGAGCTGACGCCTGAAGAAAAAGAAGGCTTCAAGAAGGCAAAGGGCCGTCTCGCCATGGCCATAACCCCCTATTTCTTCTCTCTTATAGACAGAGAGGACCCCGACTGTCCCATAAGGAAACAGGCAATCCCCCGCATAGATGAACTCACAGTCTCCCCCGAAGAACGAATAGACCCCTGTGGAGAGGACTCGCATTCGCCACTCAAGGGGCTTGTGCACCGCTATCCCGACAGGGTGCTCCTTATGGTTACAGACTCCTGTGCCATGTACTGTAGATACTGCACCCGTAACCGTATGGTTGGCGAAGAGGGGCCCCCCATGAGCACCGAACAGTTCGAGAAGGTCTGTGCCTACATAGGCTCGAACAAGGAGATAAGGGATGTGCTCATCTCCGGTGGAGACCCCCTCATGGTAACCACGCGCAGGCTTGAGCACTACATAAGGCGTATCCGCTCCATACCACATGTGGAAATCCTCCGTATAGGCACCCGCGTGCCTGTAACCCTTCCAATGAGGATAGAGGAGGAGCTTGTGAGGATGCTCAAAAAATACCATCCCCTCTTCATGAGCATACACTTTTCCCACCCCAGGGAGATAACAGAGTCTGTAAGGAGGGCATGCAATATGCTCGCAGATGCAGGCATCCCCCTGGGAAGCCAGACAGTGCTCCTGAGAGGCATAAACGACAACCTTCATACCATGAAGACCCTCTTCCACGAGCTCCTCAAGATAAGGGTGCGCCCCTATTACCTCTACCAGTGTGATCCTGCCCTCGGCACCTCCCATTTCAGAACCTCCATATCCCGGGGCATAGAGATAATAGAGGGGCTTCGTGGGCATACAACAGGCTATGCGGTGCCCACATTCGTAATAGATGCCCCTGGTGGTGGGGGAAAGATACCCATAGGCCCAGGGTATGTGGTGGAAAGAAGAGAGGGCTCCCTGGTGCTCAAAAACTACGAGGGAAGGCTCTTCGAATACATAGAGCCTTCCCCTCCAAAGGAAACATCTTGACTAACCCTCCATCAACTGTTATCCTTCTTTACCATGCTGGAGGAACTTCTATCGATACTTTTTGAAAACTCCTTCCGTTATGACCCCGAATGCGGATTTGTCCTGTCTTCCGGAAAGAAGAGCGACATATACATAGACGCCAAGAAGACCCTTCTCACCCCCCGTGGACTGCTTCTTACCGGAAGGGTCTTCTTCGAACGCCTCAAAGACAAGGGGATCGACGGCATCGGTGGGCTCACCATGGGGGCAGACCCCATAGCCTATGCAACATCTCTGGTGAGCGCCATGGAGGGTAGTCCCCTGGGGGTCTTCATAGTAAGGAAGGAACCCAAAGGACATGGCACAAAGAGAGGTGTGGAGAGCGCCCTTCCAGAAGGTGCCCCTGTGGTGGTGGTCGACGATGTGGTAACCACCGGGGCATCCACCATAAGGGCCATAGAAGTGGCAGGGCAGGCAGGTCTCCAGGTTGTATGGGCCCTGGCGCTGGTTGACAGAGAAGAAGGTGGAAGAGAAAATATAGAGAGACACTGCCCCTTCGATGCTATATTCACCAGAAAGGACTTCCTGAGCCTATGGCAGAAGAGAGACTGAAACAAAGAGGGCACAGACCCTTCGAGCGCATAATCTTCCCCCTGGACATGCCAGACCATGATGAGGCCATAAGGTATGTAGGGCTTCTAAAGGACAGGGTGGGGGTCTTCAAGGTGGGTCTCGAGCTCTTTGTGGCCTGTGGGCCCCAGATAATAAAGAGGATCCAGGATGAGGCACCCCGTCAGAAGATATTTCTGGATATAAAGTTCCACGATATACCGGAAACCATGAAACGGGCACTGCGGGTCTGCTCAACCCTTGGTGTGGACTTCGTTACAGTCCACTGCAGTGAGGGCACGAGAGCCCTTGAGCCCCTTGTAGAAGAGAAGGGAGGCATGAAGATACTCGGAGTTACTGTGCTTACAAGCACATCAAAAGATGACCTCAAAGAGGTGGGCATAGACATAGAGATTTCGGAGCCAGAAAAGCTTGTGCTCAAAAGGGCAGAGCTCGCAAAGAGGGCTGGCCTCGATGGCATAGTATGCTCAGGACTTGAGGTGGCAAGGGTCAAGGAAAAACTGGGCGAAGAGTTTCTTGCCATAACCCCGGGGATAAGACTCCTTGACAGCACCATCCCACAGGATGACCAGATACGCATCGTAACCCCTTTCGATGCTGTTGTAAACGGTGCCGACTACATAGTGGTAGGCAGACCTATAAGGGACGCAGAAGACCCTCAGGAAACAGCCTCACTCATCGCAGAGGAAATACAAAAAGCCGAAGACTACAGGATAACCCACAAAATTCACTAAAACTACACCAATGACTTAACCATATTAATAACATGTGAATGTAGCGAAAAATACTTGCATTTGCTTCAATCTTGTGTTATATCGTGTTAACATTATTTTAAATCAACCCGGGTATATACCCTAAACATGCCATCTGCGGTGAAAGAGGTAGGACGAAAAGAAACCAGCAAGAAGATCGCGCCTGATCTTAAGAAGATAGGCAAGAGGGTGCGTGCGCTCAGGGAAAAATACATGCTCACCCAGACAGAGATGGCAGGGAAGCTTCTTGTATCCAGGTATCAGCTGTCGGAAATCGAGAACGGAAAGAGGATGCCCTCCGGACCACTGCTTCTTGCAATGGAGTATGTGTTCAACACCTCCAGGGAATGGATACTTTCAGGAAAGGGCGAGATGATAATGGAAAGAGATGTGTTGTCAACAGGTGAGGACACCGAGGCCGATATTGTGGAACTCTTCAAAGGGTTCAGGGCACTCTCGCAGGAAGGGAAGAAGAAGCTTATGAACATATTGAGGGTATTCCTCATAGTGGAAAAGAACGGGCCCTACACCTGATGTTTTACACCATAGCCAATGTAATTTACCGATGAATCACTGGATATGGTAAACCCACCCTTGAGGAGGCTGAAGCTTACACCCTTTAACTCCTCTATCTCTATACCGCATCCTTTAAGCATCTGCCAGAGTTCCGAGGGCCTGAGAAAATCCCTGTAACGATGTGCCCCCCTTGGAATAAGCCCAAGCACGCCCTCTGCAACCACTATGGCGAGCACAAAGGCCTTCGGGGTCCTGTTTATGGTGCTGAAAAGAAAGAGTCCCCCCTTTTTCAGCATTGCCGAACAATCCTTGAGGAACTCTTCTGGTTTCTCTATGTGCTCCAACACCTCGGAACAGACTATACAGTCGAAGGCCTCTGGGAACTCGTCCTTGAGGTCTGCCACCGTTGCAACCCTGTAGTCTATGTTGAGTGCCTCTCTGGCTGCATGCTCTCTCGCCACCTCTATGGCGGCAGATGAGAGGTCTGTACCGGTAACCAGGGCATCCCTTCTGGCAAACTCTTCGGAGAGCAGCCCTCCTCCACAGCCCACATCGAGCACCCTCTTGCCATCAAGCCCACCACCCACCTTTTCCACAACGGCCGTGAAGTATTCGACCCTCACAGGGTTGAACATATGTAGCCCCCTGAGCCTTCCTGCCGGGTTCCACCACTCTTCTTTCAGTTCATCGAAGGTCCTGTCAGTCAATCCCGTACTCCTTCCATCTCTTCGACACCAGTTCCACCACCTCGGGGCTCATGGTTACGGTTTCTCCCCATTCCCTCTTTGTCTCAGGTGGCATCTTGCATGTTGCATCTATACCGAGTTTGCTTCCAAGCCCTTCTTCTGGAGAGGCGAAGTCGAGATAATCTATGGGTGTGTCCCTTATAACCACCATGTCCCTGTGGGGGTCCACCCTTGTGGATATGGCCCACACCACATCAGACCAGTTGTGCACATCTATATCCTCGTCAACGACTATAATATACTTCACATAGAGGAACTGTTTTAGCACACCCCACAGCCCCATCATAACCCTCTTTGCATGTCCGGGGTATTCCTTCCTTATGGACACAACGGCTATCCTGTAGGATAGTGCCTCCATGGGAAGGGAGAGGTCTACCACCTCGGGGAAACTCAGCTTCAGTGTAGGCAGATACATGGTGTTGAGCACAGTGCCTATTATGGCATCCTCCTTCGGGGGTCTACCAGTCATGGTGGTAAGATAGAGGGGTTTTCTTCTATGGGTTATTGCCTTTATGCGCAGTACCGGGAACTCTTCCACCGCATTGTAGTAGCCCGTGTGATCTGCGAACGGGCCTTCCGGGGCTGTCTCTTCAGGACATATCTCGCCTTCCAGCACCACTTCTGCTGTGGCAGGCACCTTGAGGGGTATGGTCTTGCACTCGGCAAGCTCTGTTGCCTTCTTTCGAAGGATGCCTGCAAAGAGGAACTCGTCCACATCATCCGGAAGCGGGGTTACGGCTGCTATGGTCAGTGCGGGCTCACACCCTATGGCAACTGCCACTGGCATGGGTTTCTGAAGGGCCATCCACTGTCTCCAGTGGGATGCCCCGCCCCTCTGGGGGAGCCATCTCACGATAGCGGTGTTTCTTCCAGTGGGCTGCATCCTGTAGACACCAACATTGTATCTGTCCTCTGGAGACCTGGTTATGACCAGAGGCCATGTTATAAGAGGGCTCACATCCCCTGGCCAGCACTTTATTATGGGCAGAAGAGAAAGGTCAACCTCATCACCTTCTTTTACCACCTGCTGGCAGGGGGCAGACCAGACGAGCTGTGGTGTGGAAAAAAGCAGTGTGCCCACAACCGGCACCTTCTTTATGGCATCCAGCAGGCCCTCTGGTGGACGGGGACGCTGCAGGAAGGCAAGGAGCTCACCTATCTTCGAAAGCTCTTCTTCCTTGACCCCGAGGCCCAGGGCAACCCTCTCTCGTGTGCCATAGAGGTTTGCCACAACAGGTATATCGTAACCCCTCACCTTCTCAAATATGACTGCAGGGCCACCCCCTCTTACGAGCCTGTCCATAATCTCGGCCATCTCCAGTTCCGGGTCTACCTCCACCTTCACCCTTCTGATGAGTCCCCTGCCCTCAAGGGTCCTCATAAATTCCCTCATGTCCTTGTATGCCACGATACCTTCTCCCTGTTACAACAGATTGAGGTCAGCCACTATGGAAAGGAGTATGAGGGCTCCCACCCATAGATTGTCCAGAAAACCCCTGAAGGCTGCCTCTGGTGAACCCCCCTTCTTCCTTACCCTCCACACTATAAAGAGGGAGAAGAGGAGGGCAACTGTGGTGCCTGCATGATAGATTATGCCAAGCCCTGCCGTATACCCCAGGGCATACAGAAAGCCGAACATCACCAGATAGGCCACTGCCACTGCCAGATGGACAGACCTTCCGAAGAATATGGCCGTTGATTTTACACCCACCCTCCTATCGTCTTCAACATCCATGAGTGCGTACATGGTGTCGTATGCCACAGACCACATTATGTTTGCCATGAATATAAGGAGTGGCGCCACATCCACGGTGCCCTCAACAGATGCCCATGCCATTACAGCCCCCCAGCCAAAGGCCATACCCAGAAACACCTGGGGGAAAAAGCTCACCCTCTTTACCAGCGGATATACGCTCGCAAGGAGCAGGGCTACAACAGAGAGTGCTATGGTGAAGGCATTGAGCATCAGCACAAGCCCGAATGCGAGAAGGGACAGCACAGTGAAGACCACCACCGCCTCTCCCACGGTAAGCCTTCCGTCTGCAAGGGGGCGAGTTCTGGTTCGGGCCACCTGGCTGTCGAACCTTCTGTCGGCTATGTCGTTTACAACGCAGCCTGCGCTTCTCATAAGAAAGGAGCCAAGGATGAATATAACAAGGTGCTGCGGTTCCGGCCTTCCTCCTGACACTATGAAGAGAGACCATAGTGTGGGTAGAAGGAGCAACGCGGTGCCGTATTGTTTCTGCAGCCTTATAAGGTCTGCAATGGCCGCAAGCTTGGAACCCGTAATGGTATGGTGATTCAATCCGTTCATCTGTGTTCCTCGAACTCAATAAGCTCGGGGCTGAAGACCTCTGCCACCGCCCCTTTTACCAACCACCTGCCTGCCCCGTCCTTACGGGAGAAACGGTAACGCCTTGCAGCAGGCGAACCACCTTCCACTGGAAACCCGAATTTTCTATTATCTGTTATTTCAGTGGCTATTTCAAGCGCCTCTTTGGTGAATGCTATGTTCTCTTCCACGAAGACCCTGCCCATGGGCTTACGGGCCTCTTTGAGTATGGATATGAGCCTTTCCTCTGTATGCTCCATGGAGAAGATACTCACCGCATAGACGAGCCTTCTTCCATCGATGGTAAGCCAGACCTCCCTTTCAAACCCTCTTGAGCCAGAAGGAATGCCCATGTAGAGTGAAAGTTCAGGCTCCATGACACGCGAGCCCACCCTTTTAAGCTCCACCTCCACGCCCACACCATAAAGGGCCTCGAGCTCGCATGTAAGGGACCTTGTAGACAGTATCAGGGACCTTATGGCAGGAGAGAGCCTCATGGCATGGCCTGTGTGCAGCCATCTTTCGGCTTCCATCCAGAACCGTGATATACGCCTCATCTAAATGGAAATATCACACAATATCTTTCTGGTCAACGATAGAGTGTGATGAACATGTTCGGCCAGGGAAACCATGTGCTGGCCATATCCTCAAGTTTGTGCCCACAGCCTACTTGCCAGAAGATGTATTGTGGCCTCAGGGTGTATTGTTCGTATCTGAAGCCTGTTGCACTCTCCAGTGCGGCTCTGCTCCATATGTAACCGGCATGGAGGCTCACGCCATACCACCCATCTTTCGTCATCAAGCTCCCTTGCCAGCACATCCCCTCATGGTTTTTCTGTCCGGAAACCCGAGGATGGCGAGCTTTACCACCCTCATGGATATATCCTCATCATCCACCGAGGCCTCCTTAAGGGCACTCACCAACAGGCTACACCTGCAGCATCACCCATGCGTCCAAGTGAGTACAGAACCATGTTGCGTCCAGCCTTGCTCTCGTCTCCGAGGGCATTTATAAGATGCTCCACCACCCTCATGCACCTTACAATGCCCAGCCTCTCTGCACGGAATGCCTTCTCATAAGGCCGCCCATCATAGAGCATATATATGTGCAACCGAGCCTCTCAAGATACTCATGTATGGTGTTATGTGCAGATGGACTGTGCCGTATGGCATCTATTAAGAGTTCTTCAATGGCATAGCCCTCCATGGTACAGGGCTTTGTCTCAAATGCCTTTATATCCACCTTCCTGCCCTCTACGATGTCCTTCACAAGCTTTGCGTATTTCTCCTTTGCCCTGTCGGTCCTTATAAAGACCCTTGTGTGAAAGAACCTTCTGAGAAGAATGACGAGAAAAAGATCGAATATGACCGCCATGCCCGGAATGATTATAAAGATAACCACAGTCTGACCAGCTCTTTATAGATTACACCCATGTTATGGATTTTGAAAATCAATCTTGCTTATATCATTGACTACCCTGAAATCAAGCATAATCAGGGGCTTGAGTGATACCGGCAACATCACGGTGCCACCTTGTTATCATGTTGCAGGCTGTTTTTTCTGTCGAAAACTGTTCACCTGCTGAACAGGTCTCTGTCCCCCTTCCCCATTCTCGAGATAAGAGGAAACAACTGTCTTAAAAAGAACAGTTATACAAGGGAGGCCATGTTGCCAGGAAGGTCATGGTGGAGCACCATAGAGAGATGGACAAGAAACTTCTATCTTTACGGTCTGTGATACAGGATCACCGACCCATCCTGAAAATCTGACGCCCCTGTGTCCGATGTGGACAACAGGGTTTTTCAGGTGTTTCTGGACTTCTCTTTTGTCTCCACCGCCTTAAGGAAGGCATCTATACTGAACTTTACCGCCCCCACTATGGAAGGGGAGCCCTTCTGCAAAACCTTAAGGAGTTTTCCCACATAGATGAGCTCATCGGGTGTCATCTGTGATATATCTGTCCCCTTGGGCCCGGTAGAGTATGGAGCAGGTTCCTCCCTTGCCGTGCTGGTATTGCCAGCCTTCTCCTCGATACGCATGGAGCCCTTGCCTGTAAGAAGCCAATCTACAGAAAGCCCGTACATGAAAGCAAACTTGAGCACAAGGTTGGGAGGCATCTTACCCCTCTTCTTGTAGTTGGAGAGTGCCTGTGGTGTTACACCCAGCACCTTTGCCACAGCAGACTCGTTCTTAAGCCCCGTAGACTCCAGCATCCGCCTGACTATCTGTGAGTATGAGGTGTCCATATTCAAACCTGCCTGTTTTCATAACAAATAATAAATATACACACATAGTCTATCGAAGGTGTAAATTTCAACAGATACAAAAACAGCCTCAGACTTGATAGAGGCCATGCTGCTCGCTACTGTATCGAACAGAGAATGTATTCTACAACAAAGAATACAGTAGATGTTGAATTGGTTCCAGAAAGAGGGCTTTCAACCTCTTTTTCCTGAATTATAGAACCTTACCTATCACCTGTCAACCAGATTTCACAATATGTTTTCAAAATATTCTTTTTCTGTTTCAAAATACTTATGGAGGATGCAATAAGCCGGATTCTGTATCGCCACTTCATGGCGATGGTGGTCATTCCTCTGGGACCGATGTTGCCATCGGCCTCGAGCGGCCTACCCGTTCCGCCACTTCCCCTGAGGGTGAAGGTAAGGAGGGGCACTCCTTAAGACGGAACCTATTTGGCCTTGCACCGGGAGGGGGTTGCCAAGCCCTGATGGTCGCCCATCAGGCTGGTGGGCTCTTACCCCACCGTTTCACCCTTACCGGCAGTAGCACTACCACCGGCGGTCTATTTTCTGTGGCCCTTTCCCTGGGGTTGCCCCCGGTCGGTGTTACCGACCTCCCTGCCCTGTGGTGTCCGGACTTTCCTCTGCCACCCGCCAAGGGACGACAGCGACCACCCTGCATCCTCCATACATCTAATATCCATTATATTCCATCTATGGCTTCGTTTGCAAGGCTATCGGCAAGGGTGTTCCGGGCTCTACCTATGTGGGTTATATGGAAGGAGTTGAATCCATCTATATATTCCATAACCTTTGCATAAAGGGGCTTAAGGGCAGGAGATCTCACGGCATACTCGCCGTTTATCTGTTTTACCAGCAGTTCCGAGTCGGAGAAGACCTCCACACTGGTCTTCCCCATGGCGTGGGCAAGCCTCAAGGCCTCTACGAGGGCTGTATATTCAGCAACATTGTTGGTTGCAGTGCCTATCTTTTTTTTTGCCTTCTTGAGCAGCCTTCCCTCACCGTCTTTTATCACTATACCAACCCCTGCAGGCCCTGGATTGCCCCTTGCGGCACCATCCACATATATGTAGACCCTCTCCTCCTCTCGAGGCAACCCCCCGAGCAGATACTCTATAATCCTTCTTGTATCATGCAGGCTTATGCCCAGTCTCTGTCTGGTTTCCTCAAGGTCAAGGGTGTTGAGAAGTTCTTCGAGAAAGGTCTTTACAACAGATGTCCTGGTATCAGAGCGTGTCATCTATGTGGCAGATGGTTCGTTGTTGCCATCGAAGTACAGTATTCTATGGCAGTGGGGGCATGTTATAAGCTCCTCGGAGCCTTTCCTCAACTGATTGTAGACCTGGGGAGGTATCTGGATGAAACAGCCAAGGCATGTCTCGTTCTTCACACCTGTTATCCCTACACCACCACGCCTTTGGCGTATCAGCTCGTATCTCCTTACAACCACCGGGTTGAGGCCTTCCACAAGGGCCTGCCTTTTTGTCTTTATTGCCTCTATCTCTTCACGCCATCTGGCTTCCTTCTGCGCAAGCTCTTCTTTCAGGCTTTCTACCCCCCGGGTCTTCTCATCCACTGACTCTTTCTTCCTTGTCAGTTCCTCTTGCTTCCTTGTTATTTTGTCAGAAAGAGAGGCCATCTCCATATCAAGCAGCCTTACGGCCTTCTCTGCGTTTTCTATCTCCTTAAGGAGTGCCTTGTATTGCCTGTCGTTCTTTACCTCGTTGAGCCTCTGCTGATCCCTGTCTATGCGGTCCCTGTTCTCCTGCAGGCGCTCTTCCCTCTCCCTTCTTTCTGCCCTGAGCCCTTCCATGTCCTCTTCAAGCTTCTCGACAAAGGTTGCATATCTTTTGATCTCTCTTGTTGCCTCGTCTATCTTTCTTCGTAATTCCTCTTCCTCTTTCTCGATGCTCAGTATCTCTGTATCAAGCTGCTGGATCTCTTTTAGAATTTTCAATACCCCAGAAGCCAACTATCACCTCCTGAAATCAATTAAAGGGATCTGAATATCCATCCCTCTGGCCTTGAGAATACACTGTGGTGGGCCCACCTGGACTCGAACCAGGGACCAACCGGTTATGAGCCGGTGGCTCTTCCAACTGAGCTATGGGCCCTGTGCCGTAAAACATCGAATAAATCTATTTTATGAAACAGACAGAAGTTTGTCAAGATGAGCAACCCATTTTTATCTACCAGTGAGCGTAAAAAATCATGCAATATCCTGAAGCACCTTGACAAACTACCTAAAAGGATATTAAATGGTTTTGTTGTTACCACAGGGGCATAAGGAATGGACAAAAAGAAAGAAACCCTCTCGTCAGGAAAAAAGGTTAGACAGAAATACTTCGTTGCCCGAGAGTTGCAGATTTCCATAGCCCTGCTCGTCATAATAGCCCTTCTTGGTGGAATATTCCTGCAGTCTGTGTCTGTGGCACTTTCAGGTTACCTGAAACTAAAGACCCCGACAGTCGGCATATTCCTTGCCATAGGTTACATCATAATAGTAACCATCCTCTCCATAGTCTTCACCCACAGGCTTGTGGGGCCATTCAAAAGACTTGAGTACGAGATGAAACTCATAAAGGACGGTGAGCTGAGCCAGCGTCTCTACATAAGGAGCAAGGATGACCTGCATGTGCGAAACTTCGTTCAGCATGTAAATGACCTCATATCAGAGTTCGAAGAGATGAGCAAGGCATACAGCAAGCTCAACAGTTTTGTGTCCACCACACTCTCTGAGATAATAGAGGAACTATCCAGAAAAGAGTGCAACAAGGAAGAGCTCATAGAAAGGCTCGAAGCACTCCAGAAGGAAATCCACAAACACAGGGAAAGATGGTAACAAAGAGGGCCTACAGAAGGTTCGCCACCCTGCTGCTCCTTGTCGTCCTGTCCTTCCTTGTCTACAGAGTATCTGTCCACAGGGTCTTCACCCCGGATGTTGATGATACCACAGAAAGCCGTGTAAAATGGGTCATAGATGGAGACACCATAATACTGGAGGATGGCAGAAAGGTAAGGTATGCAGGCATAGATAGCCCCGAGAGAGGAGAACCTTTCTACCGCATGGCAACCAGGAGGAACATATCCCTTGTAAAGGGTAGAAGCATAACCATTATTGTATGCAAGGAAAAACCCTACGATAAATACGGCAGGCTACTTGCCTGGGTATATGTGGATGGTGTGGATGTGAGTGCCGTGCTCCTCAAAGAAGGACTTGCAAGGGTCTTCAGAGGGCCACCTTGTGGAACAAAGAGGCTCAAAGAATACAGAGAGTATGAGAACATGGCCAGAAAGAAAAGACTTGGCATATGGAAAGAACAGAGGGGGTGAGGTAACATGAAAAACAAGATAATACAGATAGAGAAGGGCAAAGAGGCGGTCATAATCCCTGAAGAGTTCCTGCGTGAGCTCGAGCTAATACCTGGCTCCGAGGTGGAGGTAATTCTGGATAGAGAAAGAAGACTTATAGTAATAAAGCCCCTTTCTGGAGACCCCTTCATAGAGCACTTCAAGGACTCGATGGAGTCCATGGCATAGGGGCTATAGGGTAGCATAATACAGCCCTATACCTGCAGACCACACTGTGGTGGATATGTTGTCCTTTATGGGTATACTGTTTGTACCCACAAGGTATCCATTTACATAGGTCCTCTGGGTCTGATAGCCCTCTGCCTCAACATCCATGTAGTCTCCTTCAACGAATATGCCCACCCCATCGCCTATAGTCCAGCGTGTCTTCAGCCTCACCATATAGGCGGTGCCAGAGCAGTTACAGGTGCTCACCTTATCTATGTTGTATGTTGCGGTATCAGAGTCGGGATAGAGGTGTACATCCCTGTCATCTATCGAGACCCATCCAGAGTAGATAAGATTCAGGTTTGTGTGAACCCCCCTGCCATGGAGAAGTTCCATATTCAGCCCCACATAGGGTATGCTGTGTTCTGCCCTGTAGTCAAGCACACTGGCATCTACACAGCTTACAGGCACACCCCAGTATGTTCCGCTGCATCCTCTGACATCGTGGTTCACCTCGTAATAACGGTAGCCCAGGAGCAGGCCAAGGGCAAAGGAGGGGTTGAGCCAGAAGTTCTTGAGCACATTCACATCCAGAAGCCTTCCTGATGAGAGCCTGTCCTCTGACTCTGTATAGAGGTCTCTTCCTGGTGTGTTCTCCGTACACTTTGAACCACAGAGGGCAAGGTCGTTCTCTATCCAGTCAGAGTCCTTCATGACCCCTGCATAGCCACTTATGGCTGCAAGGTAGCTCATTCCAAAGCTCCTATCAACACGAAGTGGCGAGCCGTCCATGGTGCTGTAGATACTCATGTTGAACCCTGCAAAATAGTTTGCCACAGGAAACTCGAGCTCGCTTTCGCCATGTCCACCTCTGTCCCAGGTGTCATCGAAGCTTATGTGATATGTGGTGGAGCCTGAAAGATAGCGGCTTTCAAACCCCATGGTGAAGTAGAGCCTGTCTTCAGCCACAGAATCCTGCGGGAGGGTAAGTAATACGAGGGGGATTGAAAGGACAACCCACTTAAAAGACACTCTGCCGAGCACAACCTCAAATCTCCCTTCTTCAAGAGAGCTCTATAATATCCACCACCTTCTCCTCTTTTCCTATAGCCATTATATGCACGCCGTGGCAGAACCCCCTGAGCTCTCTTACCTGCCTTGCAGCGATTTCTATACCTGTCTGAAGCTCATCACTGGATGCCTCGAGCTCCTCCATGATGGTGGCCGGCACCCTTATGCCAGGCACATTTAAGTTAAGATAGTGGGCCATCTTCGCGGATTTAAGGAGCAGTATGCCTGCAAGCACCTTTACATCGAGCTTCTGGGCATCATGGAAGAACCTTTTGAACCTTTCCATGTCGAATATGGCCTGGGTCTGGAAAAACCTTGCTCCTGCCCTTGTCTTCTTCTCAAACTTTATCCACTCTGGCTCGAAGGGTTCTGCCTCTGGAGATACCACAGCGCCTATGTAGAAGTCTGTGCCACCCCTCAACTCTCTCCTCTTGAGGTTGACTCCCCTGTTGAGTCCCTCGACGGTCTCAACGAGCTGAACAGAGTCCAGGTCGTAGACTGCCCTTGCATCCCTGTGGTCTCCAAAGGATACATGGTCTCCTGTAAGAAGCAGTATGTTCTTTACCCCCAGAACCCAGGCCCCCATCACATCAGACTGTATGGCAAGCCTGTTTCTGTCTCTACAGGTCATCTGAAAGACCGGCTCCACCCCTTCCTTCAAAAGCAACAGCGATGAGGCGAGACTGGACAGCCTCATAACAGCCCTCTGGTTGTCAGTTACATTGGCTGCAACGATTCTGTCCTTAAGTAGCCTTGCCTTTTCTGTAAACCCTGTGGTATCGGTCCCCCGTGGTGGACATATCTCTGCGGTTATGACGAAGTCTCCCCGTGAGAGGGCATCTTTGAGTCTGCTGTCTGCCATGTGAACAAACCTTTCAGCCCAAGAACTCTACAATGGATGTGAATATCCCGAGCCCATCGGTTCCACCCAGTATGGGCTCGCACACCCTTTCAGGATGTGGCATCATACCCATGACATTACCCTCAGCATTTACAACCCCTGCGATGTTGGCCACGGAACCGTTTGGATTTGCCTTGCTTGATACATCCCCATCTGGTGTGGAGTAGCGAAAGAGGACCTGTCCATTGTCCTCGAGCCTTTTGAGGGTGGACTCATCTACAAAGTAGTTTCCATCCTTGTGGGCGATGGGCATCTTTAACACCTCACCTTTTCTGCATTTGGAGGTAAAGGGGGTATGGATGTTCTCCACCCTTATATGCACATTCTTGCATATGAACTTAAGTGAGTTGTTCATCATCAGAACCCCTGGCAGCAGGCCTGCCTCGCAGAGTATCTGAAAGCCGTTGCATATGCCCATCACATACTTTCCCTTCTTTGCGAATTGCTCAACCTCTGCCATAACAGGGGAGAACCTCGCTATGGCCCCTGTGCGCAGGTAATCGCCATAGGAGAATCCACCTGGCAGTATCAGACAGTCCACATCGTCATCTACGGCTGTGGTCTTGTGCCAGATGTATGTAACATCTTTCGAGAGCACATTTTTGAGCACATGGTGGCAATCGTGGTCGCAATTGGAGCCTGGGAATACCACAACCCCGAACTTCATCTACGCTCTCACCTCTTCTATACGGAATTCCTCTATTACAGGGTTTGCCAGAAGCTCCTGGCACATCTTCTCGACCCTTGCCCTTGCCTCCTGTTCGGGCAGACCATCGAGGTTGAGCTCTATGAACTTCCCAACCCTTACATCCCTTACCTCTCCGAAGTGCAGGGAGTGGAGGGCATCCATCACGGCTTTACCCTGTGGGTCGAGCACACCCCTTTTAAGGGTTACATACACATTAAACCTCATCCTCCACCTCTTCTGTGAGTCTGTTGATCCTGTACTGCAGATAAAACACGGTAAGAAAGAATGTGCCGAGCCATGATACAGTTGTATGAAAGTGGTCCGTGAGGATCCTTCTCAGCTTGAATGCCTGCACCAGGAGAACCACGGCAATCACTATGTTGAGCAGATCACCTGTCATAAGAAGGCTCTCTACAAGCCCCTTGTCGAGCTCCTTGCCAGAAAACATGAGGAACAGTGTTATCCCTATGTTCACCACGCAGCCAGCTATTATGAAGGTAAATGGGCCTGGTCCGAGCTTGACCTCCGAGTTGAGGGAGTTGAATGTCTCGAGCCTTTTAAGAAACCATATGCCTGTGTATATCCCTCCTGTTACGAATACCAGGAAAAAGAGCTTCAGAACCCCCATCCTCTCAAGCCCTGCTGTGCTTGTGCTGTTCTCCTCTGCGAACATCGAAGCCCCTTATCTGTGTCCCTGTCAGTTCATAACCTTTCTGAGCACCTCTTCGTATGCCTCCTCTATCTTCCCAAGGTCTCTTCTGAACCTGTCCTTGTCGAGTCTTTCGAGAGTCTCCCTGTCCCACAGCCTGCATCCATCCGGTGTTATCTCATCACCCAGGAGTATCTCTCCATGGTGTCGGCCATATTCGAGCTTGAAGTCAACAAGCAGTATGCCCCTTTCATCCAAGAACTTTTTCAGAATATCATTCACCCTCAGGGCACTGGTCACCATGCTTTCTACCTCCTCATCTTCTGCAAAACCGAAGGCACGAATGTGGTAGGTATTTATCATGGGGTCTCCCAGTTCATCGCTTTTGTAGTAGAACTCTACCACCACCTCTTCAAGGGGTCTTCCCTCTTCAAGCCCCAGCCTTCTGGCAAGACTTCCTGCAACCATGTTTCTCACCACCACTTCCACTGGTATTATCTCCAGCCTCTTGACGAGCATCTCTCTATCGCCGAGTTTTTCAACGAAGTGGGTCTTTATCCCCTCTTCTTCGAGCAGGCCAAAGAGCCTTGTGGATATGGTGTTGTTCATAACACCCTTTTCCCTTATGACACCTTTTTTCTGGGCATTGAAGGCGGTTGCCTCGTCCTTGAAGTACTGTATCAGAAGGTCAGGGTTGTCAGTCTCGTAGAGTATCTTTGCCTTGCCCTCGTAGAGCTTTTTACCCTTTGTAACCATGGCATCTTTCCTCCCTTACTGTTTATACAAATACCCTCTTGAAGATGTAGTCTATGTGTTCAAGATAGGGTTTCAGTTTGAAGCAACTGTCTATCTCCTGTGGTTTGAGCAGAGCCATTGCATCTTCATCCTTCTTGAGAACCTCTCTAAAATCCATCTCTTCTTTCCACACCTTCATGGCACATCTTTGCACAATCCTGTAGGCATCCTCTCTTGTCATGCCCTTTTCCACCAGTTTGAGAAGCACCCTCTGTGAGAACACAAGCCCCTTAAGGAGTTCCAGATTTCTTTTCATCCTCTCGGGATATACCACCAGTCCCTCAAGCACACCGGTAAGTCTTTTGAGCATAAAGTCCACCACTATGGTTGCATCTGGTGCTATCACCCTCTCCACAGACGAGTGGCTTATATCTCTTTCGTGCCATAGAGCTATGTTCTCGAGCGAGCTAACTGCGTATCCCCTTACAAGACGCGAAAGGCCTGTGAGGTTCTCACTCAGTATGGGGTTTCTCTTGTGTGGCATTGCGGATGAGCCTTTCTGGCCTGAGGTAAAGGGTTCTTCTGCCTCGAGCACCTCGGTTCTCTGCAGGTGCCTTATCTCCACGGCTATCTTCTCCACGGAAGAGGCTATTACAGAAAGGGTGAGGAAGAACTCGGCGTGTCTGTCGCGCTGGACCACCTGTGTGGCAGCTGGCTCAGGTGTGAGCCCCAGCCTTCTCATCACATATCTTTCCACATAGGGCTCGATGTTGGAGAATGTTCCCACCGCACCTGAGAGCTTCCCGCAGGAGACCACATCCCTGGCCCTTTCCATCCGTTCAAGGTTTCTCCGCATCTCCTGGTAGAATACGGCGAACTTAAGCCCCAGGGTCGTTGGCTCTGCATGCACCCCGTGGGATCTTCCTATCATGACCGTATCTTTATGCTCGAGTGCCCTCTTTTTGAGCACCACCAGAAGCTCTTTGAGGTCCTCTATTATGAGCTCTGCCGCCTCCTTGAGGAGCACTGCGAACGCAGTGTCTATCACATCGGAAGAGGTGAGCCCCATGTGTATGTAGCGTGAGTCTCTGCCAACATTCTCTGCCACAGATGTGAGAAAGGCTACAACATCGTGTTTGACCTCTTTCTCTATCTCCTCTATACGCTTCATATCGAACCTTGCCCTTCTCTTTATCCTCCTGAGTGCTGCCTCTGGTATCCTGCCCCTTTTTGCCAGGGCCTCGCACACGAGAATCTCCACCCTGAGCCATGTGGCGAACCTGTTCTCATCACTCCATATACGGGCCATCTCTTCGGTTGTATAGCGTGGTATCACTCTATCAATGACCTCCTGTAAGATGAGCAATTAAATATACCAGAACAACCCCTGCCAATACAAGCATTATGTTGAGCCTGTTCATGTTTTTGTGGGTCTCTGGCAGGAGGTCCGATGCGCCTATGTATATGAAGGAGCCGGCAGAAAAGGCCAGAAGAAGTCCCAGAATGTCCTGCTCCACACTCTTTACAAAGACATATGCCCCCAGCGCACCTGCTACAGTTGCAAGGGCAACCATCCATCCGAGTGCAACAATCTTGTTTCTCCTGAAACCAGAATGCACCAGTATGGAAGTTATGGTTATACCCACCGGAAACTTGTGGAGTATGACCGCTATGGCTGTGATAAAGCCCATTGTGAAGTCTGCCTCGAAGCTCACACCTATGACAAGCCCGTCTATGAGTGAGTGGGCTGTTATGCCTATGAATGCCGGCACCCCCATGGGATGCACCTCACACTCGTCCTCCTTGCATGTATGTATGGCTATCGAGTGTTCCACTATGTAGTAGACTATTATTGTGGCAAGAACCACCCCGAAGGAATGGGGGTTTATTGAGAATGCCTCTGGCAGAAGGTGTGTAAACGCAACTGTGAGCACCACCCCACCTGAAAAGCTCAAGAAGAAGATGGAGTTCTTGCGGGTCCACTCCTCGTTGAGGAATATGAGGTATACCCCCCCGAGGGTGGCAATGCCTGCAATGGTGCTGTACAGCAAGGTGCTTGCAAGTTGTGGGTCCATGCTATTCAGTATCTCCTTTTCCTCGATTTGTAGCGCTTGAGCCTGAAGACCTCTTCCCTCTCCCTCTCTTCGAGTATGCGCTCTATGGCCCTTATGTTCCTTTCAAGCTGTGGCAATACCACCTCTTCAAGGGCGTTGATCCTTCTGGTATCCTTCCTTATCATCTCGCCAATACGCACAAGCCTTGTCTCCCTTGAGGCTATCCTTACAAGCTCTGCCATTATGGATTCGAACTCGAGGGCTGCCTCGATTGTCTGGGCACTCTCCAGAAGGGCCGATACCCCCATCGCCTTAAGCCCCCTCGAAAGTGGTATCTCCTCTATGTCTGGCACATTAACGCCCCAGATGTTCTTTACCTTCACCTCTATGGATATATCCCTCTTTGCCGCACAGCTTAAGGACTCAACACTTGCTGGGTTCATCACCATTGCGAACTCCAGTTTACGCTGTGCCCTCTGTATATGGTCCGTAAGGGCATCCCTTTTTCTGAGGCACTCTTCCACAAGGCTCATGAACTCCTTCGTAAGGGCCTCTCGTCTTCTCCTTATAAGCTCCATGCCCCTGGTGAGGGTCTCACCGCGCCTTTTGAGTCTCAAAAGGGTATATCGTGTAGGGGTATAATACATCTTACCTCAACCTTACAAGCTCTGTCTCTGGCAGTATCTTGAGAAGCGCCAGCCCGAGCTCGAGGGTCTCCCCTATGGCCCTCTCCTTCTCGCCCTGTCCTACGAATCTCCGCTCGAACTCGTCGGCAAAGAAGAGGTATTTTCTGTCGAGCTCGGTCAGACCCTCCATGCCCACTATGGACACTATGCGCCTTACCTCACATCCCCTTGCATAGGATGCATAGAGCTGGTCCGCGATCTTTCGGTGGTCCTCTCTGGTCCTGCCCCTGCCTATGCCGAGGTTCATGAGTCTTGAAAGGGACGGCAACACATCTATGGGAGGATATATGCCCTTGTTGTGAAGTGTCCTTGAGAGCACAATCTGCCCTTCTGTTATGTAACCCGTAAGGTCTGGCACAGGGTGTGTTATATCATCTTCCGGCATGGTAAGTATGGGCATTATGGTTACAGAGCCGGCCCTGTCCCTGACTCTACCTGCTCGTTCATACAGGGTTGCAAGGTCTGTATACATGTAGCCTGGATAACTTCTTCTGCCGGGTATCTCGTCCCTCGCCCCTGCTATCTCTCTCAGGGCCTCGCAGTAGGCCGTCATGTCTGTAAGGAGCACCATGACCTGGTAGTCATGTTCGAATGCCAGGTATTCTGCAACGGTAAGGGCTATACGGGGTGTGAAGAGCCTTTCTGTGGTGGGCTCACCTGCGAGGTTTATAAATGCTATGGTCCTCTCCTGCGCCACGCTCTCTGCAAGGCTTTCCATGAAGAAGAATGCCTCCCGTGAGGTTATCCCCATGGCCCCCAGTATCACGCAGAAGCGTTCCTCCTTCTCTGAAATCCTGGCCTGCCTCACCACCTGCAGTGCCAGCTCGTTTGCAGGAAGCCCTGCGCATGAGAATATGGGAAGCTTCTGCCCCCTCACAAGGGTGTTGAGCCCATCTATTGCAGATATGCCTGTCTGTATGAAGTAGTCGGGTTTTTCCCTTGAGGCAGGGTTCATGGGAAGGCCGTTTATGTCGATGTATCTGTCAGGTATCACAGGTGGCAGTCCATCCCTGGGCTTTCCCACACCATCGAAGACCCTGCCCAGCATCTCACGGGACACCCCCACCCTTGCAATATCCCCCTTTGGCACCACGGTGGTGGTCTCGGAGTCTATCCCGCTTGTTCCCTCGAGCACCTCTATTATGGCAAGCTCGCCTTCCAGTTTGAGTATCTGCCCCAGCCGCTCCTCCTGGTCTGCAAGCCTTATGGTGCACATCTCACCAAAGCTTGCCTTCCTCAATCCTGTTACGAATATAAGGGGGCCTGTAACATCCTTGACAGTGCGGTAGTATCTCGTAATGGGCTCTATCATTGCGTGAAGGCTCCTTCTATCTCCTCAACAAGGCTTCGGCCCTCTTTTTCTATCTCTTCGTTGTCTATGTTTCTCATATCCATCAACTTTGTTCGCACAGGATGGCTCAATATCTTTTCCAGATAGCCACCCGCCTTGAGAGACTCTGTTGCGCTCCTTTTGTAGGCAAATATGGCCTTCAGCATCCAGTACTGCTTGGTGTATGTTGCAAAGACATCCTTCGGGTTGAACACATTCTGCCTCAGGAATGCCTCTTTTATGACATCTGCAATCTCGAGGGTGAGGCGGTCTTCATCGTGAAGCCCCTCTGTGCCCACTATCTGCACCACCTCTACGAGTTCTGCCTCTTTCTGCAGTATCGTCATGAGCTCTTCCCTCAGCTCTGGCATGTCTGGTGCCACACCCTCTTCGAGCCATCTTCTAAGTTGATAGTAATAGAGGCTGTAGCTCTTGTGCCAGTTCACAGCGGGAAAGTGTCTTCTGTAGGCAAGCTCCGTATCGAGTGCCCAGAGTGCGCCTGTAAACCTCATGGCAGCCTGTGTTACAGGCTCTGAGAAGTCTCCCCCCGGGGGGCTCACAGCCCCTATTGTGGTTACAGAGCCTGTTCTCTCGCCATCACCGAGGCAGCGGACCTTACCAGCCCTCTCGAAGAATGTGCCGAGCCTTGTTGCAAGATAGGGTGGGTAGCCCTCCTCTCCTGGCATCTCCTCAAGCCGTGAGGAGATTTCCCTCAATGCCTCGGCCCAGCGCGATATGGAATCGGCCATAAGGGAGACCCTGTAGCCCATGTCCCTGAAATACTCTGCAATGGTTACGCCTGTAAACACCGAGGCCTCCCTTGCTGCCACAGGCATGTTGGATGTATTTACCACTATGACCGTTCTTTCGCTCAGGGGATGGCCTGTTACAGGGTCTTTGAGCTGGGGGAAGTCTCTCAGGACCTCGGTAATCTCGTTGCCCCTCTCGCCACACCCTATGTATATCACTATGTCAGAGACAGAGAACCTCGCTATGGTATGCTCTGTTATGGTCTTGCCTGTGCCGAACCCACCTGGCAGTATTGCCACACCACCCTCTGCCACGGGAAAGAGTGTGTCGAATACTCTCTGGCCTGTTACGAATGGCTCTGAAGGGGGAAGGGCATCTCTGAAGGGCCTTCTCTTTCTTGCAGGCCAGCGCTGATAAAGCCCCATGGTTCTGCCATCCTCAAGGGTGCATACAGGCTCATCCGCCCTCACTTCACCTCCGGCAATATCCCCTATTACACCCTCTTCCATGTATGGTGGAACCATTATCCTGTGGGTTATGTGTCCCTCTGGCACAGTGCCAAGCACATCGCCTGCCCTTACGGTATCACCCCTTTCTTTAAGGGGTGTGAACTGCCAGACCCTTTCCTTTTCAAGTGAGTCGAGCTTAAGCCCCTTGGTTATGAATATGCCGGACAGCTCTCTCACCCTCTTAAGGGGGCGCTGGATGCCGTCGAACACACCGGAGAGAAGCCCTGGCCCAAGGGTTACCATAAGGGGTTCCGAATAGGAGACCACCTCTTCGCCGAGTCTGAGGCCTGTGGTATCCTCGTATACCTGTATGGTGGCGAACTCGTCCTCTATGCGTATGACCTCGCCAAGCAGCCCCCTACCTCCCACATAGCATATGGTGTGCATCCTTGCACCCTTAAGCCCCTTTGCAACCACCGCGGGACCAGACACACCATATATAATTCCCCTTGTCTCTACAGCCTGTGCCATGCCTTCTTACTTCTTAATCTTTATGTGATACCCTATGGCCCTTCTTATGAGCCTTGCCACAGGGCTTTCTTCTTTAACCCTCTCTTTCCAGCCTGCGGACACACTCAGGGGCACTATGACAGGAAGCCCCTTCTTTCTTATCCTTCCCATGACCTCATCGGCTATGGAGTTGAAGAACCCCTCTTCCATGAATATGATTGTGTACTCCTTCTCTTCCTCGAGCCTTTCTGTAAGGGCTGTGGCATCGACCTCCCCGGATACCTCCATCACCTCGAACCCTGCAAGCCTGAATCCCCTTATCATATCCTCGGGGCCTATGACGATCAAGCCCGCCATGGTTCTATGAAGGCCTCCCTTATCCTGCTATCTGGCATACCTGTTACCTTGCCCCTGAGAATGAGCCTTATGTTCTTTACCTCCCTTATCTTCTTGTAGATATACTCAAAGAGTATGGCTATGGTAAGGGGCTCTTCCACCGCATCTCTACCAACAATCCTCGTTATGTGGTCCTCGAGTCTTTCCTCTAATATCCATGGTTGCTCTACATGAAGAGGGCTGAAGAGTTCCTTTAGACCACTCTCCCCTATGCTATCAGAGAGCTCCCTGAAGAGTTCTTCACGGTCCTCTATGCCGGCAAGCCTTCTGAAGCCTTTCCTCTTAATAAGCCTTCCCCCTTCTATGAAGAAGGACTCTGCCTCTTTGTAACCCTCCCTGTGGATCTTGACAAGGGTCAGGATGTTCAGGGCATCTATCCTTTCTGAGAGCACCCTTCTGGTTATCGTGGTATTCCTGTCCCTACGGGTAAGCATCCTTAATGGTCCTGTAAGCACATACCTGTCTATCGCCACCTCAATGGGTAGAATACTTTTATGCACCCTGTATGTCTTGAGCGCCCTTTTCAACACCCCTGCCAGGGGTTCTCGCCAGAGCGAAAGATGGGTTACGACCTCATCGAGGCTGTGGGATGCAGCGAGAGCTTTGAGCTGACCCGTGGTGAGCCTTCCTGTGGGAAGTAGGGAGTCTACAAGCCTCTGCCTGTTGCCACCCTTTGTAACAACCCTGATTGTGGCCTTTACATTGTAACCATCCCATGGATAGAGAAATGCCTTCAGGTGGGGATGCAGCTTTTCGGGCACCATCTTCCAGATGGAGGCTATCTGGCTGTTCAGGTTTTCTGTTAGTGCATGGTCTATCATCTGGTATGTATCTTTGAATCGCACCGATGCCCTGTCCATATCCGCACCATAGTATCCGGCCCTCAAGAGCTCGAAACATTCTTCCACCCCTCTTGCTTCAACAAGTGAGTGGTAGTCATCCTTTCTCAGAAGCCTTGCCCTGAACCCTCTTATTCTTGCACTTGTGTATGCCATATCCATGGGAATCTACAGTCTACCGCAGGGATTCTTCGAAGAGTATACCTTTAAGGGCCACCATGAGGTCTGGCCTGAGCCGTGTAAGTCTCGAGCCGAGGGTATTCTCTGCCCTGTATTTCTTGTCCCTGGACTCGAAGACCACACCTGCTGCCACCTCCTTTGTGGGCACAACATCGTACACCACACCTTCGAGAAACCTGGCATCCTCTTCTGCCACATACACCACAGGGTCTTCTTCCATACCCGATGTCTGCCAGTCCTTAAGGAGTTCGTCGAACAGGCCTTTTATTATCGCACCATAGTCATCTGGTGGAAGACCCCTTATTCGCCCTATCGCCTTTTTGAACACCTCGTCGAGTATTTCCTGTCTGGCAGTAAGCACCATCTTTCTTGCCTCTGCCCTTGCCCGGTTTACTGCCTCAGATTCTCTACCTCTAAGCTCTGCCCGTGCCTTCTCGAGGAGGGCCTCTTTCGTCTTGAGCGCCTCTTTTCGGGCCCTCTGGAGTATCTCCTCTGCCCTCTTTCGTGCCTCCTGGAGGATGCGTTCCTGCTCTCTTCTACCCTCCTGTTCAACCGCCTTTATGAGCTCAGCATATCCCATCCTCTGTCTACCCCAGTATCAGGTATGCAACAACGAACCCAAGGAGCACCATGGTCTCTGGTATGGCAAGCAGGATTATCATGGTGCCGCTGAGCTCTGGTCTTTCCGCAAGGGTCCCGCAGGCGGCTGCTCCGATCTTACTCTGTGCAAGCCCTGTTGCCAGGGCACACAGGCCAACTGCAAGGGCTGCACCAATAGCTATAAGGCCCTCTTCCATAGGCACCTCCTTTTTATTCAGCTATCTTATCTCTTGCTGAAAGGTCTGTAAAGCCTTCCACCACCTTCGTAGAACCTGCCCATAAACTCCACATACTGTAGCCTCATGGACTGCACGATGGGGCTTATGAATGTCATGAATATATTCAGTAGATGCACCAGCAAGGCCACAAGTATGCCTCCAAGTATAGTTGTGCTCATCCCTGCCATCTTGTTTGCCACAACGGCCATCACCACAGAGGATGTTCCCACCGCCATGATACGCACATAGGAGAGTATGCTTCCCACACTCCTTACAAGCTCAAGGGGGCCAACAACCCCTTCAAGCCATACAAGGAGTGCCACTCCGACGACAAACACCGCAACCAGTGGTGTCAAGAATCCCTCTGGAAGATAATTGTACACCACAGCCACCATGAGTATAATAACTACAGTGAGTATGAGGGATGTAAACTTTTCTGCCGCCTTCCCGGGCCTACCCCTTTTGAGCTGGTTCAAGCCTCCTATGACAAACCCCATGGCCGTATGCACAATACCTATACCCAGGGTGAAGAGCAAGAAGAGTTTCAGTCCCTCCATCCTTTCGAATAGCGGATGGAAGCCCCATCTTTCAGGCAGTCCGCCGAAGAACTCACCGAACAGAACGCCAAAGACCACGGCACTCACCCCGCTCAGAGAGAGCACAACCCCTGCATCCCTGAGGAACCCCCTCTCCCTGTATCTTCTCCTCACAAGCAGCCCCGTGGCCAGCACCACAAGCCCATAGCCCACATCTCCAACGATGAGTCCGAAGAATGTGGGGAAGAATAGCGCCACATAAGGGGTGGGATCCACAGAGCCATACCTTGGTGGTGGAAGCGCCCTCAGGAATATCTCAAAGGGTCTTATATACGGTGGGTTCTCTATACAGACAGGTGCCCTGTCGAGCTCCTCGGCCGTAAGCTCAAGCTCCTCGACTATAACATCTTCTGCAAACTCCTTTTCAAACTCCCTGCGGAGGTACCCTACCCTGTCCCGTGGCACCCACCCTTCTATTATGAAGAGGAACCTTGTCTCCCCAAAATAATGGAGCACCTCTATCTCTTCTATGGCATCCTCTACCGCCTTCTTAAGCCCATGGAGTCTCATCCCCCAGCTTCTGGCGATAGTCTCAAGCTCCTTTCGCAAGGACTCTATCCTTTCTGGCAGAACCTCCTTCTTTCTTATCATCTCTTTGAGGGCATCGAGTAGCGGCATATCCCTGTATTGTTCTGGCAGCCTTATCTCGTCTATCCCTTCACCGAGTATGATGTGCCGTATCTGTGGAGAGTATCTTCTCTGGTAGGTGATAACCACCGCAACGGTATCTTCATCAACAGGCCTTGCATGGAACTGATATGCCCCTTTGGTAAGCCTTTTCACCTCTTCTTCTATGAGCATGAGGATACCGGGTATGGTTCTATCCACCACAAGCCCTGTTATCTCTATGTTCTTCAGCCCCCCGAGGGCTGATATTATGGGCACAAAGCTTCTCAGAAGGTGTTCGTATCGTGATACCCTCTCGAGCTCTTCCTTGAGCTCTTCTCTCTTTCTGTAAAGGTGGGCTGCCCTCTCCATAACAGGGGTGAGCCCTTCAAACTCCTCGTATATGGCGGGCTTGTCTATCTTCTCTGGCTCCCCACCGTATGTTCTGGGCACAACCGAGAGTGTTTGAGAAATCATCTCTCTCATCTCCTCAAGCCTCTTCTTCTCATCGAGTTTTTCTCTCTCTATGGGCACCCTCTTGAGGAATCCCTCCTTCTCTTCGAACACCGTCTCTATCTGCATGATGGAGAGTTCGTGTAGCCTCTCTATGCAGTGGTCCCTGTGGCTCTTTGGGCCCACAACCCTGAGCCTTGCCATCTCCTTTATCACCTGTCCTTCTCCGGCAGAAGCATCTCTATTACCTTCCCTATGGCTTCCTCCTTGCCTCTTTCTGCGTATCCTACAAGCTCTTCTTTCTCCTTTTTTGCAGCCGCCATCATGTCTTCCGTCCTTTTCTTTACAGCTTCTTCGAGCCCTTTCTTCATCCGTTCTATCTCCTCTTCTGCCCTCCTGAGTTCCTCTTCTTTAAGTCTTTCTGCCATCGCCACGGCCTCTTTTTTTATCCTTTCGGCCTCTCCTCTGGCCTCCTCCAGAAGGGCCTCGACCTCTTCTTCCTTCTTCTTGAGTATCTCTATTATGTCCTCTGCCATGACACCGTCCTCAATGACTCCCTGTCAGTCTCTTGCAGCTGCCTCTCCCATGGCAACATCTTCTGTGGTCTGTTCCAGGCTCTCTACCTTGAGGTTTGCCTGGATATTGTTGTCGTAGAGGATATGATGGTTCTGCCACAGAAAGGCCATGAGCAAGAGGAGTGCCAGAACAAGTAAGGCCATCTCTTCTGTGGCAGAGCTAACCCTTTTTTTCATCTCTTCTTTTCTTGTCCTTGTATAGCTTGTACTCGATGCTTTCTACCAGTGCCTGCCAGCTCGCCTCTATCACATTCTCCGACACACCCACGGTTCCCCACTTATCTATGCCATCACCTGACTCGACGAGCACCCTCACCCTCGCAGCGGTCCCCTTTCTTCCGCCTATGACCCTTACCTTGAAGTCCAGAAGCTTTACCTCTCTAAGCGACGGATAGAACCTTTCGAGGGCCTTTCTCAATGCCTTGTCGAGGGCGTTCACAGGCCCGTTTCCCTCTGCAGCGGTATGTTCCACAACGCTGCCCACCTCGAGTTTTATGGTTGCCTCTGAGTAAGGGGTCTTGCCCTCCTCTCTCTTCTCGTCTATCACACGGAATCCATGGAGCTTGAAGTATTTCTCCCTCTTCTTGAGTGCCTCCTGTATGAGAAGCTCGAAGCTTGCCTCTGCTCCTTCGTACTGGAACCCCTCGTGCTCGAGTTCTTTAAGCTCCTTGAGTATCTTTCTTACCACGGGGGAATCGCTCTTGAGGTTGAGCCCGTATTGTTGTGCCTTATACAGGATGTTGGATCTACCCGAAAGGTCCGATAC
Source organism: Deltaproteobacteria bacterium (assembly GCA_015492245.1). Lineage (GTDB taxonomy): Bacteria > Desulfobacterota > GWC2-55-46 > GWC2-55-46 > DRQE01 > DRQE01. The sequence goes on along the minus strand of WGFM01000020.1, from coordinate 18,005 downwards.
CAGCACCCTCTGGGTATTTCCCACAAGCTCGGGTCTTATGTGCTCGTAGGTCTCAGGGCTTTTGAGCACCGCACTCACATGCACCCCTCCCTTGTGCGCAAAGGCGCTGTCTCCCACATAGGGCTGGTGTTTCTGGTGAGGAAGGTTTGCAAGCTCGTAGAGGAAACGCGAGGTCTCTCTCAGTCTCTTTATATTCTCCTCTGGTATGCAATCGAGCCCCATCTTGAACCTGAGTGCCGGGATGATGCTACAGAGATCAGCATTGCCACATCTTTCACCAAAGCCGTTTATGGTGCCCTGCACATGACGCACACCCTCTCTTACCGCCACAAGTGAGTTTGCCACGGCTGTATCCGAGTCATTGTGGGCATGTATCCCCAGGGGTGCATCTATCGCCTCTCTTACCTCTCTTACCACCTGTGCTATATGGAAAGGCAGGGTGCCCCCGTTGGTATCACACAGCACCAGGCAGTCTGCTCCACCAGAATGGGCTGCCATGAGGGTCTTGAGGGCATACTCGGGGTCGTCCCTGTAGCCGTCGAAAAAATGTTCGGCATCGTAGAAGACCCTGTCCACCCTTCTTTTGAGATACCTTACGGAATCGTATATCATATCCAGGTTTTCCTCGAGGCTAACCCTCAATGCCCTCGATACATGGAACTTCCAGGTCTTACCGAATATGGTTACACATGGGGTTCCGACCTTGAGGAGGCTCTTAAGGTTTGCATCCTCACCGGGTCTTTTACCTGCCCTCCTTGTGGAGCCAAAGGCAACCACGGTGGAACGCTCAAGCCTCTCCTTTCTTACGGCCCTGAAGAACTCCACATCCTTTGGGTTGCTCCCCGGCCAGCCCCCTTCGATGTAATGTATGCCCAGCTCATCGAGGACCCTTACTATCCTTATCTTGTCCTCAACAGAGAAGCTTACATCCTCTGCCTGTGTGCCGTCTCTGAGGGTTGTGTCGTATACCTCCACTGTCATCCCTTCTTTCTTGTTTTTCATCTCTCTTCTTTCACCTCTTCTTCTTCAAGCCCGAAGGCATCGTGCAGCACCCTTACGGCAAGCTCTGTGTATTTAACATCCACCACGCAGGATATTTTTATCTCCGAGGTTGAAATCATCTGTATGTTTATACCCTCCTTTGCCAGGGTCTCGAACATACGGCTTGCAACACCTGCGTGGCTTCTCATGCCTGCACCAACTATGGAGACCTTCGCTATGGAGGTATCTCCCTCCACATCCTTTGCCCCTATCTCTTCTGCCACCCTTTTTACGAGCTCGAACGCCCTTTCGAAGTCCTTCTCGGATACTGTGAATGTAAGGTCTGTAAACCCATCGTGGCTTATGTTCTGCACTATCATGTCCACATTTATGCCCTCTTCTGTGAGGGGTCTGAATATTCGGGCTGCGATGCCTGGTTTGTCCGGCACCCTTACCACCGATATTTTTGCCTCGTCCTTATTGTATGTTATACCCGAAACCATCACCTTTTCCATCTCTTCATCCTCCTTGCATACAAGGGTTCCTTCCACATCCCTGAACGATGACCTTACGAGTAACCTTACATTGTATTTCTTTGCAAACTCCACGGACCTTGTCTGCAACACCCTTGCCCCAAGGCTTGCCATCTCGAGCATCTCGTCATAGCTTATCTTCTTGAGTTTGCGTGCCTTCTCGTGTACAGATGGGTCTGTGGTGTATATGCCATCCACATCGGTATATATCTCACAGAGTTCTGCCCCAAGGGCTGAGGCCAGTGCCACAGCAGATGTATCGGAGCCACCTCTGCCCAGGGTGGTTATGTTGCCCTCTCTGTCCACACCCTGGAAGCCTGCCACAACCACCACATAGCCCTTTTCAATCTCCCTTCCTATCCTCTCTGTGTTTATCTTCTCTATCCTTGCAGCGGTGTGTCTCGAATCTGTAATTATGGGTATCTGGTAAGAAAGCAGTGCCTTTGCCCTGCATCCCATACTGCTGAGTGTTATTGCAAGAAGTCCTGCGCTCACCTGCTCTCCTGCTGCCACCACCATGTCGTATTCTCGTGGTGAAGGCTCACAGGTTATTTCCTTTACAAGTCCTATGAGGCGGTCTGTCTCACCGGCCATCGCGGATACCACCACGACAAGCTCCTTTCCACCGGTGCGTGCCTTTATGACACTTTTTGCCACATTCTTTATGCGCTCTATGGAACCCACACTGGTTCCTCCATATTTCTGCACTATGAGGGCCACTTTCCTCTTTTACTTCCTCCTTCCTGCCTTGTGTATGGCCATCCCGTGCACATCCTCTGCTGCCTCCATAACGAGCTCTGGCAGGGTGGGATGTGCGTGTACCGTATCTGCAATATCCGTGGCCTTTGCACCCTGTCTCATGGCCACCGCGACCTCTCCTATGAGGTCAGTTGCATGGGTGCCCACTATGGTCGCCCCGAGCACCCTGTCGGATGTGGCATCTGCCACTATCTGGACGAACCCATCGGGCTCATCCATTGTGAGTGCCTTGCCACTTGCTGCATAGGGGAATCTTCCAACCTTTACCTCCATCTCCTGCTCCTTTGCCTCCTTCTCCCTCATGCCCACGCTTGCAATCTCTGGCTCTGTGAATATACCCGCAGGTATTACAGAATAGTCCATCTCTTCTGTTCCACCCAGTGCGTTCTCTACTGCCACAATTCCTTCCTTTGCTGCCACATGGGCAAGGAGCATTCCACCTGTAACATCACCTATTGCGTATATGCCCCGAGCACTGGTCTCCATCCCTGGGTTGACCTCTATCCTTCCCTTATCATCCGTCCTCACACCCGCATCCTCAAGTCCTATGCCAGAGGAGTTGAAACTTCTACCTATGGTAACGAGCACCTTCTCTGTGGTCAGGGTGCTGCCGTCTGTAAGGCGGGTTTCCACCCTTCCCTCCTCCACTACATCTATCTCTTCAACGCCTGTGCCCGTAAATACCCCCACACCCCTCTTTTTGAATGTCCTCTCCACGACCCTTACCACCTGCGGGTCCTCTGTTGAGAGTATACGGGGCAGTATCTCCACTATTTTAACTGAGCTGCCGAAGGCAGAGAATATATTTGCGAATTCACAACCCATGACCCCACCGCCTATTATGAGCAGGCTCTCTGGCACCCTCGTAAGGTCCAGTGCCTCGGTAGAGGTTATAACATTTATGCCATCCATGTTGAACATGGGTATAAGAGCTGGCTCTGAGCCTGTGGCTATTATGATAGACCCTGCCCCTACCAGCTCAACTGTGCCATCAGCGCTTTCCACCTTTACCTTTCCCTTGGCCTCTATCGAGCCGGCACCCCTTATAAGCTCTATACGGTTTGCCTTGAGCAGCTGCTCTATACCTCCGACGAGCCTTGCAACCACATCGTTCTTTCTCCTTACCGCCTCTGATATATGGAATTCAACCCCTGTTATCGTTATACCGAACCTTTCTGCCTTTTTTATCGTAAGAAGGTTCTTTGCCGAGTAATAGAGTGCCTTTGTGGGTATACAGCCCCTGTTGAGACATGTTCCACCAACCCTGTCTTTCTCCACAAGCCCGACTTTCGCCCCCTTCTGCGCAGCCCTTATGGCAGCGGTGTAGCCACCCGGTCCACCACCTACAACAACAAGGTCGAACTCTTTCATCTCTCAAAACCCTCCATTTCTATCTTTCTTCTGTTCTCTCCCTCATGTGTGATGTTTATGTATATGGTATCTTCTGGCAGTATATGTCTTATCTTTTCTGCCCATTCTATCACACAGACCCCCTCTGACCACACATATTCTTCCAGCTCGAAGGTATTCAACTCTTCCGGGGCGATTCTATAGAGGTCTATATGGTAGAGGGGCAACCTTCCACCACTGTATATGTGCACTATGGTGAAGCTTGGGCTCTTCACATACCCCTCTATGGCAAGCCCCCTTGCCATGCCTCTTACAAGGGTTGTCTTGCCAGCACCAAGCTCTCCCGAGAGTGCCACCACAGAGCCCTTCTTCAACCCTCTGGCAAGTCTTTCACCCAGCCGTTCTGTCTCCTGCTCGGACTCTGTGTATAGTGTTTTATGCCCTGGTCTTTTCAATCTCTCTCTACGAAGGAGTTTATAACCCATGGCATCTCTTTGAGGAGGTCTGTTGCTACCAGGGCTCTATCGCCATAGAGTTCGAGGAACCTGTCTGCACATATACCCTGTATGTATACTCCTGCCACTGCTGCCTGAATGGGTCTCATTCCCTGGGAGATGAGACCTGCTATCATCCCTGAGAGCACATCCCCCGTGCCTGCCGTTGCAAGGGCCGGGTTGCCAGTGGGGTTTATGAAGAAGCCTCCATCACCTGCAATAATGGTTGATGCCCCTTTGAGCACCACCACACAGCCCGTCTTATCTGAAAGTTTTCTTGCCCACCCCGGGCGATCCTGCTGGATCGTATCTGTATCCACCCCCACGAGCCTTGCCATCTCACCTGGATGTGGTGTGAGCACCGCCTCTGCCCCGTCTTCCCTGCATCTTCTTGTCTTTCCAAAGATACTTGCCAGAAGATTCAGTCCATCTGCATCTATAACTATCTTCATCCTTCCTTCTCTTGCAAGCTTAAGCGCTGCCTCCACAAAAAGGGCTGTTCTTTCGTCTGTCCCGAGCCCTGGTCCCACAAGCATCACACTCTTTCCCTGGCAGAGTCTTTCCATCTCATCTATGGCCTTTTTGCCCACCACCCCTGGTGCATCCTCTGGCAGTGGGTGTGTCATAACCTCAGTTGTCTTGGCCTCCATTATCCCGTGGAGGGACTGTGGCACGGCCACTGTTACGAGGCCTGCACCAGCGCGCAGTGCGCCCATGCTGCCCATACAGGCAGCCCCTGTCTTTCCGGGCGAGCCTCCCACAACGAGCACATGCCCGAAGGTTCCCTTGTGGCTGTCAGGAGGTCTGGGCCTGAACATCACCCTTACCATGTCATCATCCACAAGGTAGGTCTTTATGTTGTCTGCCCGCAGCACATTTTCCGGCATGCCTATGTCTGCCACCTCAACCCTTCCTGCATATTCTCTTCCAGGGTAGAGAAAGAGCCCCAGCTTGGGCAGCCCCATGGTAACGGTCAGCCTTGCCCTCACAGCCCTTCCGAGCACCCTTCCCGTTGTTGCGTCTATACCAGATGGCACATCAACGGCCACAACCGGTCTTGAGAGCAGGTTTATGGTATCTATCATGTCTGCGTGTATACCCTTCACAGGGTTGCTGAGCCCTGTGCCAAAGATGGCATCCACCACCACTTCAGAGTGCTTGAGTTCTGCAAGCACCTTCCCTATGTGTGCCCCGCTTGAGACCTTCCGTATCCTTCCGCCCATCTTCTGCCATATTCTGGCGTTTATACCTGCATCTGCCTTTATCTCCTCTGGCTCTGCAAAGCTGAACACCGTTACATGGAAGCCCTGGTTCTTAAGGTGCCTTGCGCATACAAAACCATCTCCCCCGTTGTTGCCCTTACCGGCGATTATGGCAATCCTTGCGGCCTGCCTCAACGAGAGTTCTCTTCTAACAGCATCTGCCAGGGATCTACCGGCATTCTCCATGAGTATCAGCCCCTTTATGCCATACTCTCTCATGGTCATCCTGTCGAGTCTTTTCATCTGGTCTGCACTAACGAGCTTCATCGGGCTTCCCTTCTTTCCATAACAATGGTCTCTGCCAGGGCAAACCCTCCATCGTGGGAGATACTCACCAGTATGGACAGAGCCGACTCTTTTCTCTTGAGCCTCACGATGGGTCTACCCTTCTCTGTAACATCTATCTCCACATCCCTGTAGGGTAGGGGTCTACCCAGTGCCTTGAAAAGGCTGAGCTTTGCTGCAAACCTTGCTGCAAGGTGTCTTTCGGGCACCCGTCTGTCCATGCAATAGGAAAGCTCGCCCGGGGTGAAGAGCCTGTCAAGGAGCCTTCTGCCCCATCTGCGGGCAGCCCTCTCGAACTTCTCCACACTTACTATCTCTATACCAACGCCATGTATCATTCTTTGGTGTTTATAAGCCTTATCATGTCCCTTACTGCCTGTTCCATACCGGCGTACACACTCCTTGCCACTATACTGAACCCTATTGCAAACTCCTCTATCTCCCTTATCCTTGCCACCTCTTTTATGTTGTGGTAGTCCAGCCCGTGTCCTGCATGCACCTTGAGTCCCAGCCTCTTTGCAAGTATTACACAGTCATGGAGTTTCTTAAGCTCTGCCCTTCTTTCTCCATCTGCTGTTGCCTCTGCATAGGGACCGGTGTGTACCTCCACACCATCTGCCCCTATCCTGTGGCACATCTTTACTATATCCGGCATGGCATCTATAAAGAGGTTTACCTGTATGCCCGCATCCCTCAATGTTGCAATATAGCCACGCAGTGTCTCCCCGTATGTGCGTACATCGAGCCCGCCCTCTGTTGTAAGCTCCTCCCTTTTTTCGGGCACAAGGGTTACCATATGGGGCCTTACATCCAGTGCCACAGAGAGCATCTCCTGTGTGGGTGCCATCTCAAGGTTGAGCCTTGTTTTGACAAGTTTCCGCAGGAGTATAAGGTCTCTGTCCTGGATGTGGCGGCGGTCTTCCCTCAGGTGCACCGTTATACCATCGGCCCCTGCGTGTTCTGCAATAAGGGCTGCCTCCACAGGGTCAGGCTCTCTTGCAAGCCTTGCCTGTCTCAGGGTGGCAACATGGTCTACATTTACTGTAAGTCTTGCCATACTCTCCTCTCACCCCTTGTTCTTAGTTCAACCAAGCTCTTTTTTTATAACATCTGCAAGCCTTTGTGCAAGTCCTTTTATAACATCCTCGTCTTCTCCTTCAACAGTAACCCTTGCAACAGGCTCTGTGCCAGAGTATCTTACGAACACCCTTCCCCTTCTGCCAAGACTCTTCTTTACATCCTCCAGAGTCTCTATAACCAGGGGCAGTCTATCCAGTGGCCTTTTCTCTCTTACCCTCACATTGAGCAATACCTGTGGATAGTCTTTCATTATAGCTGCAAGCTCTGAAAGGGACCTTCCTTCCTTTATCATGGTTGAGAGCACCTGCATCGCCGTTATTATGCCATCCCCTGTTGTGGTGTGGTCGAAGAACACTATGTGGCCTGACTGTTCCCCACCAAGGTTGTATCCGCCGCGGAGCATCTCTTCCACCACATATCTATCGCCAACCTGTGTTCTTACAACCCTTCCGCCTGCCTGCTCCACCGCCTCATCGAGCCCTGTGTTACTCATTATCGTGGCAACCACCGTGTTGTTCTTGAGGGTTCCCTCTTTCAGCATCGTCGTGGCACATATTGCAAGTATGTGGTCTCCGTCTACCATATTACCCTGTTCGTCCACAAGTATGCACCTGTCGCCATCGCCATCGAAGGCAATACCTATGTGTGCCTTCTGTTTGAGCACCTCTTCTGCAAGTCCTTCAGGATGGAGGGAGCCACAGCCCCTGTTTATATTAACCCCATCGGGGCTTACCCCGATGGAGACCACCGATGCACCGAGCTCGTAGAAGGCCTCAGGGGCCGCCCTGTAGGTGGCACCATTGGCACAATCTACCACTATCCTGACACCATCGAGGCTCAACTCCCCTGGAAAGGCATTCTTCACAAAGACCACATACCTGCCAACGGCATCGTCTATCCTGTAGGCCTTGCCCACCTCCTCTGCAGAAGGCCTCAGTTCCGGCTTTCCATCCTCATCGAGGACGAACCCCTCTATCTCGAACTCAAGTTCATCGGGCAGTTTGAACCCATCACTTGAGAACAGCTTTATCCCGTTGTCCTGGTAGGGATTATGCGAGGCCGATATTACCACCCCTGCATCTGCCCTCATGCTGGAGGTAAGAAAGGCTATGGCAGGTGTTGGTATGGGCCCTGCAAGGAGCACATCCACACCCATCGAGCATATACCGGCGGTAAGGGCATACTCGAATATATAGCCGGAGAGACGGGTGTCCTTTCCTATGAGGATACGGTGTCTCCTGGGCTCTTTCTTGAATATATGGGCTATCGCACGGCCGAGCCTCAGGGTGGTATCGGCCGTCATGGGTTCAACATTTGCCACCCCCCTTATACCGTCGGTTCCAAAGAGCCTCTTCGTGTTGTTCATCTTGTCTCCTCATCCTTTCTTACTTTTATGTGAACCACAACTATATCTGGCTTAACCTCTCTTATGGCACTCTCTGCCGGCTCTATCATAACAGGTATCGATGTTGCAACCGTTATTTTCGATACATCGATCCCCCTTGTGTAGACCTCTTTCAGCCTTTTCATATCCTTCTTCAGACCCCTAACCTGCACCACCTCTGGCTCCACCGTTACAGCCTCCATGTGCACCCCCCGAGGGGGACTGCCCTCAAGCCTTGCCTTAACAGGCAGTGCCACCGTAACGAGCCTTTCGAGCTCTATGTAGACCGCCTGGGGTCTTACCCTCACCACCTCCACCCCACCTGACACCCTTATATCCTGCGTAGACACCCTGTATTTGTTCATGCCCTCCTTTGCACCACTCAGATCCATTGCAAGCTTTATCTCTGAAGGGGACAGGTTGTTTATAAACATCTTTGGCCCTGCAACTATCACCTCTATATCCTCTGGAGAACTCCTTACCACCACCATGTCCTGTGGTATGCCCTTGAACCTCAGGGGCACGAGCAGGCCCATCTCTGAGACCTTCTCACCTACTACAAGAAACCACAACGCCGTGGAAAAGGCAAGGGCGAGAAACTTAAGCCCCAGGTTTCTTGTCAGCACACCCCTGAGCCATCCCACATGGTTCACGGCCTTGCCCTCCAGGGCATGAAGCCCTTTCTGGCCTTTTCTTTTATAACAATTTCCTTGAGCCTTGCAAACACCCTTGTTGGCTCCACCCCGAACTCTATGGTGCCATCCGCCACTATGGATATGTCCCCTGTCTTCTCTGATACCACCAGTATCAATGCATCGGTCTCTTCTGACAGCCCTATGGCAGCACGATGCCTCGTTCCAAGGGGTTTGGTAAGCTCCTTCTCTGTAAGGGGCAGTATGCAGCCTGCCTTGGCTATCCTGCCACCCCTTATGACAACGGCTCCGTCATGGAGGGGCGAGCCAGGGTTGAATATGGTGAGAAGCAGCTCCCTTGAGACCTCTCCATCTATATCCACCCCTGTATCGAGAAAGTCTCTCAAGTCAATACCCCGCTCTATCACTATTATTCCACCCATCTTTGCTGTGGACATGGATATGGAGGCCCTTGCAATCTCATCGAGCACGCGTTCTTCAAGGTGCAGGGTGTCTCTATTGGCAAAGGGCCTGCCCATCTGCACCAGTGCCCTTCTTATGTCCTGCTGGAAGACCACTATTATTATTATCACTATGGAGGCAAGAAAGTTGTTGAGTATCCAGTGGAGGGTGAGAAGCTCCATTCTCTTCGAGATGAAGTAGATGATAACTATCACCCCAAGGCCCCAGAGCATCCTTTCTGCCCTGGTGCCCCTTACAAGCACCATTATCCAGTATAGAAGCACTGCTACTATCAGTATGTCCAGTATGTCCGCAACCCCGGGTAGCCTCATGTCTCCTGTGCCCTCAATATGTGGTCTATCATCCTTACCGCATCTTTAAGCTCGTCCACATCGTGCACCCTTATAATCCTCGCACCATTGATTATGGCGGCACACACGGTGGCAATCGTGCCGTAAAGACGCTCTGACACATCCCTTTCAAGGACACCGCCTATGAAGGACTTTCTCGATGTGCCCACAAGGATGGGTCTTCCAAGGGTCTTCAGTTCTCCAAGTCTTCTGAGTATCTCAAGGTTTCCTGCCACATCTTTTGCAAACCCTATACCAGGGTCTATGGCTATCCTTTCCTGTTCTATGCCAGCCTCTGCCAGTGCCCTGATCCTTTCTGCCAGATACCCTGTAATCTCGCCCATGATGTCGTCGTAGCGGGTCATTGTCTGCATGGTCTGTGGTGTTCCCCTCATGTGCATGATGAATGCCCCTGCGTTATGTCCTCTTACCACATCTATCATGCCCTCATCCTGCGTCATCGCACTGATGTCGTTTACAAACTCTGCACCGCTCTCCAGTGCCCTCTGTGCAACAGCCGCTTTTGTGGTATCCACCGAGACTGCCATACCCTCTCTTGCAAGCCCTTCCACAACAGGCACCACCCTTCTTATCTCCTCCTGTTCCGATACGGGCAGGGCACCTGGCCTTGTGGACTCACCACCCACATCTATCATATCCGCCCCGGCCTCGGCCATCTCAAGGGCTCTCTCCATGGCTGCACTCTTTTCGAGGTACAGGCCACCGTCTGAGAATGAATCAGGCGTTACATTGAGCACCCCCATAATGAGGGTCTTTCTGGCCACATTCCACTCCCTTGTGCGGCCCCTGAGGATGGTATTGGGTTCTGTGATATTGTGAAGCACCCTGTCTATCTCTTCTGCCAGCACCTTGAGCCCATAGGGCTGGATGCGGAGTTTCTCTACAAGCCCATTGAGCTGCTTCAGTGTGCCAGAGAGGATGCAATCGGTTCTATCCACCCTGCAGGAGACCGAGCCCGCTGCCACCGAGGCCTCTCCACCGAGGCTGAGTATCTCCTGCTTTACAATATTGGCCTGGGCTGGCAGAAGCTCCTCAAGATAGAGGTTGTAGTGGAACTGCTTGGGCATCATCAACCTTATACCTGTGGTGTCCACACCGATGCGCTCCATCCTCTTCGAGGCATCTTCGAAGGAGTCTATGTTGATGAGTCTTACCCTCAAAAGCCAGCTCCCAGCTACAGAAGATGTCATATTTTAAGATATATACTGTCCGGAAGGAGACTCTACAGAGAAAAGGAACCCTCCACGGGCCATGTGCTGCGCCACATGGGGCCTCATGCTATAGGAGCATGGTCTCAAGAAACTGGAGCAAAAAGCAGGACCCATTCTTTTCAGTTTGCCAGGTCAGATTTTGTGCCTTCCTCCTCATCCTCTTTGAGCCTCTCGCTGGATGTGGTCTTTATACCTGGTGGAATGTGGTCCCCGAATATTATCCTGTCTATCTCTTCGCCTGTAATCACCTCTTTCTCAAGGAGGGTGCTGGCAAGTTTGTGGAGGGTCTCTATATTATCGCCTAACAGCTTTCGTGCCCTTTCGTAGTTCTCGTTCACTACGTTCTTTACTTCCTGGTCTATCTCACGAGCTGTCTCTTCACTGAACTCTCTGGGTTGTGCCATCTCTTTACCAAGGAAGATGTGCTCATCCCTCTTTCCGAAGTTCAAGGGGCCGAGTTTCTCGCTCATTCCCCACTCGCAGACCATCTTTCGGGCTATCTCTGTCGCCCGCTCTATGTCGTTGCCTGCCCCTGTTGTGAGCTGATGGAGCACCAGTTCCTCTGCAGCCCTTCCACCCATGAGGACGGCTATATTGTTCATAAGGTACTGCTTGCTGTAGGTATGTCTTTCGTCCACTGGCAGCTGCTGGGTAAGCCCCAGGCTCATGCCCCTGGGTATTATGGAGACCTTGTGTATGGGGTCTGTCCCTGGGATAAGCCGTGCAACAAGGGTATGGCCTGCCTCGTGGTATGCGGTGGTGCGTCTTTCCTCCTCGCTTATTATCATGCTCTTGCGCTCTTTGCCCATAAGGAGTTTGTCCTTCGCCTCGTCGAGCTCCTGCTTTCCCACCCTGTCCTTGCCCCTTCTTGCAGCAAGAAGGGCTGCCTCGTTCACAAGGTTTGCAAGGTCTGCCCCTGAAAATCCTGGGGTTCCACGGGCTATGACCTCAAGGTCCACATCGTCGGCAACAGGGGTCTTGCTGGTGTGCACCCTGAGTATCTCTATCCTTCCCTTGATATCCGGCTTTGGCACCACCACGGTGCGATCGAAACGGCCTGGCCTTAAGAGGGCAGGGTCCAGCACATCGGGGCGGTTGGTTGCGGCTATCACTATAACACCCTCGTTGCTCTCGAACCCATCCATCTCAACAAGGAGCTGGTTCAATGTCTGCTCCCTTTCATCGTGTCCACCACCCAGGCCTGCGCCCCTGTGTCTACCCACCGCGTCTATCTCGTCTATGAAGACTATGCATGGTGCATTCTTCTTTGCCTGTATGAAGAGGTCTCTCACCCTTGAGGCACCAACACCCACGAACATCTCCACGAAATCGCTCCCTGAGATGCTGAAAAACGGCACCCCGGCCTCCCCTGCAATGGCCTTTGCAAGAAGGGTCTTGCCTGTTCCGGGTGGGCCCACAAGCAACACACCCTTGGGAATCCTGCCGCCGAGTTTTGTGAATTTTTTCGGGTCCTTGAGAAAGTCTATAATCTCAGTTACCTCTTCCTTCGCCTCGTCAACACCTGCCACATCTTTGAAGGTTACTGTATGCTGGCTCTCGGTAAGAAGCTTTGCCCTCGCCTTACCGAAGCTCATGGCCTTGCCACCGCCGCCCTGCATCTGTCGCATGAAGAATATCCACAGGGCTATGAACAGTATCATGGGCAGCCATGAGACCAGTATGGTCCCCCAGCCAGGGCTTTCGGTCTGGGGCTCAACCATTATCCTTATCTGTTTTTCCTTGAGTTTCGAGACAAGCTCGGGATCGTCAGGCATATAGGTGGCAAAGAGCGAGCCATCCTTGAACTTGCCCTTTATTGCAGGACCATGGATTACAACCTCGGTAACCCTGTCCTCGTCAAGGGACTTGAGGAATGTGGTATAGTCTATCTCCTCACGGGGTGTGGTCTCCTTGTAGTTGAGAAGGTTGAACATGAGGATAACCGTTGCTATTATGATTATCCACATGGCTATATTTTTATATACCTGGTTTTTCATCTCCCTGTGTTCTCCCTAAGGTGGTTTTGTAGATTTATGAAAACAATTTTCTCATATATCAAGAAGTTTTACAATAAAAAATAGCCCTGTTCAGTGTCTTCTCCTCAAAGAAAACCTTATTGGCACACTCTTTAGCCCAAGCCCATGGCGGAACCTTCCCACAAGATAGCGCCTGTAGGAAGGGGGCACACCCTGTGGGTAGTTCACAAAGGCTGTGAACCTTACTGGAAGCACCCCTGTCTGGGTTATGTAGTAGAACTTGACCTCCCTGCCACGCCAGACAGGGGGGCGATGGGCTGATACCACCTCTTTAAGGAGCCTGTTCAACTCGCCTGTCCTTATCCTCCTTGTTGCCTCTTCGTACAGCCTATCGATGGTGGAAGGTATCCTCTTTACCCCCCTCCCTGTTAGTGCGGATACAAACACCACCGGTGCATAGCTCAAAAAGGGCATCTTCTGGTATACAGCCTCCTTGTAGCGGGCTGCCACAGAGTGGTCCTTGTCTACAATGTCCCACTTGTTTACCACTATACAACATGCCCTGCCCCGTTCCTCTACAAGGCCTGCAATCTTCTCATCCTGTGTGGTTACCCCTCTACTTCCATCGATGACAAGGAGCACCACATCTGCCCGCTCGATACTCTTTATGGCAGAGAGCACGCTGTATATCTCTATCCTTCTGGATATACGCTGTTTCTTCCTTATCCCTGCCGTGTCCACAAAGAGGTACTTTTCGAAAGGCGTGTCTATGGCATCCCTTGTGGTGCCTGCAACAGGGCTTACGATGGTGCGTGGCTTTCCGAGGATGCTGTTGAGAAGGGAGGATTTGCCCACATTGGGTCTGCCGACTATGGCAACCCTTATGAGTTCATCAGGTGGTTCCTCTGTTGACTCTGGAAGGAGGCTTACAATCCTGTCCACAAGCTCTGCCACCCCGAGCCCATGCTCTGCAGAGACCGCCCACACCTCTGACACTCCAAGTGAGTAGAACTCGTCCTTATGTGGTAGAAGCCCTGCTGTGTCAATCTTGTTTGCCACATGGAGGACAGGTTTGTCCACCCTCCTGAGGACATCCACGATTTCTTTGTCCTGCGGGGTGGGCCCTCTGCGGCCATCCATGAGGTGTACTATAAGGTCTGCCTCTTCCATGGCAAGGTGTAGCTGCTCTCTTACCTTTCTTGCAACCTCATCTCTCATTGCCTCATCTGGCTCGAACCCACCGGTGTCCACAAGGATGAAGCCCTTGCCCCCCTCCTCACACTCTGCGTAGTTGAGGTCTCTTGTAACCCCTGGCTCGTCCTGTGTGAGGGCCTTTCTTCTTCCAAGTATCCTGTTAAAGAGTGTGGATTTACCCACATTGGGTCTGCCGACTATGGCAACCATGGGTTTCACCTGTAGCCAAACTCCTTTAGCAGCCTTCTGTTCTTTGTCCAGTCCTTTTCCACACGCACGAAGAGTTCAAGATATACCCTGCAGCCCAGAAACCTCTCCATATCCTCCCTTGCACTGGTGCCTATCTTTTTGAGCATACTGCCACCCCTGCCTATTATGATGGCCTTCTGGCTCTTGCGCTCCACACTTATGACCGCGTTGATCACAACGAGGTTGCGCTCCCTGTCCTCTTTGAAACCCTCCACCTGGACAGCCACAGAGTAGGGTATCTCCTGGTGGGTGAAGAGAAAGACCTTCTCCCTTATTATCTCTGACACAATGAACCGCTCGGGCTGGTCTGTAAGGAGGTCTTCTGGAAAATACATTGGTCCTTCGGGAAGTATCCCCTTAAGCACACAGAGGAGTTCTTCCAGTCCATCGCCTGTAAGGGCAGATACCGGCACTATCTCTTTGAAGGGGAACATCCTCGAGTAATCTTCCATGAGGGGCAGAAGCTCCTGTTTCTTTACAAGGTCTATCTTGTTCATTACGAGCACCACAGGGCAGTTTATCACCTTGAGGTGCCTCATTATGAACCTGTCATCTGCCATGATGGGTCTGTGGGCCTCCACCATGTAGAGTATTCCATCGGTATCCTTTATGGAGTTCAGGGCTTCATTCACCATGAACTCATTCAACATACCCTTTGGCCTGTGCATACCGGGGGTATCGAGAAAGATAACCTGATAGTCCCTGCCTGTCTTTATACCCCTTACCACATTCCTTGTGGTCTGTGGCCTGGGAGAGACTATGGAGAGCTTCTCGCCCAGAAGGGCATTGAGAAGGGTGGATTTACCCACATTGGGTCTGCCAACTATGCTTATAAAGCCTGAACGAAATCCTTTCTCCCCATCCATACTGTTCAGGATAGCATCCACAGGATGGATAGTCAAAAGCTCAATATATGATTTGACACACACCTCTGGTAATATGATAAAATAATCTTTATGAATACAGAGAACTTCACAAAGGAACTCAAGATCCACATCGAGGCAAGGTATCCTGTGGTGTGGCTTGTCTCCTTCGAGGAGAGAAGGGTCGAAAGGATAGTGGAAGAGATAGCCGGCCAGATGGGCTCTAACTACTGGTGCTGGTCTGTCTCCAAGGGGCTTCAGGGTGGAGAGAAGAGAAAGAAGGAGTACATAGGCAGAGAGAAGGTCCTGCAGGCCATAGAGGAGAGGATAGTAAGGAGTGAAGACACCAACAACCTCTTCCTCCTTAAAGACATAGGTGGCTACTTCCACTCCCACGAGTTCCTGAGAAGGTTCCGTGATCTGCCTGCTGCAATAGAGGAGCAGCGCTCAATAAACACCGTATGTATCCTCTCACCCACCCTCGGTGAGATACCCCCGGAGCTCGAAGAGGACATCGTTGTCATAGAGTTGAGTCTGCCTGACTACAACGAGATAGAGGAGATGGTCTCGAAGACCTATGGCCATCTCATACCCAAAGGGTGGCCCTCTTCCACGCGCTCCATACTCTACAAGTCCCTCCAGGGGCTTTCGATGGACAACATAAAGAGGGTGGTGAGAAAGGCCATAAGCCTCAACAACGGCGTTCTCAACGAGGATTGCATCAAGTACATACAGGACGAAAAACAGCAGATAATAAAGAAACAGAAGATACTGGACTACTACCCCCATCGTGAGACCATAGACCACATAGGTGGCCTCGATGACCTCAAGAGATGGTTCATAGAGAGGGAGCACATCTTCAGGCTGAGCAAGGACAAGATAGAGGCCCTGGGGCTCGAGGTTCCAAAGGGGCTTCTGCTCATAGGTGTGCCGGGCTCTGGAAAGAGCCTTTGCTGTAAGGCACTGGCAGGTATATGGAACCTGCCGCTGTTGAGGATGGATGTGGGAAAGCTCTTCGGCTCGACCGTTGGTGAGTCCGAAAAGAACATAAGGCGCTGTATACAGCTTGCAGAGGCGGTAAGCCCCTGTATCATGTGGATAGACGAGATAGACAAGGCCTTCGGAGGTGTTACAGGTTTTCAGGGAGACAGCGGCACCCAGCTAAGGGTGTTCGGCACATTCATCACATGGCTCCAGGAGAAGGAAAAACCCGTCTTCGTCATAGCCACGGCAAACGAGCCGGAAAACCTCCCCCCCGAGCTCTGGCGAAAGGGCCGTTACGACGAGGTCTTCTTTGTCGACCTTCCGAGTGAGGAGGAAAGAGAGGAGATATTCCGCATACACCTTGAAAAGAGGGGGCAGGATACCTCCAGGTTCGACCTCAAAGAGCTGTCTGACAATACCCAGGGCTTCACAGGTGCCGAGATAGAGCAGGCGGTAAAGGACGCCGTGGTTGCCACATTCAACAGCATGCACGACGGCAGGGAGACAAAAGAGGTGGAGACCATGATAGATGCCATCTCCTCACTCGAGGTCTCGCAGCAGACCATTCTTGAGTGTACAAGGAACATCACCCCCATTTCGGTGCTCAAGAAAGAGGAGATAGAGCGGCTCCGCCAGTGGAGTCTACAGAGGGCACGGCCTGCCTCACAGGCACCACTCAAACAGAGGGCAGAGATCATGACGAAGAAGGAAAAACACCTTATAGCCGTGCACGAGGCAGGACACACCATAATGATGTGGTATCACTTCAAAGAGGTGCCCGTGTTCATATCCATAGACAACCACAGAGACTACAACGCCTTCATACCTGCAGACAGCTCCATGATAAGCACCTTCACCAGGCGAGACCTCGAAAAGGAGATAGGGGTTATCCTCGGTGGCATGGCCGCAGAGGACGAGCTATATGGACACGAATCGAAGACGGTTGGTGCCTCGCAGGACCTGGTAACCGCCACATCGAAGGCGAAGAAGATGGTGGTGGAATACGGGTTCGGTGAGATAATGAAGAACACCTCCCTTGTGGAACTCCAGGACTATGCCTTCACCTCTGGCAAGGATGTCATAGACGATATACAGCGCATCATAAACAATGTGCAGGAAGAGACGGAACACTGTATAGCAAGAAACAGGGAGGTGCTGGAAAGACTCGTTGGAGAGCTTGAAAAGAATGTGCTCATAAATAGCGACAGACTCCTTGGATTCTTCAGGGAGAACCAGGTAAACTAAAAAAAGGAGCACCGCTTGAGATGTCTTTCTTCACAGTGGTAAGGACAGAGCTCAAGAACAAGGAACTCATCGTAGCAGCCCTTGAAGAGCTCAAAGAGAGGGGGGAGATAACAGAATACGAACTTCTGCCTGTGAAGGACAGGATACGGGTAGACCGTGATGGAGACATACTCACCCTTGTGCTCGATGAGACAGGCTGCTACCAGATACAGGGGGATGCAAGGGTGGTCTCTCAATTCTCAAAAAGACTCAGGCAGATATACGCCTATGTGGGCATAAAGGAACACCTGCCCCTGGACTTTGAGATAGCCGAGGAGAAAGAGAGCGCAGGCTCCATATCAATCCTTCTTAAAGGCTGAGAGGTTGGCCATGAGTAGAGAGATAAGGATACGCATAAGACCCGATGGAAAGGTGGAGATAGATGCCACCATATTCGAGGACTGCCGTGAAATCGCCGAGCACCTCAAGCGTCTCATTGGCACCGTGGAGGTCTTCACCGTAAAGGAAGAGCTTGAGGGAGAGGAGAAGATAAAGATAGAAGAGCGGTGAACCTGCCTTACATGGTTCTCCAGACCTTTTCCGTCAGAGTTTGCCAAAAGAATCAAGTTGTGCCAAGGTGAATACACTTTTGAATATACACTCTGTCATAGCATGCTCCAGAGTCAACGGGCCTGGTAGAAGAATGGTGGT
>WGFM01000019.1 GCA_015492245.1 Deltaproteobacteria bacterium | reverse complement strand
GGGCTTTGCCCCCATGTCTACAAGGCGGGCACGGGTAACCTGAATACCCACCTTGCCAAGCTCGCAGCCTATCCATCGCCTGCCAAGACGCTCTGCAACAGCAAGGGTGGTGCCAGAGCCACAGAAGAAGTCTGCTACAAGATCTCCTTCATTGGATGAAGCCTTGATGCTGCGTTCAAGGAGAGGTTCAGGCTTTTGGGTGTCGAAATTTGTTCTTTCACTTGATGTTGCTCCCATGTATGGAATTTCCCATACATCGTCCACTTTTTCTTCATAAATTTCTATATATTGAACTCGGCCATTTTCGTCTTTAACATTTTGTATTCTTCCTAAGCTCTTATCCCAATACTTTTTTAAAAGTTTTTTGGGGTTTTCCAAAGGTATTGTTTGAGGATGATAAATACATTTTTCCTTATTTTTTGCATACCATAAAAGTCTATCAGAGTTTACAACAAATCGAGTCATTTTTCGCATTTGAAATTTTGTATATTTCCATACTATTTCGTTCTGAAAATTTTCTCTTCCAAAAATTTCGTCTAACATTACTTTGATGTAATGCCCTATATGCCAGTCGGTATGAATCCAAATACTCCCATCATCTGCCAGTAACCGTTTCATCAACTGCAACCTCGGATAAAGCATGTCAAGATAGGAATCGGTCCCGCCAGCCCATGTATCCTTGTAGGCAAGGCGTTCTATCACAGAAGGTTCCTTTGTGAACTCATTCCCTTCTATAACCATCTTATGCGAATAATCTGCCTTGCTGTCAAAAGGTGGGTCAATGTAGATGAGGTTTATCTTCCCTTCATACCCCTGGGCAAGGAGTGCCTGCATTGCCAGAAGGTTATCACCCCATATGAGGCGGTTCATCTTCTGCTTGTCAATCTCCTCTTCGCCCAACCTCCCATCACGAAAGGATAGAGGGAGTTGTTTAACATGCTGTGGGTTGGGTATCACCACCTCTGCTGTTTGAAACTCTATATCCTTGGGGTTGGGTGCCCTTCGGGGCTTGGTATCCCATACAAGCCTTGCGGAATCTCTTTTTCTGCGGGTATTATTGTTCATAGGCAGCGGATTTATCCTCTCGTTTTGCCGAATTATGTGGAAAACGAAAAGCTGAGCCTATCCTAACAAAATAGCTGCCACAAAATCAAGCTGGAATGGGCCTATAGGCTCAGCCTGTAAACACAGGGTCTACATCCACAACCAGGCTGACCCCAGGGGGCTTTGCCTCCTCAAGCTCACCCCTTACCATGGCAACGAACCTGTTGAGGGTCTTTGCATCCTGCGCCTTTATGAGGGCCTGCCTTCTTGCCTTTCCCCGAAGCCTTGCTGGAATGGGCTCTGAGGGGCCAAGAACCTCGACCCCCTTAAGCCCCCTTGCTGCCCTCTGGCATGCCCCCTTGAGAAGGTCCGCCCCTTCTACAACCTTCTTCTCCGATGTGCCCTCAACCCTCAGGAGGGCGAGCCTTCTGAAGGGTGGATAGTGTGCCTCCTTCCTCGAGAGGAGTTCTTCTTCAAGAAAGCCCTGCCAGTCGTGCCTCTCTATATGGCGAAGGCATGGGTGCTCGGGCATGAATGTCTGCACCACAACCCGTGCGGGCAGGCTGCCCCTGCCGGCTCTACCTGCTGCCTGAAGGATGAGCTGGAAGGTTCTCTCGGCACTTCTGAAGTCTGGTATGTTAAGGGATACATCTCCTGCAACAATACCAACAAGGGTTATATGGGGAAAGTGGTGCCCCTTGGAGACCATCTGGGTTCCAAGCAGTATCTGTGCCTTTCTGGACTCGACCCTGCCCATGAGCTCCCTGAGCACGCCCCTGCGCCCTGCTGTATCACGGTCTATCCTCACAGGCTCTACCCCGGGGAAGAGGCTCTTCACCTCTTCTTCGAGCCTTTCGGTGCCAACACCCGGCAGTTTAATATCATATCCACCACACTGTGGGCACAGCCCTGGTGTCTCCTTTGAGAACTCACAGTAATGACACTTCAAGAGCCTTTCGGCCCTGTGGAGTGTGAGCGAGACAGAACAGTTCGGACAACGGGGCACATGGCCACAGTGCCTGCACAGAAGAAAGTTTGAAAACCCCCGCCTGTTGAGAAAGAGCATGGCCTGCTCACCCCTTGAGAGGCAACCCTTCATGAGCTCCACAAGCCTTCTGGAGAGAAGCCTTCCCTCCTCCTTACCCATGTCCACAAGCTCTATGGAAGGCAACCTTGCCCCCCTTACCCTCTTCTCTAACCTCAAGGGCCTGATTCTACCCCTTCTTACATTGTAGAATGTCTCCACCGATGGTGTTGCAGAGCCCAGCACCACCACAGCCCCCAGGGTCTTGCCCAGCATGAGGGCACAATCCCTTGCGTTATACCTTGGCTCTTCTTCCTGCTTGTAGGATGGGTCGTGTTCTTCGTCCACTATTATTATGCCGAGCTCCCTGAGGGGCACAAATAGTGCCGAACGGGTGCCCACAACCACATCCACCTCTGCCCTTACTATCCTCTGCCATGTGTCGAAACGCTCTCTTTCTGAAAGGTTGCTGTGCATTATGGCAACCCTTCCTGGAAACCTGTGCAGAAGGTAGGCAGCTGGCCTCATGGTAAGGGCGATCTCTGGCACAAGAAAGAGTGCCCTCCTGCCTCTCCTTACAGCCTCCTCGATGGCCTTGAGATACACAAGGGTCTTGCCACTACCTGTAACACCCCACACAAGGTAAGGCGCAAACCCCTTCCGTAGCCCCTCTTTAATCTCCTCTATGGCCTTCTTCTGCTCCATGGTGGGTGTAACATCGTAGCTACGGGGGTCTGTATCATCGAGTGGGTCTCTTGTGGTGGCAACCTCTTTCAGCTCCACCACCTCCTTGTTGGCGAGTGCCCTTACAGCGTCTGCCACATTGCCGCACTCTTTTTTAAGTTCTGTGAGCCCAATCCATCCATCCTTCCCTTCAAGGTAGTCCACAACCCTCTTCTGCATCCTTGCCCGTGGAAGAAGCTCTGCGCACTCTTTCTTGAGCCTTACGAAACGCTCCTTTCTTTCTCCTTTGGCCCTTATCCTTACCTCTTCTTTGAGTAGCCCCTTCCCTTTGAGCCTTTCTACAAGGCTGCGTGGGGCCTTCTTGTTGATATTCTTAAGCAGCCAGGCAAGGGTTCTGCCCCCTGTGCCCGCCTTGCCGAGCACCTCTTTTATGGCCTCGTCTCCACCTTCCCTCAGGTATCTTCTGCCCTCTTCTGTGAGCACCACATGCCTGAAGCTCTTCGGCTCTGCAGACGGTGGTGATATGAGGGAGAGTGCCTCACCGAGGGATGTAAAGTAATAGGAAGAAAGCCAGCGGTAGAAAGAGAGCCTTTTTGCATCGAAAAGCGGGGCATCATCGAGCACATCTATAATATCCCTCAGCCCTTCTACCGTGGTCTCTTTCTTTATGGTCGTTATGTATCCTGTAACCTTTCTGTTCTTTAGCGGCACAACAACCCTCTTGCCCACAGCCACCACTGTGGCAAGCCCCCGGGGCACCCTGTAGGTAAGCCCTCCTGGCAGGGGCAATCCTCCCACGCATACATCTACGAATAGTTCGGCCATCTTTTCAGTATCCTTTTTAAAAAGCAGACGGTGGTTCGGTGTCCAAGGGGGTTTTCTACTCGACCCATTCGTTCTGTATATCGCTGTAGTCTATATGGGTCTGGTCTACGAACCTGACACATTCGTTGAGGAAGGTAAGCTTTATATCGTCGGTAGGGCCATTGCGCTGTTTTGCCACGATTATTTCCGCTGTCTTTCTCCTTCCGCAGGAGCATAGCTCCTTTGGACAGTCGCAGGGCTTGTAGACACTCTCGCGGTAGACGAACATCACCACATCGGCATCCTGCTCTATGGCGCCTGATTCACGCAGGTCTGCAAGCTGTGGGCGGTTTCTCTCGCGCTGTTCTGCTCTTCTCGAGAGCTGAGAGAGCGCCACAACCGGTATGTTGAGCTCCTTTGCCAGTGCCTTAAGGGATCTCGATATTTCCGATATTTCCTGCTCACGGTTGTCAGCCCTGCCTGTACCCCTCATGAGCTGTAGATAGTCCACTATGATGAGTGCCACATCGAGCTCTGACTTCCATCTCCTTGCCTTTGCCCTCACCTCGAGCACAGTCTGGGCAGGTGTGTCGTCTATGTATATGGGTGCCTCGTAGAGTGTGCCGATGGCGGTGGTGAGTTTTGACCAGTCCTCACTCGAAAGCCTGCCGTTGCGAAGCCTGTGGAGGTCTACCCGCGCCCTGGAGGCGAGAAGCCTCTGGGTGAGCTGCTCCTTGCTCATCTCAAGGGAGAACAGGGCCACCGCCCTGCCGCCATCGATGGCGCAATTTTCTGCAATGTTGAGCGCAAAGGCGGTCTTTCCCATGGAGGGCCTGCCTGCTATTATTATGAGGTCTGATGGCTGGAATCCCCCTGTGAGGCTGTCCAGGTCATTGAACCCTGTTGGCACCCCTGTTATGTGGGGCTTGTTTTCATAGAGGTGCTCTATGGTCTCGAAGGCATCCTTTATTATGTCTGCCAGTGCATAGTAGGACTTCTTGGCCTTGTCCTCTGAGACCTGGAATATGATGCGCTCTGCCTCGTCCACGAACTCCTCTACAGAGGAGCTATCTGCCTCGTAGCTTCTCCTTATGATCTCACCTGCCGCATTTATGAGCTTTCTTAAGAGTGCCTTCTCCCGTATTATCTTTGCATAGTATGTTATGTTGGCCGTGGTTGGCACTATTGCCACAAGCTCACCAAGGTAGGACACCCCACCCACACCATCGAGTGCGCGTGAGTCCTTGAAGTAGTCTGTAAGGGTTATGGCATCTATTGGGGTGTTGCTATCGAAAAGAGAGACCATTGCACGAAAGATGAGCCTGTGGACCTCATTATAGAACTCACTTCCGTCAGGTGATAGGACTTCGAGCACCTTCGTTATGGCATCCTTGTCCAGGAGTATACCACCCAGAAGCGCCTGCTCTGCCTCCATGTTATGGGGAGGAACAGGCAATACGCTATCTTTAGTGCCCATCGCCATAGTGCTAAAGGAAGGTCTCTTGGTTTGAAGGGTTACTACTCTTCTTTGACCACCTGAACCTTTATGGTGGCCACTATTTCTTTGGCGAGTTTAACACCAACGCTGAACTCCCCAAGGCTCTTGATGGGCTCCACAAGCTGGATGCTCCTTTTGTCTATGTGGAAGCCCTTCTCCCTCAGGGCTGCGGCAATATCCATGGATGTTACAGAGCCGAAGAGTCTTTCATCCTCTCCTGCCCTCCTTGTGAAGGTAAGACCTACCTCTTCGAGCCTGGCCTTGAGATTTTCGTGCTCTTCCATGAATCTTGCCTGTTTCTTCTTCCAGGCCTCTTTTTCGGTCTCGAATTGTCTCAAGTTGCCCCTTGTTGCCTCTATGGCAAACCCTTTCGGGATAAGGTAGTTTCTTGCGTATCCTGGCTTTACGGTTACAATCTCGCCAAGACCTCCAAGCCCCTCTACATCGCTTTTGAGTATTATCTTCATCACCACATGCCCCCTTCTGTAGTCAATCTGTGCTTTCCATCGAGAAGCTCGTAAAAGGAAGTATGGCCAGTATCCTCGCCCTCTTTATGGCCACACTCAGCTCTCTCTGGTGCTTTGCGCAGGTGCCCGTGGTTCTTCGTGGCACTATCTTGCCACGGTCTGTAAGGAATGGTCTCAATGCCTTTGCGTCCTTGTAGTCTATCTTTATGCCCTCGGCACAGAAACGACAGACCTTCCTCCTTGGCTGATACATCCTTCTTGGCTGCTGTGTCGAGCTCTCCCTTCCGTTGGCCATGGTTACTCCTCCCCTGCCTCTTTCTCTTTTTCGAGGTCAACCCTCTTTTTGAGCTTTACCGTCTGGTAACGCATCACATCCTCATGGTATCTCAGAAGATGCTGCAACCTGGGGTTCACCTCTGGTGGGGCTGTGTATGTGAAGAGAACATAGTAGCCCTCTTTTCTCTTCTGGATGGGATAGGCAAGCCTCTTTCTGCCCCAGCTCTCTACCTCCACATCTCTGCCGCCGTTCTTCTCTATTACGGCCTGTATCCTGTTTAGCACATTCTTTATGCCCTCATCGCCTATCTCGGGCTTGAGGATACAGACCGTCTCATAGTATCTTTCCATCTACCCTGCACACCTCCTTATGGCTCCCTGTCTTGTCAGGTTTGCCCCCTTCAGGGGGCAAGGAGTCTATTTCAAAGAATTATATATACTATAGCCTCTGTGGGAAATCAAGTAAAGAATTGTTGTTGACTGCAAAAAAACATATCTGATAAACTGTTCTTTTAAGATGGAAGAATACATCCGCATGATAATCCTTAAGATTCCACCCATACTTCTTGCCCTCACGGTGCACGAGTGTGCCCATGCGTGGGTTGCAACAAGGCTTGGGGACAAGACCGCCTACATGCTCGGCAGAGTAACCCTCAATCCCATAAGGCATCTCGACCCCATAGGCACCCTTGCGTTCTTTCTTTCTGGCATGTTCGGCTGGGCAAAGCCCGTGCCTGTGAACCCCATGAACTTCAAAGACCCCTCACGGGGTATGATGATTGTAAGTGTGGCAGGGCCCGGCTCCAACATACTTCTTGCCGTAATGTTCGCCCTCATATACAAACTTATCATGGCAGGTGGTCTCTACTTTTCCATGACAGCCGGCCCTGTTGGAGGCCCACTTCTCTACATGATAAAGATAAGCATCGTCCTCAATGTGGCACTTGCGGTGTTCAACCTCATACCCATTCCACCACTTGACGGTAGCAGGGTGTTGAGCCACTTTCTGCCCCCGGACAAGGCCCTTACATTCTCCAGGCTCGAGCCCTACGGGTTCATAATACTGGTAGTGCTGCTCCTTACAGGGGTGCTTCAGAAGGTGGTCTCCCCGCTCATATTCTTCACCATAGGACTTCTCATATAAGGAGGCTTGAGATGGCTGAAAAGGGTGCGCGCATCTTGAGTGGCATGAGACCCTCTGGAAAGTTACACTTAGGGCATTACCACGGGGTGCTGGAGAGCTGGCTCAAACTACAGAAGGAGGCGGAGTGTCTGTTCTTCGTTGCAGACTGGCATGCCCTCACAACAGAGTATGCAAACCCAGCTGATATAGGGCAGAACACAGAAGAGATGGTTATAGACTGGCTCGCTGTGGGCATAGACCCGCAGGAGTCCATAGTGTTTCTGCAGAGCCATGTGAAAGAACATGCAGAGCTCTTCCTTCTGCTCTCGATGCTCACCCCCCTTTCATGGCTCGAGCGGAATCCAACATACAAGGAACTCCTTACAGAGACAAAGGACAGGGACATCCACACCTACGGATTCCTGGGCTATCCTGTCCTCCAGACAGCGGATATAATAATCTACAGGGCCACAAGGGTGCCCGTCGGGATGGACCAGCTCCCACACCTCGAGCTTGCGCGCGAGATAACACGCAGGTTCAACTACCTGTATGGAGAGACCTTCCCTGAACCCCAGTCCATACTGACCGAGGCACCAAAGATACTGGGAACCGACGGCCGCAAGATGAGCAAATCCTACAACAACGCCATATACCTGAGCGACCCGCCAGGTGTGGTAGAAAAGAAGCTTCTTACCATGGTTACAGACACGGCAAGGAAGACCCGCAAGGACCCCGGCAACCCTGATGTATGCCCGCTCTTTACCTCCTTCCACCAACTCTACTCGGACGAAGATACCCTCAAGTGGGTAAGGGAGGGTTGCAGCAGTGCTGCCATAGGGTGTATAGAGTGCAAGAGAAGGCTCATACCAGAGATCCTTGGAAGGATAGAGCCCATACAGAGAAGAAGAGAGGATATTGAGAGAGACCGCCATCTTGTATGGCAGACCCTTGAGGAGGGCTCACTTAAGGCACGCTCCATAGCCTCTTCCACAATGGAAGAGGTGAGAAGGCTGCTTTCCTTAAGGTAGATACCATGGCTTACAGTGTAAAGCTCGACATATTCGAGGGGCCCCTTGCCCTTCTTCTCTATCTTATAAGGAAGAACAGGGTGGATATATACGACATACCCATCTCCACCATAACAGAGCAGTACCTGGAATACCTGGAGGTTATGCGCACCATGAACCTCGATGTGGCAGGCGAGTTCCTGCTCATGGCATCCACACTGCTGCATATAAAGAGCAGGATGCTGTTGCCCCTTGAGGAGGCAGACGAAGAGGCCGAAGAGGAGGACCCACGGGAAGAGCTGGTCAGAAAGCTCATAGAATACCAGCGCTTCAAGATTGCCGCCCAGGAGCTCGCCCAGAGAAGGCTTCTCGGCAGAGATGTGTTCAAACGCTCTAACTCAACCTTCCTCGATGGACTGAAAGAGGAAGACCACACAATAGGGCTTGAAGATGTCTCCATAATGGAGCTTATCTCTGCGTTCAAAGAGATACTGAAGAGGCTGCCTGAAGACACACAGGGCATAGAGTTCACCGTGGACAGGTTCAGGGTTACAGACAGGATAAACTCCATCCTCGATGTCCTTTCAGCCCAGGAGAGTGTTCGTTTCGACGAGCTGTTTGTGCCCACCGCACCAAGGGGAGAGCTAATAGTAACCTTCCTTGCCATACTCGAGCTTGCACGGTTGAGGATGATAAGGATAAACCAGTCCACAGATGGTATAATACGGCTATACGGTGCGGATAAACGAATAAGAGAGGATACACAGGTCCATGGAGAAGAACCTGAAACCACTCATTGAGGCGTTGATATTCGCATCAGAGCATCCATTGAGCCTTGCAAGGCTGGCAGCCCTCATAGAGGATAGGCCAAAAGAGGAGATAAGAAAGGCACTGAAGGAACTCGTAGAGGAATACAACGGGCAGGAACGGGGGCTCTACCTTGAAGAGGTTGCCGGAGGCTGGCAGACAAGGACGAGGGCCGAGTATGCCCCCTGGATAAAGAGACTCTTTAAACTTGGCCCACAGAGGATAAGCAAGCCCGCACTCGAGGTGCTCTCCATCGTGGCCTATCGTCAGCCCATAACCAGGGCGGAGATAGAGAGCATAAGGGGGGTGGACTGTGCAGGGGTCATAAAGACACTTCTTGAGAAAAACCTCATAAAGATAGCAGGCCGCAGGGATGCCCCTGGACGGCCTGCAATGTATGGCACCACACGGGAGTTCCTCGAGGTCTTTGGACTGCGCGACCTTACGGCTCTGCCAACCCTTAAAGAGATAGAAGAACTTGAGAAAACCATAAAGGACGAACTCGATGCCGAAGGAACGACTCCAGAAGATAATAGCACAGGCAGGGATAACATCCCGCAGAAAGGCGGAAACCCTGATACTTGAGGGAAGGGTAAGGCTGAACGGCAGGGTGGTAAGAGAGTTGGGGGTAAAGGCAGACCCCGAAAAAGACCAGATAGAGGTAGATGGCGAGCCCCTAAGCCTTAAAAAGAAAAGAACCTGCTACATACTTCTCTATAAACCCAGGGGATACATAAGTAGCGTTAAAGACCAGTTCGCCAGGCCCACTGTGCTCACCCTTCTTGGAAAGGATGTAACAGAGAGGGTCTACCCTGTGGGCAGGCTCGACTACGATGCCGAGGGTGTGCTCCTTATAACGAACGATGGAGAGCTTGCAGCAAGGCTAACACACCCTCGCTACCAGGTGCCCAAGACCTACCATGTGAAGGTAAAGGGAAGCCCTGACGAGAAGGATATAAGAAGGCTCAGCCAGGGTGTTCACCTCAGAGAGGGCAGAACAGGACCTGCAAAGGTAAAGGTGGTGGGCAGGGCCCGGGAGAACACATGGCTCGAGATAACGGTAACAGAAGGGCGCTACAGGCTTATAAAACGGATGTGCTGGAATATAGGACACCCTGTGTGCAGACTGAAACGGGTAAGGTTTGCAGGGCTTGGGCCTGGCAGACTCAAGCCAGGTGAGTACAGACACCTCACCCCCGAAGAGGTGGAAAGGCTCAAGGGACTTGTAGAAAGGGATGAAAGAAAAGGCAAGGATGCTTAGAAGGATGTATCAGGCCATGCTCGAAAGACTGGGCCCACAGAGGTGGTGGCCAGCTGACACCCCCTTCGAGGTGGTGGTGGGTGCCATACTCACACAGAACACAAACTGGACCAATGTGGAAAGATCCATAGACAACATGAAGGCACGGGATGCCCTCTCTACGGAGGCACTCCACAGGCTGAGCATCCATGAGCTCGCAACCCTCATAAGGCCTGCGGGATACTTCAACATAAAGGCAAAAAGGCTCAAGGCCTTCCTGAACCATCTGTTCGACCTCTACGGTGGGGACCTTGAGAAGATGTTCAGAAAGAGGACCCACCACTTGAGAGAAGAACTCCTCTCCATAAACGGTGTGGGCGAGGAGACGGCAGACTCTATAATACTCTATGCAGCAGAAAAACCCCTCTTCGTTGTGGATGCATACACGAAGAGGATACTCTCAAGGCACGGCCTTGCGGATGAGGACGCCACCTACAGGGAGGTTCAGAGCCTCTTCATGGACAACCTTCCACACGATACAGAACTCTTCAACGAATACCACGCACTGCTTGTAAAGGTTGGCAAGGAGTACTGCAAGAAGAGACACCCTCTGTGCAGGGGGTGTCCCTTAGAGGAGTTTCTACCCCATGGAGAAAGACAGGATAAGACCCCTTCCAGATGAATTGAGGGCAAAGATAGCGGCCGGTGAGGTCATAGAAAGACCTGCCTCTGTGGTAAAAGAGCTGGTGGAAAACTCCATAGATGCGGGCTCGAAAGATATTGCCATAACCATCGTGGCAGGTGGAAAGAGCCTTATACAGGTTAAAGACGATGGGGCTGGCATAGACCCACAGGATGCAACCCTTGTGTTCAGACCCCACACAACAAGCAAGCTCCACACAGAAGAAGAGCTTTCCTGTATATCCACCATGGGCTTCAGGGGTGAGGCCCTTTACAGTATATCTGTGGTATCACGGGTTACACTCAGAACGAAAGGAAAGGACAGCCTTTCTGGCATAAAGATAACCATTGAGGGCGGCGGCCTGCCTGAAGTAACAGAAGGAGGCTACCCTGAGGGAACCACGGTGGAGGTAAGGGACCTCTTCTTCAACACCCCTGCAAGAAGAAAGTTTCTCAAAACCGAGAAGACAGAGTTTGCAAGGATCCTGGAGGTGGTAAGAAGACTTTCTCTCGCACAACCCCACATAAGGTTTCGCCTCTTTAACGGTGGCTCAAAGGTGCTCGATACAGGAAGGGCAGGGCTTAAAGAAAGGATATACCACACCATTGGCGAGGAGGTTGCAAAGGGGCTGCTTACCGCAGAGCTGGTAAGCCCTCCATACAGGGTGGAGGTGGCACTGGGCCCGCCTGAGCTCAGCTATCCAACGGCAAGGCTGTTATTTCTGAATGTAAACCGCAGACCCATAAGGGATAGCCTGCTTGCCCGTTCTGTGGCAGATGGTTACATGGGCATGCTCGAGCGTGGCAGATACCCCTTTGCACTGGTCAATATCCACATGCCCCCGGAGCATGTGGATGTGAATGTGCACCCTGCAAAGATAGAGGTAAGGTTCAAAGAGCCAAATACCATCTACAGCCTTGTAAGGGGATGTGTGGAAAGGGCACTTAAAGAAGGCACCCCTTCTGTGAAGACAAAAGCCCCACAGCCTGTAACAGAGGAGGACAAGAAATCAACCTGCATATCTGGTGCAACCCTTTCGGGAAGAGAGATGGCGGAGGCATACAGGATACCTTCTTCCAGCAGCACACATGCTCCTGCCATAAGCCTTTTCGAAGAGGATGTCAGGTTTATAGGCCAGCTATGGGGTGAGTATGCCCTCTTCGAGCGTGGACAGGAACTGTGGCTTATAGACCAGCATGGTGCCATGGAACGGGCAGCCTACGAGAGGCTCGAGAAAGAATACAAAGAAGAGGGTGGGCTCAAGAGCCAGTATCTGCTGGTTCCAGAAAGGCTCGATACCACCCCTGATGAGGCCGCCATGCTTACCACATTCATCGAAGAGTTCCATCGCCTGGGCTTCGAGCTTCTGCCCTTCGGCACATCTGCCACAAAGGGTGGAGAGACATTCCTCATAAAGACGGTACCCCATCTGCTAAGTGGGGTCAGCACAAGGGCTCTCATCAAGGACATCGCAGAGGAACTCACACAGACGGCACGGGGCATGAAAAGGGTAGAAGAGACTATCGAAAAGCTCCTTATGACCATGGCATGCCACAGTGTCATAAGGGGTGTGAAGATGCTCTCAACGGAAGAGGCCATGGAGCTACTAAGGTGTGTGGAGAGAACAGAGCTACGGAGCTGGTGTCCCCATGGAAGACCTGTCGTCAGGATATTGCGCAAAGAGGAGATAGAGAGGTTTTTCCGAAGACGATGAGTACCGGAAAACCAAGAGCCATTGTCATAACAGGCCCCACCGCCTCTGGCAAGACCACCCTTTCGGTAGAACTTTCCGAGATCTTCTCATGCGAGATAGTCTCTGCGGACTCGATGCAGGTCTACAGATACATGGACATAGGCACGGCAAAACCCCCGAAGGAGCTGAGAAGGCGGGTGAGACACCACCTTATAGACATGGTGGACCCTGATGAGGACTACAACGCTGCAAGATACAGTAAAGACGCGATGGAGGCAATCCTGGACATACAGGGCCGCGGCAAGGATGTGATAATAGCAGGAGGCACGGGGCTATACATAAGGGCCCTCCTTTACGGGCTCTTCGAAGGGGCAGGGGCAGACCCAGAGGTGAGAAGAAGACTTCTTGAAGAGGCCCAGAGAAGAGGCAGAGAACATCTTTACCACAAACTCCTCGAGGTAGACCCCGAGGCAGCCCACTCCATACATCCCCGCAACATAAACCGCATTGTGCGTGCCCTCGAGGTCCTATACACCACGGGCAGACCCATCTCCACACTGCAGAGAGAACACGGCTTCAGAGAGGAAAGGCTCCTGACACTCAAGATAGCCCTTACAAAACCACGCGAAATTCTGTATAAAGATATAGAGGCCAGGGTGGACAGGATGATAGAAGAGGGGCTACTTGAGGAGACCGAAAGGCTTCTTAAGATGGGCTGTTCCAGAGAGCTAAAACCCCTTCAGGCCATAGGATACAAAGAGATGGTAGACCATATCGATGGAAAGACAACACTCGACGAGGCCATAAGGAGGCTCAAAAGACATACAAAGGAGTATGCAAAACGCCAGCTCACCTGGCTGAGGAAAGAAAAGGATATAATATGGTTTAATCCTGAACAAAAAGAGGATATAATCGATAGGGTGAAGACTTTCCTGATTAAAAACTAACCATGAACAGAAGAGGAAACGGTTATGTTTAAAAGGTTTTTGCTTGTTCTATCCATATGGGTGGGTTTGAGCATGCCTTCTCTTGCAGTTGCCGGTAGCCTCACTGTAAAGGCCGAGGGCAGCTGGCAGAAGGGCAAGGTAGAGACCGATGCAAAAAGGCTTGCAACAGAGAACGCCCTTCACAGTGCCGTGGAGAAGGCCGTAAGGCTCATACTCGGTGAAGAAGAAAGGGAGAAGACAGGAAAGTTCCTTGAAGACCAGGTCTACGGGGCAGACCCCATGAAGTATGTGCTCAACTACAGGATACTCTCGGCAGGCTGGATAACACACTTCGATACACTGGATAGAACAGAGGATACAGAGACCACACAGCCCCTGGGTGTGGACAAATACCATGTATGGATAGAGGCAACCATAGATGAGAACACCCTCAGAGAAGACCTGCGTGAGCTCATACCACTGGAGAAAAGGCTCATAACAGAGGTCTCTGTGGAAATCCTGGGGCTTGAAGACTACAGGACATTCGAGAAGATAAAAGAGGGTATAGAGGGGCTATCCCTTGTAAGGGAGGTCTCCTATGACAGCTTCTCAAGAGACAGGACCACCCTCAGGGTGGCTGTATTCGGCTCGGGGCACGACCTGTATGAAAGGCTCAAAGAGAGGAACACAGGCTTCATCATAATACCTGCCGGACTCCAGAAGGTCATAATAACTCCAGACAGAGGATACCAGGAAAGATGATGAGAAAGCTCCCATTATTAGCCCTGCTGATAATACTTGCCGGTGGCTGTGCAGGTATGGTGGAACACCGTCTCTCGAAAGAATTCTCCCTGTCCCAGCCACAGAGTGTGGCCATACTCCCTGTGCATGGAGAAGGCCCCGAGCGTGCAAAAAAGATCCTAAGAGAGATAACCACAAGGACCGTGAGAGAGAAGAACTACAAGGTAAAACCCCTTGACGAGACAGACCGAATACTTAAAACCCTCAACCCGGAAGAGAAGATAAAGGCCCAGGAGGTTGCAGGGCTTCTGGGTGTGGACTCCATACTCCTTGTAAACATAACAGAATGGGATGAAAGCCTCGTAACCCCCTATGGTGCGCTGAATATAGATGTAAACTTCATCCTCTACGGCACAGACGGCACCATACTGTGGAGTGCAGAAAGCCGTGAGAAACAGAGCAGCCTGAAGCTGGACAGAGAGCTTCTCAGGATGAGTGTGATAGAGACCTATGAGCCCATGCTGGAACGCCTTACAGAGGCCACCCTTCTGACACTGCCTTCAAGAAGGCTCGATGAAAGGCCCGAGAAGAAAAAGAAGAAATCCTTTTTCGACTGGCTATAGGGAAGGCCATGAAGTCCTTTATAATAAACTCTCTCAATATACCGAACCTTCTCACCATCTCAAGGCTTCTGCTTGTCCCCCTCTTTGTGGGGCTTGTGGTCTATGAAGAGTTCTACTGGGCTCTGGTGGTATTCATAATAGCAGGGCTTACCGACGCACTCGATGGATTCATAGCCAAGAGGTTCGGCACTGTAACAGAGTTCGGCCGGAGCATGGACCCCCTGGCAGACAAGTTCCTCCTCATATCGGCCTTTCTGGTGCTCACCATAAAGGGCTGGATACCCCTCTTTCTGTGCATACTCGTAATATTGAGGGACATGGTCATAGTTACAGGCTACATGATTCTCAGAAGCGGTGGAAGGAAGGTAACCATCGGCCCCAGTATTCCCGGCAAGATAACCACAGCGCTACAGATACTCACCGTGGTGGGTGCACTGGTTCTCAAGGGCACGATGGATACAGCATTCTATGTCGTTGTGGGTGTTACAACACTCTTCACCATATACAGCGGTGCAGACTATGTGATGAAGGGCATGAGGGTGCAGCTTAAAGGCCAGGACTGATCTATATGGCCTCTGGCAGGTGGCGTATCTCCTGGAGCGAGAAGACAGGGCCTTCCTCACAGGTATAGATGCTGTTTATCTGGCAATGGCCACATTTACCCATGCCACACTTCATCTTACGCTCGAGCGAGAGGTATATGTCCTCACCCCTCATGCTGCGGTTGCCAAGGCTCAGTATTACATACTTGTACATAACGGACGGGCCAACTATGCAGCATACCGTGTTCTTCTCGTCCATCTCCACCCGGGGCACAAGGGTTGTAACCACCCCCACATTGCCCTTCCATCCTGGATGGGCCCTGTCTATGGTGAGCCTTACATCCATCCCCTCTTTCTGCCATCTTTCGAGCTCCTCTTCGAAGAGTATCTCTTCGGGGCTCTTCACACCGTAAAGGAGTGTAAGGTGGCCGTAGCCTCTTCTACTCGAAAGCACCTCTTTTATGAGCGAGCGCAGGGGCACAAGCCCTATGCCACCTGCTATAAAGAGGATGTCCCTGCGGTGCATCTTCTCGACAGGGAAACCCCTGCCGAAGGGCCCCCTTATCCAGAGGGCATCACCCCTTTGAAGCCTGTGCAGTATGGTGGTAAGGCTACCAACCCTTCTTATGCATAGCTCCACATCTTTTCTATCCGATGGGGGCGATGATATGGATATTGGGGCCTCTCCATAACCGGGCAGCCCCACCATGAGGAACTGGCCCGGCTGGAATACAAAGCCCTCGGGAGGTGAGAATGCAAAAAGGGTCTCCTTTTCCGTGAGCCTTTCCACCCTTTCGAGTTCTACAGCCTGTGGCATGTATGGATGTGTGTTAGCTCCTTGCATCCCTTATTAGCTCATTGGTTACATCTGTTATGTTTATACCCACAAGACAGGTTCTGCTGCACCTGCCACAGCCCACACAGAAGAGTCCATCGAAGCGGTCTGCAAGGTAGCGGAACTTCCTGTTGAACCTGTGCCGAAGCCTCTCAGAGCGGTGTCTTCTAAAGTTGTGTCCCCCTGCAACCTTTGCAAAGTCCTCCAGTGTGCAGCCATCCCATACCCTGTATCTGTGGGCCTCCTTGAGGTCGAGCGTAACATCATCCCTAATATCGAAACAATAGCAGGTGGGGCACACATGGTTGCAGCTTCCACAACCATAACATCTGCTGCCTATCCTTTCCCATACAGGATGCTCGTAGCTTCCTGCATACACAAGGGGAAGTTCCTCTCTTCTTGCATAGATGGAGCGGACAAAGCTTTCAAGCTTCTTTTCCCTGTGTGTTCTCATCTCTTCAAGGTGTGTCCTGTCTGCCCTTGCTGGCTTCGAGTATCTTTCAAGAAGCCTTCTGCCCCTTTCTGTGCCCACCCTTACAAGATAGCCCCTTTTGAGCTCGTGAAAGAAAAGGTCGAACCCCTCCTCTGCATCCATGGTGCCCATGGAGTGGCAGAAGCAGTACTCATCGGGCAGGCATTCTGTGCCTATAAGGATGGTTCGTCTTCTTCTTTCGATGTAGTTAACATCCCCTGTGCCATGAGAGAATACCCTGTCAAGAAGCCCTATTGCGTGTATATCGCAGGGATGCAGCCCCATGAGCACCTGCTCTGGGGCATCCACCACAGGCTCGCCTCTGCCGTCTTCAAGGCTGAATCTTAAAAGAAGCTCCTCAGGGGGGAAGAGAAACTCCTTTGGGGAAAGATGGGTGGGGGTTGAAGAGAGCACAAGCTCTTCCGGTGTCTCTATCTTTTTGAATACAGGAAAGCCCTCCTGCAGGGTGGTGCCATACAGGAGGTATCTCTCAACAAGCCCCTTTACAAAGGACCTAAAGCCCCTCCTATCAACAAAATATCCGGCCATACCGCTGTGGTTAAGTATATCAGAAACCCCATGGGGTGGCAATTAGATCCAGGGGATGCTGCAGCAAAGTGATAATGTCCTGAATAGCAAAGTAGAAAGGCAGGCATCGTTCACAGGGGCAGACCATCGAACCGCCCTATATCCGAGAAGACAAAAAGGCTCTGCACTGAGCCTTAACCTGAAGGCCAACTGTAAACGCGATTATCGCTCAGGGCACATTGTATAGGGGGCTGTATTCTCCTTTACCCTTGCTTGTCTCCTGGGTCTTACGGTAGGTTTGATATTTACACAGTCTGATGGACAGCCCCTTCCTCTGGTCGCCTATGCCACCCGATGAGCCCTAAATATCGCCTTCGGCTAATAAAGCCTCAGCTGTATACATTTGCCTATTTGTAGAATTAAATTCGTGTTTAATTTGCCCTGAAAGATTATTAGTGCTGAAAATCTTCCAGCATACTGGAACAAATACTCTTTTCCCTCCACGACTTGTCCTCTCCATTTTGAAGCTAACTATCAAGTGTCTTGCATCGTGAATAACCTTGAAATCT
>WGFM01000018.1 GCA_015492245.1 Deltaproteobacteria bacterium | reverse complement strand
GATATTATCTGGGTCTGTATCCTAAGGTTGTTCCTGTGCGTTACAATGTCTCCAACCTTCTGGAACCGGTCGGTAAGCAACATGTGGCAATCCACAAGGGTGTCTACAGCTATTGGGGTATTCACGGCCACGACCTCGAACTCCTCTGCAAGGGCACCTACAAGCCTTCTTATGAAGAATCTGACAACCGATGTGTCGGGGAAATAGGGGATATAATCGAACCTTAC
The DNA here is from genome assembly GCA_015492245.1 of Deltaproteobacteria bacterium. GTDB lineage: Bacteria > Desulfobacterota > GWC2-55-46 > GWC2-55-46 > DRQE01 > DRQE01. Next base: position 2,630 of record WGFM01000018.1, on the reverse strand, counting down.
AGCCACATAGTCTTTGGGAAGTCCCAATGGCTCAGGCTCGGTATGTTCATCAACCTGGAATGTATCGTATATTGCGTGTTCAAACAGCCACTCGAGTGTCTTCTTTCCCTTCCAGAAGGGGGAAAAGAACCTGTACATCAACGAAGGATGCAATACCTCGTAATCCTCTATGCCGCACTTTTCTGCAGCTCGCTCGAGCAACTCTACTTCGTAATCTGATATTGTGGTCTGTTTGACCTTTCCTGTTCTCTCTATCCTTTCTTTTTGTTTCAGTTCATGCTCCTGTGGGGAGAGCATATCGAAGACATCTATGTATCTGGCGCTAACATCCCTGTACCACAGGTCCGCCCCCGCACGGGAGAATGCTATCATGCGCTCTTTATCCACTTTATAGTGGGAAGTAATCCATCTTATGAAGGGAATCCAGTAGAGCAACTCCCTGCCGACTGCCGAGAGGAATGGCCCTGCTATTATGGGCCTGTTGCTGTCCAGTATCCTCTGCAACTCCTTTTCCACCTCAACCTCAAGATGGGTCTTCTTGTCTGTTCTCTTTCTTTCCTCTTTACCCTTATCTGTGGTCTTCTTCTGATGGATCTCCTTCTTATCTGTCGATGTATCCATGGAGGGCAGGGGTGGCAACAGAGCGCCCCGTTTCTGGTACATGAAGAACTCTCTGTACTCTGATATTACCGTCTGCGGGTCTCCCCAGGAGACCAGTTCTCCTTCGTGCAGGATGAGTGCCTGCCGGAACTCAACATCCATCGATGGTATCTTCTTCGATACCACAACGGCCGTGCGGTTCTGAAAGATATGGCAGAGCCTTTCCGCACACACTCTGTCAATGCCTGTATCCTTGTTTACAAGGTTTTCATCGAACACATATATATCAGAATCTATAAGCACCGAAGTATAGAATGTTATCCTTTTGACATACTCTGAAGGAACATTCGCCAGTTTCTTATCTGCCAGGTCTACTGCCCCACATAGTTCCATAACTTCTCTGCATATATGTGTAAGGCTGGTGCTATCTGCTCCGCATAGCATGGCCACAAGCCTTGCATACTCACTCAACTTCATAAATGGTGTGCCCCCAAGTTTACTGTTTTTGACCATCCTTACCCTGCCATCCACCTTTACTCTACCTGTGGTGGGGCGTGTAAGCCCACACATGAGTCTTGCGAGCGTGGTTTTCCCAGAGTCTGGTGTGCCGAGCACGAGAAGATTCTTTCCCTCTTCGAGAGAGAAAGAGACATCCCTGAGGGCATAGAACTCCCCTTTCCTCAGTCCGTTGAGATAGAAAGGATAGCCTCCCACAAGCTCAACCATCGCACGGCTCCTGGAAGTATCTATATCGTTGAAATATGTCTTCGATACCTCTTCAAATGAGATTATGCAGGGTTTCACAGCTCTTTCACCTTGTCTGCTTTTGCAACCTTTGCCGTCTTCTTGGCGTCGACAGATTTCACAGCTTTTTTCTTCTTACCTTTCTGGGGCGCACTGCTCTTCTTACCCCTCTTTCTGACTCTATTCAGTATGGAGCCACACTTCTTCCTTGCATCCTTCAGAGCCTGACTATACATGAGATGCAGAGAGAGCGATAGTGCCGATGCCTTTCCTATCCCGTTGTCTGCATGCTTCTTGTTGAAGAGGTAGTTTCCCATGAAGGTCAATCCAAACACAGACCACCATGGCAGAAGCACATACATGGGTGTTTTTCCTTCTGGAAAGAGTGTTACGCGCTGTCTCTTTATACTCGCCTCGTTCGTCTTTCTTCTGTACCACAGGCTGAGGGGGACCTGCTTGAATTCACCATAGAGGGATAGCTCCATCATCAGGAACCTGTCCGGCAGGAGCATGTAGCGGAATATACCGGCCTTCCTGAGTGCCTCTGCCCTGAACAACCCGTAGACCATATTGCCTGCACCCACAAGATGAGAACAGGTGTAGCGAAACCTTTCTGCGGGGTCTTTTATCCCTGCTGTGGCAAAGCGCGGGGTTTTCGCATTGAGGAACTCACCATCCCTCGATATGACCTGTGTGTGTGGATACGCCAGCACCACATCAGGGTCTTCGTCGAGTTCTTTCACCATGGTGGCAAGCCATCTGTTGTCCCACACATCGTGATCACTCGCCCATGCAAAATACCCGGCAGATGGAAACCTCTGGCTGACGAGCTCGAAGGCCCTGCGCCATGCCCCGACCATTCCCTGCCTCACCTCGTTGCGGTGATAGATGATTCTTTCATCCCTTGCAGCGTATCTCTCTATAATCTCCTTAGAGCCATCTGTGGAGGCATCATCCACTATGAGGAGGGCAAAATCCGTATAGGTCTGGTCCAGGATGGACTGGAGGGCCTCCTCTATATACTTTTCACCGTTGTAGACTGTCATCCCTATGCCAACCTTTGGCTCTGCAGACATTCTGACGGTTGTACTCAAACAACCCATAATGTGGCGATAGCCTGGTGCCTTCTTCACACCCTTCTTCTTCTCTCCCTTGACGGCACTGGTGTAGTCAGAATCGAGCACATTGCACTCTATGGTCCTGTAGAATTCGCCTATGATCTCGTTCACACTGGTCAGCTCCTCGTTGTAGGTCGACCTGTCCCTGTTCATGCTGTACACCACAGG
>WGFM01000017.1 GCA_015492245.1 Deltaproteobacteria bacterium | reverse complement strand
CCCGTGGCGAGATAGATAAAGAAGAGTTCGAGAGGATGAAAAAGGACCTTATGGGATGATAAAGAGGAAAGGGGGTGAACCAGGATGGCAAAGAGAAAAGTAGAGGTCTTCACAGGCGGATGCCCTCTCTGTGAAGAGGCGGTAAGGCTCGTGGAAGAGCTCAGATGCCCTGACTGTGAGGTCACGGTCTATAACCTGAGCGATGTCTGCGAATCGGGCGAGTGCCTTGAGAAGCTAAGAGAATACGGCATAACAAGGGTTCCAGCAGTCGTGGTTGATGGCAGGCTTGCAGAGTGCTGTGTAACAGGCCCCATCACAAAAGGGGGGCCTGGGAGGGCAGGCATAGGTGTTCTTTGAACATCTTAAGGGGGAGACCTTTTGAAAAAGGGCTTTCCCCTCCTATCTTTCCAGCCTTCCCTTCCAGCCCTTCATGCCCAGGTCGAGGTTGTAAAGCTCTTTGTAGCCGAGCTTGTGGAGGTAGCCTGCAATGCGGTCTCCCATGGGCCCGTTGTGGCAGACAAACACTATGCGGTCTCCCTTTGTAAGCCTTTTGGGGGCCTCCCTGTATGCCTCCTTGTAGGGGATGTTTATCGCACCAGGGATGTGCCCCTTGCGGAAAAGCTCGGGCTCGCGCAGATCCACTATTATGATGGGGTGGCCATCCTGCATCATGGCCTCAAGCTCTGGCTGGTCTATCAGCCTGTGGCCAGCGCCATATAGCGGGGCAGTAAGGACCGAAAGAAAAAGCACCGCAAGAAGAATCTTTTTTATCTCTCTCATGGTATAATAAGATTAACACATTACGAAGAAAGGGTCAAAGCCAAAAATGGTCTCCGTAGAAACCCTCTCGACACCGATGGGAAGGCTCCTCATAGTTGCAGATGGAGGGGGGCTGAAAGAGGTTCACATAAGGAGGCTGCCTTCCCCTGACACCATAAGGGCTCGTTACGGAAGGATTACAGAAAAGCACAGTGATGTTGTTGAACCTGTTGTCCTCTGTCTCGAGAGGTATTTCAGGGGCGAAAGGGTCTGTTTCCGTGATATTCCGCTTGATCCCTCTGGCACGGCCTTTTTAAAAAGGGCGTGGGCCGACCTCGGGGATATTCCCTATGGAGAGGTTCGGACCTACGGAGAGGTTGCCTGCCGGCTTGAGACCTCTTCCAGGGCTGTGGGGCTTGCCTGTAGAATGAACCCCATACCCATCATAATCCCCTGCCACAGGGTTGTGGCCCGGGATCTCTCGCTCCATAACTACAGCACAGGTGTTGAGCTAAAGAAAAAGCTCCTCGAGCTTGAAGGCCTGGGCGTGGAAGATATTGCGGACCTGAGGGGCGCCCGTGTGAGATGGCCCGGCACCTAAAAATACCCATGCCCGAAGGCAACACCACTTATGCTTGCAAGCAGAGACACTATCAACAGCACCCAGTGAAGGCGGTTCATACGGTTGAATATGGTCTCTATCTCCATCCTCTCGCCACTTTTTGCCATCTTATCTATCATCTTCCTTACAACAAGCGGCTCAAGGCCAAAGAGCATCACCGCCCAGAAGACCCACACCAGCACCATGAAGAGAAGCGAAAGCCCCTGTCTTGTAAACACAAGGCTCTGCCACCCGCTCATGTAGAGCATTGCAAACCCTGTCAAGCCAACTATCGCGTTGTAGAGCTTTGCCAGGGGTGCAAACCTGTGTTCCATCCGCTGGAAAGAGAGAACCTTCTGCAGAGGGTCCTGCATCTTGACTATCATGGGCAGGGCCACGATGGTTATAAAGCCGAGTCCACCTATCCAGAGTATAACGAAGATCACATGCAGATAGTGCATAAGAGAGAAGAGCATCCTACAGAGTCCTCCTTGACAGCATAATATACCGAAAGCTTAAAAGAAAAAAAATATCAGCTATTTTATTTCATTGCCATGATAAAAATCAACACTTCTCTGTTTGCTGCTAAACCCTTCTTGTAAGTATGGTGGATATTATTCTATCTGCAAGCTCAACGGGTGGGCCAAGGGTTGAAAGCCTCATGGTGGGTGCCTCTATGGGCTGGCTCTCTTCTTTCTGCCTTAAGTAGGTCTGCCATGTGGCATCTGAGAGGGTCTTCTCCTTCTGCCTCTTTGTTATTCTTTTCCTTATCTCTTCTTCTTCGAGCACGCATTCGACCAGATAGAGGTCTGCCCCACTCCTCTTTGCACATTTTTTTGCAAGCTCAAGGTAGGCCCTTTTTGAGAAGGTTCCATCCGCCACCACCGGTCTTCCCCTTCGTAGCCACAGGGCTGCCTCCTTAAGGAGTTCCTGGTAGACCCTGTCCCTTGCCTCCCTCGTGTATATACCCCTGCCGTAGCTGGTACGCCGATGCTCATCTTCAGGGATACCGAAGAGCCCTCTTCTTACAGCGTCGGTTGAGAGGAGCTTGACACCCCAGAGCCTCTCCCTGATGGCCTCTGCAAGGGCAGACTTTCCCGTGCCCGTAAGCCCGCAGACAACGAGAAGATAGGGCCTCCTTTGGCCCTTAAGGTACTGGCAGGCAAGTTCAAAGAAGCGGACTGCGTTGACAAGGGCTGTGCGTTTGTCCTCTTCGGTCTCTTCGGGCTCAAGGAGCCTGAAGCCCTCTACCTTGCCCCTTATATAGGCCCTGTATGCCTTGTAGAAATGGAGCAGCTTCCTGCCCTCTCCATCTTTTGTATCGTTGAAATAAGCTTCCTCGAACTTGCTTGCAAGGTCTGGCCTGCCTCTAAAATCCATGTCCATCGAGAGGAAGGCCATATCACACACGGTATCACTGTAGCGAAACCTGCGGTTGAACTCTATGCAGTCGAATATCTCGATGCCATCCTCCATGGCGATGTGTTCGCAGTGGAGGTCTCCATGGCAGTCCCTTACAAGGCCCCTTTTTGTGCGCCTTTCGAAAAGACGGTGGTGGGTCTTCATAAACTCAAGGGTAAGGGCCTGTATCTCCTCGAAGCGATCTCTGCTTATGGTGGTTCCCATAAAGGGGGCCACCTGGCGGAAGTTCTCTTCTATGTTTTTAAGTATCCTTTCGGGTCTGCCAAAGCTCGATATGTAGGGAGAGGTTCTTGCCCCTTTGTGGAAACGGGCTATAAGGTGTGCCACCCGCTCTATGGTGTGTGGTGGAAGGGTATCCTCACGGAGAAGGTTGTGGAGCATTGTATCCTCCCGGAGGTGGCGCATCTTGAGGGCATATTCAACAACGGTGCCCCTCTCTTCTCCCACGCGGTAGCCCCTTCTGGTTCTTGCCACTGGCACCACCTCTATGTAGGTGGTGGGGGCAAGCCTGCGGTTAAGCCTCAGCTCTTCTTTAAGAAAGTATAGCCTTCTTTCAAGGGTTGTGAAGTTGAGAAACCCGAAGTCAACGGGCTTTTTTATCTTGTATACATACTGTGGGGTAAGGAATATGTAGGATATGTGGGTCTGAAGGAGCCTTACCCACCGGGGATGTTCAGGATATGCCCCTGGCTCAAGCAGTGCCCCTATGGGGGCTGGTAGCTTCATTGTCCGATGGCTCCCACAGTGTTTGAAAGGGCTTTCCGTAAGGCTCTCCCCTGCCTTTTTGTCCATGATAGACAGAGAGCCTGTCCTACAGGCCCTCCAGAATGTAGAGACCTTCGAGGTTTCTGAACTTCTCCCTGTAATCCATACCATAGCCCACAAGGAACCCCCTGTCCACCCCTGTGCCTGCATATTCTATGGAATCCTTCACAGGGGAGTCCTCTCTTAAAAGGAGGGTGCATACCTTCACAGAGCGCGCACCCTTTCGTTCCATGTGTTCTCGCAAGGCCTTTACGGTTATGCCCCTGTCCACAATGTCCTCTACCAGGAGCACATCCCTGCCTTCAACCGGGAAGGTTACATCGTGCACTATGGTTACGGTGGGCTGTGGTTGGGGGTGTCTGCCATAGCGTTCAACCTGGATAAAGTCGAGCTCGAGCTCCATGTGGAGGTTTCTTACAAGGTCTGCCGTAAAAAGGGCTGCCCCTTTGAGCACCCCTATCACCAGGGGTACGGTGTGGACATAGTCCTTCTCCACGACCCTTGCAAGGCCTGCCACGGTGGAGGCTATCTGCTGGGGGGACATAAAGGGGATGAATTTCTGCTCTTCCTTCAACATCTTCCCACAGATGTGTATTTAAACCCTGCCCGGCGCATCTTCTGTGGGTTGTAGACATTCCTCAGGTCCACAACAACAGGCTCTTTCAAAAGCCCCTTTATGCGCTCCATATCGAGGTTTCTGAACTGGTTCCATTCTGTGGCTATAACAAGGCAGTCTGCACCCTTTGCGGTATCGTAGGAATCACCACAGTATTCAACGCTGTTGCCCAGTTCTCCCCTTGCATTGGGCATGCCCGCAGGGTCATAGCACTTTATGGCCGCCCCTTCTTCGAGCAAAAGCCTTATTATATCCATTGCGGGGGATTCCCTTATGTCGTCTGTATTCGGCTTGAATGTAAGCCCCAGAACACCGATTGTCTTCCCCTCAAGCCCTGTGCCCACCATCTGTTTTACCTTTTCCTTCATGCGCAGCCTCTGCTCCTGGTTTATCTTTACAACAGCATCCATGAGCCTGAACTGGTAGCCCTCCTTCCTTGCTATGTTCAGAAGCCCCATGGTATCCTTTGGCAGGCAGGACCCACCGAAGCCCGGGCCGGGGTGGAGAAACTTGGGGCCTATCCTTCTGTCGAGTCCCATGGCCTTTGCCACCACATGCACATCGGCACCAACCAGCTCACAGAGGTTTGCAATCTCGTTTATAAAGGAAATCTTAAGTGCCAGAAAGGCATTGGAGGCATACTTTATAAGCTCTGCCGTCTCTATGTCGGTTACAACAAAGGGGGTCTCTATAAGGTACAGCGGGGCATAGAGGTCTTTAAGGATCGCCTTTGCCTGCTCGGTCTTTGCACCTATTACCACGCGATCAGGCCTCATGAAGTCCTCAACAGCAGAGCCCTCTCTGAGGAACTCGGGGTTCGAGGCCACATCGAACCTGTGGCCTGCGGGGCACTCCTCTCTTATTATCTTCTCCACAAGGCTACCTGTTCCCACAGGCACGGTGCTCTTTGTTACGACAACCTTGTAGCCGTTGAGGTTTCTTGCGATGGTCCTTGCCACCTCTTCCACATAGCGAAGGTCTGTAGAGCCATCGCCACGGGGAGGGGTGCCAACGGCTATCATTATAACGAGGGACCTCCTTATGGCATCCTCTATGTCTGTGGTAAAGGAGAGCCTGCCTTCTCGCATGTTCTTTTCAACAAGTTCCTTCAGGCCCGGCTCGTATATGGGGATTTCTGCCCTCTTGAGTCTTTCTATCTTCTCTCTGTCCTTGTCCACGCAGACAACATTCACGCCAAAGTCCGCAAAGCATGCCCCTGTTACAAGCCCCACATAGCCCGTGCCTATGATCGCCATGTTCATGTGTGTCCTATCTCCCCGAGTAGTTTTTCTCGTAGTATTTCTGGTATTCCTCGTCTCTCACCCTGTCGCACCATGTGCGGCTCTTAAGATACCATCTTACAGTGTCCCTCAGTGCATCTTCGAACCTGTGGGCTGGCTTCCAGTCAAGCTCTGTCATAATCTTAGAGGGGTCTATGGAGTATCTCCTGTCATGTGCGGGCCTGTCTTTCACAAACCTTATGAGCCCTTCGTGTGGTCTGTGCGGAGAGTCGGGAAGCAGCTCATCCAGTATGGAGCAGATGAGCCTTACAAGCTCTATGTTGTGCCACTCGTTATTTGCCCCTATGTTGTAGGTCTGGCCTATCCTTCCACGATGAAAGACCGTATCGATGGCCGTGCAGTGATCGAGAACATAGAGCCAGTCCCTTACATTGCGGCCATCCCCGTATATGGGCAGTTCCTTGCCCTCCACTGCGTTGAGTATCACAAGGGGTATGAGTTTTTCCGGCATCTGGTAGGGCCCGAAGTTGTTCGTGGTATGGGTGGTTATTGCCGGTAGCCCATAGGTCTTGCAGTAGGCCCGCACCAGGTGGTCTGCCCCTGCCTTGGAGGCCGAATAGGGGCTGTTGGGTGCGTAGGTGGAGTCCTCCTTGAAGGAGCCCTCTTCTATGGAGCCGTATACCTCGTCGGTGCTCACATTAAGGAAGACCCTCCTCCTGTCTGTATCCTTTTGCCACCCCTTTCTTGCGGCATCGACGAGGGTGAATGTGCCAAGGATGTTCGTGTTGAGAAATTCTTCTGGCTCGAGTATGGAGCGGTCCACATGGCTCTGGGCTGCAAAGTGGATCACACCATCAGGCCTGTACTCCCTGAATATCTCCTCTACGAGCCCCTTATCGCATATATCCCCCTTTATGAATATGTGGTTCGGGTTGTCCTCCATGTCCCTTATGTTCTCGATGCTGCCACCAAAGGTGAGCTTGTCCAGGTTTATGACCCTGTAGTGCGGGTATCTCTCGAGCAGGTATCTAACGAAGTTCGAACCGATGAAGCCTGCTCCCCCTGTAACGAGGATATTCATCTTACATCTCCTTCGTTTTTTCTGGCCCGAAGCTCTCGAGAGAGCCATCGTTCGAGCCCATCGAGCCAGTGTGGTATCGGCAGGCCTGTGTATCTACGGTACTTATCCTTATGGAGCACCGAGTAGTGGGGCCTCGTTGCCTTGAGGTTGAGTTCCTCTGAAAGTATGGGCCTTATGGTCTTTACCCTGAGGGCCACTGCCTCCTTTTTTGCAAGCTCCACAATGTTATAGGCAAAATCGTACCAGCTTGCAACCCCTTCGTTCGAAAAGTTGTATATGCCCGCAGGTGCAGAGAGCAGCTCAACTATGGCATGGGCAAGGTCTACCGTATAGGTGGGGGTGCCAACCTGGTCATAGACCACCCTGAGTTCCTCAAGCTCTCCTGCCCTTGTAAGTATGGTCTTGGGAAAGTTCTTGCCCCTGTGTCCGTAGAGCCAGGAGGTTCGTATTATAACGAAGTTGTCCGTATGTTTCTGTATCTCCCTTTCTCCATCGAGTTTCGATAGGCCGTAGAAGTTAAGGGGTTTCGGCAGGTCCTCTTCCGTGTAGGGCCTGGGCTTTGAGCCGTCGAAGACGAAGTCTGTGGATATGTGCACAAGCCTTGCCCCTATCCTTTTACACTCCTGTGCAAGGAACCCGGGGGCACGGGCGTTTATGGTATAGGCCATCTCCTCTTCGTCTTCCGCACCATCCACATTGGTATAGGCAGCACAGTTCACGAGGATGTGGGGATTTTCCTCGGCAAGGGCAGCCCTTATGGCCTCCTCGTCCCTTATGTCCAGCTCTTCTTTTGTGAAGGCCCTTACCTCGTAGTCTTCCAGAAGGGGAAGGAGGTCTCCCGCAAGCATACCCTTTGCACCGGTTACGATCAGCTTCATATGCTTTTTGCCCCTTTTGTCAGGATAGATTACATTTTATCCATATTAAGTGGGGTGGAGTCAACAGGTTTTTCTTTGTCTTGACATAAATGGGTTTTCTGTATAGGCTTTTGGTTATAAAGGCCCTTCGTTTTCAGGGAGGTGAAAGATGTCCGAGACCATCGATGTCCTTGCCCATGAAGAGAGGGTGTTTGTCCCGCCCGAGTGGTTCTCCAAGAAGGCCCACATAAAGTCTATGGAAGAATACGAGACTCTCTACAGGGAGTCTGTAGAGGACCCCGAGGGTTTCTGGCACAGGATGGCGGAGGAGACCATAAGCTGGTACAGAAGGTGGGAGAGGGTCGTGGAGTGGGACTTCAGGGAGCCCCATGTTGGGTGGTTCATCGGTGGGAAGCTAAACGCCTCCTACAACTGTATAGACCGCCATCTCCAGGGCCCACGGCGCAACAAGGCAGCCCTCATATGGGAAGCAGACGATGGCTCTTACAGGACCCTTACCTACCAGCAGCTCTACTACGAGGTAAACCGCTTCTCGAGGGTGCTCAAAAGCCTTGGTGTGGAAAAAGGGGACAGGGTTACCATATACATGCCCATGATACCAGAACTTCCCATAGCCATGCTCGCCTGTGCAAGGATAGGGGCCATACACAGTGTTGTCTTCGGGGGGTTCAGCCCCTCTTCTCTTAAAGAGAGGATAAACGACAGCAGGGCAAAACTCCTTATAACCGCTGACGAGGGCATAAGGGGTGGAAAGAGAATACCTCTAAAGGAGAACAGTGATACCGCCCTTGAGGACTGCCCCACAGTGGAACATGTGGTGGTGGTAAGAAGGACGGGTAAAGAGGTGGGCCTTGTGGAAGGTAGAGACCTGTGGTGGCACCAGGAGGTGGAAAAATTCGATGGAAGCCACTTTCCACCCCAGGAGATGGACTCAGAGGACCCACTCTTTATCCTCTACACCAGTGGGTCCACGGGCAAGCCCAAGGGTGTGGTGCACACAACAGGTGGATACATGGTCTATACAGCCCTTACCTTCAGGTGGGTCTTCGACTACCATGAAGAGGACACATACTTCTGCACGGCCGATATAGGCTGGGTTACGGGGCACAGCTACATTGTCTATGGCCCCCTTGCCTGTGGGGCCACCTCGCTCATGTTCGAGGGTGTGCCCACCTGGCCCGCACCAGACCGCTTCTGGCAGATAGTGGACAAACACAGGGTGAACATCATCTACACCGCACCTACGGCCATAAGGGCACTCATGCGGTTTGGTGATGAATGGGTAAAGAGGCACGAGCTTTCGAGCCTCAGGCTGCTTGGCACAGTGGGTGAGCCCATAAACCCCGAGGCATGGATGTGGTACCACCAGGTGGTGGGCCGTGGCAGGCTTCCCATAGTGGACACCTGGTGGCAGACAGAGACAGGTGGAATCCTTATAACCCCGCTTCCAGGGGCAACCCCGCTGAAGCCGGGCTCTGCTGGAAAACCGTTTCTTGGTATCGTGCCAAAGATACTCGACGAGGAGGGTAAAGAGACAAGGGAAGGCGGCTACCTTGTAATAGATAGGCCATGGCCAGGGATGCTTAGGGGAATGTTCGGGGACGAGGAAAACAGGAGGCTAAGGGAGGTCTACTTCAGCCGCTTTCCGGGCTACTACCTCACAGGCGATGGTGCTCGAATCGACGAGGATGGCTACTGGTGGCTCATGGGCCGTATAGACGATGTACTCAATGTGAGTGGCCACAGGCTGGGCACCGCGGAGATAGAGAGCGCCCTTGTGGCACACCCTGCAGTAAGTGAAGCAGCGGTGGTGGGCTTCCCGCACGAGGTAAAAGGCGAGGGCATATATGCCTATGTGGTGCTGAAAGAGGGCCTCGAGCCCTCTGAAGGGCTGCGGGAAGAACTTACCGAACACATAAGGAAAACGATAAGCCCCATTGCAAAACCAGACAGGATCCAGTTTGCAACAGGGCTTCCAAAGACCCGCAGTGGAAAGATCATGCGAAGGGTGCTTCGCAGGATAGCCAGCGGCGATAGCACCCACATGGGAGACCTTTCCACCCTTGCTGATCCCGAGGTGGTGGAACACCTCATCAAAAGCAGACTGTAAAGGAGACTGACCTTCCTGCTTCTCACACCCCCTTTATTTCAGACACAGAGTCCCTTTTTAAGGAATCATCATCCTGTTTACTCCTGTGTCCTTTTGGCCGCCTTTTTGAGTGCCTTGAGTCTACGCTTCTGTGCCTCCTGTCGCTTTCTTTTTCTCTTAACGCTGGGCTTTTCGTAATACCTTCTCTTCTTTATCTCCTTGAATGTGCCATCCTGGGCAAGTTTGCGTTTCAGTACCTTTAAAGCCTTCTCTAACTGGTCATCGATTACCTTAACCTCTGTCAAAAATTCACCCCCTCGCCTCTTTACTCAAATATAGTCCCCGGACCATACCCGGTCTTTAAGAAGCCCTATTATACAGGAACAGATGATATAAGTCAAATTCAAATTATGGTTTCATTGGAGAAAAACCCCCTCCCTTTCCTTCTGCTCTCTATGGTTGTTCCAGGGGTCTTATCCTGTCTTTCTCGTATATGAACCTGGGACGGTTGTTCACCTTGTGTATCTTTATGGCGGTTACCTCGAGGCTACCGTCCTCTGTGGGCTTCAGCCAGAAGTCCACATCTATGAGCCTTCTGTTATCGAGAGAGATAAAGTCTGTGCACACAAAATATGCGCCTTCGTCCTCTATGTATCTTACCTTTTCGTGAAACCTTGAGAACTCAAGCCTCAGTGTCTGTTTTTCTTTATCATCCCAGAGGAGAAAATACCCGCCTTTGAGCTCTGTATCCTTCTCTATATACTCCTCTATCGCCTTTTTTACAGCATCCTTTTCCACCAGTGCGATGCCTGGATGCCCGCCGGGGTGTTCCTCCTCTGCAGGGGAGTATCCAGCGCCCAGGAACAGGGAGAAGATGAGGATTGCAAGGAGAGTTGTTCTGTGTTTCATGGTCTGCCTCCTTTTTTTGGTCTTTTTAAATTGAGGATGTCATATTATAAGGCCGCACCACTGTGGTGCGTCAACCCCTTTTGGACCGGCAGGTGGCTATTGCTTGACAATATGGTTTTGTCTGTTCTATAATTTTTTTACATGGCGGCGTACCCAAGTGGCTAAGGGGGCAGTCTGCAAAACTGCTATTCAGCGGTTCGAATCCGCTCGCCGCCTCCATCTTTCGGAACCATTTAGCCCACAGGTAAAACTGCCAGCTCATACAGAGACTTCCCGGCCCAGCTGTGAATGTCCATCCCTGTTCAGTAATTCTGTATTGCAAAACAGGGTTCTGGAAGGTTTTCTGCAGAATATCCATGCGGCCATCTGGTGTGGTTCAATACCTCTGGTAGACCCACTTTACCCTGCCGAGGATGAGGTCTCTCACCTTTGGGGTGCCCGTGGGCATGGCTGTCTCTGGAAAGGTGGGGTTGTCAGGCTTGAGCAATATGTGATCAGGATATACAAAGACCCTCTTTATGGTAACCCCCTCGTATTTAAGGTAGACCGCATAGAGCTTTCCGCTTACCAGGTGTTTGTCCTTTGTATCCACTCCTACTATCGCACCATCCATTATGGATGGCGACATGCTCTCTCCTTCTATCTTTACCGCCACAAGACCTGGCCTGTAGTCACTTTTTGGTATGGATATGGCCTCCACGGGCTCGCCTGCTGGGAACTCCTCGGTATTGCTCAGGTTTATATCGTAAACCTCTATGGTTACATATTCCTGACAATAGACAGGGCTTCTACCCTCCCTTGCATACTCTGGTTTTGCCTCTGAAACAAAGACAGGCCCTTTTCCTGTAAGAAGCCAGTCCAGAGAGACAGAACCAAGGCTTGCGATCTTGCAGAGGGTGGCAATATCGGGACTCCGCTTGTTCTTCTCATAATCACTGATGGTTGCACTGCGGGAAAAACCAAGGATGTCTGCAAAGGCTGCCTGGTTTACCTTCAGGATGCCATCTCTTACATACTTTATCCTGTCACCAAGGGTTGACATAAATTCCGTGAGTTGGTAAATTTTTGTTTGACAGAATACGCAATACAGTATATTATAGTTTTAAAAGGTGTCTCTATGTTGCGCAAAAGGGGCTTTTGCGAAAACATAAGTTATATAATATATAACATGTAGTCCTTTAAGCGTCAAGGGGGTGTTCATCATGAGTGTAAGTTATTCAGAGGTGATTGAAAGGATGAAACAGGCTGCGAATCTTAAGAACGATTCACGGGTTGCGCAGGCGCTGGGTGTAACTCCGCAGGCCCTTTCCAATTATAAAAAGCGGGGGAGGCTTCCCTCTGACCTCATATTGAGGTTCGCGGAGCTCTTTGGTGTGAGTGTGGACTGGCTCCTTACAGGAGAAGGAAGGATGTTCAGAAGGCCTGCACAGGCAGGCCCACCTCTTATTGCACAGGAGGGGATGGATATTTACGAAAGGCAGATACCAGAGCTCGGGGGGTTGTCAGGGCTTCTGGACATAAACCCGGATGAGCTCATATATGTAGGTAAATTGCTCAAGATATTGAGGTCTGCCGACAGGCCCACCGCCTCCCTTATAAAATGGAGCCTTGATGCCTTTCTCAAGGCCATAGAATCACAGAAAAAAGAGGAAAACTCTTAACCTTCCTTGACATCCTCGTGTTTCGGGGCATAAATTTATAGTATGGCAGCCTTCCTTATGGACTGTCATCACAACAGAAGGAGTTTGTGCCCATGAGACTGGATCAGTTCACCATAAAGAGTCAGGAAGCCCTCGATGGTGCACGAAGGCTTGCCGAACAGGGTCAGAACCAGGAGATAACACCCGAACACCTGCTCCTTGCTCTTGTGGAGCAGAAAGAGGGTATTGCAGTGCCCATACTGGAAAAGATAGGTGTGGAGGTAGGGCTTCTCAAAGGCCAGCTCCGCGATGCCATAGCCTGTATCCCGAAGGTCTATGGTGGAGAGGCTGGCAGTTATGCATCCAGCCGCCTCAAGGAGGTTCTGAACACTGCGGAGAAGGAGGCAAGGGAGCTCAAAGACGAGTTCATCTCCACAGAGCATCTGCTTCTTGCCATAGCACAGGATACAGGTGGCGAGGCAGCAAGGATCCTTGCCTTGCAGGGTGCAACGAGGGAAAAGATCCTCATGGCGATGGCAGACATAAGGGGGAGCCAGCGGGTTACAGACCAGATGCCAGAGGACAAGTACCAGGCCCTCAAGCGCTTCACGAGGGACCTTGTTGAGCTTGCAAAAGAAGGTAGGCTGGATCCTGTCATCGGCAGGGACGAGGAGATAAGAAGGGTAATACAGGTGCTTTCCCGAAGGACGAAGAACAACCCCGTGCTCATAGGTGAGGCAGGGGTTGGAAAGACCGCCATAGTGGAGGGGCTGGCCCAGAGGATAGCCTCAGGGGATGTGCCCGATGCCCTGAAGAACAAGAGGCTCCTTGCCCTTGACCTGGGCTCGCTTATCGCAGGCACGAAGTACCGTGGAGAGTTCGAGGACCGTCTGAAGGCACTGCTTCGCGAAATCGGAGAGTCCGGTGGAGAGGTGGTCCTCTTTATAGATGAACTCCATACCCTTGTGGGGGCAGGTGCTGCCGAAGGCGCAATGGATGCCTCCAACATGCTGAAGCCTGCGCTGGCAAGGGGGGAGTTGAGATGTGTCGGGGCAACCACACTGGATGAATACAGAAAGTACATAGAGAGGGATGCTGCCCTCGAAAGAAGGTTCCAGCCCGTGTATGTGGGTGAGCCCTCGGTGGAAGACACCATAGCGATTCTTCGGGGGCTCAAGGAACGCTACGAGGTACACCATGGAGTAAGGATAGCAGACTCGGCCATCGTGGCTGCTGCAACACTGTCAAACCGCTACATAACAGAGCGCTTCCTGCCAGATAAGGCCATAGACCTCATAGACGAGGCGGCCTCACGGCTTCGCATAGAGATAGAGAGCATGCCCACAGAGATAGACGAGATGGAAAGAAGAAAGGTGCAGCTTGAGATAGAACGGGAGGCACTCCGAAAGGAGAAGGACCCGGAATCCCTCGAAAGGCTCAGAAAGATAGAAGACGAGCTGGAAGGGCTCAACCAGAAGATAGCCACCCTCAGGGCGCAGTGGCAGAAGGAAAAAGAGATCATAGACCGCACAAGAAAGACAAAGAAGGAGATAGAGGATACAAAACTGCGCATCACAGAGGCCGAAAGGGCAGGGGACCTCGGCAGGGCAGCAGAGCTCAAATACGGACACCTCATAGAGCTCGAAAAACGGCTCAAAGAAGACCAGAAGCTTCTTGGCTCCATACAGGCTGGAAAGGGGATGCTCAAAGAGGAGGTAACCGATGAGGACATTGCAGAGGTGGTCTCAAAGTGGACGGGCATACCGGTCTCCAGACTCA
The DNA here is from genome assembly GCA_015492245.1 of Deltaproteobacteria bacterium. Taxonomy (GTDB): domain Bacteria; phylum Desulfobacterota; class GWC2-55-46; order GWC2-55-46; family DRQE01; genus DRQE01. Next base: position 171,820 of record WGFM01000017.1, on the reverse strand, counting down.
TGGAAGGAGAAAAAGACAAGCTTCTGCGCATGGAAGAGGAGCTTGGAAGGCGGGTTGTGGGCCAGGATGCAGCCCTTCGTGCAGTGGCAAATGCCATAAGAAGGGCCCGTGCCGGGCTTCAGGATGCAAACAGGCCCATAGGTTCCTTCATATTCCTTGGACCCACAGGTGTGGGCAAGACGGAAACCGCCAAGGCCCTGGCAGAGTTCCTCTTCGATGACGAGAAGGCCATGGTAAGGCTGGATATGAGCGAGTTCATGGAAAAACACAGCGTGGCACGCCTTATAGGTGCCCCACCAGGGTATGTGGGGTTCGAGGAGGGCGGCTACCTTACAGAGGCGGTAAGGAGGAGGCCCTACACGGTAGTGCTCTTCGATGAGATAGAGAAGGCACACCATGAGGTCTTCAACCTCCTTCTACAGATACTCGACGATGGAAGGCTTACCGATGGACATGGAAGGACCGTTGACTTCAGAAACACGGTTATCATAATGACATCCAACCTGGGCAGCCAGCTCATAGCAGAGCTCGAGGAAAAGGACTACCAGATAATAAAGGAGCGGGTGATGGAGGTCCTCAAGGCGAGCTTCAAGCCCGAGTTTCTGAACCGTATAGACGACATAATAATATTCCACCCCTTAACGCGTGAGCACATGAAGGGTGTGGTGGACATACAGATGGAAAGGTTACGCAGACTCCTCAAGGATAGAAAACTCCTTATCGAGATAACCGGGTCTGCCAGGGAGTGGCTTGCACGGGAGGGCTACGACCCTGCCTACGGGGCGAGGGCCCTTAAAAGGCTCATCCAGCGAGAGATACAGGACCCCCTCTCCATGAAGCTCCTTGCAGGCCAGTTCCACGAAGGCGATACCATAGTGGTGGACCTTGTGGATGGAAAGATAACCTTTTCCAGAAGGCCTGTAGAAAAGGCAGAACCCGTGGCATAGGGCTCTCTTCCTGTGGCTGGCTCAAGAGGTAAGTTGTTGGTGGCCCCTGTTTACTGGCAAAGAGGATGGGACACAATCCGGCCTTAAGAAACCCTTTTCCACAACCATAGAGACAGGAAAGGTCCTTTTCGCTATGGACACACATTTCAGTGATCAGCTGCGGCGTCTCGAGGATGTCCAGAGGCATCTGGGGCTGCCAGACAGGGTCTATGAAAGGCTCGTCCATCCCCAGCGTTCCCTTACTGTAAGTATACCCGTTGAGATGGATGATGGCTCTATACGGATATTTACGGGCTACAGGGTGCAGTATAACACCGCACGGGGGCCTGCAAAGGGAGGCATAAGATACCACCCGGATGTAACCCTTGACGAGGTTACCACCTTCTCTGCCCTTATGACATGGAAGTGTGCCCTGGTGGGTATACCCTTTGGCGGTGCCAAGGGAGGGGTGAGATGCGCTGTCTCGGGGTTGAGCAGGAAAGAGCTGGAAAGGCTTACCAGGCGATACACCTACGAGATAGGACACATAATAGGGCCACAAAAGGATGTTCCCGCCCCGGACATGTACACCGATGAGCAGGTGATGGCATGGATCATGGACACCTACTCAATGATGAAGGGCTACAATGTGCCGGGGGTGGTTACAGGCAAGCCCGGGTTTGTGGGCAGCTCACGGACGCGAAAGCTGGCAACCGCCAGGGGGCTTGTTGCGGTGTTCGAAGAGATGGCACGAACCCTGTCCAGAGGGCTCGAAGAACTAAGGGTGTCCATCATAGGGTTCGGCAAGGTTGGGGCAGGCCTTGCAGAAGAGCTTCATCTGCGGGGGGGCAGGGTGGTGGGATGTGCAGACTCACAGGGGGCTGTCTACAACCCCCAGGGGCTTGATATTCCAGGACTTAAGGACCACAAGAAGGGCACGGGCTCGGTAAAAGGGTTCAATGGTGGCACAACCCTTACAGTAGAAGAGCTTATGGCACAGGCTGCAGATGTTGTTGTGCCGGCAAGTGTGAGCGGGCAGATAGATAGAGCCGTTGCCGAAAGCCTCTCTGCACGGGTCATAATAGAAGGGGCCAACAACCCCACAACAGGCGAGGCAGACCAGGTGCTGAAAGAAAAAGGTGTCTTTGTTGTGCCAGATATACTGGCAAGTGCAGGAGGGGTTGTGGTCAGCTATTTCGAGTGGGTGCAGGACCTGCAACGATACTTCTGGAAGGACCAGGAGGTTACGGAAAGACTGCACAGCATAATGAAAAATGCCTTCAGGGATGTCTACACACTGCACAGAGAAAAAGGGGTGGGCATGAGAACAGCCGCAATGATGGTGGGGGTGGGCAGGGTAGCAGAGGCGATCTCTTCAAGAGGACTCTTCCCGTAAAAAATCATCTTGAAAATCAGAATTGACTCTGATAAAGTATTTAGCCATTCCAGAGAGATTCCCTGGGAAAACTTATCCACACTGTGAATAAGCCTGTGGATATTCTTTGTTGTTATGGAAGCAACCACTGTATGGAAGAGTTGTCTGGAGGAGATAACCAGATATGTGAGCGACCAGCATTTTACCACCTGGTTTCAGCCCATAAGGGTGGTTGGTGGTGGAGATGGAGAACTGAAGCTCGAGGTTCCCAACAGGTTCTTTCTGGACTGGTTTAAGGAGCATTACCTGCCCCTGATACAGGAGGTCCTAAAGAAGAAGACCAACAGGGATTACTCCTTCATCTGGAAGATTTCAGAGAACAGCCCTGCAGACCCCAAACCCTTTAAAGAAAGGCAGAAGGTGCGCTCCAACACCAGAAAGGCTCTATTTGGTTCTGAACTCTGTTCCAGATACACCTTCGATAACTTCGTGGTTGGCAAGACCAACGAGTTTGCACATGCAGCATGTTTTGCAGTATCAAACCATCTGGGCAGTAAATACAACCCACTTTTTATCTATGGCAGTGTTGGCCTTGGAAAGACACACCTTCTCCAGGCAATAGGTAACAGGGTGCTCGAAAGGGAAGGCCCTCTCAGGGTGTATTACTATACATCAGAAAGGTTTATGAACGAGTTCATAAACTATGTGAGCAGACACCGAATGGATGAGTTCAGAAGAAAGTTCAGAAATGTGGACATTCTTCTTATAGACGACATACAGTTCTGGGCCGGAAAGGAAAGAACACAGGAAGAGTTCTTCCACACATTCAATGCCCTGTACGAGGCAAGAAAACAGATAGTGCTTACAAGCGATAGGTTCCCGAAAGATATAGACGGAATGGAAGAAAGGCTCAGAAGCAGGTTCGAATGGGGGCTAATAGCAGATATTCAACCCCCGGATATGGAAACAAAGATAGCAATTCTCATGAAAAAGGCCTCTAACGAGGGTGTTAACCTTCCAGATGATGTGGCAGAATGGCTCGCAAAGGTAAGTGGCTCAAATGTAAGGGAGCTTGAAGGATACCTGAACAAGATAATAGCCATATCAAGCCTTACAGGCAGAGAAATTAACCTTACAATGTGTAAAGAATCTTTGAAAAACCAGGTAAGGTTTGAAGAAAAAAGACTTCTTTCAATAGAGGAAATACAAAAGATTGTTGCAAGAGAGTTCAATATAAAATTGTCTGATATTAAATCGAAAAGAAGATACAAAAATATTGCTCTGCCAAGACAGATAGCAATGTTTATTGCAAGAGAGTTTGGTAAGTTCTCCTTTCCAGAGATAGGTTCTGCTTTCGGTGGCAAGGATCATTCAACGGCAATTCATGCAGTGAAGAAGATAGAAAAATTAATTGAAGAAGATAAAGAAATAAAAAACACCATAAACAAGATTGTCAACAGACTATCTGTTGGTTAGATGTTGAGAGGATGGTGGATAATACCTTTTTAAGTTTTAAGAAAAGTTAAGAACATATTCCCAATAAAGATATAAACATTCTTTTCTTATTGATTTTAAATATATTACATGGTTTTTAACATATAAACAAAGCTATACTGTTAAGTACTATATATTTTAAAGATCTTAAAGGAGAAGTAAAACATGAAGATAACTGTAGATAAGACAGAACTTGTCAAGGTGTTGCAGAGAATGCAGGGTATAGTGGAAAAGAGGAATACACTTCCCATACTTTCAAATGTGCTTGTAGAGGAAGCCAATGGCGGTATAACTATCATGGCAACCGATCTCGAGATATTCATAAAAGACATGTGTCCTGCAGATATAGATGAGAGGGGCTCTGTAACAGTAAACGCAAGAAAACTCTTCGAGATTATAAAGAGTCTGCCAGAAGAAAGGGTGGATATGAAGATTACAGAAGACAGAATGGCTATAGCAAGTGGAAAGGTAAAATACAACATCATGGGCATACCGGCAAAGGAGTTTCCAGCCTTCCCGTCTGTTCCTGAAGACAGCCTGGTAAGGATAGACCAGAATATCTTCAGTGAAATGATAGATAAAACATCCTTTGCCGTATCAACAGATGAGACACGCTACAATATAAACGGTTTTTTTCTACAGAAAGATGACAACAATATAAGGATGGTTACAACAGATGGACACAGGCTTGCATTGATAAAGAAAGAGTATGATAACATACCTGTTGACACCGCTGGAGTGATACTGCCAAGAAAGGGTGTTGTTGAGCTGAGAAAACTCTTTGAAGAAGAGGGTTCCTTTTTCTTCGGTATATCAGAAAGGAATGCCACAGTAAAGAAGGATACAACCATTATGAATATAAGGCTTATAGAGGGGGAATTCCCTGATTACAAACAGGTGATACCAAGGGAGAATGATAAAAAAGTTGTTGCCCCAAGGGTGGAACTCATGGAGGCATTAAAGAGGGTGTCCATACTTGCATCAGATAGAATCAAGGGTGTTAAGTTCAGCTTTTCACCTGGAAGGCTTGTGCTTTCTTCGTCAAACCCGGATATAGGTGATGTTGTGGATGAGCTTGCTGTAGAATACCAGGGAGAAGAACTTGAGGTTGCCTTCAATGCAAGATACTTCATAGATGTGTTCAGTGTTATGGAAGAAGAGAGGGTTTTTATGGAGTTTAAAGATTCCCTGAGCCCCGGAGTGGTAAGACCCGAGGGCTCAGAAGACTACCTCTACATAGTTATGCCAATGAGACTATAAGAAATCAGGGAGAGGATATAGATGAAAAGAACATACCAGCCGAGCAATATCAAGAGAAAGAGAACCCACGGATTCCGTAAAAGGATGGAGACTGCTGGAGGAAGGGCTATTCTTAAAAGAAGAAGGGCAAAGGGAAGAAAGCGCCTTGCCGTAATCACCGGCGGTAAATAGAAAAATTGAAGGCCCAGAGGTTTACAAAAAAAGAACGGCTTAAAAAAAACAGTGACTTTATAAGGGTAAGAAAAGAGGGAAGAAGATACTCCACAAGAAACTTTGTTATATATATAGTGCCAAACAACACTGGCCAGAGAAGGTTTGGACTTTCGGTTGGTGCGCATGTGGGAGGAGCTGTAAAGAGAAACAGGATAAAAAGGCTTTTAAGGGAGTTCTTCAGACTCAATAAAGACCTCTTCCCAACTTCCTCCGATATAGTTATATCCGTAAAAAAGGGTATAAACATTGATGACAAGAATTATCAGAATGTAAGAAAAGAGCTTTGCGGTCTTTTCAATGAATCTGTGAAGAGATGATGAAGGAGTTTTTGAAGGCCATACTCGGGGCATACAAGTTTTTAATATCTCCGCTTCTGCCACCGAGCTGCAGGTTTTATCCCTCCTGCTCTGACTATGCAAGGATGTCCATAGACAGACATGGTGCACTAAAGGGGGCCTTTCTTGCCATGAAGAGGGTTTTAAGGTGTCATCCCCTTGACCCGGGAGGCTATGACCCCATACCAGAAAGAAAGGAACGACATAAAGATGTTTGAGAACGACAGGAAGAGACTCATAATAGCAATGGTTCTTTCGTTTCTTGTGATAATCTTCTATCCAAAACTGTTGGAATACCTTGGCATCGAAACACCTGCAACAAGACAGGAAGAGACAACACAGGAACAACCAGTTGCAAAGAAAGAGGAGACGAAAAAGACAACAACCACTGCAAAAACCGAAACGAAAGAACCCCCTCCAGCACCTTCTCTGCCACCAGAGGTCGAGGAGAGGCTCGTAACCATCGATACCCCTCTTTACACGGCTGTGCTGAGCAGCTACGGCGGCGGTATAAAGAGCTTCAGGCTCAAACACTACAGGAAGACCATAGAAGAGAACTCAGGGCCTGCAAATATCGTGAACCCTGTTGAAGGCATATACCCCCTTATGACGAGGTTCAAGGTAAGCGGGCTTCCAGAGATACCGGCCTTTACGATCCCTGCGGATTCTCTAAGGGTAGAAGAGGGGAAAAAAGGAGAGCTTACCCTTAAGTGGCAGAGCAGGGATGGCACAATGGTTGAAAAAAGGTATGTCTTCTCCTCTGACAACTACACCATAGATGTGGAACTGAAGGTTACAAACGGCAGGGATGAGAACCTGAGAGGCACGGTTCTCAACGAGTTGTCAGGCAAGTTTGTGGTGGAAGACAGCTACTTTCACCATGGCCCTTTAAGAAGGATAGACGGCAAGACAAAACGCCAGGACCCTGAGACAACCATAGAGATGGGCAAGGGAAGTCCCGAGTGGATAGGGGTGGAGGACAAGTATTTTCTACTTGCAATCATCCCGGAGGACAACAGGGATACCTTCTGGGAGAGCACCGTTGTTGCCCAGTACTCTGGAAAGGTCAGCTTTGGAAAAACCATTGAGCTTGAACCCACCCACCAGACACTTACAGGTTTTACCGCCTATTTGGGGCCAAAGGAGTATGACAGGCTTATCGCGATGGGCAGGGGGCTCGATGAGGCAATAGAGTTTGGCCTGTTCTCTCTGATAGCAAGGCCTCTTCTTGTGGTTCTCAACTTCTTCGAGCGGTATGTAAAAAACTACGGTATAGCCATAATACTCCTTACAGTGGTGATAAAGCTGTTGTTCTATCCCCTTACAAAGCACAGCCTTACATCGATGCGCAAGATGCAGGAGATACAGCCCCAGATGCTTGCCATAAGGGAAAAATACAAGAACGACCGTGAGCGAATGAACAAGGAACTCTACGAGCTATACAAGCGCTACAGGATAAACCCTGTAAGCGGTTGTCTACCCATATTGCTGCAGCTCCCTGTGTTTGTCGGTCTGTACGAGCTTCTCTCTGTTGCCATAGAGTTGCGTCATGCCCCGTTCATGCTCTGGATACAGGACCTTTCTGCACAGGACCCATATTACATAACCCCTGTACTCATGGGCATAAGCATGTTCATCCAGCAGAAGATGACACCCACCACGATGGATCCAACACAGGCAAAGATAATGCTCATAATGCCGGTGGTCCTTACCTTTGTGTTCATGTCATTTCCTTCGGGGCTGGTTCTCTACTGGCTTGTAAACAACATTCTCTCCATAGCCCAGCAGTATCAGTTATACAAGGAGACAGGTAAAGCAAAGGCCTGAACAGCCCCATGAACCCGAAAGACACGATAGTAGCCATCTCCACCCCTGTGGGCGAAGGAGCCATAGGGGTGGTGAGGCTTTCGGGAAGGGATGCCCTCTCCATGGCTAAAGGGGTCTTCAGCCCCCGAAGCTTACGGGCACGCCACACCCCCCAGAGGCTCTACTACGGCACCATGAAGGACCCCCAGGGCAACACGATAGACGATGGATACATGGTCTACATGAAGGCCCCCCGCTCCTTCACGGGCGAGGATGTGGTGGAGCTCTACGCCCATGGAAGCATGGTGGTGCTGGAGGAGATAGTCCAGGCACTTGTCTCGCTGGGAGCCAGGCCAGCAGAACCCGGGGAGTTCACAAAGAGGGCGTTCATAAACGGAAAGCTGGACCTTCTCCAGGCAGAGGCCGTCATAGACCTCATAAGGGCAAAGACAGAGAGGGCGGCACAGAGCGCAAGGGGAAGGCTCGAGGGCAGGCTGTCTTCGAAGATAGAGGAGATCAAAGACACCCTCATGGAGCTTGCCGCAGCGTGTGAGGCAGAGCTCGACTTTGCAGAAGAGGAGATAGAAACACTCCCAACCGAAGAGCTTCTCAAAAGGGTCTCCTCTGTGGAAAGAGAGGTGGGGGCACTTCTTGCCACCTTCAGGGAAGGCCATGCACTCAAAGAGGGGGTGAGCGTGGTAATCCTTGGTAGACCCAATGTGGGAAAATCCACCCTTCTCAATATCCTCCTTAAGGAAGAACGCGCCATAGTAACCCCACAGCCCGGGACCACACGGGACTTTATAGAGGAGGTGGTATCCATGAGGGGGTTGCCCATAAGGCTTGTGGATACAGCCGGGCTTCGCCGGGCAGAAGACCCCGTAGAGGCCATGGGTATAGACAGGGCAAAAAGGCGGGCAGAGAGGGCAGAGCTGACACTGTTTGTAACCGATGCATCCATGGAAGGAGGGCTCGGAGAAGACCTTTCGGTGCTTTTAGCCCTCAAAGAAGAGCTTCGGGACAAGGGCTTCATAGTTGTGGCAAACAAGATGGACCTGGTGGAAGACAGAGACGATGTGGCCCGAGAGATAGGAGAGCTTTTCAATGGGTTCCGGGTGGTATTCATCTCTGCAGCAAGAGAAGAGGGCATCGAGGGGCTCGAGGAGGCCATCTATGAAGAGGTATGTGCAGAAAGAGAAGGGGCAGAGCCGTTAGAGCTCATAGTCTCTGTAAGACACCGGGATGCACTCAGAAGGTGCCTCGAGGGGCTTGAAAGGGCAAGGGGGTGTGCCGAAAGGGGCGAGCCAAGGGAGATCCTGTGTGTGGAGCTTCGGTGGGCGCTGGAAAGGCTTGGTGAGCTTACAGGCCAGACCGCAACAGAGGATATACTGGACAGGATCTTCAGCACCTTCTGTATAGGCAAATAGGCCCTCCACACCACAGGTGGCTGCCAGGAACATACCGTTCCAGTGGTTCAAAGGCCAACGGGCCTGCTATATCTGCAGGGTAATCCTTGAAAGGTCGGCTATCTCTATGTAGAGAGACCTCACATGGTTGAGGAGTGCAAGCCTGTTCTCTCTGATCCTTTCATCCTCTGCCATCACCTTTACCCCGTCGAAGAAACTATCCACCACCTCTTTTATACCTGCCAGGGTTGCAAAGAGCTCTCTGTAGTTGGCCTCTTCAGAGAGTCTTTTGAGCACAGGTCTTAGCTCTTCTGCCTTCTTGAAGAGCTCTCTTTCGGGCTCTTCTGCAAAGAGTGTCTCATCGGGCCTGTCCTTGGGGCTTACCCCTTTCAGTATGTTGGATACCCTCTTGAATGCCACTATGAGTTCTGCAAAGGCAGGGTGTGTCTTGAACCCCTCAAGGGCCTTTATCCTTTCCACTGTATCCACCATATCGAACCATGGAGTTGAGAGCACTGCCTCCACAGAGTCATGGGATAGCCCCTGGGAAAGAAGCCTCTGGCGAAGCCTCTCCTTGAAGAACTCGAGCACCCCGGAGATGGTCTTTTCTCTATCGAAAGAGAGTCTTTCGGCCAGAAGCTCGGCGCTCTTTTCCACGAGCACATCGAGCCCTACCCTGTAGCCCTTCTCCAGCACTATGGCTATTATGCCGAGGGCAAGGCGTCTGAGCCCGTAGGGGTCCTGTGTGCCTGTGGGTTCAACCCCTGTGGCAAAGCAGCCCACTATGGTATCGAGCCTGTCTGCAATGCTCACGAGGCTTGCCACATGGGTTGATGGAAGCCTGTCGCCTGCATGTTGTGGAAGGTAGTGTTCGTATATGGCGTTGTATACCAGGGGTATCTCTCCGTGAAGGCGGGCGTATTCTCTGCCCATTATACCCTGAAGTGCTGGAAACTCTCCTACCATACCACTTGTAAGATCACTCTTTGCGAGCATACAGGCCCTGCCTGTTATGATGTAGTTGAGCTCTTTTTCAGAAACACCCCTCTTATCAAGCCCTGCGGGGTTGAACCTTTCGGTAAGAAAGTCCTGTGGGGATGGCCTTTCAAGAGGTGGCTCGGCAAAATCGAGCCTTTCTGCCAGGAACAGGGCAAGGCGGGTGAATCGTTCTGTCTTCTGGTAGGATGTGCCGAGTTTTGCCTGGAATACCACACCCTTGAGTTCTTCCACCCTCTGGACAGGGCTTACCTTCTTATCCCTTTCATAGTAGAACTGCGCATCGTTGAGCCTGGCTCGGAGGACCCGCTCGTTACCCCTTCTTATGGTGTCTGTGTCTCCAGGGGTGTTTGCAACGGTTATGAACAGGGGCATAAGTGTGCCATCAGGGCCATTGATGCCAAAGTATCTCTGGTGCTCCCGCATGGCGTTTATAACCACCTCTTCTGGCATGGACAGAAACCCATGGTCGAACCCACCCAATATCACCACGGGATATTCCACAAGGTTTACCACCTCATCAAGGAGGGCAGGGTCTTCAAGGGGGAGTCCCCCTGCCTTTTCTACAAGTTCTCTCATCTTCTCAACTATAAGCTCTCTGCGTCTTTCAGGAGAGACCACCACGAATCTTTCCTCAAGCCCTTCGATGTAGGCCTCCACACTGTCCACACAGAACTCTTCAGGTGCCATGAACCTGTGCCCCCTGGTTCTGTTGGAGGCCCGCACAGGCCCGAAGCAGAAGTCCACCACCTTCCCCCCATATATGGCAAGCAGCCAGTGCATGGGCCTGGGGTATCTTATGGTGAGGTCTTTCCAGCGCATGGTCTTTGGAAAGGAAAGAGAGGACACCACATCTGACAGTATCTCTGGCAGAATCGAGTCTGTGGGTCTACCCTTCAGCTCTTTCATGCCGTATATGTATTCACCCTTCGGGGTTTCCACCACCTGAAGGTCTTTCTCTTCAAGCCCCTGTGAGCGCATGAACCCCTCAAGTGCCTTTGTGGGTCTTCCCCGGGGGTCGTAGGCGGCCCGTTTTGCAGGCCCCTTGAGTTCCACCGTTCTATCGGGCTCTCTTTCCGAGAGCCCTTCCACAACGGCTGTAAGCCTTCTGGGGGTGGCAAGGGTGTAGATGCGGGCAAACTCGAGGCCGCATGCCTCAAGCCTTTCTTTAATAAGCCCTCCAAGCCCCCTTCGGCCCTCTTCGATGAAGCGGGCAGGAAGCTCCTCGGAGCCTATCTCTAACAGAAGTTCCTTGGCCATTGGAGGATATATCAATTTACCAGAACAGAAGGGTTTTTCAAGTAAAAAACTCCCCCTTCAGCCCATGTCTCCCAGTGCGTACTGGAGGAGGGCTGTGGCCACGATACCGGTGGTCTCTGCCCTCAGCACCCGTGGGGCACACCTTACGGCAAGGTAGCCCATCTTTTCTGCAAGTGCCACCTCTTCCTGAGAGAATCCTCCTTCAGGGCCCACCCCCAGGGTCAGGGCCCTGCAGGTGCTGTGCCCTGTAAGGACCTCTTTGAGGGATCCGGTCGCCCTTTCGTGGAACAGGAGTTTAAGTGGCACAGAGCCACCCGCAACGAGGGCCTCCTTGAACCCCTTTATGAGTATCTCTGGCACAGAGGTTCTGCCACATTGCTTGAGGCTTTCCATGGAGACCTTCTCGAGCCTTTCTCTAAGGCGTTCTGTCTTTTCAGCCGTAAGGTCTGGAAGGGTTCTCTCTGTGGTAAAGAGCACTATCCTCTTTACCCCAAGCTCTGTTGCCTTCTGCACCACAAGGGCGTTTTTGTCCCCCTTGAGGAGTGCCTGAAGCAGGGTTATCTCAAGGGGGCTTTCTGTGGTGTTTTCCACCTCTTCTTCGAGCCTCACCAGTGCAGACAGGCGGGAGAGCTCCTCTATGGTGCCTGTGAACTCCCTGCCCCTGCCATCGAACACACGCACCCTGCAACCTGTTTCGAGCCGCAGCACCCCTTTTAAGTGCCGGAACTCCTCTTTCTCTATGGTTGCCACGCCACGCACTGTGTCTATAAGGGGGGTAAAAAACCTCCTCACGGTCTTTTCATCACAAGTGCCACCCATTCTTTTAGAACAAACCTCTTTTCAGGTGAAAGGGAAAGCTCCCTGAACCGCTTGAGCACTTCTGCCTCGTCTTCCCTCAACAGGCCCGATAGGACCAGGTAGCCCCCTTTCATGGTCCTGGCCACAAGCCCCTCTGACAGGGAAAGAAGGCTCTCTTTTATTATATTTGCAACTACCACTGAAAAGCCACCCCTTATCTCTGAAAGAGACCTTCCTGTAATCCTTACAGGGGTCTTATTTTTTCTTGCATTCCTTCTGGCCTTCTTGAGGGCAACACCATCTATATCGGTTGCCACCACCCTTTCTGCACCGAGCTTGCTTGCTGCCATGGCCAGTATGCCAGAGCCTGTGCCCACATCGAGCAGGGAAATCTCCTTTTTGCCTGTAAAGAGCCTCTCCCTTCTTAAGAGAAGCCACACAAGTGCCTTAAGAGAAAGCCTTGTCGAGGCATGTGTGCCTGTGCCGAAGGCCATGGAGGGTTCTATCTCCACAGGGATGCAACCATGGGGTATATGGGTATGGGCAAAGCCATGGTGGACAAAAAGGGGCCTTATGCGGACAGGCCTCAGGAACCTTTTCCACTCCTCAAGCCAGTCTTTATCCCTGAAGGGTCTTGCCTCGAAGGACCAGCCTATAAGTGAGAGCCTTCTTTCAAGCCCCCTGAGGCCATCCTCTGGCACAGGCCTTAAGAAGGCACGAAGCATGCCCTCTTCTACTTCTTCCACCCCGGGGCTGCCTGCCTCTATGAGGATGGCGCTGGCAACCTCCTGCCCCCTTTTATCGCCCTTTGCAACGACTTCAAGCCATTCAGTCTTCATAGCATACTGCTACCTGTGGTGTGGCCCGGGTTTATGCGGAGGGCCTGGCCTTTTAACAGGTCTTTTAAAAGGTGGTGGGACAGGCGGCAGGTGGGGTCTTTTCAGGAGCCTCTTTCTTTTAAGTTTCTTGAGCTTTTTGAGTTTCTTTATAAGCTCTCGATGCCGTTTTATCTGGAACTTAAGTATCCGTTTTTTGATGTGTGGTGGCACGAGGAAGGGTTTGCCCGGTGGCAGCCCCTTTGCAACCTTTATCATCCAGCCCCGTTTCAGCCACACAACCCCTGGAAAGCGTGTATCCCTGTGGCGCACAAAGCCCCGCCCCTCGTTGAGGGCAACGAGTGTGTGGCCATCCTCTATCCAGACGAGCAGGTCACTCCCCTTAACACCTGCAATCGATGTGGGGGTCTCAAAACTCATCTCAGAGTCCTCTCCGAAGAGGCTGTTGAGCATACCACGCACACTTCCTTTAAGGAGCTTGAAAAAGGAGCGGTTCATCCCCCTTTCCTCTCTATAGAGGAAGTCTACCACCTTGAGTGTGCTGTCTTCGCCAACCCTTATTGCCGAGCCATCCTGAAGCTCCATGGTTACAGAGCCGGATGGTCCTGTCTCGATGGTATCGCTTATATAGATTTCCGTGCCCCTCTCCACCGTAGATGGTTCTTCCTCGGGGCCCGCCACAGTGGCAACGCCTGATACCTCTGTAACCCAGCCCACGGGCTCGTAATCCTCTGAGAACACCTCAAGAGGTAGTGCCAGAAGGAAGAAGAGAAGAACTATGTATGGTAGACACAGATACCTCATGGCTCCACAACCGTTACTCCTGGCCCTGGTTTGTACTGAAAGAGGGAGTCGTCCAGTATGGGGTTGAGGGCCAGCCGGGTGAATCTTATGGAAGTGGTTCTCCCAAACTCCTCTTTGATTTCAATCTTTACCACAGTAAGTTCTTTACTGTCAACAAAGAGTGTGAGCCTTGTCACAGGCCCCATCTCTTCTTTCGGGCGCAGCTCGAGGGCTACGGTGTTGTCCACCTCTCCCATGTATTCCACAGAAAAATCCCTTTCTATGTTCTGTAGCGAGCCTATAAGCCTTACAACCAGTGCCGGCATACCCCTCTGCGTAGAGGTCTTTATGGTCTGTGAGAGCTCTGGCTGGTATATCCACAGGGTTGTGCCATCGCTTATGACCTCTTCGCCCGGCGGGTTCAGCATCAACCAGCGAAACATGTTCGGGCGCTTGAAGAGGAGCTTTCCCTGTGAAAGGCTCTTCTTCTTTATGGCAGGGTGGGTGGTCTCCTGAAAGAACTCTCCAGAGAAGGTCTTAATATGGGAGTATTTGCGGGAAAGTCCTGTAAGTATGGTTTTGAGCTCTTCGGTCTGGCCGAGGGTGGGCAGACAGAGTATCAGCACAAGAAGGTATGGGATGGTCCTTTTCTTCTTCATTCTTCAAGCCTCTTTTTCAACACCTCCCTGGGGCGGCTACCCTGCTGGGGGCCCACTATGCCCTCTTCCTCCATCTTCTCTATTATGCGGGCTGCGGTGTTGTAGCCCACTCTGAGCCTTCTCTGTATATAGGAGGTGGAAATCATGTCCATCTCCATGGCGAGCCTTACCGCATCGTTGTATCTCTTGATGAACTCTTCACCGAGCTCCTCCTCTTCCTCTATCTTGCTTACGGTCTTCTTTGTGAGTATTTCCTCATAGGCAGGTCTTTCCTGTCTTTTAAGGAAGTCTGTAACCTTCTTTATCTCCCTTTCGGAGACGAACACCCCGTGGACACGGTGCAGCTTTGGTGAGCCCGGTGGCAGGAAGAGCATGTCTCCCTCGCCAAGGAGGCTCTCTGCCCCGGAGGTATCCAGTATGGTGCGCGAGTCTGTTCTGGAGGGCACCTGGAAGGAGAGCCTTGCAGGGAAATTGCTCTTTATAAGCCCTGTTATAACATCCACCGAGGGCCTCTGGGTGGCCACTATAAGGTGAATGCCAGAGGCCCTTGCCATCTGCGAGAGCCTTACAAGAGAGTCCTCCACCTCCTTTCCAGCGGTCATCATAAGGTCTGCAAGCTCGTCTATGACCACCACTATGTAGGGCAGTCTCTTCTCCTCAGGGTTTCCCCCTTTTTCTACAAGCTCGTTGTAGCCGTCTATGTTTCTCGCCCCTTTCTGGGTCAGAAGGCTGTATCTTCGCTCCATCTCTGATACCATGCCCTTAAGCATCACCGAGGCCCTCTTGGGGCTGGTTACCACGGGGGTGAGAAGGTGCGGTATGCCCTCGTAGGAGGAGAGCTCGAGCATCTTCGGGTCTACAAGGAGGAGCCTTACATCCTCAGGGGTTGCCTTGTAGAGTATACTCAGTATCATTGCATTTACGGATACACTTTTGCCTGCCCCTGTGGAGCCTGCTATAAGAAGGTGGGGCATCTTCTTAAGGTCTGCCACAAAGGGCATCCCTGAGCCGTCTTTTCCCAGGGCAAGGGTGAGCCTCGATGGGCTGTCTTTGTAGGCAGGACTTTCGAGTATCTCTCGCAGGAGTATCTTTTCTCTCACAGGGTTGGGCACCTCTATACCGACCACGGCCTTTCCGGGTATGGGCGCGAGTATCCTTATGGAGGTAGAGCGCATGGCAAGGGCAAGGTCATCCGAGAGGCTCACTATTCTACCCACCTTTATGCCAGGGGCTGGCTCGAACTCGTAGACAGTTATGACCGGGCCTGGACGAACCTCCACCACCCGGCCTTCCACACCGAAGTCGCGCAGTTTCTTCTCCAGTATCCTCGAGTTCTTTATGAGGGCCTCTTTGTCGAGCTGGTATTTTCTCTCTGGAACAGGGTCAAGAAATGACAGAGGTGGCAGCGTAAAACTACCCTCTTTGTGGACGAACCTGAACTCCTGCTGGGTCTTCTCAGGGGGCTCCTTTTCCTTCTTTGCCTTCTCTCTATGAGGCTCTGCAGTAACTATGGCAGGTGCCGAAGAGGGTTTCCTTACAGGCCTTGTGTTGGCCTTCTTTCCTGCAAAGAGCCTGGAGACAAGCCAGCCTGCGGCCCTGAAGATGGCTGTGGACACCCCGAGCAGCCTTTCGACAAAGCTTACAAGAGAGATGCCGGTGGTAAGCCTTATGGCTATGAGCCACACAGAGCCCAGCACTATAAGTGTGCCCAGGACACCAAGGTAGGGCTCCATATACCTTGTGGCAAGGTCTCCCATGATACCACCTGCGGACATGCCATTATCCAAAAGGGATAACAGCCCCGAGCTTGCCACTACGAACACACACAGCCCCAGAAACATGGAGAGCTTGAAAGACAGGCCTTCTTTGAAGAGAAAGAAGTAACTTAAGAGCAGAAACAGAAGGGGAAACACATAGGCCGTATAGCCCATCAGAACGAACAACACCATGGACACATTGTTTCCCACAATACCCACCCAGTTCTCAGGCCCTGTGTGATACACTACAAGGCTTGCCCCTGAAAGCAGAAACAGTGCAAAGAAGGCTATCCCCGTTATCTCCGAGTACAGGCCTCTTTTCTTCTCCCTGGGGTTTGCCATGGGTCCTTATCAACCCCTTTTGAACTGTTTGCTAAGGCTTATGGTCTGGTACTGGTAGGATGAGCCTATCTTTGGCCCGTATACCTTCTCTGGCAAGGTGCTCATCTTTTCGAAGAACAGTTTACAGAAGGTCTGCCCATGCACCACCATGAAGGGCACATCGTGTGCCCTTACCTCGAGCACGGCCTTTGTGCCCTTTAGCTTGCCACCAGAGCCGTATCCGAATCCCGGGTCGAAAAAACCTGCGTAATGGGTTCTCAGCTCTCCCGAGCCCACCTCATAGGGAACCATCTCTGCGGCATAACCCGAGGGCACCCGTATCCTCTCCTTAGAGGCCAGTATGTAGAACTCTTCGGGCTCGAGTATCAGGGTGTCCTTCGAGTTTCTGTAGATTGGTTCCCAGAAGTCCTCGGCATTGTAGTAGCCCACCCGTGTGAGGTCTACCACATGGCTGTTCTTCTTCGATTTATAGCCTATTATACCGCTACTGTCCTCACCCACAAGGTCGACACCCATGAAGAGTCCATTGGATATTCTTACCTCTCTGTTTGCAAGGGCCTTCGAGCCATCGTAGAGAAGAGAGTAACGGCTGTTGAGCCTGCGCAAAGAGGTGTCCTTAAGGACTGCCTCGCCCCTTCGAAGCCTTAACTGCACAAGGCTCACCCCGGCCTTTATCTTTATGGTGAAAGACCTCGGCAACACCTCGACAAACAGTCTACCCCTGTAGCCCGGGGGCACCTCATCGAACCGCGGGTTGTTGTCCGTTATGACACGGGCGAAGATGTCGAGTCGGCCCGTTGTGGACTTCGGGTTTGCCTTGCCATCTATATCAGCCGGAAGGTTTAGTTCCTCCATGAGGGGTATGAGGTACACGCTTCCCTTCTCGAGGATGCCACCCTGTGATATGTCCATCTCATACATCACAAGGTCAGAACCATAGATGTCAGGGGTATGGAGTCTGTCGAGCACGGGCGCACTTTCAGGCAGGAAGCTCGATATGAGCCTGAACACCTTTGGGCCACACCTCAGGTCCATGCTGGCGGGTTGTATCTGGCGCTCTTCAACCCCGGGGTCTGCCCTTATTATACCCTGTTCCACAGCCCTTTTAAGCTCCTGAGAGCTCAAAACACCACTCTTTAAGGCCCTTTTTCCCATAGAATCACTCCAGAAGATAAACCAGTTGATATGATACATTAAAACAGAGAGAAAATAAAGCCCCTTTCAGCAGAGCTCCTTCAGCTCCATGGCGTTTACAACGGCATTGCCAAGGGCATCGTTGTTGAAATATACATAGACATCGAGCCCCTCTTTGAGGAACCCCTGTATGGTCGTCGCCCACCCCTTGAGGAAGCCCCTTTCGTATCTTCCACCATACAGTGTGCCAGAGCCGTGAAACCTTATGTAGACAAACCCTGCGGTAACGACCAGAGGGGTTGTGAACCCTGGCATGTGGTAGAGGCATAGCCCCATGCCTCTTTTTTCCAGCACCTGGTAGACCTCTCTGGAGAACCAGCTTTTATCCCTGAACTCGAAGACGAACCTCTGTCCGGATGGCAGCCTTTCGGTGAACTCTTCAAGCCTTGCAGTGTTTGCATGCCACCGTGGGGGTAACTGAAAGAGTATGGGCCCCAGGTTTTCCTCGAGAAGAAGGGCCCTCTCCATGAAAAGAGAGAGCGGCCTTTCAGGCTTTGAGAGTTTTTTCATATGTGTTATATAACGGCTTGCCTTCACCGAATATACGAACCCCTTCTTTGCAGCCCTGTGCCAGCCCTTGAATGTCTCCACAGAGGGCAACTGGTAGAAGGTGTTGTTTATCTCCACCGTATCGAAGTGTTCCATGTAGAAGGGGAGCCACCCCTGGTGTGGCAGCCCTTCGGGATAGAACACCCCCCGCCAGTGTTCGTACACCCAGCCCGAGGTGCCTACAAGAAGGGTTCCCTTTTTCTTCACAGCTCCCTCTTGAATGTGGCGATTGCAACGGCTATGGTAAACAGGGCGAATACCGATAGAAAGAGTATATCCCCTTTTATGGCGCCAAGCCCTGCCCCTTTAAAGAGCACAGCCTTGAGTGCATGCACCGAATAGGTCTCTGGGTTCACCCATGCAAAGAGCCTCAAAAGATAGGGGAAGCTTTCCACCGGATACACCGCACCACTTGGAAAGAAGAGTATGACATTGAGGAACCCACCGAGCACACCCACCACCCTTGGATGGTCTGCCCTGCCGAGGATTATGAACAGAAGCCCCTGAAGGGAAAGTGTGGAAAGCATCACTATGAAGACCACACCCACAAACCCGCTGGGGCTCAAGGTGTTCCACAGATATATGCCCGATATGAGTGAACTCAAAACAAGCACCACAAGGGCGAGCACCGTGGTAATAACAAGCCCGCTTATAACCAGCCCCCCGACTATGTCCGTCCTTGTAAGGGGGGTGAGAAGGAGGCTCTCATCGGTGCCAAGGAACCTGTCCATGACAATGTTGAAGACCCCGGTGGTGAGTGCACCGAGGAATATGGCCATTATGACCACCCCGGGGATGAGGGTCTGGTCATAGTCTATCTTTGGATGCACCTCGATGGTTCTTACCCTGACCCCTTCGGCCCTCTCTCTTACGGCTATGAACCCTTCTGCGGTGGAGCCCAGTGCAGAAAGAAGGGCTGTTTTCAGCGTGTTTGCAGAGACCACATCGGTGTTGTCCACAAAAAGCCCCACCTCTGCGCTTCCTCTTTTTACAAGGTGTTTCGAGAATCCCTGTGGTATTATAACCACGGCCTTGAAGAGCCCTTCTTTAAGCCCCCTCATGGCCTCACCCTCTGAGCTCACCCTGTAAGTGGCAATGGTGGAAGGCCCTCGCTCGATTGCCTCGAGGTTTTCGATCACCCTCTCTGCGAAACTACCGCCATCGCGGTCTATGATCGCTACGGGCAGGTGCTTCAGCTCACCCAGAAAGGAGTTGCCAAGTATGAGCAGATATATGATGGGCATGACTATGCTTACCACCATTACAAGGGGGTTGCGCAGGAACTTTCTCAAGTCACGTTCTATTATGGCAATAAGACGGCGCACAGGTTCTATCTACCCCACTTTCTTGGCACCCCTGCACCTATGAAGAAGCTCACCTTTCTGGTCTCCTCGTCCCTTACGGGTCTGCCGGTATAATGGATGAACACATCTTCGAGTGTCAGATGTGTGGTCCTCACCTCCTGTATCTTCACATCCTTTTTGCGGAGTGCCTCGAATATGGCGGGAAGCCCCCGCTGGCTGTTCTCCACCGTTACGGTAAGCAAGCCCTCTTTAAGGCCTGCATCCTTCACCCCTTCGAGCGTTCTCACTGTTGTAACAGGGTCTACCCCGGCCGGAGCCTCCAGGCGGAGTTCCACTTTATCCCGTTCGTGCACGCTCTTTTTCAGCCCCTCCACGGTGTCCACGGCTATTATCTTTCCATGGTCTATTATGGCCACCTGTGAGCACAGTGCCTCTGCCTCTTCCATGTAATGGGTGGTAAGAAGTATGGTAAGAGAGTAATCGTCCTTGAGCCTTTTGAGGAGCCTCCATACCATATAACGGCTCTGCGGGTCGAGTCCCAGGGTGGGCTCATCGAGTATGAGTAGCGATGGACGGTGAACCAGGGCCCTGGCAACCTCGAGCCTTCGGCGCATCCCACCCGAGTAGGTCGCAACCAGGTCTTCAGAGCGTTCCTCAAGCCCTATCATCTTAAGAAGATAGTCTATCTGTTCAGTTCTCTCCTTCTTGGCCAATCCGTAGAACCTGCCGTAGATGTCCAGGTTCTCCCGTGCCGTGAGGTCGAGATCACAGGTTGTGGCCTGGGGCACCACACCTATAAGGTGTCTGACCCTGGCACACTCTTTTACCACATGGTAGCCGTAGAGCCACGCCTCACCGCTTGTGGGCATTAAAAGGGTGGTGAGTATCCTTATGAGTGTGGTCTTGCCTGCCCCGTTTGGCCCAAGAAGCCCGAAGAACTCTCCCCTCTCGAGCCTTATGTCCACACCCTTAAGGGCCTCTATGTTGCCAAACCTCTTTACAAGGGAGCGTGTCTCTATGGCAGCCACATCCTCCATGGCGTTAGAATATCCTCACATTTGCGGTCATTCCGTGTTTAAGGAGCTCCTTGGTGCCCCTGGTTATGGAGAGTTTCACCCTGAAGGTCCTTATATCGGGTCTACCCCGTTTTACATCCCTCTGGGTTGCAAACCCTGCAAGGGGTGTTATCTCTGTAACCTCTGCCTCGAAGGGTTCTTCAGGCATGGCTGGCAGGGTTACAAGGGCCTTTGAGTGCAGACGGACTCTACCTACAATGGTCTCTTCTATATCCACCCTTACCCAGATGCGGCTTCTATCGTGCACTGTGTATACGGGGGTTGCAGGTGGCACAACCTCGCCCACCTCGAAGGCCCTGTATACCACAACCCCGTTTACAGGGGAGAAGACCTCAAGCTCTTTAAGCTGTGCCATGACAAGCTCTCTCTGTGCACTGGCCTTGTGGAGGGCTGCCCCCATGGACCTTATGCGCAGCCTCTGGGCCTCAAGCTCTCTTGTTTTTGCCTCTCTTTCTGCCAGAAGCCTTTCCTTCTTTCGCCGAAGTATCGCCACATCCTTTTGGAGCACCTCTTTTTTCGTTCTTGCGGTATCGAGCTCCTTTTCAGTGGCTATGCCATCTTTGTAGAGTGTCTGTATACGGTGGAAATCCTTTCCGGCGTCTTCAAGAAGGGTTTGTGCCCGCCCTATCTCTTCATCCGTCCCCCTCAGGGCTGCACTCAGGGAGTCAACAAGAGAGCCTGTGGCCTCGAGCTCCTTACGGGCTGCCTCCATATTTATCTTAAGTTCCTCTATGCGGGAGGCCGCCTCTCTCAGCTGTGCCCTTAGCTTTGTATCATCGAGCCTCAGGACAGGCATACCCCTGCTTACACTTTCTGCCTCTTCGCAGCACAGCCATATAATCCTGCCACCCCGCTGCGGGGCAAGTTCCACCTCCTTGAGTTCCACAACCCCGGTGGTCCCTATATACCCGATGGTGGGTTCTTCTGAAAGGAGAAGATAGAGGGCCACACCCAGCACCACCAGACCAAGACCTGCTGTTAAGAGTGTCTTTCTCAATTCTTCAACTCCATAACACTTAGATGTTATATCAGCTACCTGGCAAGGTCAACCTGATGAGTCCAATTCTCTTCGCAGCCTTTTCGACAGAAGGTCTGCCCTTCGCACGGGTTCTGGCAGTCTGTATTTACCCACACAGAGGGTTACCACCCTGAGGGCATCCTCGAGGGTTATCCTGTGTCCTGGTGAGACGAATATGGGGTGCACGCCCTTTCTTGTTCTCAAAACCGCACCCACCACTCTTCCCCTGTATACAAGCGGTGTGTGTGCGAACCTGTGGTCTGGAGGCTCCTGGTGGGTGCCCACAAGCCGTGATTTTGCACACCCTATGGTGGGCACATCAAGCAGTATACCCATGTGTGTTGCTATACCCATCCTTCTGGGATGGGCAGTGCCCTGTCCATCGAAGAGTATTGCATCAGGCCTTATGGAGAGCCTTTTTATGACAGAGACGAGGGCGGGCCCCTCTCTGAAGGAGAGAAGCCCTGGTATGTATGGGAAGTCTGTCTCCGTGGTGAGCCATCTCTGTTCGACACACACGAGCTCAGGCACCCTGAAGACCGTTGCCACGGCTATTATCATGTCCTCAATGAAGGCACAATCCACACCGGCAACATAACGGGGAGGCTTTTCGAGGGGTGCAAGCCGTATCCTCTTTGCCAGTTCAATCTGCAGCCTTTCTGCCACTCTTCTCGCACTGGCAGGGTCTTTGTAGCAGGTCTTTTTCAAGAAGTGTCAGGCTTCTAAAAAAGATTTTTCATATTCTACAAACAAGAGGGGTCATCCTTCTCCACCCTTGACCACTGTGGAAAGCCTCTGGGCCACCTCTTTGAGTCGAGCCACCACATCCTTGAGTCTTTCTGCCATGGTGAGGTTGGTAGAGGTCTGCTCATCTATGGTATTGAATGCGCCGGTAAGCTCCGAGCCTCTTTTTGTAAGCACCCCTGTGCCCTCTTCCACCTTTTTGAGTGTCTGCTTGAGCTCCTGCATCATTGAGTTCACCTTCCTTGCGTTGTCAGATGCCTCTTTGGTAAGAGCGCTGACATTATCCACAAGTATTTCAGATTCTCTGAGCATTGTGTTTACCTCCTGTGCCAGTGCCACCTGTGCTTCCACCGCCTGTGTGGTGTTTCCTGCACTTATTTTGAGGTTTTCGGCCTCCACCTCTATGCGGTCTATCTCCACGGCCTGTTTGTCCATGGCTGTGGATATGGCCCTGCTCTCTTCGGCAGCCACCTTTATGGTCTCTGCCACCCTGTTTACAAGGGTTCGGGCCTGGACAGCCTCATCGCTTACATCCTCTATGGCCTCGATGGTTGGTATTATCATCTCGTTGGATCTTGTAAGGAGCCCCTCCACCTCCTGGGCGAGTTCCTGCACCCTTGCGCTCATTGCCTCGAATCCATAGGACTTGCCCGTATCGTCTCTAATATCTTCCACCTTGAGCGACATGTTGAGGGCCAGTATCTTTATATCCTCGGTTATCCTTGCAAGTGATTCGGTAATATTTCTTACATTTTCAGAGGCCCTTCTTATTGCCTCGAGCTTCGAGGATATTCGGCTCATGCTCTCTTCTCCTGTGGCAACGGCCTCTGTTGCCCTGCCAACCGCCTCTGTTGAGCTTGAGGCCATCTTCTTTATCCTGTTGTTCGTTGCAACGATACCTTTCAGTGCTGCCACTATGTCGTTTATGGCGGCCTCTTCTCGTTTGATGTTCTTTTCCACGGTCTCGAGTTCTTTCAGGAACTCGTCCACCCCACCCCTTGCATCCCTTGAGTGCTGGAGCACACCCATCATGCCCATGGCTATCTCTGCAGAGGTTCTCTCCACGAACTGTTTTAGAAAACCTGCAAATGTGCGGGCTATCTGGGCCTGTTTTTCCACACTCCTGGAGATATTGCCCCTTACTATGGTTGTCATCATCCCTTCCAGGTCCTTAGTTGCAGCGCTTATGAACTCTGCCTGTGTCTTTGCCCCCCTTATTATCTGTTCAGAAATACCCTCAATATCCTTTGAGCTTACAGCAAGGCTTTCGGCCACCTCGGCTACAGGCTTGCCTATGACACCTGTGAGCACCATTCCTGTGAGCACCATCCCCACTATCGCTGCTGCAGTCAGGCCCAGCACGACGAGCACCGCCCAGTTCACCATACCCTCTGTCGAGGCGAATTCCTGCTCAATCTGTTCATTTAGAAGCCCTTTAACCAGGGTAAGCTTTTTTGTAAGGGCAGAAAGTGAAGAGAGGGCATCTTCTTCAGAGAGGTTATTACCGGTAAAGGCACCGAAATAACTGGAAGAAAGCCCCCTGATGGTATCTGCAGCAGATGTGTAGCCCCCCTCCTCCAGAAAGGCCTCGATGGCCGAAAGCCTGCTCTTCAGAACCAGGTTCTTCTTTTCCACCAGCTTTATGGCATCCTCTTTAAGGGGTGGTTTCAGATCATACCGTATTCGTTCTATCTCTGTAATGGTCTGTTCTGTCTTGAGCAGTTGCGGGATGGTCTTCTCCTTCGTGGTTGAGACCTCTTCCCATATACCACTTACCACCGTGTAGGTTATGATACCCACTACGAAACAGGCAACCGTTAAGAGGTAGAAGTTCCTTGTAAGTTTCTCCACACTCAACCTGGATGTCCTTCCCAGCACCTTACCAGGGGTTCTTCCCATACACCTATCCTCCTTTTATCTTTTGGAGGGCAGCAATAAGAAACCTGCCAAGCTCTATGAGCAGTATGTTTTTACCTCCCGGCCCCTTGAAGACCCCTGCCCAGAAGTCTCCTTTAAGGTTAAGGCCGTGGAGTTCTTTTCTTGTAATCGAGGGGTCCAGTGTTCTTATACCATCCACTGAAGAGACCACAAGCCCCACAGCCCTGTCCATACCCCTTTCCCTGCAGACAAGGATTATGGGTTCCCTGCCATTTTCCTGTATATCCAGTATAAAGGGGGTGTTGAGCACCGAGACCATCTGCCCCTCGAGCTCCATAACCCCTTTGAGCACCCCGGACTGGTTGTAGAAAAGGGGCTTAAGATACCTGTCGCTTCTCAGGATTTCCTTTACATTCTTTGTGGGCAGGGCAAGGTGTCTGCCGCTTACGCTGAATGTGATAACCTTTATGCCAGCCATCTACCCGGTTATACTCTTTATCTTGTTTATAAGCTCGGTCGGGTCAATGGGTTTTGTCTGGTAGAACTTGAGGTTCTTGAGCATCCTTATGCGTTCTCGCTGGCCTTCCTCGATGTTTTCTTCCACAAGGGAGGTAAGAAAACCATAGGGCGTGTTTATCCCTGCCCGCTCAAGCTCAAGGGCAACATCTATGCCGTCCAGCCTGTCTGTATCGAGCAGGATGTCTATGAGCATGAAGTCAAAGGGTTCGGTCCTTGCCTTCTCTATGGTCTCTTCTGCTGTGGAGGTAACGGTTACATCGAAGGCCTTTTTGAGTGTGAAGAGAAACACATTTCTCATCGATTCCTGATCATCCAGGGTAAGGATCTTCTTTTTCATCGTCCTTATGCCTCCTTGTTAGGGCTCTTTGGTTCCAGGGCTATGCTGCAACAAGCCCCGGAACATTCAATATCAACACCACCTCTTCACCTATTAGTGAGGCGCTGGAGAAATACCTCGTCTCGGAGAACATGTCCAGTGGTTTTACCGTTAGAGGGTGTCTGCCTGCAATGGAGTCTACCAGAAGCCCCACCCTTTTGCCACCACCCCTTATTATCACAAGGCAGTGTTCGTCCCCTGTCTGTTCCAGTCCAAACTCCCTGGAGAGGTTTACCACCCTAAGGGGTTGTTTCTCACCGGCTACTATGAGCCTGGTCCTTGCCCTCTTGAGAAGCCCTGTTTTGTGGAGCACGCTCGTCGAAAGGGCTATGACTCTGTCCACTGCTGCAACAGGTATTGCTATCTTTGCGCCTCCCTGCTCGATTATCATCGCCTTTATTATGGCAAGTGTAAGTGGTAGTTCAAGCTTGAAAGTGGCACCCTTGCCCTCCCTGGTATCCACGGTGATACTTCCATGCAGGGTGGATACTGTATCTCTTACCACATCGAGCCCCACGCCCCTGCCGGAGAGGGTGTCGGCATCATCCTTGGTGGAAAAGCCTGGCATGAAGATGAACTCGAGGGCCTTTCGCACCGAGAGCTCACCGAGGTCTTTCTCTGTAACGAGCCCCGTCTCAATGGCCTTCTGGCGCACCCTTTCCACAGGTATGCCACGGCCATCGTCCGAGACCTCTATGGATATGTGCCCACCCTCCTGGTAGGCATGCAGCCTTATGGTGCCTTCTTCTGGTTTGCCAGAAGCCCTTCTCTCCTCTACGGGTTCCATGCCATGGCTTGCGGCATTTCTCACAAGGTGTAAAAGTGGCTCATACAGCCGGTCTGCTATGAGCTTGTCAATCTTCACCTCTTCCCCGCGGACATCGAGTCTTATGGGTTTTCCAAGCTCTCGAGAGATGTCCCTTATGATCTTGCGGAATCTGCCGAATATCTCACCAACAGGCACCATCCTCAGCTGCAGGGCCTGTAGCTGCAGGTCCTCGAACTCTTCGGGGTCAAGCCCCTTTATCCTGCCCACCGTGGAGATGAGGGACTCGAGGTCATCTGTGCGTATCCTCATGGTTGGAGAGCGAGCCGTCTTGCCAGCTCTCGAGGTCTCAACCCTTCTTATATTAACAGGGGCATGGGAGAACCACTCCCCTGTGGGCTCTTCCCGGGCTACCCCTGATGGGCTTTTGCCCTCTATCAGTGCCATCATGGCTGCATCCAGCTTTTCTGCCCTTCTCTTAAGCTCTTCACACACATCCCTTTCGCTGATCCTTTTAAGAAGGGTCTCCATGGGGATTATTATGGAAGGTATCTGTTCGTTATCCTCAAGTGCCCAGGAGGTGAGCTCCTTGAGCCGCTTAAGGGCCCTCTCTGCAGGCTCCCTGGAGGCATCATCCCCGGCCAGGGCATTGCGTAGAAGCTCGAGATTCCTTATGGCTGTTATACGCACTATCTCATCTCTTGACATCCCCCGGGTTTCTTCCTCATGGACACCTGCCACCTCCTCTACCACTGGCTCCTTCTTCTCTTCTGTGGCCTCGGGTATTTCTGCAGGCTGTGGTTTTTCTGGTGGTGCCTCTTCCATAACCTCTGGTGGTTCTATACCAAGAGATTGCAACCCCTTTTTGACACCCCTTTTGAGTTCCTGAAAACCCTTTTCGAGCTGATGCATGCCCTTCTCATCAAGGGTTGTCTGGGCAAGGAAAGAGACGAGTTCCTCTGCCTGCACGGTTAGCTGGGGTGCATCGTCTCCAAAGACCCACAGAAGAGTTTCTTCCAGCCTTTTAAATACCCGAAGCAGGGCCTTCCCTTCTGCCCCTTCTTTAAGGAGGCTATCCATGTTTTCCATCATGGAGTATATGGAAAACCTTATGACCTCTGTCTCGTCCATCTCTTCCGGGTCAGGTGGTGTGTCCTCCTGGAGGCTCTGTGGCGGAGGCTTCTGTGGAGATGGTTCTGCAGGTTGAGGCGTCGTTGCATCGAGCCCTTCCCTCTTCCTGTCTCTTTCGGCAGGACTCTTCTGCGCCAGTGTGCGCTGTATCCTTTTGAAGGGGTCGTCGGTAGAGTTGTCTATGGTAAGTCCTTCTGGCTGGAATATGAGGTCTTCAAGGAAGTCCCTTGCCCCTACGAGAAGGTTCATGGTCTCTCTTTTGTCCAGCGGGTATTTACCGTCTCTTACGCCTGCAAGGAGGCTTTCGTAGAGATGTGCAAACGCACCCACCTCTGCCAGACCCACATAGGAGGCAGAGCCCTTAAGGGAATGTATGGTGCGAAACAGTGCGTTGAACCTTGTCTTGTCAAGAGGGTTGTTTGAGAGAGAAGAGAGTATCTCCTCTGCCTTCGAGAGAAGCTCCTTTGCCTCCTCCCGGAAGTCCTCCTGGGAGTATCCGAACCCTGAGAAATCCATGGCCCTTTTCAGCTCCTTCCCATCTCGAGCACGATGTTTCTTACCATCCCGTCAAGTGGCACAATACGAGCCACCCCTGTGATGGCAACATTCTCTGGCTTGATGGGATTAAGCGAGGAGTAAAAATCCTGCACGAAGACCTGCTCACCCGCTTTTACCATCTCGAGAAAGCCAAGCTTTCCGTCTGTGCCATCTCCTGCAAGCACCACGCCTATCCTTTTGTCGAACCCCCTGCACTTGAGCGCTGCGAAGAGCATCTCGTCAAGGGGGCGGAATGCCCTGTCTATCTGGCCATTCTTTCTCGTTGAGGTTATCTTGAAAGCAGTAAGGAACTTGTTGCCCATCTTCGTGAGTCCAAACATTACTTTTCTGTCTGCTGGCACAAGGTACACACAGCCCCTTTTAAGGAGCATGGGTCTGGTGGCACACTCGACCTTTATCTTGCTGTGTCTGTCGAGGAACTCTGCAAAGCTTCTTGTGTGGTCCTCGGAGTAGAGGTCATCCACCAGGACGAAAAGAGCGGCATCCAGGTCGGCCGGAAGCCTGGGCACAAGCTGCATGAGAGAGGTGAGCCCTCCCACCATGGAGGCCCCCACACATACAAGCTTTCTGGTGTTCTCTGCGGGTGTGGTTTTTTGCTCTATGTTGTAGGTTCTTATCCTTCTTGTCTTTATAAGGTCTACCTGGCTTGCCATAAGGACGGTCTTTGCTATGAGTTCCCGCTGTTGCTCGAGGCTTTCTGGCAGAAGCCTCGAGGGCTTTGTTATATAGCCTGTTGCCCCACCCATGAGGGCCTCGAGGGTTTCGGGCGCCATCTTCTTGGCCACCGCACTGATGACCACCACAGGACAGCGGTAGGTATCCTCTATGGCTATATTGTAGCGTGATTTCAAGAGGATGTCGTATCCCCCGCTCATCATCCAGTAGAGTGTCTTTATGCCGTCGAGCCGTGGCATCTGCAGATCAAGTGTCATAACATCTGGCTTGAGGCTCGAGAGCTTTTCCAGCGCATCTATACCGTCTTCAGCGGTGGCAACCACCTCGAAGCAGGCCTCCTGTGAGAGCATGCCTGCTATCACATCGCGCCACATCTTCTGGTCATCTACCACCAGTACCCTTACTTTTCTGAGACCCAGGAGCCCACGAGATTGCAGTCCACTGAAGACCTCGAAGCTCTTGTACACACCGAGCCCGCAGTTGTTGAACACCTTCTGAAGATTCTTCTTGCCATCCACAAGCCCCAGGAATATGCGTTCCTCTTCTGTGAGGGTTGAAATGGAGACACCCCTGGGTATGTAAGGTATGAGGCCTGCCTTCTCCTTCAGGCTCTTTTTTTCGGCCTTGAGGTGGTCAAGCCTTCGCATGGCCTCCATGATGAGTTCCTGGTAGGAATTGTTGAGCCTGCCGTTGAGCCGTATATCCCCTGTGTTTACGAAACGGAACCTGCCCTCTTCCATGGCCAGTATGTGGAAGACGGCATCCTCATCCTTAAGGTAGGGGCCTGCCTTTGCCCATACTATGCGGCCTTCCTGGAAGTGCATCTCTCCTGTGTCCCCGCCGCTTTTAACAGAGAGTACCCCTGTGGTCTTTGCAAGTCCCCACATCTGGACCATGTCCACAAGGCTGTCTTCGTTGGGACCAAAAAAGCCCTCAACACTCATAGCCAGAATACTCCGGAATAATCGTATTAGATTAAATATTCTAAATAAATTTAACCTGCTTTACAAGGGAAATTGCCAGAGCATGGAGGGATGCTTTGAAGACAGGATGAGGCCACATCTTCTTGACCTTCCCATGGTGCTGTGGTAAAGGAATTAAGGAGGGGGTTCCTCTTCGTAGCCGGAGTGGCGGAACTGGAAGACGCGCGGGACTCAAAATCCCGTGGCATCCGTGCCGTGTGGGTTCGATCCCCACCTCCGGCACCATACTACAGCCGTCCAACAAAACACTTGAACAACCCGTCCCCTGAAGGTATAATTAGGACAGAACCCAAATTTCCATGAAAGGAGAGAGAGGTGGTTAAAAAGGCCGTTGCTATTCTCTTGATTTTCCTCTTTCTTTACACCCTGCCAGCCGCAGCACAGGATGTTATGGAGAAGACCCTCCACGATTCCATCTATGGTGGTATCATAGGTGCAATAGTTGGAGCAGCGGTGATGGCACTCTCGGATGACCCGGACAACAACCTTGGCTACATACCGACAGGTGCTGCCGTGGGAGTGCTTCTTGGTGCTGCCTATGGGTTGGGCTCTTCAACCACAGAATACTACGGAGACAACTACAGGGAAGAGGGCGATGTGCTGGTTAAAAACATAAAGATACACGACTCAAGGACCAACAGGGAAGAACGCCTCACCGTGGTGGATGTGGTGGGCTACAGGTGGTAAGCCCCCTACCTTATGGCCATGGCACCATGGTCTTCTTTCCAGAGTCTTTCCTCTATACCCTCAAGAAGCCTCTTGAGGGTATTTTTGTCTCTTGCCGATATGGGTATTGCCCTGTATCTTTTCGAGAGATTCTCCACTATGGGGGGTTCCACAAGGTCTATCTTGTTGAACACAAGAAGCCTTGGTATGGAAAGTAGCCCTATCTCTTCGAGTATCCTTTCCACAGCCTCTATGTGGTTCTGAAACCTTGGATGGCTTGTGTCCACAAGGTGTATCAGAAGGTCTGCATCCTCCATCTCCTCAAGGGTTGCACGGAATGCCTTCTTGAGTTCTGCCGGAAGGTCCTGAATGAAGCCCACCGTATCGGTTATGAGGCATTCCCTCTCTTCTGGAAAGCGAAGCCTTCTTGTTGCCGTATCGAGTGTGGCAAAGAGTTTGTCCTCCACGAGGGTTGAGCTGTGGGTAAGGGCATTAAGGAGGGTACTCTTTCCAGCATTCGTATAGCCCACAATGGATACTATGGGTATGCCAGCCCGCACCCTCCTTTTACGGCGCTGAAGCCTTCCCTTTTTCAGCCCCTCAAGCTCTCTTTCAAGGTGGGCGATGCGTTTGAGCACCCTTCTGCGGTCTATCTCGAGCTTGGTCTCTCCGGGTCCCCTGCCGCCTATACCACCGGCAAGCCGGGAGAGGGCCGTGCCCTTTCCTGTAAGCTTGGGCAGAAGATAGCGAAGCTGGGCAAGCTCCACCTGCACCTTACCGTCCCTGGAGAGTGCCCTTCTTGCGAATATGTCGAGAATCAGCTGGGTGCGGTCTATGACCTTGAGTTCTGTTATCCTGCCAAGCTCTCTTACCTGGGTGGGAGACAGCTCCCTGTCGAATATCAACATTGTGGCACCCTTCTGAAGCCCCTTTATTACAATCTCCTTTATCTTTCCCTCTCCAACAAGGTACTTGGGGTTTATCCTCTTGGGCCTCTGCAGGACCACATCCACAACATTTACACCGCTGGTCTCTGCAAGGGCACGAAGCTCTGAGACCGAGTCTGCCTGCACCTCCCTGGGGCATGTGCCCACACTTACAAGGATCGCCCTCTCCTCCCCTTCTTCCACATCACGGAGGATGAGTCTGCCCATCTCCTCTTCAAGGGCAGAGAGGAACTCGCCAAGGCCCTCCTCTTTGAGGCTGTGGAACCAGCAGGGTTGTTCCATATGGTAGAGTTTGCCCTCTGGATTCAGAGGCACAAGGTGTGCAGAGTATATGTGTGCAGGTAGCCCCCCTTCACCCACGCCTATGGCACTCATCATGTCGAGCCTTAGGAGCGCAAGGTCTGTGAGGTCGTCCTGTGAGAGGGGTTCATCCTTCAGATGTGTGTGTATACAGCGCACCCCCCTCAGGGGCCTTCTTCCCAGGGGATAGTCATCGAGTGCTGGTATGACGATTTCCCGCTCATCGCCCACTATGACACTCTCTACCGAGCCCTCTCTTGCCACTATGATACCTATCTGACGGCCTATCTCAGCCGATAGTGCGGTAAGGTATCTGCCGAGGTCCTGTGTTATAAGAAGCCCCGAGGGTATGCGCCTTCTGTATATACGCTCGAGCCTGCGAAGCTGGCTCGATTTAAGCCCTGTGGTATTTCCCTGTATCAAAGAAGTCCTACCCTGTCCTCCAGAAAACATTTTTTTACATTATACCATGTTTTGGGCCCTGTTACCAACCCCACAACAGAAAACCCCGCCATCTTGGCATTGACTGCAGGTGGCTTTTCTGTTAAGTAAAGAGAAGGCAGAGGAGAGGATTTTTTCCATGAAAGACTACCCCATACTTGTTGCAGGCAGATGGAAGAAGACGGACAGGGTCCTCGAGGTGAAGAGCCCCTATGATGGCTCCCTCTGCGGGGTTACCTACCTTGCAGGCCCTGATGAGTTTGAAGAGGCCATGGAGAAGGCAGTAGCAGCCCACAAAAAGATGCAGGCCCTACCCAGCTACCAGAGGGCAGAGTGGCTCCACAGGATAGCAGAGGCCATAAGCGAGAGGGCCGAAGACTTTGCCCGCACCATAGCCGAAGAGGCAGGAAAACCCCTCAAGGATGCACGCACAGAGGTAAGGCGTGGGATCAACACCTTCCGTATAGGCTCTGAAGAGGCAAAGAGGCTCGAGGGAGAGCTCATCCCCCTCGATACCATCGAGGGGTCTGAGAACAGGGTGGGCATGGTTGTGCCCATGGGGGTGGGGCCTGTCCTCGGTATAACCCCCTTCAACTTCCCCCTGAACCTTGTGGCACACAAGGTCTCACCGGCCCTTGCAAGCGGAAATCCAATAATAGTGAAACCTGCTCCAAAGACCCCGCTTACCTCGCTCCTCCTTGCAGAGGTGGCCCTTGCCGCAGGCCTGCCAGAGGGTGCCCTCAGCGTGCTTCCTGCAGAGCCAGAGGTTACAGAAAGGTTCGTGGGAGATGAGCGCATAAAAAAACTCACCTTCACTGGTAGCGCACAGGTGGGCTTTAAGCTCCTCAAGGTCTCCGCCACCCCAAGGGTAACCCTTGAGCTCGGTGGCAATGCCGCCCTGGTGGTGGATGAATCTTCGGATGTTGAGTTCGCCGTAAAGCGTTCTGTTACAGGTGCCTTCAGCTACGCAGGACAGGTCTGCATATCCCTGCAGCGGGTGTATGTAGACCACACCATCTTCGACAGGTTCGTGGAAGCACTCCTTGAGGAGACATCCTCTCTCAAGCTCGGAGACCCACTTGATGAATCCACCGATGCGGGCCCACTTATAAACGAGGATGCGGCACGAAGGATTGAAAGCTGGGTTGACGAGGCCAGAGAGGCCGGGGCAGAGGTCCTTACAGGAGGCAGGAGAGAGGGAAACCTCTTCGAGCCCACAGTGATTACAGGCACAAGCCCGGAGATGAAGGTCTGCTGTGAGGAGGTCTTCGGCCCAGTGGTTGTGGCAGAAAGGTTCGAGGACTTCGATGAGGCCCTCTCCATGGTGAACAATTCTGCCTACGGGCTTCAGGCAGGCATCTTTACCAGAGACATAAACCGCGCCCACAGGGCCTTCAGAGAGCTTGAGGTGGGTGGACTCATAATAAACGACATACCCACCTACAGGGTAGACCACATGCCCTATGGAGGGGTGAAAAAGAGCGGGTTCGGTAAAGAAGGGGTAAGATACGCCATGGAGGAGATGACAGAACTCAAACTCATGGTGTTGAACCTTTCCTGAAGATCCAGGCGTAAACTTAACAAATGTTATGAAAAAAATCTTGAGTTTCGATATAAAATACGATATGATTGATTCGTTCTATCCTGTATACAGTATACAATATGAAGAAAGGTGGTGAGATTCCTTGGCTTTAAAGATTACCGAAGACTGTGTTGCCTGCGGGGTATGCGAGCCCGAGTGCCCGGTGGAGGCTATAACAGAGGGGGATCCGATCTACATAATAGACCCGGAGAAATGTATTGAGTGTAAGGGGTATTACGACACACCGAAGTGTGCAGAGGTGTGTCCTGTGGACGCTTGCGTGCCTGCCTAAACCATAAGATTATAGTCGCTATTTGCGGTCCCTTTTGCTTCGGGCAGGGGGGCCGTGCCCTGCATCTGTTATAACAATAAAACGAGGAAGCGATATATGAAGGAGTTTGCAGTATTCTGGGGCTGTACGATACCCGCAAGGTTTCCTTTTATTGAAAAATCTGTGAGGGTGGTGCTTGAGCGCATGGGGCTACCGTGGACAGAGTGTGATGGGTTCACATGTTGTCCGGAAAAGTCCCTCATAAACAACATAGACCACGGGCTCTGGGTTCTCACAGGGGCACGCAACATTGCCATAGTGGATGAGCAAGGCCTCGACCTTGTAAGCCCCTGTACAGGTTGCATATCGAACCTTGCAACCATAAAGGGAGAGCTCCATGTGGACCACCGCAAAAAAGAAGAGGTAAACTCCATGCTCAAGGAGGTGGGCAGGCGTTTTACAGGTAGTGCAGGGCTGAACCATCTGGTGCCGTTCTTCCACGACAAGGTGGGTGCCTTCAGGATAAAGGGTGCGACAAAGAGGGACTTCAGGGGGATGAGGTTCGCAATCCACTATGGATGCCACATGATGAGGCCATACCATGCACTGAAAAACGATGACCCTCTGGAGCCAAAAAAGTTCGATGCCCTCATAGGCTGGCTCGGTGGAGAGAGTGTCAACTATATGACAAAGCTCACCTGCTGCGGGCAGGGGCTCGACAGGGTGGACCAGCACCCCACAGCACTGCAGATGGCACGGGTGAAGTTGAGGGAGCTTAACTCCCTCGGGGTGGATGCGATGGTTCTGTGCTGTCCCTCCTGTTTCCTGCAGTTCGACAACAACCAGTTCCTCATGGAGAAAGATGGCGAGTCCTTCGGTATACCCGTGCTCTACTTTACGGACCTCCTGGGGCTTGCCATGGGCTGCAGCCCCGAGGAGCTGGGCCTCGGTCAGCACAGGATAAGTGTGGATGGATTTCTCGAAAAATGGGAGAGGCTTAATGCCGCAAGGGATACAGAAAAGAGACTTGAAGAGGAGCTAAAAGAGGAAGGGGCATTCATCTGATGATAGAGGAGCATCTCGATTTCAACCTTTTAAGGAAGTGTGCAGACTGTGGTGCATGTTACAATGTGTGCCCATCCTGCCTGTATATAGAGGGGTACGACCCCAGGGCCGTCATAAAGGACATTCTTGAGGGAGGGTTCGAAAGGTGGCTCCACTCCGAACACATATGGCAGTGCCTCGAGTGCCACCAGTGTTTAGAGCTGTGCTTCCAGCACTACGGGTTCGAGAACGCCATGACAACCATGAGGCTTCTTGCGACCAAGAAGGGGATACACCCGGCACAGGTCAAAAGGGGCTGGGATATGTTCATAAAGACAGGCCGCCTTGGAGAGCCCGCCATGGGACAGCGTAAGAGGCTGGGACTGCCGGAGCCAAGGCCATCCGGTAAAGAGGAGTTCTTAAGGCTTCTTGCCATATACAGGGAGCGCAAGGCACAGGAGAAAAAAGGTGGTGAGGCAGAAAGATGAGCTACAACTTTACGAAAGACATTTCTGGATGTGGACTTACAGGCATTATAAGTAAGAAAAGACAGAGGATAAGCGGTGTAGAAATCAAGAGGTCCCTGTGTCTTATGAACGACAGGGGTAACGGCCTGGGGGCAGGGTTTGCCGCATACGGCATATACCCTGATTTTGCAGACTTCTACGCCTTCCATGTTATGTACGACGATCCCATGAGCCGGCGGGAGACCGAAGAATACATGAAAGAGAACTACACTGTAGAGAAGATGGAGGAGATACCCACAGCCCCTGTAAGGGCCATAGTCATAGCCCCGAACCTTATGCGTTACTTTGTAAGGCCGAAAAAAGAGAGGCTCTACGGGGACCTGAGCGAGGACGATTTTGTCGTAAGAACAGTCATGAAGATAAACTCAGAGGTAGAGGGGGCCTATGTGTTCAGCTCGGGCAAGAACATGGGTGCATTCAAGGGTGTGGGTGAACCACGCGACATTGCAGAGTTTTACCGTATAGAAGAGTACGAGGGCTATATATGGACAGGCCATACCCGTTTCCCCACCAACACCCCTGGATGGTGGGGCGGGGCACACCCCTTCACCCTTCTTGACTGGTCCATAGTGCATAACGGAGAGATTTCCTCCTACGGCATAAACAAGCGTTATCTCGAGATGTTCGGCTACAAGCTCACCCTTCTTACAGATACAGAGGTTGCCGCATATCTTCTCGACCTTCTCATAAGAAGACACGGACTCGATATAAAGACCGCATGCACAGCCCTTGCAGCACCTTTCTGGAAGGATATAGAGCTCTTGGATGGTGAACAGAAAGAGCTCTACACAGCCCTCAGGCTTGTATATGGAAGTGCACTCTTGAACGGACCATTCTCCATACTCTTTGGCCATTCCGGGGGGCTTGTTGGGATAAACGACAGGATAAAGTTGAGGCCCCTTGTGGCAGCCACGAAGGACGACATCGTCTATATGGCGAGCGAGGAGTCAGCGATAAGGGAGATATGCAGCCAGCCTGACAGGGTATGGACACCAAGGGCTGGAGAGCCTGTTATAGTGGAACTGGAAACATAAACTGCGCTGGGACAGCATCTTCAGGCTCTTATCTCTAATATTTGGAACATTTTGGTAGAGGCGGATTCTTTCTATTCGCTCTCCCTTTAAGCATAAAGGAGGGATTTTAGAGATGTTCAAAAGTCTTGCACCACCAGAGTTTCTGGCAGCCATAGATACGGACAAGTGCATAAGATGCAAGCGATGCATCCAGAACTGTGGGTGGGGTGTCTATTCCTGGGGTGGAGACAGGGTGCTCATAGACACGGCAAGGTGTGTTAAGTGCCTGAGGTGCTACCACTACTGCCCCGTTGAGGCCATAGAGATACGGGACAACCCCACAAGGTTTCGCCCCAACGCGTACTGGTCTTACAACCATATAAGGAATATAAAGAAGCAGGCAGAAACCGGTGGTATGCCTCTTACTGGCATGGGTAGCGACAGGGAGCAGCCCATAATATTTGATCACCTGTTGCTCGATGCCTGCCAGGTTACAAACCCCTCTATAGATCCCCTGCGTGAGCCCATGGAGCTTCGGACCTATCTGGGCAGAAAACCGGATAAGGTGGAGGTAGGGGTGGGTCCCGATGGTATGCCCAGGCTCAAGGAGAAACTGCCACCACAGATAAGGCTTGAGGCACCCTTTGTATTCTCGCCCATGTCCTATGGTTCAATAAGCCTCAATGCCCAGAAGGTGCTCGCCATGGCTGCAAAGGAGAGTGGAATACTTATGAACACGGGCGAGGGCGGGCTACATGAGGACCTCAAGCCCTATACATCCAATATTATTGTGCAGGTCGCTTCAGGCCGATTTGGAGTGAATCCAGATTACCTCAACGCAGGCGTGGCAGTGGAGATAAAGATCGGCCAGGGCGCAAAACCCGGAATAGGGGGACACCTGCCAGGTGAGAAGATACCCCAGGAGGTGGCGAGGACCCGCATGATACCCATAGGGACCGATGCACTCTCACCAGCACCCCAGCACGACATATATTCCATAGAGGACCTGCGCCAGCTCATCTATGCCATAAAGGAGGCAACGGGGTACAAACCCGTCTCTGTCAAGATAGCCACGGTGCACAATGTGGCAGCCATAGCCTCTGGTATTGTGAGGGCAGGTGCAGACATGGTCTATCTTGATGGATTCCGTGGGGGCACAGGTGCGGCACCCACCGTCATAAGGGACCACCTGGGTATACCCATAGAGTATGCCATAGCAGCGGTGGATGACAGGCTCCGCCAGGAAGGCATAAGGAACCAGGCATCCATCATAGCTGCAGGCGGAATAAGGGGTGCTGCAGATGCTGCAAAGGCCATAGCACTTGGAGCAGATGCGGTCGCCATAGGCACGGCAGCCCTTATAACCATGGGCTGCACAGTGTGTGGTAAGTGCTACACAGGAAACTGCTCATGGGGTATAACCACCCAGCGCCCGGAGCTTACCGTAAGGCTTGATCCAGAGGTCTATGCAGAAAGGCTCATGAACCTTATACACGCATGGAGCCACGAGCTAAAGGAGATACTGGGGGCCCTTGGGCTCAACGCCATAGAGAGCCTGAGGGGTAGCCGCGAGAGGCTACGGGCCGTGGAACTGGATGTACACACGCTGGATATACTCGGGGTAAAACCCGCAGGAAGATAAAAAAGCACTACCGGAGAAGGCTTATGTACGAGATAGATGCAAGGGGCATATACTACAGAGAGCTCAACCAGATGATAAGGGATGTTATCGCAAAGGGCGAAAAGGAGATACTCCTTAAGGGTGTGAACGGCCAGTACTACATAGGCGATGGCCTGCGGGCAAAGGATGTAAGGATAATAATAGAAGGGGTACCCGGAAACGACCTTGCCGCATTCATGGATGGGCCAACCATAATAGTTAAGGGCAACGCACAGGACAACATAGGAAACACCATGAACAGTGGCAAGGTGGTGGTCCATGGACACGCAGGAGATGTGCTCGGCTACGGTATGCGTGGTGGAAGGCTCCACATACTCGGGGATGTGGGCTACCGCGTTGGTATACACATGAAGGGCTACAAACGCCAGGTGCCAGTGATAATCTGCGGGGGGACCGCAGGAGACTTCCTCGGCGAATACATGGCAGGCGGGGTGCTCGTAGTACTCGACCTCGAGGAGTCCGGCAACCCCATAGCAAGGGACTACATAGGCACAGGCATGCACGGTGGAAGGATATTCCTGAGGGGAGAGGTGGAAAAGATACGGTGTGGAAAAGAGGTGGGAATAGTGGAGCCCGATGAGGGGGACATGAAGGAACTGGAAAGACTCCTCAAAGAATACTGTGATGACCTTGGCCTTAAGCTCGAGGATGTAATCAAGAAACCCTTTATAAAGCTCATACCCGTAACCATGAGACCCTACGGCAATCTCTACGCCTATTGATTCACAACAGGTAGCCCCCTGCCACCGGGTTTTCCATGGTTAATGATGCGGGTTCAGAAAGGTTAAGGGGCTGGCTGCCATAGAAGGCCCTCCCCGGTTTTCAGGGTTAAGGCCACCCCCTTTTTGTGGTTATTGTGTTTGAGGCAGGTTATTTCTTCTC
Organism: Deltaproteobacteria bacterium; assembly: GCA_015492245.1. Taxonomy (GTDB): domain Bacteria; phylum Desulfobacterota; class GWC2-55-46; order GWC2-55-46; family DRQE01; genus DRQE01. The sequence goes on along the minus strand of WGFM01000017.1, from coordinate 133,449 downwards.
TGCCCTCATCTTTACAGCACCGAGTATCATGTTGGCAACTATGGAGATGAAGTTCAGTTCGTCTTCCTGGAAGTCCTTTATGGACACGGTCTGGGCATTGAGGACACCGAAGGGTTCGTCTTCTGAGAATATGGGGTAGGAGTACATGGTCTTTATCCTGTACTGTTCCTCCTTGGTCTCCGGGAAATAGCAATATCGTGGGTCCTGTGAGACATCCGGCACCAGGATGGGTCTTCTCTCCTTAACGGCGGTGCCTGTTATTCCCTCGCCTATCTTGAGTTTTGCCTTTCCCACGGCCTTTTGTGAGAGCCCGTAGGTTGCCCTCAGGACCATCTGTTCGCCATCCCAGAGGTATATGGAGCATATGTCCACACCGAGCCTTCTGGCGGTCTTCTCACACACATCCTTCAGGACCTCGTCCAGCGGATAATCGGATGAGGCGAGCATGCTGATTTCTTTGAGGGTTATGATTTCCATCTTCTCACGGTCTGCCCTCTGGACCTCGAAGTAGAGTTCCCCCGAGGTGTCGAACTTGAGGTTGAGCAGGCTTTCCTGTGAGTAATGGGGGTTTATGGCCTTTGTTGCAGAGGGAGCAGGCCTGTATTCTGAAAACCCACAGCTGCAGCTGAACTGCACCTTGTAGTCGTCTATACGGCGGGAATCCATCTTCTTACCACATCTTCTGCATCTTATAATGGTCTCCACAGTGGTCCTCCTTTTATGGGTTATTCAATTCTTGTCTTCTGGAAGCCTGAGTCTTACCACCTCTCCCACTTCCCCCAGGCTTTCAAGCCTTCTGCCGTTGAACACAAGGTCCACGCCACCTGCATTTCCTATGATCAAAAAAAAACCCTGTTTGCCCTCCAGCGCACATGCTCACCTTCGCGGAGCAACACCTCGAAGGGCTCCTTCTCGTCTATCTGTGCCTTTATCCAGGTGGTGCCTTTAGCATGGATGTCCAGACTATAGGGTGTTGTGGCCAGTGGCACAGGGCTCGGTGGAGGTGGAGGCAGCTCTGTCAGCGAAGAGGTAGCATCCTTCATGGCAGACACCTGCTTATGGGGTTTACCTGTCTTCTCTTCTGGCACACCGGAAGACAGGATGAGGTATATGGCTATAATAAAGAGAGCCAGCCCAGCGGATACTGCCGCAACCATGTAGGGTGTTCGGGGTCTTTCCCTTTCTGCAGGCAGAGATTCTTCTTCTGGCACAAATATGAGGGGGCTTTCTTTATCGATGTCCTGCCAGTATGCCTCGAATCTCAGGACCGCATCGTTCTCATCGAGCCCCAGGTATCTGGCGTATGCCCTTATGAAGCCCTTTACATATACAGGATGGGGGAGTTTGTGGTACTCGTTTGCCTCGATGGCCTCAAGTTGTTTTGCAGAGAGCCTTATGGCCCCTGCCACATCCTCAAGGGCGATGCCACGCATCTCTCGTTCTCTCTTAAGGTATCCGCCAGGTGTCTCCATGGTTACTCGTCTTATTTGATCAGTTCCATGTATTCCTTTGCACTCTTTGCCTTCTCACTCAGGGGGGCCAGCTCCACCACCTTCTGGAATGCCTCGAGCGCACCTTTTCGGTCCTTCTTCTTTACGAGCACATGGCCAAGGCTGTAATAGCCATCCACGAACCCTGGGGAAAGGTTCAGCGCCTTTTTCAGGGCGATTTCGGCCTCATCGAGCCTGCCGAGACGCTCATAGGCAAGCCCCATATTATAGTAGGCCATAAAGTATCTGGGATTGGCCTCTATGGCCTTCTTGAGGCTCCCAAGCGCCTTGCTGTAGTCTTTCTTGTTGTAATAGGCCCATCCAAGGTTGTTGTAGGCAAGCTCCGGGGTTTTGTACAGAGGGTTTTTTACCGCTATGTAAAAGTGTGGTATGGCCCTGTCCCACTCATTCAACTCGAGTAGCAGGGCTCCCAGGTTGGTATGCGCCTCGGAAAAGTCGGGCTTGAGCTTTATGGCAAGCCTGAAGTGGGTCTGTGCACCGTCATAGAGCCTCTTGGCACCATATATCAACCCGAGAAGATTGTGGTATTCGGGGTTGTTGGGATAGAGTTTTACGGCCTTGAGCAGTTCTTCCAGGGCAGGGGTATAGTTTCTTTCCGCAAAGTAGACTGAGCCCATTCGATAGTGTATGTCAGCGGTTTCTTTCCGCTTTTCCTCTGGCATGGTGGCGCAGGAGACCAGAAGGAGGGAGACCACCATGGCTACAAAAATGTTTCTCATCATATCAAACACCCTGAATAGACTTTATATCACACATCCTCGAAGTAGGTCAATCGTTTGAACTCTGTGTAGCGAGCCCTTATGTCGTCGCAGGATATGGAGCAAAGGCGGTTGAGGCTGAAGTCCTCCACATTGAAGGATGCCATAACACTGCCCATGACTATGGCCTTTCTGATATTCTGCTCACTCAGGTCATTTGTATATGCCAGATAGCCCATGAGCCCGCCTGCAAAGCTGTCGCCTGCGCCTGTCGGGTCGAACACATCCTCCAGTGGATAGGCAGGTGCACTGAATACAGAAGAGCCGTTGAACATGAGGGCTCCGTATTCACCCCGTTTTATTATGAGTATCCTCGGACCGCAATCCATTATCTTCCTTGCAGCCTTTACGAGGCCTGGTTCCCCGGCAAATTCCCTTGCCTCTGCCTCGTTTATCACAAAGAGTTCCACCCTTTTGAGCACTTCCCTCAACTCAGAGGGCTTGCCCTCTATCCAGAAGTTCATGGTATCACATGCCACCAGCCTTGGTGCCTCTATCTGTTCGAGCACTTTCAGTTGCAGGGCAGGGTCTATGTTGGCCAGAAACACAAAGGGGGCCTTTCTGTACGGGTCTGGAAGGGCAGGGTTGAAGTGCTCGAATACATTCAAGTGGGTCTCGAGGGTATGCGCCTGGTTGAGATCATAGTCGTATCTACCCTTCCAGCGGAATGTCTCCCCTGTTTTTTTCTCCACACCAGCTGTGTCTATACCCTTTTCCCCCAGCATCTCAAGGTGTTCATCCGGAAAGTCCTGACCAACCACTGCCACCATTCCCACCTTTGAGAAGAAACTTGCCGAGAGGGAAAAGTATGTGGCACTGCCTCCGAGAACCTCGTGGGCATTGCCAAAAGGGGTCTCAACCGTATCGAAGGCAACAGAGCCTACAACAACTATATCCATATTCTTCCCTGGCTCCTTTTAAAGGTATTTTCCTACAATGGGTGCAAGGTCTTTTTTCAGCTCTTCAGGAATGGCTTCCCTTGCCGTAACTATGGCGTATTCAAGTGCCCCTGCACACCTGCACTCCCTGGGATGTGTTATAGAAGGTATGGCGTTCTTTATGATTTCCTTTGCAAGGGATACATTCTTCTTAAGGGTTTCGAGTATCATGTCCACAGAGACACTCTCTTCCGTGTCGTGCCAGCAATCGTAATCTGTTGAGAGCGCCACAGTAGAGTAGCATATCTCGGCCTCTCTGGCGAGTTTTGCCTCTGGAATGTTGGTCATCCCTATAACATCCACTCCCCAGCTTCGGTAGATGAGGCTCTCTGCCCTGGTCGAAAACTGGGGCCCCTCTATGCATATGTATGTGCCACCACGATGCACCGTGGCCCCTGCCTTCAGGGCTGCCTCGTAGAGGGTTGCCGAAAGCCCGCCACATACAGGCTCTGCAAACTCCACATGCCCCACCATGCCGGAAGAGAAGAATGTGGAATGCCTCTTCGTTGTCCTGTCGAAGAACTGGTCTACTATTACAACATGGCCGGGCCTTATCTCCTCTTTCATGCTTCCCACGGCAGACACAGATATTATCCACTCCACCCCGAGTTTTTTCATGCCATATATGTTGGCACGATAGTTTATGTCCGTGGGAGGTATGCGGTGGCCCCTGCCGTGTCTTGGTAGAAACACAAGCCGTGCATCACCAAGCCTTCCGGTAATGTAGGCATCAGATGGTGCGCCAAAGGGGGTTTCAACCTCCACCTCTTTTACATCCTCGAGCCCTTCCACCTCGTAAAGCCCACTGCCGCCTATTATGCCTATGGTTCTTTCTGCCATAACGAGTACTCCTTGTTCTGGTTTATTCAAAAGATAATTTTTAACATTACACCCAGCATGGGTCAAGAGGTTTTATCCACTTTTGTGCCGGGCTGGCCACATGCGGCGAGCATATCTCTGCCCCTGCTCTTTCTTACAAGCACCGTAAGTCCATGGCCCTTGAGCAGACGGTGGAACCTTTCGATAGAATGCCCATCTGGTGGCATAAACCGGCACCCATCGAAGGGGTTGATGGGGGGACAAGGTTTACCTTGCACCCTGCTCCCCTCAAAGGCTCTGCCGGTCTGTGTGCATCACCACGAGACAAGAAGCTGAGAACAACCTACGAGCCTTGGAAGCTTCTTCATCTGCAAGCCCCGGAACCACCTTTCCCGAGCCAGCAGTAGGGCTGCGTTGCCCCTTGAGGGGGCCACCGTATCGATCGCCATGAGCTCTCTTCTTTTGAGAAGTCTATGAGGTCTTTGATGGTTGGTTTAAAAGACATAACGATGAGTTCCTGGGGGCTCAATCTTCTACCCTTGATATGAGCCAGTATAACACACCAAGCACAGCCACCGCAAAGACGAGGGATACTTGCTGTCCTATGGCTGTCTCTGTTGAGAGGGTAGTTATGAGTATCTTTCTTATGACAGCCACAAGGGCAACACTTATGAAGACCTTTATGGCGAACTTCTTGCCCTTTAGATGCTGCACCTCCGTGTCCATCAACTCTATGACAACCCAGAGCATCAGCAGTGAACCAAGGGTTGCCAGAAGCCCCTTTTCTATGTCACCATCGAACACATGGGTCAGGTCATAGGCAAAGAGCCCCATTACAAGCACGCCGAGCAGGACCAGTCCCAGCATCAGCACCAGATTCAGTCCATAGGAGAATCTTCTCGCAAAGCCCACCAGATAGGTCTCCACCTTCTGGGAAATGAAGATGACCCTTTTTTCTTCCTCTATGTAGGAACAGGTGAAGACATCGAGGTTTATATCGAGAATTTTATCCACAGACCTCTTTATATGGACAAGCTCCTGGTCGTCTTTTATTTCACGATTCAGGATGTCATCTATGTAGCATTTCACAAAGTGCATCGCTGCGTTCACATAGTGGGCGGGAAGGTTTATCTTGACATGTGCCATGCCCACCCTTTCGAGTTCACGAAAGTAGGGGTAACCATACTCTCCTGAAAACAGCTCCATGAACCACTTGCCGATGGCATCCTGATGTTTTCTTATGACCTGCTCGTCCTTGAGAAACCTCGGGGTATTTTCAAAATCCTTTATGTAGTCGTAGAACTCCTCCACAAAGGCCTGTCTGTAGCCTGACATGACGGGCAGGAGGCTCTTAAGATTCTCTACATCCTGCTGGGTAAAGCCGTAATGGCTTTTCAGGTTTTCTATGCTCTCCATGGTTTACCTGCCGAATATCTCCAGGGCGTTGAAAAAGTAGTTTATCTCGAACCCTGCGTTTTCAGGTGAGTCCGAGCCATGCACTATATTCTCCTCTATGGAGTCTGCAAAATCCTTCCTTATTGTGCCTGGCTCTGCATCTGAAGGGTTTGTGGCACCCATTATTTTTCTTACCTTTTTTATGGCTCCATCGCCCTCGAGCACCATCAACACCACCGGGCCAGAGCTCATGAAGGTGGTAAGGCTATCGAAGAAGGGTCTTTCTCTGTGCACATGGTAGAACCCCTGTGCCTGGTCTTTTGTGAGGTGGGCCATCTTTAGTGCTACCACCTTAAGGGCTTCTTCTTCGAAGCGTTTAATGACCTCTCCAACGAGATTCTTCCTCACCCCATCTGGTTTTACTATAGAGAGTGTCCTTTCTGCCATGGTTCTTTCTGGTTAACCTCCTTTGGTTGCGAAATTCAAGATGCGGGGTGATTCCCCGCATCTATCCCCTGTAGATGAAAGACAAACATCTTTAAAGAAACGCCATTGTTTTTGAAACCCTCTGGCCGTAAACCTTACGGCCTGCCCGCTTTAGACCCCTCACGTGCCACCGAATCCCACACTTACATGCACATCGTTGCCCACCCTCTCCACAATAACAGGCACCCTGCTTTCACCACTGTAGCGAAGCATCTGCTCCTTGCCAGCCGGGTCTGTAACCACATTTATGTATTCTACCTCGTAACCTCTTTTCGCATAGTCCTCACGGGCTGCGGTGGTGTATGGTCAGGTATCCTTGCCGAAGATCAGAACCTTTGGCGACATATAGCCACCTCCTTTTTTAAGGATTTTAACCAAATCTATTCAAATATACCACCAAACAGGGTGTTTGGCAAGTACGGTGTGAGGGCGTTTTCATGTACAACCGATAAAGAGGGGCTCAATCTGTGGCCCTCACAACAGACACCCATGCCCCAGGGTCATCTCTTTCGTATAATAGATGGGGTATGACGCCATAGGCCCTTAAGCAGGAGAAGTGTAAAGAAGACAAGACACAGAGATAGAACTATTACAGGCGATGTTGGTAGGTCCGATAAGTAGGACACCGTTATACCCAGAAGGCTTGCCAGGATTCCGATCGTCCATCCAACGACGAGTATCTTTAATGGTTCATGCGTATAGAGTCTTCCAATGAGGGCAGGGATGAGCAGGAAGGAGAAGACCTGGAGTATCCCTGCAAGCCTGACAGAGCTTACCAGGACTATGGCGAAACCGAGGAAGAAGAGGAACTCCCAGGCCATCCCACCCCTGCCACTGCGCGAAAGGTCAAAGAACCTTTTGCTCAGAACGATATGGACTCCCCCAACAAGGCAATACAGTATAAAGGTGTGGAAGAGGTCCCACCGGTCTGTCCACAGAATGTTGCCGTTCAGAATGGCCTTGAACTCCTCGAGCCCCTGTGGGGAGCGGTCGAGGACGAGGATGGAGGCGGACAGGGAGAAGACATACAGTGTGCCGATGAATGCCTCTATATTTGTAACCTTGGCGATAGGCCTGGACAGCGTGAGGATTGAAGCACCCAGGACCGCAGATATGAACGAGAAGAGATAGTTGTCTCCGGCATCGTATCCCATAAGCAACGAAAGGGCCATACCCAGCCCTATGAACTGGGCAAGACAGAGGTCTACGAATATGATTCCACGCTCAAGTATGTGGATACCAAAGTAGGTGTGTATGAGTATCAACAATACACAGGCCAGAAAGGGATATACAAGAAAGCCGAGAGCTTCCATCACTTTATTTCCCCTATGGCCCCGAGGACCCTGTCCATGAAACCAAACCAGTCCTCGGTGCTTCCTTTGGGCATGGCTGCCCCCACCTCATGGGGAACCACAATGGTCTTTACCCCTGTCCTCTGGGACAACCAGCGGGCCTCCCTTCTTCCGTAATTAGTGGTTATTAGAATGGCATCAGGGTTTTCCTGTTCTATGAGCCCTGCAAGCCGTTGAAGATGAGCTGTCGAGGGGGGTATGCCAGGCCTTGGCTCTATGTAGCCTATTATCTCGAAGCCGAAATCTCTGGCCAGATATTCGAAGAGCCTGTGGAAGGCTATGAATCTTTTGCCCCTTACAGGTAGTTTGAACCATTCTTTCTGTTTCTTCTTCAGCCTTTTTCTGAAGGCATCGAGATTGGCTTTATAATATGCCCCATTCTGGACATCAATACCTGCGAGGGCTGTGGCAATGCCCTCTGCCACCCTGAGGATATTGTCTGGAGAAAAATGGTAGTGCGGGTTGCCCAGGGGATGTATGTCTCCCATAGCTCTATCTACATTCTCTTCTTTTCCTATCGCCTCGATGAATCTGGAACAGTCCACATTACCGGGCATACCTGGCTGGACTCTGGGGTTTCTGGATGACTCTACAAGGACCTGTAGATAGCCTGCTTCAAGATCAAGACCATTATACAGAAGGATGTGGGTCTTCCTTAAGGCGAGTATCATGCTTGGCCTTGCCTCCACATAATGGGGATCATGAGAGGGTCTTACAAGAACACTCACCTCTACCCTGTCTCTACCGATATCCTTTGCCAGGCTTCCTATCCATGGCAGTGTTGCCACTATGTTCACCTTGGCATATACTGGCCCGGCAAGGAGCAGAAGTGAAAGTATACACAAAAGCCTCAACATAAACCTGCCTCCTTTAGAAGGTATGGGCACCGTGGGCCCCGATGCTCAGTATGAACTGTAGAAACAGTTCGTTGTTTTCCTTTCCACCTCTTGCTGACCTGTCATGGTTGTACTGTAGCCTTATTAGTGAGAACTCTGTGGGAACAAACTCAAGGCTTCCTGTAACCCTGTAGGGAGTGGAGCCGAGGTCCTTGGGTGTGCCTGAGAGGATAAAGTCGTCCTCAAGGATACCGAGCACACCGTATCTTGCCCCGGCCCTCCACCTGCCAGACTGGTAGAGTGCCTGAAGGTATAGCCCGTCCTGGCTCCTTTCGAGTCTCTCTGGAGGGGTGGGCACGGTGGCATCTTCTGTGTAGTCCCCTGTTTGGTCTCTCAGCATGTATTCGCCCTGGAATATAAGGCTTCTGTCTCTGGAGGGTTTCCACTTGTAGGTGAATTCAGCCCCGTAGATGGTGGAGTTGCCGTCAAGCTCGCTATCATGCTCGATGGAAGAGGTCTTTGTATTCCCATACACAACGGACACACCGAAAAGTATGGTGCTCTGTTCTGTAAGGTCTACCGATGTCTTCACAAAGCCCCCGTAGGCATGGGGACCATCTTTGGTCCCATCAGAGAAGAGCACCTCGTTACTTCCCTGGAGGACCTCCATGCCCATAAGTGTATAGACAGGTAGCTCAGGAAGATATGTAACCTGAATACCCTTTTCTATGAGCCCTTCATCACCAAGGAATGCACGGTAGGGAAGGGGTGGGTCCACAAAGTTTCGGGCATGCTGATGAAAGGCGTTGAACCTGCCAAAGCCGCTTCGAAACTTCCCTCCCTTTATCTGGAGCCCCGCAGGCAATGAGGTGGTAACGAAGTAGGCCTCCTCAAGTTCGGTGCCGGTCTCGCTTACAGGGATTGTGATGTAGATGTTGAAGTATGGGTCTGCGGGGGCAAGAAAGCTCAACTCAGCGTTTCTGAGGTTGAACCCCTTTTCGGCCTCACCGTGTGCATGGCCGTGGTCTTCCTCGTGGAAGGTGCGGTAGCCAGGTATCTCTCTTGCCTCAAGCTCATCGGCTGAGAGGCTGGTGCTGTAGTAGAATGTATCGAGGACCAGGCTTATGGCAGGATTCATGATGTTAAGGGCCTTTCTCTTCCCAGGCCCCTTCAGGCCAGCAGCAGCCGGGACATCCCTTCCCTCCTGGCTTCTGGCAAATGCGGTGGAGACAAGGATTGCCAGTGTTATAAGCAGGGCCAGTGCTGTCTTCATGGCTTCCTCCCTTTATGAAATATGGAACATCTCTGCGTCGTGAAGATGGTATCAACAGGGTACGATGGCCCTGGTAGCCCATACACCCTCATCTTCACAATGCATACCATGCATGTGTTGATGGTTATACGGTGAGAGCACACTGTTTTGTTAGCGTGCAACCACAGGTATGAACGGAGAGGCTATAAAGGAGGAGCGCGTTTCAGAAAACCTGTTGCATCGAAGGATGGAAGTAGGAGCCGGTCTTCTGTAAAGACAGGGGAGGAGTTGATACCATGTCTTGCGATTACCGAAGTGAGGGGGTTCGCCTGGTTGTTGAGGGCCGGGCTGTGGGAACTGTACACACAGAGAATACAGTCTTGGTGGACATGGCCATCATCGTGATGATGAGCGAGGGCCACCGAGTAAGAAAGTGTCAGAAAAAGTATGAGTAACAGTATGGAGAGTGGCCTTCCCATAGCGTATATAATTATAACAGAAAGCTCCTTGTGGGGCAAGCAGCTTGGATGGAGCCTGCACAGCCACAGGGCTTAAGGGCTAAAAGAGTTCTCTGAAGGTCATCCTATCGGCTCTTTCCAACCCCTATGCGCCGACAGTATCTCTGGATGCCACAGATCGAGCAGTGTGGGGAGATGGGTTTACACACATTCTGGCCGAAGGCAACAAGCAGGGTGTTGAGCTCTATCCAGTATCTTTCTGGCACCACCCTGTAGAGCGAAAGCTCTGTCTTGTGTGGTGTGCTGGTAGAGACTACCCCCCAGCGGTTGGTTATCCTGTGCACATGGGTATCCACACATATGGCAGGTCTACCATAACCCATGGATACAACAAGGGTTGCGGTCTTTCTACCCACGCCCCTGAGTTTTAAAAGCTCTTCCACCCTGTCGGGCACTTTTGAGTCGTATCTTTCTATGAGTTCTCTACAGACAGCCTTTATGTTTCTTGCCTTAACCCGATAGAAGCCCACAGGGTATATGAGCCGCTCTATGGTCTTTAGAGGAAGGGCGCAGAGTGCCTCTGGCGTGGCTCCCCTTTTGAAAAGCCTTTCGGATGCAGGGGCGGTAACCTCATCCTTGGTCCTCAGGCTTAAAAGGCAGCTTACAAGCACCCTGAAGGGATCGCGGCTCTTTTCAGAGACCTCTGTAACATAGGGCATGTTGAACCCTGAAAGCTCCCTCTTTACACCCTCTATGAGTCTTTCTATCCTCTTTTTCTCTTCCATAGATTCATGTCTGGACAACACTTTTGAGCACAAAAAAGGGCGGCACCTCTATTCTGTGCCACCCCCTTTCTGGTTGCCTCTTTAAACAGGGCCCCCTCACATCATGTCCATTCCACCTGGCATGCCAGGGGCTGGTTGTTTTTCTTCCTTGGGTTTTTCTGCTATCATAGCCTCTGTGGTTAGCATGAGTGAGGCTATTGATGATGCGTTCTGAAGGGCTATCCTTGTAACCTTTGCCGGGTCTATGACTCCTGCCTTTACGAGGTCCTCGTAGGTCTCTGTCGCAGCGTTGAAGCCGAAGGCCCCTTCACCGTTCTTTACCTTTTCTACCACGATGGAGCCATCCACCCCTGCGTTGGTTGCTATCTGGCGTATGGGCTCTTCGAGTGCCCTTATGAGTATGTTCACACCGAACTGCTGTTCTGCAGGGAGCTTAAGATTGTCTATCACCTTAAGGAGCCTCAGGTATGTAACTCCACCACCTGGCACTATGCCCTCTTCCACGGCGGCCCTCGTTGCGTGGAGGGCATCCTCCACCCTTGCCTTCTTCTCCTTCATCTCGGTCTCTGTTGCGGCCCCCACATTTATCACTGCCACACCACCAACGAGTTTTGCAAGCCTTTCCTGGAGTTTTTCCCTGTCGTAATCACTTGTGGTCTCCTCTATCTGGCTGCGTATCTGCTTTACACGGGCGTCTATGTCCTCTTTCTTTCCGGCACCATCTATTATTGTGGTGTTCTCCTTGTCCACCACCACCCTTTTTGCCCTTCCGAGGTCATCGAGGTCCACATTCTCAAGCTTTATGCCCAGTTCCTCTGCTATGAGCCTGCCGCCTGTAAGGATGGCAATGTCTTCGAGCATCGCCTTCCTTCTGTCGCCGAACCCCGGGGCCTTCACAGCACATGCATGGAGTGTGCCTCTGAGCTTGTTCACCACGAGGGTTGCAAGGGCCTCGCCCTCCACATCCTCTGCTATTATGAGAAGTGGCCTGCCCATCTTTGCTATCTTTTCAAGCAGTGGCAGGAGGTCCCGCATGCTTGAGATCTTCTTCTCGTGTATCAGTATGAAGACATCCTCGAGCACGCACTCCATCCTTTCGGCATCTGTTACGAAGTATGGCGAGAGGTAGCCCCTGTCGAACTGCATACCCTCGACCACATCGAGGTATGTCTCCATACCCTTTGCCTCTTCCACGGTTATTACACCCTCCTTGCCGACCTTCTCCATCGCATCGGCTATGATTTCGCCTATGGTGGGGTCCCCGTTTGCAGATATTGTGCCCACCTGTGCTATCTCTTTCTTCTCTTTTACAGGCTTTGCTATCTTCTTCAGCTCCTCTACAGCTGTCTCAACTGCCCGCTCTATGCCACGCTTAAGGTCCATGGGGTTGTGCCCTGCGGCAACGAGCTTGCTGCCCTCTCTGAATATGGCCTGTGCAAGAACTGTGGCTGTGGTTGTTCCATCGCCTGCCACATCGCTTGTTTTACTCGCCACCTCCTTTACCATCTGTGCGCCCATGTTCTCGAACTTGTTCTCAAGCTCTATCTCCTTTGCAACGGTAACACCATCCTTGGTTATGGTGGGCGAGCCGAAGCTCTTCTCTATGACCACATTTCTACCCCTTGGCCCCAGGGTTACCCTGACGGCATCTGCAAGGATGTTCACACCCTTGAGGATTGCGTTGCGAGCGTTATAACTGAAAGATATCTCCTTTGCACCCATTGTGAACCTACCTCCTTATAAATTTTTTAAATTTTGATACCTTTGATTGTTTTAGCTCTCCACTATACCCAGTATGTCCTCTTCCCTCATTATGAGGTATTCCTCGCCTTCAAGTTTTACCTCGGTGCCAGCATACTTGCTGAATATGACCCTATCACCCTCTTTCACATCCATTGGTATGAGCTTTCCGTTCTCATCCTTTCTTCCAGGCCCGACGGCCACCACCCTGCCCTCAACAGGGGTCTCCTTTGCGGTATCGGGGATTATTATGCCACCCTTTGTCTTCTCCTCTTCCTCCAGTCTTTTCACAATTACACGGTCATGAAGGGGTTTGATCTTCATATAACATACCTCCTTTTTTGAAGTTTTTTGGGGGTTCTTCGTGGCTTGGTATTATTGAATATAAGAATCTCCTGCAGCTTTGTCAAGACCTTTTTAGCACTCTCGCCCCCAGAGTGCCAAATTTTTTTGGAACTCCTTGACTTTTTTTCATATTATGGCTCATAATTGTTTATTATCAAGCAAGAAGGAGGGAGTTTTTCTGTGGTAAGGGCTGTTTTTTCTGCCCTGGTGCTTGTGGGGCTGTGGTTTTTTCTTACAGGTATGGGCATAGGTCTCGAGGGAGAGGTGCCCACACCCGAGAGTTCCTTCAGCGCCCTTGTAACCGATGATCAGGGGGTAACCACCAGATGCGACAATATAAGCTGGGAGGGAGAGGTCTATTTCAAGGGTAGAAGGGGCAGGGCACTTATAACGGTGCCCTTTGAGAAGGTAAGAAAGGTGGTCTTTGTGTCCAGCTCTTCGGAGGGGATGGTGGACTTCAGGGTTACACTCAGGACAGGCGAGGCCGTCGCCATAACATTTGACGAGGATGCAAGGCTCTTTGGAACCACAAGCTTTGGCACCTACAGGATATTTGCGAGAAACATAAAGGAGATTGTCTTTGATCAGAAGGCTCAGTAGAGCGAGGCGAGTATGTTTTTAAGGTGCACCGCACTGGCCGTATCTCCTGAGATTTCCAGTTTTCTGGAAAAGAAGACCGTGTCAGCATCCTCCCTGCCGGTGAAGAGCTCTAACAGGGTCTTGATATCCCCACGCATGGTTACATGTGGGGGGTCGGGCCAGTGGGGCAGGACCTTTATCCCACCTTCTTCTATAACGAGGTAGAAGCTCTTTTCTATATCCCTTGCCTCGAAGAGAAACACCCTGCCACAGAGATCTTTCAGCTCTTCTTTGAGTGTGGGATGGCTCTCCACCACTGTGGATATGAACACCCCCGCGCCTATCGCCTCGAGCCAGCGGGGCAGAACCTTCAAAGAGGGATGGATGAGTCTAAGGAGTTCTTCTGTAAGCCTTTCCTTAAGGCTCATGTCTTCACACCCACATGTATTGCTGCTATACCACCTGTGAGGTTGTAGTATCTCACCCTTTTAAGCCCTGCATCGAGCATCATCTTCTTGAACTCTTCCTGTGTGGGAAACTTTCGTATGCTCTCTGCAAGGTAGGTATAGGCTCTACGGTTGCCTGTTACAACCTCTCCAAGGAGTGGTATGACCGTAAAGGAGTACATATCATAGAGTTTTCCGAACAGCGGATTTACAGGATGAGAGAACTCCAGGCACACCACCCTTCCACCGGGTTTTACCACTCTGTGCATCTCACCGAGTGCGCGCTCCATGTGGGTTACATTCCTTATGCCGAACCCTATGGTTGCACAGTGGAATGTATTGTCAGGAAAGCTTATCTTTTCTGCATCACCCTGGACGAACTCCACCTGTTTTACTATCCCAGAGTCTATGCACTTCCTTCTACCTATCTCGAGCATGTCCTTGTTTATGTCGTATACGACCACCCTGCCCTTTTCACCCACAAGCTGTGAAAGGAGTATGGCAATATCTGCCGTGCCTCCTGCCACATCTATGGCACTCTGTCCACACCGAAGCCCTGTCTTTCTGGCCACCTCCTGTTTCCAGAACCTGTGGATACCGAGGCTCATGAGGTCGTTCATAAGGTCGTATTTTCGGGCTACCGAGTGGAACACCCTGTTAACTTTTTCCTGTTTTTCCTCTTCTGGCACAAGGCTGTATCCAAAGTGTGTCCTTTTCTCTCTATCCATCTATTCCATCTCCCAGTGTTTCTCTCTGCCTGTGAGGGCAAGCCGTATTCCCATAATGATGGCAAGGATGAAGCCTGCAAGGCTCAGGTAGGGTATGCCCATAAGAGATGGTCCCTTCTCGTATACCATAACAAGGGTTGAGGCCAGCACCAGGGACATTATGACCACACCCAGGGCGATGCTCTTGCCAGCACTGTTCACACTGTGCGAGAGGTCTTCAAGCCCATAGTGTATGAACCCCAGCCTGAGCTCATCCTTGATGGTGGTTGCAAGGAGTGTGTGGAACTGTCCTGGCAGATCAAGCAATGTGGAGGATAGCTCCTCTGTGAACTCCCTGCCCTTCTCGAGGTATGCCTTTGGAGAGAGTTTCTCCTTCACCATCCACCTGAATATGAGGGGCCTGGCGACCTCCCACATGTTGATCTCCGGGTATATCTGTCTGCCCACCCCCTCCATTATGACCATGGAGCGTTGGAGGAGCAGAAGGTTGGGCTGCAACCTCATGCGGAACCGTCTTGCCGTCTGTATGAGCTTCATCAGAAGGGCGGATATGTTTATCTCCTCGAGGGTCTTGCCGAATATGGGTTCTGCAATGTCGCGCAGGGCGTTCTCGAACTCGAATATGTCCACATCCTTGCCTATAAGGCCCATCTCGCGGTGCAACATGGCCATCCTGTGGTAGTCCTGCCTTACAAGGTAAAAGAGCATGGTGGCAAGGTAGTAGCGAAGCCTTCTGTCAAGCCTGCCAACTATACCGAAGTCCACATAGACTATGACACCCTCTTCGGTGGTGAATATGTTGCCAGGATGGAGGTCTGCATGGAATATACCGTGGTCGAAGACCTGTTTGAAGAATGCCCTTATGCCATTTTCTGCTATCTTTTTTATGTCCAGCCCCTGCTTCCGGATTTTTTCCGCCTCATCAAGGGGTATGCCGCTTATTCTCTCCATGGTGAGCACATCCTGGGTGGTATAACCCCAGTAGACGGCAGGTATCTTGACGGTCGAGTCATCCTTGAATATTCTGGCAAATATGGTTGCGTTGGAGCCCTCTATGGAGAGGTCGAGCTCGTTGTGTATCACACGGGAGAACTCCTCAACAACCTCAACGGGCCTGTAGCGCCTTGAGGCAGGTATGTGCCTGTACAGGAGCCTTGCAAGAAAGAACATTACCGAAAGATCAGCATCTATAATCTTCTCTATATCGGGGCGTTTTACCTTTACCGCCACCTCTGTGCCATCGTGAAGCACGGCGTAATGCACCTGCGCTATGGAGGCAGAGGCCACAGGCTTTCTCTGGAAATCCCTGAATGCCTTCTTAAGGGGCATCTTGAGAGAGCCTTCCACGACCTTCTTGACCTCTGAAAAGCCCACCGGAGGCACTGCATCTTGGAGTTTCTTCAGCTCCTCTATGAGGGCAGGCGGAAATATGTCTGCCCTTGTGGATGCAACCTGGCCCAGTTTTATGAAGGTGGGCCCCAGCTCTTCGAGCACACACCGTATACGCTCTTCGGTAGAGAGCCCCCTGGCTGGCCTACCCCAGGTAAACAGCCTCTTGAAGAAGGAGAAGAAGGGCACAATACGCAGCTCTGCAACGAGCCATCCGAACCCGTAGCGAACGAGGATGGTTATAATCCTGTTGAGGCGCATTATGTTTCTGAAGGCATGGGTCATAACAGCAGTCTTCTGGAGGGATCAGTCCTTGTGTTTTTTGGTCTTCTTCTCCAGGGCCTCCACCTTTTTCTCAAGCTCGTCCACCTTCTCACGGGCAACCTGAGCCATCTCTTTTACTATCTCGAGCTCCTCACGGGTGGCAAGGTTCAGTTTTTCTGCAATGTCCTCTGTGGAGGAGGATATAGCACCTGTGAGCCTGTCCTTGCCATCCTTGAGTATAGATAGCATGTCCCTTATGGTCCTGGTTACATCCTCCACCATAACATTTTCGAACCTCTGTGTTGCCGAAAGCCCCTCTGCCTCCCGGCCACCCTCTTCCCTGCCCTTGCTCTCTTTACCCTTCTTTTCGAGCTCGGAGACGAGCTCCTTGAGCTTTTGCTCAAGGCCCAGCCCTATGAGTATTGCCCTGTCAATAAAGTCTACCATCGCATTACCTCCTGGATTTTTGATGTGTGGTGATAATCCTTGCCCGGCCCACCAGAGAACCAGCCGTTTACGAGATCCTCTCCGTAAAGACGGCGTAGCCCTTCCATGGCCTCTTCTGTGGAGATGCTGCCATCAAGGGCGTTTCTGTAGAGTTCTATGGTGCCCTGGGTGTGGCTGTGGTGGGGATATATCCTCAATGCCTTTATACCCATGGCCCTTATCTCCTCTACGAGTTCTGCCAGTGCCAGGTGTTTTGCGCTCAGTATGGATGTGCCGTTTATGTTGAAGACCCTTTCACCATCCAGTGTCTTTATATCCATACCATCTGGCCACCGTGAGCACTGGTTCTGGCAGTGCCTCCGTTTAAGCCCCTGGGCCCTGAGGGTATAACACCTCCAGGAGAATGCAAGGGGCAGTTTTCCCTGGGCTACGATTTCCCCATAGATGCCTGTCTTTTCTATAACATACCTTATGGTCTCTGCGGGAAGCTCCACAGGGAAGACCACCCTCTTTATCCCGAGGGTTGAGAGAAACTCCACAGCCACATGGTTGTAGACCTCGATGTGGGGACCACTAACGAGCTCTTTGCCCTCTGCCATGTTCACCACACTCATGTCGTTCGCCTCTACAGGGTATGGGAGGGCAAGGAGAGACTCTATGTAGCGGAGTTCCTCCTTTCCGGCCACTATGGCAGGGGTGGAAAGTATTACCCTCTTCCCCCTTTTACTCAAGGCGGCTGCAATATCCTCTATGTCTCTTACAGAGAGGGAGCGTCTTTTTGTGCAGACAACCTCGCCCATGTAGACTGTATCCACCGGGCTGTCTGCAACGGCCTTGTAGAACCTGAGGAGTTCTTCTCTCTTCCAGTTGAAAAGGACTGGTCCAAGGGTAAGCTCCATAGTTACTTCTCCATGTAGCAGGCGAGGGTCTGGGTTGTGCCCTCGAAGGTTCTTATTGCTCTGTTGAGCCACTCCTCTTTCACCCTGTAGGAGTTGGGGTTTGCCTCGTATTCTCTTATCGCCTCGCTTATTATGCGGGTTACCTCTTTTATGTATGCCCTGGTGCGCTGCCTGCCCTCTATCTTGAAGGCACACACCCCTGCCTCCAGAAGCCCTGGCAGAAGCTCCACCACATTGAGGCTCGAGGGCTCTTCCATGGGATAGCTGATCGTGCCGTCGGGCATTAAGTATCTACCCTTACAGCAGGTGGGATAGGGGCTTGCCTCACCCTGTGAGAGCCTGTTAAGGAGCACGCCGTTGAGCCGTATCGAGAGGTTGCCACCCTCGTCTGTAGAGAACTCCACGAATCTTGAGGGCGAGCATGCCCCCTCTGTATTGGTGGATGCCCCGGTAACGAAGCTTGAGAGAAAACACCTTCCCTCTATGTTTATACACAGCCCGCCTATGGCGAATACCTCGAGCTCCACATCTGTATTCTGGTGTATGTATCTTATCTCATCAAGGGTTACCACCCTTGGAAGAATCACCCTTTTTATGTTGAAGTGTTTTTTGTAGAAGTTTATGCTCTCGTGGTTCGAAGAGCTTGCCTGCACGCTCAAGTGTATCTCCTGTTGAGGGTATCTGGTGCGTGCATAGGAGAGTACCCCCAGGTCTGCAAGTATTATTGCATCCACGCCGAAAGAGACCGCCCTGTCCACAGCCTTCTGCCAGCGTGGGAAGTCCTCTTTCTGTGGGAAGGTATTTATGGCAAGGTAGAGCCCTTTACCCCTCTGGTGGAGATAGCGAAGCCCCTCTTCTATGTCCTGATCCGAGAAGTTCAGCCCCTCGAAGTTTCTGGCATTGGTCTGGTCTCTGAAGCCCACATAGACGCTGTCTGCCCCGTTCTCTGCCGCAGCCTTCAGGGACGCGAGGTTGCCAGCAGGTGCCACCAGTTCTGCTTTTTTACCCACTTCCGTGAACAACCCCCTTCAGTCAAGATTAGGTTTATAAGGATGAACAGAGGTCTGCCTGCCACTCATAAAGATGGTTAGAAGGGTATATCATCAGGTTCTGACGGGGCCGGTTCTGCCCCTGCTGGTTTGTCTTCAGCGGTCGGGGCACTTCTGTCTTCCGGTCTACCGAGCATCTGCATTGTGGTGGCTATAATTTCTGTGGTGTAGCGTTTGATGCCGTCCCTGTCCTCCCACTGGCGTGTCTGGATCCTTCCCTCTATGAATATCTGCCTGCCCTTTGAGAGGTGTTCCCCGCATATCTCGGCGAGTCTGCCGAAGGCCACCACCCTGTGCCACTCGGTTCGGGTCTCGCGCTGGCCCTCCTTGTTGGTCCAGTTCTCTGTGGTGGCAAGCCTCAGGTTTGCAACTGCCACACCACCAGGCGTATATCTTATCTCCGGGTCAGCCCCGAGATTGCCTATAAGGATTACCTTGTTTACCCCTGCCACAGCACAACCCCCTTTTCATTAGAATCTAAATGTATCACCACCAGCGGTAAAGTTCAAGAGTTTTGTTTGTCGGTTTCCCTTGACACCAGGGCCAGCTTTACATATCATTTAGATATGATGACAATACAAATCCGGAGGGGATGAAAACCATGGGGTATATTAGAACAGTAATATTTCTTGCGGCACTAACCGCGTTACTCATATTCCTTGGGGATCTCATAGGCGGAAGACAGGGGGCCATAATAGGGCTTATCTTCGCCGGTATAATGAACTTTGGCTCCTACTGGTTCAGTGACAGGATAGTGCTCGCAATGTACGGGGCAAAACAGGTTACAGAGAGCGAGGCACCAGAACTTTACCGCACGGTAAGAGAGCTTACTGGCAGGGCGGGGCTGCCCATGCCGAAGGTCTACATCATACACACAGAGACACCCAATGCCTTTGCAACAGGCAGAAACCCACAGCACTCGGCAGTTGCCGTAACATCGGGTATAATGAGGCTTCTTTCAAGGGAAGAGCTCTCTGGTGTTATAGCCCATGAGCTGAGCCACATAAAGAACAGGGATGTGCTCATATCCACCATAGCAGCAACCATAGCAGGTGCTATAAGCTATCTGTCCCACATGGCCCTCTGGTTCTCCATGTTCGGCGGAAGGGACAGCAGGGAGGGAGCAAACCCCTTTGTCCTTATAGTGATGCTCATAATAGCTCCCATAGCAGCCATGCTCATACAGATGGCCATCTCGAGGTCGAGGGAGTTTGTGGCAGACAAGGACGGAGCACAAATAGTGGGCAACCCCCTCTATCTTGCAGATGCACTGCGCAAACTGGGCTACTACAACAAGCGCGTACCCATGCAGGATGTGAACGAGGCAACAGCCCATATGTTCATAGTGAGCCCCTTGAGTGGCGACACCGTGGTGAAACTTTTCAGCACACACCCACCCCTTGAAGAGAGGATAAAGAGGCTCGAGGCGATGGCCCTTTCGAGATAGGCAACAAAGCGTAAGGCAGGTTGCAAGAACCCATGGCCAGAGGTATATAGGTTTTATGCCTCTGGCCTTTTTCTTCCAATGGTCTTTTAAGTGCTGTTCTGATATACTTTTGTGAGGCATGTTTTCATTAGACACCAAGGAGCCTTTCTGTGGCAGAGAGCCATGATGTGATAATAGTTGGGGCAGGCCCTGCCGGTATATTCTGTGCATACGAGCTTTCAAGAAAGAAGATGGCCCGTGTGCTCATAATAGAGAAGGGTGGAGACCTTTCAGAGAGGAGAAGAGAGGAGCTTTTCAGCGGCTGGGGTGGGGCAGGGGCCTTCAGCGATGGCAAGCTCAACCTTTCGGCCGAGGTGGGAGGCTTCCTCAAAGAGTATGTGGAAGAGGGCCGGCTCGAAGAGCTCATAGAGTATGTGGACAGCGTGTTCCTCAAGATGGGGGCCCCGGATGAGATCAAGGGCACAGATACAGAGGAGCTCAGGCACATAGAGGAGGCCGCAGCCCCTGTGGCGCTCAAGTTCATACCCTTCAGGATAAGACACATAGGCACAGACCGCTGCCTCGAGGTGCTCAAGAACCTGAGGGAGACACTTTCAGGCAGGGTGGATGTGGCCTTCCACAGGGAGGCAGAAGATGTGCTGACAGAGGAAAGGGGGCTCTGGAGGGTAAGGTGTGCCGATGGGAAGGAGTTTTGCGCGCCCTTCCTTGTGCTTGCCCCTGGCAGAAGCGGGGCACACTGGCTCGAAGGGGTGGCAAAGGGGCTTGGGCTTTCTACTGCAATAAACCCTGTGGATGTGGGCGTGAGGGTTGAGGTGCCTGCCTCGGTCCTAAGCCACATAACAGATGTGGCACACGAGGCAAAGTTTGTCTACACATCCAGACTGTTCGATGACCAGGTGAGAACCTTCTGCATGAACCCCCATGGGGTGGTTGTGAGGGAGAAACACCGTGGCTTCTACACAGTCAATGGGCACAGCTACAGCCACAGGCTTACAGAGAACACGAACTTTGCAATCCTTGTGTCCACTACATTTACCGAGCCCTTCCGCGAGCCCCATACCTACGGCAGATACCTTGCGGGGCTTGCGAATCTACTCGGTGGAGACATACTGGTTCAAAGGCTCGGGGATTTAAGGCACGGAAGACGCTCCACCCCGGAGAGGATAAGGCGTAATCCCCTCAAGCCAACCCTTGAGGGTGCAACCCCCGGGGACCTATCCTTTGTGCTTCCCTACAGGTGCCTTACCGACATTCTCGAGATGCTCGGAGCACTCGACAGAATTGCCCCTGGGATAAACGCCACAGGCACCCTTCTCTATGGTGTGGAGGTCAAGTTCTACTCCTTAAGGCTTAGGCTCACAAGGGAGCTCGAGACAGAGCGGGAAAACCTCTTTGCAGCAGGCGATGGCGCAGGTGTCACAAGGGGGATTGTGCAGGCAGCAGCCTCCGGGGTGGTGGTGGCAAGGAGTATTGCTGAGAGGGTTTGATGGGGTTGAGCGAGTTCAGGTATGTGGACATAGTGCTTGTTGAGCCCCAGGGTGCCCATAACATGGGTAGCTGTGCAAGGGTGCTCAAGAACACAGGGTTCGAGAACCTTGTGCTCCTAAACCCTGCAGAGTTCAGAAACGACGATGCCTATTCGATGGCATGCAGGGCAAAGGATGTTCTGCTCAAGGCACGAATCTGCGGCAATATCGAAGAGGCCCTTGAGGGAGTAAGGCTTGTTGCAGGAACCACCAGAAGAAAGGGAAAGTTTCGCGAGCCACTTCTTACAATGGACGAGGCCCTGCCCACAATCTACGACAGGAGCAGAAATAACAGGGTGGCCATCCTCTTCGGCAGGGAGGACCGGGGGCTTGAAAACCCTGTGCTCTCACGCTGCGATATGCTGTTTGAGATACCTTCTGCAGAAGATTATCCATCGCTCAATCTGAGCCATGCGGTCATGGTGGTCTGCCACAACCTTTTCATGATGAGCGGGAGGAAGGCAGAGCACAAAATAGTTGCCTGCGACAAGGAAGATGTGGAAAGGATGTACGAGCACCTTGAAAGGACACTGAGGCTTCTTGGCTATGGAGACCCCGATAGAAAAGGCGAGTTCCTTCTTGAAAGTGTTATGCGAAACTTCCGCAAGCTCTTTGGCAGAACCTCGCTTATGAAGAAGGAGGTCAGCATGATGAGGGGAATCCTTACCCGGATAGAGAGGAGGCATCAGCCAGAGGAATGACCCCTTGCCTTCTTCATCTTTTCCAGCCGCAGGAAGAGGTTGTCGGGCTCGCTGTCGCGTATCTTTCTCAGTTCCACCCCGAGCACAAGGAGTGCCAGCACCGTGAGCACCACACCGGCATAGAACAGGACAACTACTTTTATCCTCCCCAGTACCCCCTCAATGGTGTTGAATGCCGGGAACACACTCATATAGCTCGTCCTTATGGGATCCCCTGCCCTGACTTTCTCGAAAAATTCCTTTGCAACCATGCGTTGGTCCCTTATGGTGTTCCCATTGCTGTCTGTGAAGGAGTATACTATTGTGTATGTAACACCCCTTCGCAGGAACCTGTCTGCCTTCTTTTCGAGCACAGTGCCCTCTGCCTGGACGCCGAACCTTTCGGGTAGAATCAGGTAGGAGGCAAAATAGCTTCCCACAGCAAGGTGCAGAAGGGCAACAGCGAGGAAGAGCCCCCCCCAGTGGATTGTAAAGAAGGCCTTAAGAAATTTTGAAATTTTCGACTTTTCCATGTTAAAATCGATTATAATATATGGTAGGGGACGAATCAATACAAAAGGCTTAAGGGGGCGGCCGTGGCAGGGTGTCTTTTCTGCAGTAAAAGCTCACCACTTATAGCAGAGGCACTTGGTGTGTGTGCAGGCTGTATAAAGGGGGGCGACAGCGAGGTGCTTGGCCACCTGAGGACTGTCCACAGGGCAACAAGGGGGTTGAGTGGCCTTCCTGAAGAGCCTCCCAGGGACGAGGAAGGGATAAGGTGTGGCCTCTGTGTAAACGGATGCGTTATTGGAGAGGGTAGAAGAGGATACTGCGGCGCAAGACTTAATAACGAGGATAGGCTCCTCGAAGGGGGTAACCTCACCTGGTATTACGATGGACTGCCCACAAACTGTGTGGCAGCATGGGTGTGTGCGGCAACCACAGGCTGTGGATACCCACAGTATGCACTGAAAAGGGATGGTGAGTGGGGCTACAGAAACCTTGCCGTGTTCTACAACAGCTGCACCTTCGATTGCCTTTTCTGCCAGAACTGGCAGTGGAAGAAAGGGGTCTTCGAGCAACGCTACACAAGAAGCGACGACCTTGCCGGCTGCGTGGATGAGAGGACAAGTTGTATATGTTTTTTCGGAGGAGACCCAACCCCCCAGATCCTCCATGCCTTGAGAGCCTGCGAGACGGCACAGAGGATAAAAAGGCTTCCCATACTGAGGATATGCTGGGAGAC
The DNA here is from genome assembly GCA_015492245.1 of Deltaproteobacteria bacterium. Classification (GTDB taxonomy): domain Bacteria; phylum Desulfobacterota; class GWC2-55-46; order GWC2-55-46; family DRQE01; genus DRQE01. The sequence goes on along the minus strand of WGFM01000017.1, from coordinate 110,074 downwards.
CAACGGCTCCATGGCCACGGAGCTGTGTGTCAGGATGGTGGATGTCTCACTCAGGACAGGTGGCACAGTGAAGTTTGACCTCAAGGCATATTCGGAAGAGCTCCATGTGGCCCTTACAGGGGTTACCAACAGCAGAACCTTCGAGAACTTTTCCCACATAGGTGGGCTCGTAAAGAGACGAAGAGAGCCTCCTCTTCTTGCCGCAAGCACACTCCTTGTGCCGGGCTATGTGGACACAGAAGAGATAGAGGCCATAGCCCGATTCATAGCAGAGATAGACCAGAATATACCGTACTCACTGCTCGCCTTCTATCCCTCACACCACCTCAAGGACCTTCCGCCAACCTCCCGCAAGCATGCTGAAAGATGCAAGAGGGCAGCCCTTGCCCAGGGACTAAAAAGGGTGAATGTGGGCAATACCCACCTTCTTGGTGACTATTACGATTGAAATGCCCCCACACGGGGGGCGTCAAGAAAGGATGGAGCCTCCTGGAGACAAAAAAACAGCTGCAGGCCGACCTGCCTGCGGTAACCCCCATATGCCGACCTCCATGTCTTCACAGGTGTGCCAACACACTTTAGACTTGACATTATGGTGTAAACAATGGTAAAAACATTCCATGTTTTATTGACCGGATTCACCATATGGCTATCAATTTAAACAAAGTCTGGGGGGCAGATAGGGTTTCTCATTGCTGCTGTGTTCTTCTGTATCAGCCTCGTTATAAGAGATGAGCCATCATCCTGGCAGAGTCCTCACCATAGAGACACATCATGCCTATTACAGGGACAGGTTCTGTTCCGGCATAAGGCTTGAGCCCACAGAGGACTGCCACAGGGTTCTTCGGGAAGAGGGGCTTCTGTTCAGAGAGAGCCCTGGCGGAGGGGTTGTGGAAAAAAGGGGTGATAACCCGCAGCCCCCTGTAAGGTTGAAGAGAGATACAGCCTTTGTCTTCAGGGTTCTTCTGGCCAATCCTTTTTTCTGGAACATAACAGATGTGGAGCTTGAGAGTGTTCGCCCCACGGGTGTATTCGTATTTGACAGCGGTGATGTGTCTGCCATTGACAGAGATGGCCCCATCATCATCCACAGCGGAAGGCTTTCGGGCCAGGTAAGGCTATTTCGAAAGTTTATCGAATACAGCCCCGAGGGGTCTGGTGCATCCACCATTTTTGTATACGACAGAAAAGACAGAGTGGTCTCTGGCACAATACTGGGGTCCGAAGAAGACAGGATCACAATAGACATGACAGGCCACCCCGAGGGACTCTACAGTATAAGGGCCTGCAACTATTCTGGTGCCATAGTCAGGGAAGACAGGGTATTTGTAACCAAAGATACCAGAGCCTCCACACCTTTTGGATTTGTGGTGGTGCGACCTGCATCGAATATTTCGAAGCACCATACTTTCAGGATAGAGTTCTCTGCAAGGGAGATAAACTGGACATACAGGATAAACCTCAAGGGGCAGAAACTTTCTTGCCACATTGATGCTACAAGGCTCAAGCTACTTAACGCACCGGTAAAATTTTTAAGAACCCTGTCTGGCACAGGGGCAGAAAGGATGGTGGAGTTCAGCTCAGAAACCCCTATAGAGCTTAAAGAAGAGCCCTACAGGGATATAAAGCTTATAGAGGAGTCTGAACCAGGAAAGAGCATCGTTATAAAGACCCTGCCCAGTCCGGATGTACGTACACTGGTAAAGGACGAAAGAGGGCTTAAGGCGATAATCTATCTTACAATCGAAAGTGAAAAAGACGCCCTCAAGTAGGGAAAGAGGCCAGTGTTCCCGCCACAGCCCACCTCCACAGCTTACAGGGTGTTGAAAAGGCCCGCGCAGGCTGGTATCCTGATAACCATGTTTGCAACCACAGCCCGGTGATACCCTGTTTTCCCCTTTGCCACACTTTGATGGTAAAGATGTAAACCCATGTACACCCATACGGTAAGATATGGTCTTACAGAACTATCCTTGATGGTTGTCCTTGTGGCAGCCCTTTCCGGCCTGAGTTTCAACAGAAATGCCCTCTGGAAAGAGGAGCTAACCCTTCTGGCAGGATAGCTTTCGTAAATCTCCGCTGAAGGCAAGGGTTGTCTTCAACCTTAGCGATGTATCTCAAGGCACTCTTCTTACAGAATAGTTGCCATTCATGGTGGATACAGGCTATAATAGGTATTTTCACCGGAGGATTTCAGGGCTTTTTATGGGGCGCGTAAAAAAGAAGATAGAGCTTTCTTTCGCCGAACCACCCCTGCCACCTGTAAAGGATGAGCTTTTAATAGAGGGGTGCAGGCAGAACAACCTCAAGAACATATCCCTCTCCATACCCCACGATAGAATCACGGCCATCGTTGGCCCAAGCGGGTCTGGAAAATCGTCGCTCGCCTTCGACACCCTCTTTGCAGAGGGCAGGTGGCGTTACATGGAGTCCCTTTCCACATACACAAGGCTCTTTCTTGAGAGGATGGCAAGACCCCTTGTGGACAGAATCTACAACATAAGGCCTGCAATAAGCATAGAGCAGAAGAACCCGGTGCGCACCAGCCGCTCTACCGTCGGCACAGCAACAGAGGTTAACGACTACCTGAGAGTGCTCTTTGCAAGGCTTGGAAATCTCCACTGCCCTGGATGCAAAAAGGAGGTAACCCCACAGGATACCACCAGGGTTGTCTACAGGCTTCTCAAAGAATACAGGGGAAGAAGGCTTCACATAGGATTCTCCATACCGGTGGATGGAGATGGCTCTGCCATAGAGTCCCTCATAGATGAACTATTGAAAAAGGGTTTTGTAAGAATAAGGACATCAAGGGTCATGGACATAAGCTATGAGGAACCACCGATCGAGGAGATAAGAAGGCTTGGCACAATAGATGTGGTTGTGGACAGGCTCATCACAGGGGAGGATACAAAACAGAGGCTTACGGACTCTGTGGAGATAGCCTTTCGTGAGGGCAGGGAAAACATGTGGGTATGGGTGGAGGAGGAAGGGCTTGTTAGGTTCTCAAGGCTTTTAAGATGCACGAGATGCAATATAGAGCTTGAGACCCCATCTCCCATACTCTTCTCTTTCAACCATCCTGTGGGTGCATGTCCTGAATGCAAGGGCTTTGGCAATGTACTCAAATACGACGAAGACAAGATTGTTCCAGATAAATCCCTCACCCTGAGGGAAGGTGCCATTGAGCCCTGGACAAAACCTGCCTACCGCTGGTGGCAGGAAGAGCTGGAAAGATGTGCACAGAGATACCGGATAGACCTGGACAAAAGGTTCTGCGAACTTTCTGAGAGAGAGAAGGAGTTTCTGTTCAGGGGCACGGAGGACTTCGAAGGGGTGGAGGAGTTCTTCGAATATTTGGAGTCGAAAAGATACAAGCTCCACATAAGGGTCTTTCTCTCCCGCTACAAGGGGCACTTCAGGTGTCCTGCCTGCAGGGGCACAAGGCTCAAGGAGAAGGCCCTTCTTGTAACCATCGGGGGGCTCAACATAGCGGAGATAAACCACCTTACGGTGAGCGAGGCAAGAAGGTTCTTCAAAACCCTTGAGCTGACCCCTGTGGAAAGAGAGATAGCAAAGGAAGCGCTCAAGCAGATAACCCTGAAGCTCGATTTTCTGGAAGAGACAGGGCTTGGCTACATAACCCTTGACCGTCTTACCCGCACCCTTTCGGGTGGGGAGGCCCAGAGGGTGGCCCTTGCGAACCAGCTTGCCTCCTCCCTTTCAGGGGTGCTCTACATACTCGATGAGCCCTCCATAGGGCTTCATCCAAGGGATGTGGCCATGCTTACTGGACAGCTCAAAAGGCTATCGGGGCTGGGCAACACGGTGGTGATTGTGGAGCATGATCAATCCATAATAAAAGAGGCCCATCACATGGTGGAGCTGGGCCCAGGCTCAGGAGAGATGGGTGGAAGGATAGTATACAACGGCCCCAGAAAGGACTTCATGGGAGCTGCCAGCACCCTCACGGCAAGATACCTCAGGGGAGAACTCAAGATAAATGTGCCACGATGGAGGCGAAAGGGCAGTGGAAAAGAACTCACAATAAGAGGGGCAAGAGGGAACAACCTTAAGGGGATGGATGTAAGGTTTCCCCTCAACACCTTCATCTGCGTTACAGGGGTTTCGGGCTCTGGCAAGAGCAGCCTCGTTATGGACACCCTTTACAACGCCCTTGCCCTCAAGTTCGGCATAAAGGCGGACAGACCCCTTCCATACCACTCGATAGAGGGTGCGGAGCACCTTCAGGATGTAAGACTTATAGACCAGGAACCCATAGGAAAGACCCCGCGGAGCAACCCCATAACCTACATGGGTGGGTTCGACGATATACGCCATTTCTTCGCCTCCTTGAGGCCAGCAAGAGAGCAGGGAATTGGTGCAGGCAGCTTTTCCTTCAATGTGCCTGGCGGAAGGTGTGAGGCCTGCAAGGGCGAGGGGGTGGAGAAGGTGGAGATGTATTTTCTTCCAGATGTATACATAGACTGCAGTGTCTGTAACGGCAGAAGATACAAACCCGAGATACTCAAGATAAAACACAACAACCGTAACATATACGATGTATTGCAGATGACCTTTGACGAGGCATTCAGGTTTTTTGCCCCGCTGCCACATCTTGTAAAGAGGCTCTCCCTTCTGCGGGAGGTTGGCCTTGGCTACTTGAGGCTTGGACAATCTGCACTGACCCTTTCAGGTGGTGAGGCACAGAGGCTTAAGATCGCCCGTGAGCTTCTTGGTGGTGAGGAAGGCGGGGTGCTCTACATACTCGATGAGCCCACAACAGGGCTCCATCCAGACGATATAAAGAAGCTTCTTACGGTGCTCGGAAGACTGGTCGATGCAGGCAACACCGTTATCGTGGTTGAGCACAACCTCGATTGCATAAAGACGGCAGACCACATAATAGACCTTGGCCCAGAAGGTGGCGAACATGGTGGCACGGTGGTTGCCGAGGGCACACCAGAAAAGATCGCAAGAACAAAGGGGAGCCATACCGGCCGATACCTGAAACCTGTGCTCAGGGCTGGTTGAGGCTACACCCGCCATCCCAGAGCACTTGACAGTATGGTCGATTGCTGGTATCTTAATCTTTGAGGGAGCATGTATATTTTCCAGGCTGCTGGGGGAGCCCCTGTGGAGGGGCTGAGAGTTCCCATGGGTAAGGGAAGACCCCTTGAACCTGATCTGGATAATGCCAGCGTAGGGAAGCGGTCGGGCTTAAAGTGTCTTCACCATTAGAGAGCCGTAGGGTAATCGTATCGACACACTTTGAGGCCGCCCAGCTGGGCGGCCTTATCTATTTCGGGAAGAAACAGGATGATAATAGATGAAAAAGAGATACTGAGGCTCATAGAGGACAGGGAAGAGCCAGAGAGAGAGGAGCTCCTTGCCATACTGGGTAAGGCCCAGGGGCTTGGTGGAATCGTGCCCCATGAGGTGGTAAGGCTTCTGAATGTTACAGAACCAGAACACTTGAGCCTTGTCTATGAGCGGGCAGACAGGGTCAAAAGAAAGGTCTTTGGAGACAGGGTGGTCCTTTTCGCACCCCTTTATCTTTCGAACCACTGTGTGAACTCCTGCAGGTACTGTGGGTTCAGAAGTCCCAACAGGGAGCTGCCAAGAAGGCGGCTCGATGAAAAAGAGGTGGTGGAAGAGGCGAGGACCCTTGAAGGTATGGGTTTCAAGAGGCTTCTTCTGGTGGTGGGCGAGGACCCGGAGGCAGGGGTGGACTATCTTGTAAAGGCCATAAGGGCAATACACAGAGAGACAGGTATAAGAATAGTGCATCTCAACGCCCCGCCCATGGAGGTGGAGGCCCTGAGGGAGCTCAAGAGGGCAGGCTACGGGGTCTTCCAGGTCTTCCAGGAGACATACCACAGGCCCACCTACAAGCAGATGCATCCAAAGGGGCCGAAGAGCGATTACATCCGGCGCCTTACGGTTATGGACAGGGCCATCGAGGCAGGCTTCGACGATGTGGGCATAGGCGCACTCCTGGGGCTTTATGATTACCGCTTCGATGTGCTCGCAACTGTCATGCACTCCATCTATCTTTTCAGAAGCTATGGCACCCATGCCCACACCATATCTATTCCAAGGATGAGGCCTGCAAGGGGTGCGGTGCTTACAGAACAAAGGCTCACCAGATACGGTGTTACGGACCAGGAGCTTAAAAAGATTGCCGCCATATACAGATTGAGTGTGCCCACAGCAGGGGTTGTGGTCTCAACGAGGGAGGGTGCCTCGTTGAGAAGGGAGCTTCTCAAGGCAGGTGCCTCGCAGATGAGTGCGGCCTCGCGCACAGACCCCGGCGGATACAGACAGGGGGGAAAGACCCTGGAGCAGTTCTCGACAGACGATAAAAGAGGGCTTGTTGAGGTCATGCTCGATGTCATAGAAGAGGGCAGGCTGCCAAGCCTCTGTGCCACATGCTACAGGGTGGGTAGAGTGGGTAGACGATTTACATCCATCACATCGCAGGGGCTTATGAAGGGCTTCTGCCAGGCAAATGCGATCATAACGCTTAGAGAATACATGCTCGAGGCAGAACTCGATGGGCTGAAAGAGACTTTCGAAAACGCGCTTAAAAGGGCACTGGAAGAGATAAAGGAAGAAAGGGTTAGAGAATATGTGCTCAAAAAACTCAAGGAGCTGGAAGAGGGCAGAAGAGACCTTTATCTATAAGAACCTTGCAAGGGGGGTTACTCATGGTACAGATACAGGTGAATGGAAAGACGATGGATGTAGAAGAGGGCACCACTGTGAAGACACTTCTTGAAGGTCTTGACATACCACAGCAGGGCACTGCCGTGGAGCTCAACTGCGAGATAGTGCCCCGTAGCCAGCACCATCTGACCACCCTCAAGGAGGGAGACAGGGTCGAGATAGTCCGCATGGTAGGAGGCGGATAAAAGAGTATAGAGAGAAAGGAGGAATACCGTCCCATGGATGATAGACTCAGGATAGGCAAATGGGAGTTTTCTTCACGCCTCATGGTGGGCACAGGCAAGTATTCATCCAACGAGGTGATGAAGCAGGCCCTCGAGGCATCTGGCACGGAGGTGGTTACCGTGGCCGTAAGAAGGGTGGACCTTGCGAACCCGCAGGACACACTTCTTGCACATATAGATACCACAAGGTACACCATACTTCCGAACACCGCGGATTGCTACACCGTTGAAGAGGCCGTTCGCACTGCACACCTTGCAAGGGAGGCCCTGGGCACAGAGCTTGTAAAGCTTGAGGTCATAGGGGACAGGAAGACCCTCTTCCCTGATACCAGGGCACTCCTTGAGGCAGCGAAGATACTGCTTGAAGAGGGGTTCACCGTGCTACCCTACACGAACGATGATCCAATAGTTGCCCAGAAACTCGAGGAGCTGGGCTGCCAGGCAGTGATGCCTCTTGCAGCCCCCATAGGGAGCGGGCTCGGTATAAGAAACCCCTATAATATACGGATAATACTCGAGACAGTGAGTGTGCCTGTAATAGTGGATGCAGGGGTGGGCACCGCATCTGATGCAGCCATAGCCATGGAACTCGGGTGCGACGGGGTGCTCATGAACACAGGCATAGCAGGGGCAAAAGACCCTGTGAAGATGGCAAGGGCCATGAGGCTTGCGGTGGAGGCAGGCCGGATTGCGTGGCTTGCAGGCAGGATACCCAAGAAACTCTATGCCACAGCCTCAAGCCCGATAAAGGACTTCTAAACAAGGAGAGAGGATAAAAGACGGTGTGGCCCGTTCTCTTCAAGCTCGGTCCCTTTGAGGTTCGCTTCTATGGACTGATGTATGTGGTCGCCATAGTGGTGGGCAGCCTTCTCATAAGAAAAGAGGTAAAGAGAAAGGCCATAGGGCTCAAGGAAGAAGAGGTGATGGACTTTGTCTTGTGGGCAGTTGTGGGTGGCATAGTGGGAGCAAGGCTCTATTATGTGCTCTTCAACTGGCAGTACTACCTGAGTGTCCCCCTTGAGATACCTGCCATATGGCACGGAGGTCTTGCCATACATGGTGGTATAATCGGTGGGCTTATGGTGGCCTACATCTATCTTAGAAGGAAGAACATACCCTTCTGGAAGATGGCAGATGCGGTGGCACCTGCCATAATACTGGGGCAGGCATTCGGCAGGTTCGGCAACTTCATGAATGGCGATGCCCATGGGGTGCCCACAACACTACCCTGGGGTGTGGTCTTCCCGCCAGACAGCATTGCGGGCAGAGAATTCCCGGGTATACCCATACATCCCACCATGCTCTATGAGATGGTGTTGAACCTCTGCATATTCACGGTTCTGTGGTTTGTGTTGAGAAAAAGGGAGCACAAAGAAGGGTTCATATTCGCCACATACCTTGTGCTCTACTCTGCGGGTAGATTCTTCGTCGAGGCATTCCGGGCAGACAGCCTCATGCTGGGCCCCTTCAGGGCAGCCCAGCTTGTAAGCCTTGCACTGATGATCGTGGCCTCAACAATAATATGGAAAAGAAGGCTGTGGACAAAAAAGAAGTGATGGGGTTTGACCTCTACCTTATAACCGACAGGAAGATTGCCGCTGATAGAGGACTCCTCTATGTGGTGGAAGAGGCCCTCAAGGGAGGCACAAAGGCGGTGCAACTGCGTGAAAAAGACCTCGATGGAAGAGAACTCTTACAGGTTGCTTTGGCCTTAAGAGAGCTTACAGAAAGATACGGTGCCCTCCTTTTTATAAACGACAGGGTGGATGTGGCACTTCTGTGCGGGGCAGATGGGGTGCATCTACCTGAGAACTCTTTCAGCCCCTCTGCCCTGAGGGAGCGGTTCGGCAGAAGACTCCTCATAGGGGTTTCCTGCCATTCCGTGGAGGCCGCAGAGAGGGCAGAGAGAGAAGGGGCAGACTTTGCAACCCTTGGGCCTGTATACTATACACCCTCTAAAAGGAGGTTCGGCCTGCCTGTTGGCACGGCGCCACTCAAAGAGGCATCCAGGCTGTCGGTGCCCGTGTTTGCACTGGGTGGGATAAAGAAGGAGAACATAAGAGAGGTCATAATGTGTGGTGTGCATGGGGTGGCGGTGATTTCTGCCATCATGGCAGCCCCTGATATAAGGGAAGAGACAGAGAGGCTTATCCGTGAGATAAGAAAGAACAAAAAGGAGGTTATCCTGTGATGACAAGGATAGAGCTTGCCTCTTCTGGCAACATAACAGAGGAGATGGAGGAGGTGGCCAGGGCAGAAGGTGTATCCCCAGGGTTTATACGGGATGGACTAAAAGAGGGCACCATGGTCATAACCTGCAACAGAGAACGCCAGAGCACCATAAAACCCCTTGCCGTAGGAAGGGGGCTTCGCACAAAGGTCAATGCCAACATAGGCACATCTACAGATAGAGAGGACCCACAGGAAGAGCTCCTCAAGCTCAAGGTGGCCATAGAGAGCGGGGCAGATTCTGTGATGGACCTTTCCACCGGTGGAGACATAGATGGCATAAGAAAGATGATACTAAGAGAGTCCACCGTGCCTGTGGGCACCGTGCCGGTCTATCAGGCGGCGTTCTTTGCAAAGGGGCAGGGCAAGTCCTTCGTGGAGCTTGCTCCAGAGGAGTTTATCGAGATGGTGGCCCGACACGCCTCTGACGGTGTGGACTTTGTAACGGTGCACTGCGGAATAAGGCTTTCAACCCTCGAGAGGCTCAAGAAAGATCCCCGTCTCATGGGTATAGTCAGCAGGGGTGGAGCCCTTATGGCAGAGTGGATGCGTTATAACAAGAGGGAGAACCCCTTCTACGAAAGGTTCGATGAGCTTGTGGCCATTGCAAAGCGTTATGACATGGTCTTAAGCCTTGGCGATGCCTTGAGGCCCGGCTGCCTCAGGGATGCAACCGATGGTGTGCAGATAGAGGAGCTCATGACCCTGGGCGAGCTACGCGATGTTGCCCACAGAAGTGGTGTGGGTGTTATGATAGAGGGGCCTGGACATGTTCCCATAGACGAGATAGAGGCAAATGTGTTGCTTGAGAAAAGGCTCTGCAGTGGTGCGCCCTTCTATGTGCTCGGCCCGCTTGTTACGGACATAGGCGCAGGCTATGACCACATAACCAGTGCCATAGGTGGGGCAATTGCGGCCTCGAAGGGGGCAGACTTTCTCTGCTATGTAACACCTGGCGAACACCTGAGGCTGCCAACCATTGAGGATGTCAAAGAAGGTGTTATTGCAGCCCGTATAGCAGCACATGCAGGAGATATTGCAAAGAAGGTTCCCGGGGCCGTAGAGAAGGATGTGGAGATGAGCCTTGCCAGAAGAAGGCTCGACTGGGAGACCCAGATAAGGCTTTCCGTTGATCCCCAGAGGGCAAGAGAGTTCAGAAGCTCCCGCCTTCCAGAGGATGAGAATGTGTGCACCATGTGTGGTGCCCTGTGTGCCATAAAGATAGACAGAGAAGGGCTCGGCCAGGGCTGATACCACTGTTGGATGAATTGGACCACGATGGTTTGAACCATAGAAGGTGTCCTGTAGACATGGTTGGCTATGGGTAACTACTGTAGGGGGAAGGCCTGTTCTTCAAGGCAGGTGCCAGATATGGCCCCCAAGGGGCAGGCAGAGCTATACCACCTCTACACGGTTCTTGCCTGCTGCCTTTGCCCTGTAGAGGGCCTCATCGGCAAGGTTTACAAGGTCAACGCTGTTCATCACTATCTTTTCAGGGTATGAGACAACCCCAGCACTGACGGTTACACTCTCTGTAAGAAGTCCTGCGTAGCAGTGCTCCTCGATGAGCTTGCGAATCCTTTCGGCCTCTTCCACGGCCCCGCTCAATGGGGTATGGGGCAGAAGGGCCACAAACTCCTCTCCACCGTAACGGGCAACTATATCACTTTTACGCACACTCTTCTTTATTATGTTGGCAATTTCCTTCAGAACCGTATCGCCTGTTCTGTGCCCATAGGTGTCGTTTATGCGTTTGAAGTCATCAACATCCATCATTATAAGTGAGAGCGAGGTTTCGTATCTAACGGCCCTGTCGAACTCTTCTTCGAGACGGGTGTAGAAGAAGTTGTGGTTGTAGAGCATTGTAAGGGAGTCCCTTATGGCTATCTCTTTGAGGTGTTCCTTCTCCTTCTTTATCTTCTCGAAGAGCTTTGCGTTCTTTATTGCGTGGTATGAGGAGTTTGCCACTATCTGGCAGAAGTCTATCTCCTTTTTTGTAAAGCCCCTGCCTGCCTTACGGCTTCTTAGAAACAGTGTGCCCAGTACTTCCTCATGAAACACTATGGGTACCACCAGCACACTCATGCCCACAAGATTCTTTATGTGGTCTCTTACAGGTCTGAGAAGTGGGTGGTTCACCATGTCATCGAGCACGAGTGTGGACTTGGTCTTGAGCGCTTCCTGTATTTCCGGGTATCTACCAAGGTTTATCTTGAAGTTCATGATGGATTTGTCGTCATGCGAGGCGAGCACATAGCCCTCTGAATCTGTTGCTATGAGCACTATCGAGCATCTTACCGCATTGGTTACATTTGCAACCCTTTCCACCAGTATCTGGAGCACCTTGCTGGTATCAAGGGTTGCGCTTATGGCCTGTGTTATATCCAGCAATGCCTGAAGATTCCTCTTGTCTTCTTCAAGTTCACGATGGAACTTTATAAGCCGTGTCTGTGCCCGAAGTCTTGCGAGAAGCTCCAGTTCGTCCACGGGTTTTACAAGAAAGTCATCTGCGCCCTTCTGCAGGGCCTCTGCGATGGTCTTCTTTTCACCCCTGTGGGATACTATTATTATGGAGGGTCTTCTGTGGGTCTCAAGTGTCCTTATGGCCTCACATATGCTGACCCCATTCATCCCGGGAAGCACAAGATCAAGCAGCACTATGTCTGGCTCTTCTCTTCTGGCAAGTTCCAGCCCCTCTCTACCCTCGTGTGCGCACATGGTCTGGTAGCCATGGACATGAAGAATATCCCTGAGCATCTGAGCCGATAGCCTGTCATCCTCTATTATAAGAACCTTTTCAGGCATATTCTTCCGCTCCATTCCAGGTTTGTGCAAAGGGTGCAGGTAATACTACTGCTTGACAATCGATGCTATATTTCTTACCATCTTCAGGTAAGCCGGTGTAGCTCAGGGGTAGAGCAACTGATTCGTAATCAGTAGGTCGGGAGTTCGAATCTCCCCACCGGCTCTTATTCATTTCATCTCAAGAACCTCGAGCAATGTATCTGCATCCACATACCCGGGTATCAACCTTCCATCGGGAAATATGATGGCAGGTGTGCCCTCTATGCCCAGTTTTCTTGCAAGTTTTATATTATCATCAATCACCGTGGTCTCGCAAGAGGGTGGTGGAAGTTTCTTTCCTGCAAAGGCGTCCTCAAGGAGTTTGAGGCTCTTCTTGCACACTATGGCCTTCGACTTGTCATAGGCTTCGGGATGTATGGCAAGGGGATACATCTTCAGCAGGAAGGCTATGTCCTTGCGTTTTTTTACTATCTTCTTGAGTTCTCCGTGCAGTTTCTTACAATAGGGGCAATCAGGATCATCGAATATTATTATCTTTGTCTCTGCATCCTTTCTACCAAGAAGTATTGCATCCTCTGTGGGGATACTCGCCACATCCACCTTTTTCAGAATCGGTCTGCCAAGCTCGGCCAGCAGGGTGAACCTGCCCTCTACAAGGTATTTCTTGGCAAAGTCCACATATACGACAAACCTCTTTCCGGCCCTTTCCACCTCCACGGCCCACAACCCCTTTACCTGAGCCGGTTTCACACTCAACACCTTTGCCTTGAGTTTTTCTGCCTTAAGCAACCTGGATGCCTCTTTCGTAGTAAGGCTATGGCACTTTATGCATTCACCTTTGCAGCCCCTATCCTCTGTGCATGCCTTTCCTTCGAACCCGTAGGAAGGCACACTCACCAGCAGGAACGCACCCACCAGCATATACATTAAAAGCCTTGTCATCAGAAACCTCCCTCTGTTTTTGTTTTGGAACAGGGTGTTCTTCTATCACACCGCAGGAGCTGCCTGTTGCACCCTGTTTATCTTAGCCCCAGCACATCCTGCATGTCATAGAGCCCCGTGGATTTGTCTGCCACCCAGAGGGCTGCCTTTACCGCACCTTTTGCAAAGGTGGTGCGCGAGTGTGCCCTGTGTGTAAGCTCCAGCCTTTCGCCAGAGCCTGCAAAAAGAATTATATGGTCTCCCACAATGTCTCCGGCCCTCACACTCTGTATGCCTATTTCTTCTACGGGGCGCTCTCCTGTAATGCCCTTCCTTCCGTATACGGCAACCCTGTCGAGGTCTCTACCCAGGGTATGGGCAATGAGTTCGGCAATTCTAAGGGCTGTGCCAGAGGGAGCATCCTTTTTGTGGCGATGATGGTATTCCACTATCTCCACATCGTATTCATCTCCGAGTATACGGGCAGCCTCGGTAACCAGCCTGAAAAGCAGGTTTACCCCGATACTCATGTTCGGAGAGAACACAACCCCCACACGCCGTGAGGTGTCGGTTATTGTGGCCCGTTGCTCTGCAGAGAATCCTGTTGTGCCTATTACCACAGGTCTTCCCAACGCTGCTGCAACCTCAAGGTTCTTCACCGTGGCCTCGGGTATGGTAAAGTCTATGACTACATTTGCCTCCTTGAATGCCTCTTCAGGGTTGTCTGTAACCACCACATCGCTGTTCAGCCCCGTAAGCTCCGAGAGGGCTCTGCCTGTCCATGGATGCCCTTCTCTCTCAAGGGCACCTGCAAGCTCTGCACCCTCTTCCTCTTCTATACAGTTTGCTATGGCTCTACCCATCCTGCCAGATATACCGGTGATGGCAATCTTAACCATGTGGATCAAGCCTCCTTGATGAGTCCGTAGTTTTTAAGCAGTTCCTCAAGCCTTATCCTGTTTGCGTCAGCCATCGGTGTAAGCGGCAACCTCAACTCTTCCTCCACACACCCCATCATGGCAAGTGCGGTTTTGACAGGAATGGGGTTGGTCTCCATGAACATGGCCCTGTTGAGAGGCTGAAGCCTCTGGTGTAGCCTTCTTGCCTCCTCGAGGTTGCCATCGAAGAAGTGTTTACAAAGAAGCGAGACCTCTGGGGGCAACAGGTTGGATGTTACAGATATTACCCCTTTTCCTCCTATGGCAAGCATTGGCAGTATAAGTGAGTCATCGCCTGACAGCACGGCGAAGTCCTCATCCGTCAGCTCTATGATTTTACTTACCTGGTCAAGGTCTCCCGATGCCTCTTTTATTCCAGCGATGTTTTCAAGCTCCGAAAGTCTTGCCACCGTCTCTGGAAGCATGTTGACGCCGGTTCTTCCTGGCACATTGTAGAGGATTATGGGTATGGAGGTATGCTCTGAGACCTTTCTGTAATGCTCGAAGAGTCCATGTTGTGTGGGTTTGTTGTAATAGGGTGTTATAAGGAGTGCTCCATCTGCCCCAACCTCTTCTGCATGTCTTGTGAGCATGATGGTCTCTGCCGTGGAGTTGGAGCCCGTGCCTGCTATAACCTTTATTTTGCCATCGGTGAGCTCTTTTGTAAGCTCCACAAGGCGATTGTGCTCTTCGTAGGAGAGGGTGGCGCTCTCTCCTGTGGTGCCGCATGGAACCACACCAGACACCCCTGCCTCTATCTGTAGACGAAGAAGCCTTCCCAGGGCTTCTTCATCTATCCTGCCCTCTCTGAACGGTGTAACCAGTGCTGTGAAACAGCCCTTGAACATGGCCTGTTACCTCCTGGATTTTACATCTATTGTGCCCTCGAAGACCTCTTCTGCCGGGCCTGTCATGTATACATGGTTGTCGTCTCTCGACCATTCTATAAGGAGTTCCCCTCCTTTAAGATAGACCACAACCTTTCGCTGTGTCAATCCTTTTATGTGTGTTGCCACCGCACTCGCACAGGCGCCTGTGCCACAGGCGAGGGTCTCTCCACTGCCCCTTTCCCACACACGCATCCTTATCCTCTTTTTGTTTATCACCTCCACAAACTCCACATTGGTCCTTCTGGGAAAGAACCTGTGGGTCTCAAGCAGCGGGCCGAAACGGGCAACATCGAAGTCATCTGTAGAGTCCACAAGTATCACGCAATGGGGATTACCCATGGATACACAGCTAACCTCGAATCTTTTTCCACCCGCTTTCAGGGGATAATCCTTTACATGCCCCTTCTTCCTTACGGGTATGAGGCTGCCTTCGAGCACCGGTTTACCCATATCCGCCCTTACAAGCCCACCCTTTATCCTTTCGACCACCTTTATGCCTGCCAGAGTCTCTATGGAGAGTGAGGGCTTTCTTTTAAGCCCCCTTTTCCATATGTAGTTTGCAACACACCTTATCCCGTTGCCACACATCTCAACCCTGGAGCCATCGGCGTTGTATATCTCCATACAGAAGTCTGCCTTCTTCGAGTCCTTGAGAAGGAGGGCCTGGTCGAACCCTATGCCGAACCTTCTGTTGGAAAGCCTCTTTACAATATCTGCAAGCCCCCTTATACGCCTGCCCCTGAGGTCAAGCACCATAAAGTCGTTTCCAAGCCCGTGCATCTTTACAAACTCAAGCTTCATCCTTCCACCTCTTCCACACAGGGTTTTATTCAAGCCCTTCTGGTATGATTTCGCCCCTTATGAGGTCTTTAAGCCCCTCCCTCTTTCTTATCACATGGTAGGTTCTGCCTGTTACAAGCACCTCTGCACTTCTGGGCCGTGAGTTATAGTTGCTGGACATGGAGAAGCAATAGGCGCCTGCGCTCATGAAGGCGAGTAACTCCCCTGGCTCCACCTCTTTTATGGTTCTGTCCCTTGCAAGAAAGTCTCCGGACTCACAGATGGGCCCGACGATGTCTGCCGTAAGCTCTCCCCTCTTCTTGTCTACCACGGGCCTTACCTCGTGATATGCATCGTAAAGAGAGGGGCGTGGCAGATCGTTCATTGCGGCATCCACTATGACGAAGTTCTTAAGGCTACCCTCTTTTGTATAGAGCACCTTTGTGGCGAGTATCCCCGAGTTACCCATTATGACTCTACCCGGCTCGAATATGAGTGTAAGCCCGAGCCCCCCTGTCTCTCTTATAACCGCCTCACCATAGCTTGAAGGATGGGGAGGGGCCTCATCCCTGTAGGTTATGCCGAGCCCACCACCCATGTTGAGATACCCTATGTTGAGTCCCTCAGACTGCAGGAAGTTTACCAGCTTTACCACCCTCTTAAGGGCCTCCACAAAGGGCGAAAGCTCTGTTATCTGCGAGCCTATGTGGCAGTCCACCCCTATGGGCTCAAGCCATGGAAGATTCTGTTTTGCATGGATGTATTCCTTTATGGCAAGCTCTGTCTCTATGCCGAACTTGTTCTTCTTGAGTCCTGTGGATATGTAGGGGTGTGTTTTCGGGTCTATGTCAGGGTTCACCCTTATGGCTATTGGGGTCTTCTTTCTAAGTCTTCTTGCTATGGAGTGTATCCTTCGCAGTTCCTGGGGGCTTTCCACATTGAACATGAGGATGTTCTTCTTTATTGCATACTCTATCTCGTCATCCCTCTTTCCAACCCCTGAGAATACAACCTTCCTCACATCCCCACCTGCCTTGAGGACCCTGAAGAGCTCACCACCAGAGACTATGTCGAACCCGCTACCTTCTTTCGAAAGAAGCCTTAAGATGGCTATATTCGAGTTTGCCTTCACAGAGTAACACACAAGGTGTTTTGCCCCACGAAACGCACCATCGAAGGCACGGTAGTGCCTCCTTGTGGTCTTTGCACTGTAGATAAAGACAGGGGTGCCAACCTCACGGGCTATCCTCTCTATGGATACACCCTCTGCGTAGAGCTTGCCCCGTCTATAGTCGAAGTAGTGCATGGTCTACCTCCTTGGAAGCGTGTCTTTCTTCTTCAAGCGGTGGTTGTGGAGGTGCCTTCCTGCCACAACCGTATGAAAAGGAGATTACAGAGACTGTGAGTATTATCAGAAGAAATGTTTTTGCCTTCATAGGGATTCTTTTTTTAGTTCCCTTTCTATTCTTTTGAGCTGACGCCTGACCTCCCTGATGGATGCAGCGCCAGGGGCCCTTCTCCTTTCCAGAGAGCCCTCGGGGGTTATGACCTTCTTTATATCCTCTTCGATGAGCGGGGAAAAGCGCTGCCACTCGGAAAGCGAAAGCTCTGTAAGCTCCTTACCCCTGTCTATACAGTGGGCAACTATACTGCCTGCTATGTGATGGGACTCCCTGAAGGGAACACCCTTCATTACAAGATAGTCTGCCACATCTGTTGCGGTAAGAAATCCTCCACGGGTTGCCTCAAGGAGGGCGTCTTTTTTGATCTTCATCGTTCGGAGCATGGGGGAGACAACAGAAAGCGAGCCCTTCACCGTATCTACAGTGTCGAAAAGTGGTTCCTTGTCTTCCTGCATGTCGCGGTTGTAGGTTAAGGGCAGGGCCTTCATGACGGTGAGTATGGCAACAAGGTTTCCATAGACCCTGCCGGTCTTTCCCCTTACGAGTTCTGCCACATCGGGGTTCTTCTTCTGTGGCATGAGGCTTGAGCCTGTAGAAAAGCTATCGTCAAGCTCCATGAAACCGAACTCCTCTGTTGCCCAGAGTATTATCTCTTCACACATCCTGGACAGATGCATCATAACCACCGCACAGTGGCTTATGAACTCTATAACGAAGTCTCTATCGCTCACGGCATCCATGCTGTTTTCTGTAACAGTTGAAAACCCCAGAAGCTCTGCCCCGTAGTGTCTGTCCACATCGAAGGCTGTGCCTGCAAGGGCGCCAGAGCCAAGGGGCATGGAGTCCACCCTTTTGAGACAATCCTTGAGCCTCTGGCTGTCTCTCTTGAGCATCTCGTAGTATGCAAGAAGATGTTGTGCCAGCGGCACCGCCTGTGCCCTCTGTAGATGTGTATAGCCCGGCATTATGACATCAATGTTCTTTCTGGCCAGCTCATATAGGGTGGTCTTGAGCGTGTGTATAAGGCGGAGTATATTGCTGGTCTCCTCTTTTATGTAGAGCCTTAAGTCAAGGGCTACCTGGTCGTTTCTTGATCTACCTGTGTGGAGCTTTCCACCCAGCAGGCCTATCTTCTCTATAAGCCTTTTCTCTATGGCCATGTGGATGTCCTCGGTATCGGTGCCAAGGGAGAGTCTGCCGGTCTCTATCTCTTTTTCTATTTCCTTAAGTGCACGCTCTATCCTGGCCCTTTCTCTTTTTGTGAGTATACCTGCCCTCTCAAGAAGATGTGCCTGGGCGATGGAGCCCCTTATGTCCTGGTGGAAAAGCCTCTTGTCGAACCCTATGGAGGCGGTAAACTCCTCCACAAGGGGATGAAGCGCCTTCTTGAACCTGCCTGCCCAGGGTTTTCTCTTTCCCATGGTTTTATTCTCCAAGCCCTTCTGTTATGCCCGCATATATGAGGGGCAGCATTATCTCATGGTGTCCTGTAAGGGTGTAGCCCCTGCCACCCTCCATGGTGGGGCGCCTTACCACATTGGTAATGGGTCTGTAGTGCTGGATGAAGTCCATATTTACGGTGGTAAACCTCTTTACCCTGTGGCCAAGGTTTCTTGCAAGGGTGAGTGCCTTGAGGAACACCTCTGGTATTATAACCGCAGAGCCTACATTTAGGAACACCCCTCCCTCGAGGGTTGCCACCACGCCGGTAAAGAGGCGGAAGTCCTTTAGGGTGGCCCTGCCTGTAAGTGCACCATCCACTGCAGGGTGTATATGGAGTATGTCCGTGCCCATCGCCACATGCACGGTAACAGGCACACCGTATCTTGTGCCAGCAGCAAGGATACTCGTATCCCTGTAGGGGAAATCACTCTTCTCTATCATTCTGCCCACAGACTCGCCCATACCGAGCCCCCTTCTTGCCCCACGCTTTATGGCCTCGTTTATCATTGTGCCTGTCTCTTCTGCCATGCCGAACCTGCCGGTCGAGAGGGCGTCCTCCACATCCTCTGATGTTGTGCCTGCAAAGGCGAGCTCAAAGTCGTGCACTATGCCTGCACCATTCATCGCCACGGCATTTACAACACCACGGCGCATCAGGTCTATTATTATGGGGCTCAAGCCTGTCTTTATGACATGTGCCCCCATGCCCATGGCAACGGTCTTTCCGGCCCTCGTGGCATCAAGGATTGCACCGATTACCTCCCTCAAGGTGTTGCCTGCAAGGAGGTGGGGAAGGGTGGAGATGAACTCCTGGAAGCTGCCGCCTTTGGAAAATAGTCCGCAGAGCCCCTCGAGAGAGACCTTGCTCTTTCTCTCCTTGAGGGAACAGGTCTTTACCCCCTCAGGCCCTATGGGTTTGAACTTCATCTGCTGCATCCCTTAAACAGTATCTGTTCAACGAGCTCGCAGAGTATGTGGCAGGCGGTTATGTGCACCTCCTGTATCCTGGGGGTGCTATCTGTCTCCACCACAAGGCTTATATCTGCCAGAGCTTTCAGCCTTCCGCCGTCTCTACCTGTAAGGGCTATGGAGCCCATACTCATCTCTCTTGCCGTCCGAACAGCCTTTAGCACATTCTCTGAGTCGCCACTTGTGGATATGGCAAGGAGCATGTCTCCCGTGGCTCCCAGTGCCCGCAGCTGTTTTGAGAAGACCTCATCGAAGCTGTAGTCATTGCTTACGCTTGTGAGGATCGAGGTATCCGTTGTAAGTGCTATTGCAGGCAGCGGTGGGCGCTCCATCTCAAAGCGGTTTACAAACTCTGCGGCAAGGTGCTGTGCATCTGCAGAGGAACCACCATTGCCCACAATAAGAAGTTTTCCTCCCTTCTTAAATGCCTCTGCCAGAAGATGGGCACCTTCTACAAGCCTCTCTGCGTTCTCTTCGAAGAAACGCCTCTTTATCCCGATGGCTTCCTCTATGGTGTTAAGAAGGGTCTGCCTTTCCATCCGTGAAAAGTCCTTTGTTTTGTATAGCTTTTGATAATATCTCTATTTCTGGCTTTATTCAAGTATTTTTGAGTCAGATGAGGAATCTGCCGTTTTTCTGTATGGGTTTTCCGTCCATGTAGAGTGTGCCGCCTTTTCTCAAGTCCTTTATCATATCCCAGTGTATGGCAGATATGTTCCTGCCGCCTGCCTCCTTGTAGGACTTGCCGATGGCAAGGTGCACGGTGCCACCTATCTTCTCATCGAAGAGTATGTCCTTTGAGAACTTCTTTATCCCGTAGTTGACCCCTATGCCTATCTCTCCAAGGTAGCGCGCACCCCTGTCTGTGGAGAGCATGGAGAGGAGGAACTCCTCGCCCTTTTCGGCCCTTGCCTCAACCACCCTGCCCCTTCTGAACCGCAGCCTTATGCCCGTAACCTCTCTACCCTGGTATATGGCAGGATGCTCGTAGTATATGTAGCCCTCTGCAGAGTCTTCAACAGGCGAGAGGAAGACCTCTCCATCGGGCATGTTACGCTCACCCCAGCAGGGTATGGCAGGCCGGCCCTTTATGCTCAGTGTAAGGTCTGTATCTTCACCCACTATCCTTATCTCCGAGGCCTTATCGAGCAGCCTTTTCAGTTTCTCTGTAAGTTTCCTGACCCTGTTCCAGTCTATGTTTGTTGCGCCATAGAGGAACTGTTCGTATTCTTCGAGGCTCATGTCTGCCTCCTGTGCCAGTGCATTTGTGGGATAGTTGCACAGCACCCAGCGTTTCTTGTTCACTATGGTATCCATTATGGGCCTTAATACCTTTGCGCGCCTGCCCATCTTCACAGGGTCTACACTGGAAAGGGCCTTCTTGTTTATAGGGGCACGGATGTTTACAACACAATCCATGTTTTTTGCCTCGTAGTGTCTTATCTTCGGGAAGTGAAGAAGCTGGGCCTCTCCCGCCTCTTTGTAGAAGATGTTCGTAGCCTCTTCGAAGCCTATGTTCATGTAAGGGTGTCCCCCTGCCCGAAGGACCTCCCTGTAGAGTGCAAGCACCAGTGGTTTTGCAAGCTCACTCGATGAGTTTATAAGAACCAGCTCATCTTTTTTTACCTGTAGAGAGTGGTTCACAAGTATGGTGGCAAGTCTTCCAACCCTTGGGTCTGCCATCTTCCAAGCCTCCTTTGTTTTTATTCCAGAGCCTTCCCTGCCATGTATTCCTCTTTTCGAGAAGCCCTTCTACGGTCCTTCTCACCCTTTCTCTGTCGAGGCTCCACAGGGGAGCTACGAGGTGTTCGGCCGGTGTGGAGCCAGAGAGCCTGTGTATGGTGGTATGTGGCGAGAGAAGCTCAAGGGATTCTACCACACACTCTACATATGCTTCAAGCTCAAGGGGGGAGAGTCTGCCCTCTCTGAAGAGGGCCTCAACCGGGGTGCCCTTTACTATATCGAGCTGGTGAAACTTTATGCCCCACAGCTCGAGTTCGGCCACAAGCCCTATGGTTTCGAGCATATCCTCTCTGCCCTCACCTGGTAGCCCGAATATCACATGGGTGCAGACATCTATCCCGTAGGCCTTTGTCTTTTCAACACATCTTCCAAAGTCCTCCACGCTGTGCCCACGGTTTATGATCTCGAGTGTTCTGTTGTTGGCCGACTGTAGCCCAAGCTCTATCCACAGGTGTTTTTCCTCCTTGAGGCGAGAGAGTAGCTCAAGCACCCCTGAGTCCACGCAATCAGGTCGTGTGGACACACAGAGGGCAACCACATGGGGGTGTCCAATGGCCTCGGTATAGAGTTTTTCAAGCTCTTCAAGTGGGGCATGGGTGCTGGTGTTTATCTGGAAGTAGGCGATGAACCTGTCTGTGCGGTATCTCTTCTTAAGCCTCTTTATGCCTGTATTGAGCTGTTCTGTAACACCCATCCCGGCCGTGTATGCATCGGGTATGAGAAGGGCTGGCACACAGTATATGCAGCCACCTGTGGAGAGTGTGCCGTCTCTGTTGGGGCAGGTAAACCCGCCGTATATGGAGACCCGCTGCACCCTTGAGCCAAAGCGCTCCTTAAGGTAGCGAGAGAGCGGATAGTAGCGTTGAACCATCATCTGTAAGCCCTGAACTTTTTTACAAATCCTGTGGGCCTGAACCCCAGCTTTGCCTGCCTGAGGCCCTCTCTGCCGAGGTCCTGCTCCATGTTTATGTATCGAAACCTCTCTTTAATCCTCTCTGCAAAGGTTTTGAGCACAAACTCCGCTATCCCTGTATAACCCCTTACAGATTTTCTGAAGTGAACAAGAAAGGTGTCTCCACAGGGATGGGGCTCGCCGAGGATGAATCCAACGGGTGTATCGTCTATGCAGCAGAGGCTGCCTTCAAGCCCCAGCTCACCGAACAGCTCTATTCCCTCTTTTGCAGCCCTGTAGTCTCCCCCATCTTCTCTCTCTTCCCGCCATCGTTCGAGCACACTCAGCACCTGTGCCCTTCTTCTTTCATCTATGGGCTCAAGGGTTGCATTCCAGGTGGAGACAAACCTGTTGTAAAGGTTCTTCTTTTTGTGCATCTTTCTTCCAGAGAGGCTGCCGAGCCCTTCTGTAAGGAAGATGTAGTCGAAGTTATCCCTGTCCTCCGTAACCCTGTAGCCACGCCTTTCGAGCACTTTTGCGAACCTCTCTGATACACACTTCATGGAGGAGAACCTTTCGAAGAGCTCTTCAAGGAGGGTGGGTTCTACAGGCCCTCCTGGAAGGATGAAGAAACTTTCTCCATCATCACTTCCTGTGATGAGTATTCTATCATCCGGTAACCGTGAGAGCCTGTAGTTGTGTGTGTATCTGAAGAGGTATATGTTTGCAAAGGTGAACTCAGAGATTCGCTCATCGATGGATGAGAAAAAAGGGGCGAGTTCTTCCTTTTCCTGGAGTGTAACCTCCGTGGTTTCTGGATAGAGGGGTATCATAGAAGAAGATTATACCAGAAGATGGCACTCTTTTCAGATGGGGTCAGAACAGCCCCATCTGTGTGGGCCCCTTTGTTTCTGGTCTTTGTGGTTCTTCGAAGAGCTTTATCTTGCCGAACTCGCCGTCGAAACCAGGGCTTATATGCACCTGGGCGCGGCGCACCCTGCCAATACCTTCTGCCACCATGGGATGGGCTATTTTCTGCAGTTCCTCCTCTGTAAGGTCCATAAGTATGGTGAACTCATCGTAAGCATCGGTCATACGGCGGTATTCCTTCTTCACGGCTGCCGTGTTGACCCCTCTTGCCAGTGCTTCTGCTACGATTTCCTCAAGTGGTATGAGCGAGCGCTGTGGTATGGCACCTTCTGGCACAAAGCCCGGGGGTCTGTCGGCAAGCTCTTCCACCCTGTTCATAACCCCAACTGTAACCTCCCTGCCACAGACAGGGCACAGCCCACGGGCCTTTCTCGTCTCCTCTGGTGAGAGGACCACCCCGCATTCCCTGTGTCCATCGTAGTGGTATTTCCCCTCTTCGGGGAAGAACTCTATGGTGAAAAGAAACCTCTCAGGGTCTTTGCTCTTTATGGTATCCATTATGGCAGGATAACTCGACTCACACTCGAACACATTGGCCTCCCTGCCCAGTTTTGCCGGTGAGTGGGCATCGGAGTTCGAAAGAAGGGCTACCCCATCGAGGGCCGAAAGCCGCCAGTTCATCTCAGGGTTGCTCGATAGCCCTGTCTCTATGGCGTAGATGTATTTGGAGTAATCGCCGAAGCACTCTTCTATGGAGTCGAACCCCGATTTGCTGCCGAATATGGAGAACCAGGGTGTCCATGCATGGGCTGGAACGACAAGAAAATCCTCTGATATGTCAAGTGCCATCTTGAGTAGCTCTACCGCCGGAAAACCGAACACAGGCCTTCCATCGGCATACACATTGCCCATGGCCTTGAGCCTCTCTGTGAGCTCCTTTGCAGCCTTAAGGGATGGGGCAAAAAGGAGGGTGTGGATCTTGCGGAGGCTACCTGCCTGGCTGTAGATGTTGCTCACCTCTACTGTGAGCATGAAGCGTACCGTGGGTTCATCTTCGAGCATGAAGAGCCCATCTTCGGCTGGCACAAGCCCTTCCTCTATGGACTTCAGGTACTGTGGGTGGGTGAAGTCTCCTGTGCCGACAAGGTTTATGCCCTTTCTCCTTGCCCAGCGGGCTATTGTGGGCAGTGTCATCTCTTTGCTGGTTGCACGGGAATAACGGCTGTGTATGTGGAGGTCTGCTATTATGCGCATGCTCAAGGCCCCATTATGTTGTAGCCCGCATCCACATAGATTATCTCCCCTGTAACACCTGTTGAAAGCGGGCTTGCAAGAAAGAGTGCCACACCTGCTACATCTTCCTGCGATATGTTGCGCCTCAGGGGGGCCTTCTCCTCGACCCTCTTGAGTATCTCGCCAAACCCTGATATACCCATGGCTGCAAGGGTCTTGACAGGCCCTGCGGATATGGCATTCACCCTCACACCCTGGGGGCCCATATCCTCTGCAAGGTATCTTACCGCTGCCTCAAGCCCTGCCTTCGCCACCCCCATGACATTGTAGTTTGGCACAACCTTCTGGCTTCCAAGGTATGTAAGGGTCATTATGCTTCCATCCTCTCGCATGAGGGGGGAGGCCTGCCTGGTAAGGGCTATGAGGGAATAGACACTTACATCCATGGCAAGGCCGAAGCCCTCTCGTGTTGTGTCAAGCAGTTTCCCCTTGAGTTCTTCCTTCTTCGCAAATGCCACAGAGTGTATCAGTATGTCCAGGCTCTGCCACCTCTCCTTTATTGTGGAGAATGTGGCCTCCACCTCCTCGTCCTTTGTAACATCACAGGGCAGCACAATATCGGAGCCCTGTGAGTGGGCAAGCCTTTCCACCCTTTCTTTAAGCCTTTCGGTTGCATAGGTGAAGGCACACTGTGCACCTTCTGTATGGAGTGCCTTTGCGATGGCCCAGGCGATGCTTCTCTCGTTTGCAACACCAAAGATAAGAGCCTTTTTACCTTCAAGAAGACCCATAATGGTTTAGCCTCCTTTTGTTTTATAGTATTCACAGAACTCTCTTAAGCCGCATTCTCCACAGAGTGGATTTTTTGCCCGGCATACCCTTCTACCATGGAGTATGAAGAGGTTGGTTACAGAGCGCCAGTCCTTCTCGGGCACAAGGCCCTTCAGCTCTTCCTCTATATCATCGGGCTTATCGCCTGAGGCAAGCCCCAGCCTCTGTGCCACCCTCTTCACATGGGTGTCCACTGCAAGTGCGGGTATGCCAAAGGCCTCTGCAAGCACAATGCTGGCCGTTTTTCTGCCAACCCCTGGTAGACGGGTCATCTCCTCGATGGAGCGGGGCATCCTGCCGCCGAACTCCTCTACAAGGCGTTTGCAGCAGAGCTTTATGGAGCGTGCCTTGTTCTTGTAGAAGTTTATGGAGCCTATGTATCGTTCTATCTCTGCGGTATCTACTGTGGCGTAATCCTCGGGTGTTCTGAAGCGGCTGAAAAGCTCTGGAGTTACGGCATTAACCTTTCTATCCGTGCACTGGGCAGAGAGTATGGTTGCAACAAGAAGCTCAAGGGGAGTCTTGAAGTTCAGCTCGGTCTTTGCCCTTGGGAATGCCTTCTTGAGTACCGCAAGGACCCTCTTTGCCTTGTCTTCTTTGTCCATAAGGGGCTGTAAGATCAGTTGGTTCTCTCTATCACATAGTCTGCAACCGCAGCGAGCGCAGCCCGTTCTGTATCGGGCTCGAAGTGCTCAAGGCAGCTCTTTGCCCTGTTTATGTAACCCTTTGCAAAGTCCAGTGTATACTCTATTCCACCATACTTTTTTATTATGACGAGCACCTCGTTGAGGGTCTTCTCGTCTACACTTTCTGCCTCCACTGCTTCTCTTATTGTTACTCTTTCCTTTTCCGTTGCATCCCTGTAGGTCTTTATGAGTGGCAGGGTAACCTTGCCCTCCCTGAGGTCATTTCCTATGGTCTTGCCGAGGTCTTCTGACTTCGAGGTGTAGTCCAGACAGTCGTCCATCAGCTGGTATGCGATACCTATGGACATGCCATAGGTTGCAAGGGCCTCCTCCTTTTCTGTGGGAAGGTTTGCCAGCACCGCCGGTATCCTGCAGCAGGCTGAAAAGAGGACCGCTGTTTTACCGGTTATTACATGGAGGTATTCATCCTCTGTTGCGTTCACATCGGAGTGTTTAATAAGCTGGAGCACCTCGCCTTCGGCCATGCGAGTGGTGGTGTTGGACAGTATGTCGAGCACCCTGATGTTTCCCTGCGCCACCGTTATGGAGAAGGCCTTTGAAAGAAGGTAGTCCCCCACGAGCACACTGGAGCCGTTGCCCCATATGGCGTTTGCCGATGGGCTGCCACGGCGCAGTGTTGCGTTGTCCACCACATCGTCATGCAGAAGGGTGGCCGTGTGGATGAACTCAACCACCACTGCAAGTGGTATGTGTAGCCCTCCATGGTAACCACAGAGCCTGCTGGCAAGAAGCACCATAAGGGGTCTGAACCTTTTTCCGCCGCTGTTGAGTATGTATTCACCAACCCTTCTTATGAGATAGACATCGGAAAGAAGGTTTTTCCTGAACTCCTCTTCCACCCTGCGCATGTCCTCTTTTATGAGGGCGAGCACCTCCTGTATCTGCATTTACCACTGGCCTCCGCTAAAGACAGTATTTGAAATGTTATCGCACAGCCTGTAGGCATGTCAATTTTTTTCTTTCCAGACAGTGTAAAATCTAAACAGAAAAGACACGGGGCATATACCTGATAAGGCAGGAACAGGTTGACCAGCCAGCCTTTTATGACAAGCCGGTGGGGAGTCTCTTTTCAGGGGAGGACATGTTGATGTTACGCAGGCTTTGGCGGAAGGAGGAGGGAGTCGAACCCTCCAGCCCCTTTCTTAGAGGGACCGACGGGTTTTGAAGACCCGCAGGGCCACCGGGCCCTTTCCCCTTCCTCCAGAAAGAAGACCAAAAAGAGGCGTTGCACCGAACCTCTTTCATCCAATCCGCCGGCTCTCAGCTCGAAAGGCCTCCCCATCCACTCCTTATTATGGACTGGATGGCTTGCCTCCTTCCTCGCCGTAGGGCCTCCTTAGGTGGTTTGTACGCACCCTGCGGATGGGACTTACGCACACACACGTTGGTTCGTGCAACGCCCCTAACTCGTTCCTTCTATCTATATTTTATCACAACTGCCAGCAGTTTCAATACCAGAAAGCTCGAGCACCTTTGAGACAAAGGGTTTTTCTTCCTCTATCGCCACATCTATGGTGAGTATCCTGAGGGGTAGAGCCTCTACTCCCTTGCAATCCTTAAGCTTGACCCCGTCCTTCTCTGTGGTCAGGACCCACTCTGCCCCGGTTTTTTCGACTCTATCCACAAGTGTTGCCACATCTGCTTCGGTGTAGAGGTGGTGGTCTGGAAGGCCAACCCTTTCCACCACCCTGGCGCCACAGCCCTCGAGGGTGGTAAAGAAGGAGTCGGGCTCTGCTATACCACAGACCGCCACAACCCTTCTATCCTTCAAGAGTCCTGCACCGCCAAGGGGTCTGAACCCTTCATCGAGCAATCTGCCAGCCCTGTAGGAAAAGCCCCATCGGGGTTTACCTTCAATGTAGGGTGCGAAGGGGCGGGGTAGGTGTGTGTGGTCTTTAAAGAGTATGATGTCTGCCCTCTTGAGCGAGTCAGGGGGTTCGCGCAGGGGGCCGGAGGGAAGAACCCGGGGATTTTCGGAGAGCTGCCTGCCATCTATGAGCACAATATCGAGGTCCCTCTTTATGGCAAGATGTTGGAACCCATCGTCGAGGAGTATCACATCTGGCCCGAACCTCTCTTTAAGAAGCTCTGCACCTGCTGTTCTCTTCTCCGATACCACAAGGTGCACCCCCCTGAGTCTTTGTGCCATAAGACAGGGCTCATCGCCTGCCTCCTGAGGACTCATAAGGAGCCTTTCTCCATCAGAGACCACCCTTGCACCCCTGGTGGTCCTTCTGTAGCCACGGCTGAGTATGGCAACCCTCATGCCCCTATCTTTAAGACAGGCTGCAAGATGGATGGTTACAGGGGTCTTGCCAGTTCCTCCAACGGTCAGGTTGCCCACAGAGATAATCCTTACACCAGAGGGCCTTGTGCTTTTAAGTACACCCTTGAGGTAGAGAAGGTTACGGAACCTTACGATGGCCCCATAGAGGGCGGACAAGGGCCAAAGGACCAACCTGTATGGATGGGGAAGGTTATGCATCTCTTCTTTCGTCTCTCAAGAGGGAGTGCTCCTGTATCACCTCTTCTATAAGGCTCATGGTCTTCTCTGTGGCACCACGGTTTTTATCGACCACCCTGCGGGCTGCCATTCCGGCCTCTTTGCAGAGTCCTCTGTCGGCCAGGAGGGATGAGAGGGCAGAAAAGAGGCCCTCTCTGTCTGTAACCCTTATGCCACCGCCTTCTTTCTCGAGAAGTTCTGCCATATAGAGGTAGCCCTTGAGATGCCCTCCGTATACAACAGGCTTTGAGAATACGGCAGGCTCAAGAAGGTTGTGTCCGCCCACCCCTTCCACAAGACTTCCGCCAACGAACGCCACCGTGGAAAGGCCGTAGAGGGCTGTAAGCTCCCCTATGGTATCGAGGAGCACCACATCCGTCCTCTCACCGGCCCTTTCTTTGTTCGTCCTTCTTTTAAAGTTCAGTCCCGAGGCCTTCAAGAGGGCAGCCACCTCATCGAACCTTTCCGGGTGTCTTGGGGCGAGTATGAGCCTAAGTGCTGGAAACCCCTCTTTGAGCCTTTTGAAGACACCGATGAGTGCCTCTTCTTCACCTGCATGGGTGCTTCCTGCCACTACCACGGGGTCATCCTGTCCTATGCCAAGCTCTTCTCTGAGGGTTTCCCTGTCAGCCTCTTTCAGCTCCACATCCTCTATATCGAACTTGAGGTTACCTGTGGCCACAGCCCTCTGGGCTGGCACACCAAGTGCCACGGCACGCACCCTATCATCCTCGGTGCGTGCGCAGAAGCGGGTTATGCTTGAGAATATGCCGGTGAAGAAAAAGCCGAGTTTTCTATACCTTCCAAAGGACCTTTCTGAAACAGTGCCGTTTACCACCACTATGGGCACCCCATTTTCGTGCAGGGTATGTATGATATTTGGCCACACCTCCTTTTCCACCACCACGAAGAGCGATGGCCTGAGCCTTGCAACAGCCCTCTTGACTACCCATGAAAGGTCTAAGGGAAAGTATAGGAGGGCATCTATGAGCAGGGGCTCTTCGTTCTTTGCCACCCTGTTGGCCGTGTATGTGATGGTAGAGAAGACCACCTTCTTTTCTGGATACCTCTCCTTGAAGAGTTTCAGGAGCGGAAGCACCGCCTTCGTCTCTCCCACGCTTACGGCGTGGAACCACACCACATCACCACCCTGGAGGGCGCGTAGCTTTTCGTCTCTGTAGATGCCAAACCTTTCTGGTATGCCTGTGCGATACTTTCCCTCTGAAAGCATCTTGAACATAAAATAGGGCAGAAGCACCATGACACTGATATGGAGGATTATATCGTAGAGGATATATATCATCTGTCGAAGTATCTGTCTGCCCTGTGTGTAATCTCCATGAGTGTTTTCTCGAGCTCCTCTCTTTTCTCTTCAAGCTCTTCCTCTGTGGCAGTGCCAGGTACTGTAATAGGTCTGCCACATATGAAGACACCCCTTGAGAAGGGATAGGGTATTATGAAGCGGTCCCAGCTCTTAAGTGTTTTTTTTTACTGGCACTGAATGCAAGTGGTATTATGGGCAGCCCTGTCTTTTTTGCTATGTCTATTATGCCGCGCTGGGCCCTGAAGAGAGGCCCCCGGGGGCCATCAGGTGTTATGGCAATGTCTCTGCCATCTTTTATGGCCTTAAGAAGCCCCTTTAGGCCGCCAAGGCTTCCCCTCGAGGTAGAGCCCCTCACCGCCCTGATACCGAAGTGTCCTATCGTACGGGCAATGAGCTCTCCATCTCTGTGGAGGCTTACGAGCACGGTCATCCCCTCACGGTATGAGGCATAGGGCATCATCAGAAGCCTTCCGTGCCAGAACGCCACGATGCTCTGCCTGCCAGAGGCAAGCCTCTCCCTGTAGAGATCGAAGTCCACATACTCTATGCGTATCGTAAGGCGCAACAGCCTTATGAACCATGCCCCGAGGGTTGTAACAATCCTAAGTTTAAGTTCTTCGAGCATAAACCTTACCTATCCCTGAAACTGTATGGAATAGAGCCTTCTGTACTCCCCACTCTTCTCTATGAGTTCTTCGTGGCTGCCCGCTTCCACTATGGTTCCACCAGAGAGCACCACTATCCTGGTGGCGTCTTTTATGGTGGAGAACCTGTGGGCTATTACGAAGGTGGTGCGGCCCTCCATGAGGTTTCTAAGCCCCTCCCGAACCGCCCTTTCAGACTCTGCATCGAGCGAGGATGTCGCCTCGTCCATTATAAGCATGGGCGCATCTTTCAGTATGGCCCGTGCGATGGAAAGGCGCTGGCGCTGGCCTCCTGAAAGCCTTATGCCACCTTCACCTATCACGGTGTCGTATCCCTGTGGCAGTTCCTCTATAAACTGGTGTGCATTGGCTGAAAGCGCTGCCCTTATTACCTCTTCCTCGCTCACCTCGGGTCTGCCATAGGCTATGTTGTTTCTCACCGTGTCGTTAAAGAGTATCACATCCTGGGATATTATACTTATCTGGCTGCGAAGCGAGGCAAGGGTGAACTCCCGTATGTCCACACCATCTATGAGTATGGCCCCACCTGTAACATCATAAAACCTTGGGACAAGGTTTACAAGAGTGGATTTGCCCACCCCGCTTGAGCCCACTATGGCAACCCGTTCGCCTTTCTTTACCTTGAGGTTTATGCCCCTGAGCACCTCTTTCTCCCCATAACTGAAGGATACATCTATGAACTCTATACCATCTATGATACCGGTGCATATCCTTGTGCCGTCTTTTATGGCCTCTGTGGGGGTATCGAGTATCTCGAATATCCTCTGGGCAGAGCCGAGGCCCTGCTGGAGGTTCAGGTATACGCCGTTAAGTACCCTCACAGGCTGATAAAGCATGACTATGGCCGCAAAGAATGTTATGAATGCCTCGGGGGTGAGTGTGCCCTGCCATATTCTGTAGCTTGCATACCATATGGTGAGGGCGAAACTTGTGGCCGCAAAGGTCTCCATAAAGGGGCTCGATATTCCCCTTATCTTTATCGCCCGTGTCCTGTAGCGGGCAAACCGTTCGTTCTCCTGGCTGAACTTTCTGGTCTCGTATTCCTTCATGCCGAAACCCTTTACAACCCTTATACCCTTCAATGCCTCGTGTATTACAGATGCCATATCACCAAGGGTTACCTGTCCCTTGCGGGAGATGTTCTTTATCTTCCTGCCGAACCTCATGGCAGGATATATGGCAAGGGGGAAGGCAATGCCTCCTATTAGTGCAAGCTGCCAGTCCATCATGAGTATTATTACAGCGAGCACCACCACCGATAGCCCCTGCTTGAAGGCGTGTATCAGGGTGTCTGCCGTTGCCTTCTCAAGGAGGTTTATATCGTTTGTGAGCCTTGATGTCAGCCCACCTGCAGGGTTTCTTACGAAGAACTCGTATGGAAGCTCCAGTATGTGGGCATAAAGGGCCTTCCTTAAGTCTGCTATGACACGCTGCCCCACATATCCCATGTAGTAGGTATTGCCGTAAGAACTTACACCCCTTACAATGGCCACCACGATTATGGCAAGAGGAAGAAGAACCTGCATGTTCTGTGCAGAGAATATCGTTATATCGGGCAGGCCGTATTGGGCAGGTATCTTCTCCTTGTCGAAAAGGAGTTTTATGGCAGGCCCTATGAGGTATGCCATCAGGCCATTGGATATGGCGAAGATTATCATGCACGCCACGGCCAGCGTCAGCCTTAACCAGTAGGGGCGCAGGAATATTAGAAGTCTCAGATAAAGGGCCATAGGGTCAGTCTCCCTTACAGGCTATCCGGTATATTATCTGTGCAGCCCTTCTGGGGGCAGAGCCGTCTTTCAGAAGAACCCTTCTTATTTCCTTGAAGCGAGCGGTTATACCGGCTCTTGCCTTCTCATCGGTGAACAGGTGCGACATATGGGCTGCGATCTTTTCAGGGGTTACATCCTCCTGTATGAGCTCTGGCACCACCCCTTCTTCTGCCACTATGTTGGGCAGCCCTATATATTTTACCCCCACAAGGAACCTTCCAACAAGATAAGAAAGTGGCGAGACCCTGTATACGATTACCATGGGGGTTCCGATAAGGGCGGTCTCAAGGGTGGCGGTACCCGAGGTAACAACGGCAATGTCCGATGCCCTCAGGGCCTCGTAGAGTCTTCCCCTCACAATCCTTGCTGTGGTGCCTGTTGCCCCGAGTTCTTCTTTTATGAGTTCATCCTGTATTGTATCTGCCACAGGTATCAGGATGGCCACATCTTTCTGCACCCTTTGTTTAAACAGCCTTACCCCTTTGAGCATGGGGGCAAGAAGCCTTTTCACCTCATCGGTTCTGCTTCCTGCAAGAACCGAGACCACCACACCCTCTCTTTCAAGAGAGAGGGATTCCCTTGCCTCTTCCTTCGAGACATTGAGGGTCGCCTTCTCGGCCAGCGGATGCCCCACATACTCCACATCCACACCGGCCTCCCTGTAGATGGTCTCTTCGAAGGGAAAGACCACGAGCATCTTGTCCACCACCCTGGCAATCTTTCTTGTCCTGCCCCTTCTCCATGCCCATACCTGTGGGCTTATGTAATATACTACAGGCACTCCTCTTTTTTTTGCAAGCCTTGCGAACCTCAGGTTGAACTCGGGATAGTCTATGAGCACAACACAGTGGAATCTTTCTTCGTAAAGAAGGCGCTTCAGTCTTCTGTATGCCCCTACTATGTCTCTGAGTTTTTCTGCCACCTCCTGTAGCCCCACCACTGCAAGCTGTGAGGAGTCTATACCCTCGAGCCCTGCCTGAAGCATCTTTTGGCCGCCCATGCCCTTTATCCTTACAGAGGGGTCTATCTTCTTGATTTCCTTTATGAGCGAGCTTCCGTGAAGGTCTCCTGATGCCTCTGCGCTTATCATAAGGATGGTTCTCGTCATAGTCCTTAAGGTTCAGTCCGCACTGGTGATCACCTGTGAAAGGTCTGGCACACCTTCGAGATGGTGCCCCGCCTTCTCGAGGGAGAGCTTTATTGAGCCCTTTATCTTCTTTGCCACCTCGAGCGCCCTCTTTCCCTCTGTGCCTGGCACCGCTGGTGGCAGCCCTTTGCGAGAGGCATCCACAAATGCCCTTATCTCTTCCATGAGGGGGTCTCCCTTCCTTATCCTGGGGCTTTCCTTCTCAAGTGTGGGGCGGCTATCCTCTTTCTGTTTCAGGTGCATTATGGTGGCACGCTGGGTGTCATAGTCTATGGATAGATATGTGCAGGGCTGGAAGACCCTTATTCTGCGCTGTTTCTCCCTCGAGACCCTGCTCGCAGTTATATTTGCCACACACCCTGTTTTAAACCTTATCCTTGCACTGGCTATGTCTATCTTTCCGGATATTACAGGTACACCCACGGCATCCACCATCTCCACATCCGAGTCCACAAGGCTCAACACCATGTCTATATCGTGTATCATAAGGTCGTATATCACATCCGTATCGAGTGCCCTGGTGGAAAAGGGCGCAAGCCTGTGCGACTCTATAAAGAGTGGTGTGCTCACCTTTTCACGCATGAGCCTGACAGCCGGATTGAACCTTTCAAGGAGCCCCACCTGAAGCACAACCCCTCGTTTTTCAGCCTCCTTTATGAGTTTTTCAGCCTCCTCTGGGTTTGCTGTCATGGGCTTTTCTATCAGCACATCCACACCGCTGGAGAGAAAGTGGCTTGCTATCCTGTAGTGTGTAGCCGTTGGTGTTACAATACTTACTGCATCCACCCTGTCTGTGAGCTCATGGTAGTCTGTGTACGCAGTGGTGCCAAGCTCTGTTGCCACTGCTCGGGCACGCTCTCTGTCCACATCCACCACGGCAACGAGCTCTACACCATCGAGCTCTTTAAATTTTGTGGCGTGGAGCCTTCCGAAGTGGCCCACCCCTATGACTGCTGTCTTTATCTTCTTTGCCATTGTCTGTGTTTTCCTTGCCCTGTTTTTCTAATCTTCTGTAGAGTGGTGGTGTATCCTTTCCTTTGCAACCCCCCGCGTTGAGCCCTCTATGAAGGCCAGAAATCTCTTTGCATGAGTCGAGTCGGGCAGTTCCTCTTTGAGTCTTTCTGTTGCCTCCTTGAGGGGCATGGAGGACTTGAAAAGGATTGCATAGGCCCTCCTTATCTCGGCAATGTCCTGGCGGCTGAAGCCCTGCCTTCTCAGCCCCACACTGTTGAGCCCGTGCAGATGCGCCCTGTTGCCCACCGCCATAACATAAGGGGGTATGTCTTTGCTTACAGCAGATGCACCACCGATGAAGGAGTAGGCACCAATCCGTACATACTGGTGTATCGCAACGAGCCCACCCACTATCGCATGGGCCTCTATTATGACATGTCCTGCAAGGGTCGCTGCGTTTGCCATTATAACATGGTCTCCAATGACACAGTCATGTGCTATGTGGACATAGTTCATAAAGAGGTTGTCCTTTCCACACACCGTTCTGCCCCTGTCCTTCGGGGTGCCCTTGTGGATGGTAACGAACTCTCTTACGATGTTACGGTCTCCAATGATGGTCTCTGTGGGTTCTCCCCTGTAGCTTATATCCTGTGGGTCCATGCCAACCGATGAGAAGGGGTAGAACCTGCACTGGCTTCCTATGGTGGTGTTGTGGTGTATAACCACATGGGAGGCCACCCAGGTGTCCTTGCCGATTCGCACATTTTCTCCTATTATGGAATAGGCACCCACCTCGACCCCTGTATCAAGCTCTGCCGTGGGATGCACTATTGCTGTTGGATGGATTCTTACCTCACAAGTCTTCTTCATAATCTTTTCACCTCTCCACCATTGTTGCCATCAGTTCTGCCTCTGCAACGCGCTTTTGATTAACATGGGCATTACTTGTAAATGTCCATATGGTGCCCCGTGTCTTCTTTACCTCACAGAGGATTTCAAGGGTGTCGCCAGGAAGGACAGGGTTTCTGAACCTTGCTCCATCTATACCCATAAAGTATACGAGCCTGTTGGACATATCTGCAGATTTGAAGGCAAGCACACCTCCAACCTGTGCCATGGCCTCTATTATGAGTACTCCCGGCATTATTGGGTGTGAGGGAAAGTGCCCCTGGAAGAAGGGCTCGTTCATGGTTACATTCTTTATGCCTCTGGCCATCCTGCCCTTTTCAAGCTCAACGATCCTGTCTATGAGGAGAAAAGGATAGCGGTGGGGTAGTATTTTCATGATTTCCTGTATCTCTATGCAGGAAGTATTGCTTTCCACCATACTTGCCTCCTTTGGTTTTATTTTTTCTCCAGCTTCTCCAGCCTTTCCTCAAGCTCTTTGAGCTTTTCCTTCAGCTCTGGTAGTTTCTGCACAAGGGTTTGTGCCTTGAGCCAGCGTTTGTGTTCTCCAAGAGGGTAGCCCGTGTAGACCCCCCTGGTCCTTATGCTTGATGAAACCAGTGATTTTGCCCCTATAACACAACCATCGGCTATTTCAAGATGCCCTGTAACCCCCACCTGGCCGGCAAGGGTTACATTGTTGCCCACCTTTGCAGAGCCTGCTATGCCATTCTGTGCCACGATTATGGTATCCTCACCTATCTTTACATTATGGCCTATCTGCACCAGGTTATCTATCTTTGTGCCCCTGCCTATGACGGTGGCACCTGTGGTTGCCCTGTCTATGGTTACACATGCGCCTATCTCAACATCGTCTGCTATCACCACTGTGCCCACCTGTGGTATCTTGACATGCCTTGAGCCGACCTGTGTGTAGCCGAACCCATCGCTCCCTATAACGCTGTTACAGTGTATTATAACCCTGTGGCCTATTCTTACCCCCTCGCGTATGGACACATTGGAGTGTATGATGGTATCTGCCCCTATCTCCACATCTTCACCTACATATACCCCTGGGTAGAGCACCACATTGTTGCCCACCGTTGCGCCCCTCGACAGGAAGACCCCTGCCTGTATGGAAACATCCTCACCGATGGTGGCAGATGGGTCTATAAAGGCTGAAGGATGGATTCCAGGGGACGGGTGCCTTGTGGGCCCTATGGATGCCATTATCCTTGCAAAGGCAAGGTAGGGGTTCTGGACTACAATGAGGTTTCTACCAGCCATGGTGTCTGCAAGTTCAGGCGAGACCACCACGGCAGACGCCTTGGTGGTGGCCAGAAACCTCTTGTAGCGCGGGTGGGAGAGAAAGGTTATATCCCCCTTGCAGGCCTCTTCGAGAGAGGCGACCCCTGTTATCACTACAGAGCCGTCGCCCCGCAGGGTGCCACCCACAAGTTCTGCCAGTTCCTCAAGCCTCTTTCCTTCTGCCACAGGGTGTTCTCTCTATTTCTTCTCTTTCAGTTTCTCGTTGTATAGTTTTATGACCAGGTCCGTAATGTCGTCCTCTTCGGGTCCGTAGATGACAAGTCCCGTGGAGGCCTCCAGCACATAGGTATACCCCTTCTCCTCTGCCACCTGGTCTATGAGAGCGCGCAGTTCCTTTATGATCTTCTCTTCCTTCTGTCCTCTTTTTCTGTTAAGCTCCTCGCTGAGCCTTACGAACTCCTGCTGTAAGTGCTGGCTCTTCGTCTGATAGTCCCTTTCCTTTGCCTTTCGTGTCTCCTCGTTCCATACGGCGTGTTTCTTCTCTATCTCTTCACGGAGTTTCTTGAGTTCCTCCTGTTTTTCTGTGAGTTGTTTTTCGAGTTTTTTTGCCTCTTCCTTGAGCTCTGCCTTGGCCCTTCTGCCAGCCTCGCACTCATTGAGTGCCCTCTGCAAGTTTACATAGCCTATCTTGAGTTCTGCTGCTGCAAGGTGTACAAAACCCAGCAGGATGAACACCACGCTTATAGAAGCTATCTTTTTCATCTTCCTCTCCTTGTTGTTTTTTAGAAAAATCCTCCTATGGTGAAGCCCCATGCTGATTGTTTCTCGTCCTCTTTTCTATTGAGGTTGTATCCCCACTCAAGCCTCAGCGGGCCAATGGGAGAGTACCACCTAATACCAGTTCCTGCAGTGGTCTTGAGTGTGGAAGGGTCTATTGGCCCTTCATAGGCATTGCCTGCATCAAAGAAGACAAGCCCCATGAAGTTGTTCTCCGGAAATAAGGGGAAAAGATACTCCGTGTTGAGTATGAGCATGCTTTTCCCACCAATGACCTCTCCTGTGATGCGGTCCTTGGGGCCGATGCTGCGGGTATCGAACCCTCTTATGGTATTCATGCCACCAAGGAAGTATCTTTCGTATACAGGCACCTTCTTTCCACCGAAGCTGTGCACATAGCCCAGGGTAAGCCTTGTCATAAGGGTGGTCTCTTTTGGCATGGGGAAGTATCTTCCTGCACTTGCCTCGTATTTTGCATAGTTGGTGTTGCCTCCTACAATACCTCCTGCCACCTCTACAGAGGCCGTTGCCACCGTTCCCTCTGTGGGGAAGAAGAAGTCATCACGGCTGTCGTGCCTTACAAGGGCCTTGACGCTGCTTACGGTGCTGATGCCCTCCTGTTCTTTTATGAGGGCACTCGTGGTCTCGGCAACATCTGTAATCTCCACCTTTTCGTATCTGTAGGTGAGGTATCCCATGGTTATCCTCTTGTATATGGGGAAACCGAACCTCAGAACCCCTCCGTTCTTATCCATCGAAAAGTCTGGATAATCTCTGTATGTATTGTAGAGGTCAAATCCACCCATATAGGGTTTATCAAAGAGCCATGGTTCTGTAAAGCTTATCATATAACGGCTGCTCGTTGCACTTATATTGCCAGAGAGGTTGAGCTTTATCCCTGTGCCCATAAAATTCGCCTGTGATACCGATGCCATGACTATGACCTTGTCCACGCTGCTGTATCCCATACCGAAGGTTATCATGCCCGTGGGTCTTTCCTTTACCCGTACATGTATTCTTACCCTGTCGCGTGTGCTGCCCTCGCTCTTTTCAATCCTTACCTCTTCGAAGTAGCCGAGTCTTCGCAGGTTGTTTCTGCTCATCCTCATGGCAGAGGCAGAGTAGAGGTCTCCCTCTGAGAACTCGAGTTCCCTTCTTATGACCTTGTCTCTGGTTCTTATATTGCCACTTATCTCTATCCTTTCCACATACACAGGCACATTCATGGAAATCTTCATGGTTATGTCGATGGTCTTTCTCTCCTCATCTATATGGGTTACAGGGTTGAACTCTGCATTTGCATAGCCCCTGTCACCATAAAGGGTTGTAAGGGCAGATATGGTCTTGTGTAGCTGACGCCTGCTGAAGACATCGCCTGTGGAGAGCCTGAATTTTTCGAGTATCTCCTCCTTGGAGAATATTATGTCTCCAGAGACATCTATCTTTCCCACCCTGTATTGAACCCCTTCGTCTATGGCCATGGTGATGTAGAACCATCTTTTGTCCTCGCTGAGGAGCACCCTGTAGTCTGTTATATCAGCCTTTATGTATCCATGGTCAAGGTAATATCTTATTATACCCGAAAGGTCGTCCTCGAACACATATTCATTGAATGTGCCAGAGCCTGTCAAGAAAGAGAACAGCCCCTTTTCTTTCGTCTTCATAAGCCTTTTTATCTTCCTATCACTTAGAACACTGTTGCCTATTATGGTAATCCTTTTGACCTTTACCTGCTCACCCTCGGTTATGTTGAACACCACGGTTACACCCACACCGTCTCCTGTAATCTCTTCTTTTACATCTGCAAGGTAGTAGCCTTCCTGGTTGTAGAGGGCCTTTATTATCTGCACATTTTCTTTTATGAGCATGCGGTCGAGTATGGTGTTCTCCTTAAGGGTTATGGTCTCCCGCAGGCGTTCTTCCTTTATGTTCCTGTTGCCCCTGAACTCTATCTTCTTTACGAGGGGTTTTTCCCTGACCATGAAGGTAATCTGCCTACCACCCTCGTAGTCGGAAAGATCCACCATTATGTCATCGAAGTATCCCATACCGTATATGGAGTGTATATCCTCTTTTACCCTGTCTGTGGAGAACGGCTCACCCACCCTTGTGGAGACCCTTTTGAGTATGGCATCTGCATCTATTCGTCTGTTTCCCTCAACCACTATTCGTGTTACCATACCGCTTCTTTCCACAGGTATCTTCTGGAGTGCGAGCTCAAGCCTTTCTTTAAGCTCTGGTATGATCTTTTTGATACCATCTATGAGTGCCTCCCTGGAAGAGGCCTTTTTGTGGTAGAACGCAACGAACCTGCCATCGGTTGTATCGAGGGCAAACATATCCAGGGAGAACCTTCCCCCTATAAGGGTTATGGCTCCCCTTATTACAAAGCCTGCCCCCTCGTCTCTGGCAAGCTCTATTGCCTGTTTATCTGTGAGTTCTTTGAGCCCACCTTCAAGGAACAGTTCCTTTATGCTCTCCATACCCCTTATCCTCACCCCTTCCTTTTCTAGTTTCTCTGCAAGCGTTTCCATGATCTCCTTTCTCAGTGGGGATATATCCTTTTCAGCGTATACATCGAAGGGTATGAGAACAACGCCCACCTCCTTTGCCTCGGCGGTATGGCCGGCAAGAAGGAATACAGCTGTTATAGTCAGAAGCAGAACCCTCTTTACCCTGTCCAAGACCTTTCTGCAAGCCTCCTTGTCATGCATTGACTATCTTTCCATCTACCATCTCTAATCTTGTTGACATAAGGGACGCTATCTTTTCGTTATGGGTAACCATAACGATGGTTATCTCCTTATCCCTGTTGAACTGCAGGAGGAGTTCAACTACCTCCATGCCTGTCTTCGAGTCCAGGTTGCCTGTGGGCTCGTCCGCAAGTATGACCTCGGGTGTCTGCACCAGTGCACGAACAAGAGAGACCCTCTGCTGCTCGCCCCCGGAGAGTTCACCGGGGCGGTGGTCGAGCCTTCTTCCAAGCCCCACCTCTTTAAGGAGCCCTTCTGCCCTCTCTCTTGCCTCTTCGAAGGCCACTCCTCCTATGAGGGCAGGCAGCATAACATTCTCCAGGGCCGTGAACTCTGGCAGAAGGTGGTGGAACTGGAAGACGAAACCCACCTTTCTGTTCCTGAACTCTGCAAGGCTCTGTTCTCCCATGGTAAAAAGGGGTGTGTCCCTGTAATATACCTGTCCGCTGGTGGGTCTGTCGAGTGCACCAAGGATGTTGAGGAATGTGGACTTTCCCACCCCTGATGCACCGAGTATGGCCACACACCCTCTCCTCTGTATGCTCACATCTATCCCCTTCAACACCTCTACCCTTATCTCTCCTTTTGAATAGCTCTTGCAGAGTGTCTCGGTTCTTATAAGCTCCATGGTCTACCTGTCTTTGCTCCTTTCCGGTGTTACTCGTATCGCAGCCCTTCTACGGGATCAAGCCTCGATGCCTTCCAGGATGGATACAGTGTGGCAAGGAAGCTTATCGCAAGGGATACCACAACAATCACCACAACCACCGAGGACTCAACCTGGGAAGGAAGCCTGTCTATGTAATACACACTCGGTGGAAGGAGCTTGAAGTTAAACATTCTCTCGATAGATGCCACAATGGGCTCAAGATTCAGTGCACATACCACGCCAAGCACCGTGCCCAGAAATGTGCCCACCATGCCTATAACAGTTCCTTGTATCATAAATATGCGCATTATTCCACTCGATGTGGCGCCCATGCTCTTAAGAATTGCTATCTCTTTGCCCTTCTCCATGACAACCATTATGAGGGTGCTTATGATGTTGAGCGCTGCAACCAGTATTATAAGGGTGAGGATTATGAACATGGCTGTCTTTTCAAGCCTCAGGGCTGAAAAGAGGTTACGGTTCATCTCCATCCATGTTACAGGCCTGTAGTCCCTGCCGATTACCGAGAGTATGCGTTCTTTCACCGTATCTGCCCTGTAGATGTCTTCTATCTCGACCTCCATACCTGTAACGGTCTTCCCCATCCTGAAGAGCCTCTGGGCGTTCTCAAGGGATATGAAGGCAAGCCCCGAGTCGTAGTCATACATGCCCACATCGAATATGCCCACCACCTGGAATTTTGCTATCCTCGGGGTGCCCGTAACTATGCCCTCCTCTTCGAGCACGGTTATAAGGTTAACCCCATCTCCCACCCACACCCCAAGTGTCTTCGCAAGCTCATTTCCTATGACGATGCCTGGCAGTGTGCCCTTCTGTGCTGCCTCCCTGAACCCGGTCTCAAGAGCCTCGAGACCGCCCTGTGTCATCTTCTTCGAGAGTTCTGTAATCCTGTCGAAACTCTCGACCTCTATTCCTCTAACCACCACGCCCGTAGCGCCGTAGGGGGTTGAGACCATCGCCTGCCTGTATACGAAGGGTGTGGTGGCCCTTACCTCTTCCACCCCTTTGAGTTTTTCTCCAAGCTCCCTGTATTCCTCTATGTTGCCGTATTTGAGCACCACAATATGGGCATTTATGCCGAGAATCTTATCCCTTATATCCTTCTCGAACCCTGACATGACAGAGAGCACTATTATGAGTGCCATAACCCCCACGGTAATACCCAGCACGGATATGAAGGTTATAACCGATACGAAGGTGGGCTTTCGTTTGGACCTTAAGTATCTGAGCCCTATAAAGAATTCGTAGGACATATCAAACAAAGGGGAGAAAAGGGTTCTTCAGTCTACCTTTCCGTCTTCTCTTTTAAAAGCGGGAAGAGTATTACATCCCTTATCGATGGAGAATCTGTAAGGATCATAACCAGCCTGTCTATGCCTATGCCTTCGCCTGCTGCCGGAGGCATGCCGTATTCGAGTGCTCTCAGGAAGTCCTCGTCGT
The DNA here is from genome assembly GCA_015492245.1 of Deltaproteobacteria bacterium. Lineage (GTDB taxonomy): Bacteria > Desulfobacterota > GWC2-55-46 > GWC2-55-46 > DRQE01 > DRQE01. The sequence continues at coordinate 68,311 of WGFM01000017.1, read as the reverse complement.
AGCGGTGTGCCTCTTCGTCTCCTTTTTTACGCTCTTCCGTTTGTCTGAGGAACCGTTCTTTCTGGTCGAGCGGATCGTTCAGCTCACTGAAGGCATTGGCTATCTCCTTGCCATCTATTATAAGCTCGAACCTGTCCACAACCCCTGTATCCTGTGGGTTTCGCCTTGCAAGGGGGGAGACCTCCACAGGATAATGGGTTACAAATGTGGGGTTTATGAGCCTGTCCTCTGCTGTCTTCTCAAATATCTCCGCAAGGACCTTGCCATGGGGCATATCATCCCTTGCCTTCGGGTCAAGCCCTTTGAGAAGCTCTCTTGCCCGGCCTTCATCCTGGAGCACCCTTTTTTCCACCCCCCCGTACTTTACGATTGCATCCACAAGGGGTATACTCTCCCAGGGGGGGCTGAAGTCTATGGTTCTGCCCTGATACTGGACTCTGTGTCCCACACCGAGCCGTTCGAGTATGAAAAGGAGCATCTTTTCTGTAAGCTCCATCAGGTCTTCGTATGTTGCATATGCCTGGTAGAACTCGAGCATGGTGAACTCCGGGTTGTGCTGGGTGGATACACCCTCGTTACGGAAGTTGCGGTTTATCTCGAAGACACGCTCAAACCCGCCCACAAGGAGCCTTTTAAGGTATAGCTCAGGCGCTATCCTCAAATATAGCTCCATGCCCAGGGCATTATGGTATGTAACAAAGGGCTTTGCAGCAGCCCCTCCAGGGATGGTATGCATCATGGGGGTTTCCACCTCGAGGAAGTCCCTCTCTACCAGAAACTCCCGTATAAGCCTTATAATCTCGGTTCTCTTAAGGAAGGTCTCCCTTACTGTGCTATTCACCATGAGGTCAAGGTAGCGCTGCCTGTAGCGTATCTCCACATCCTTAAGGCCGTGCCACTTTTCTGGCAGGGGGTGCAGTCCCTTTGCAAGAAGCTTAAGACCCCTTACCTCGATGGTGAGCTCACCTGTCTTTGTGCGGAATGGTCTACCTTCAACCCCTATTATGTCTCCCACATCACAGAGCCTTAGCCTTTTCCAGCCCTCTTCACCGAGGAGGTCTTTCTTGAAGTAGAGCTGAATCCTGCCCTTTCTGTCCTGTATATGGGTGAATGCTGCCCTGCCGAAGCTGCGCAGGCTCATCATCCTGCCCGCAACCTGTACTTTCTCGTTGATCCCTTCGAGCTCTTCGGCTGTAAGGCCATCGAACCTCTTTCTGCACTCTTCTGTGGTGGCGGTGGGCACAAAGTCATTGGGATAGGGTTCCACAGCCATATCCTTAAGCCTTTTCAGGGTTGCAAGGCGCTGCATGTATTCCTGGCTCTTTTCGCTCATAGTTAACCTTCCTGGCCGGATAACCGTTAAACTGTAAAATTAGCCTATTTGGGGTATATAGTCAAGGGGAAAAGCTCTTCAGAATTGACACCCATGGCTCCAATACTGTAAGATAAAGGATTGATGGAAACTATTATGGCAACCTTAATCCTGCTTACAATTCTGTCCCTTGTGCTGAATCTCCCCTTTGGCTACCTCAGGGCTGGCTCAAGGAAGTTTTCGTTTGTGTGGTTTCTCTATATCCACATACCCATACCCTTTTTGTTTCTTTTGCGCACCTATGCAGGGGTTACATACAAATACATACCCATAATGGCCATAGGTGCCATACTGGGACAGTTCATAGGCGGCAGACTCAACCACAACAGGTTCTCGTGAAAAGACCTGTCTCCATAGGAGATGTGCTCTCCGGGGGGTTATCCTTTCCGGGGCTGAAAAGCATGTTGAAAGAGGCCCGTATAAAGAGGGTCTGGCAGGGTGTGGTGGGCAAGGAGCTTGCCAGAAGGTGTGAGCCCTCGTTTCTTAAAGACGGCGTGCTCCATGTAAGGGTTCATTCCCCTGTGTGGGCTACAGAGCTGAGGTTCCATGCAGAGCTTATAAGAAGAAGGCTCAACCAGCGGCTTGGTGGGAATGCCATAGAAAGGGTGATCTTCAGGGTTGGCACACTTAAGAGCGTGGCCGATAGGAGGAGGCCTCCTGAGGCAGAAAGAAGAGAGCTCAGTGATGAAGAGAGCCGCTATATAGAAGATACGATAGGTTCCATAAAGGATCCTCTTCTGAAAGATGCCGTAAGGAGGGCCATGCAGAGGGCGTTCTCCACAGGGGGGCTAAAGAGATAGGGGTTCTTCTATGGTAAGGCGGTTGCCTCTTCTTGCCTCTATCAGAAAGAGGGTTGCCTTTCTGGCCTTTCCTGTGTGAACAAACCTTACCTTAAGTGCGCCAAACCCCCTCTGTTTGAGTGCCCCTGTAAGCTCGAAGAACCGTCTCACAGGGTATATGTAGCATATCCTGCCATCCCCTGATACAAGATAGGTGCTTGTATCCACCAGGTCCTCAAGGGTTCCGAAGATTTCGCACCTTGCTGTAGCCCTTCCAGGGTGCGGGCTGATTCGTCCCCCACCCTTTTTCACATAGGGAGGATTGCTCACCACCAGCTGGAAACTACCCTCCGGGTATATGGACTCAAGCTCGCGCCAGTCCTCACAGAGAAGTTCCACTCTGTCTGCAAGGTTGTTGGCCTCGATATTCTCCTCTGCCACCCTGAAGGCATGGCCATTCACCTCCAGGGCCACTATCTTTCTTACCCCTGTCTTCCAGCACAGTATGAGGGGTATCGGGGCGGTGCCTGTGCCAAGCTCTATGGTCTTTTCCGTGGGATGAACGGGCAGGAGGAACTCTGCAAGAAGGAGTGTGTCGGTGGTTATCCTCTGGCCCGCATCGATGTTTCTGAACAGAAATGGCCCTATTCTTTCAAGCTCCTCTGTGCCCACAGGCAGGCTCATTCTTTAAGAAGGTTTATCACCAGCCCCGAAAGGAGTTTCGGATAGAAGTATGTGGACTTTTGCGGCATGAGGAGGCCTGCCTCAGAGACCCGCCTTATATCCTCTATCCTCGTGGGGTTCATAAGGAACAGGAGCTGGTTGTTCCCACCCTCTACCACCTTGAGTGCATCCCTGGCATCCTTTATGTATGTAAGGTTCTTTCCGGCCTCCTGTGCCTCTCTGTCTATGCCCAGTATCTTCTCCAGTATGACCGAATGGAGCACCGTTACATCGAGACCCTTGTGCACCTCTGCCATTGATGAGCCGAAAAGTGCGTCCATGACCTCCTTGCCCCTGAAGGTGAGCATGTAGTAGACAGGGTTGTCCCGCACATAGAGGCCAAACTTTATCTTCTCCTCGCTCTCTTCTTTCAATCTTTCAAGGAACTCCTCCTTAACCTTCTCTTCTGTGGCCTCATCGAATGGAAGGGGGTCGACATCAAAATACTTCTTGCATTCTTCAAGGAGTCCTTCTCTATCGATGTCCTCAAGGCTGTGCACCACCCTGTGGGTGGGGAATATGAGTAGCCCCGGGTCTGCCATGCTCGTAAAGTACATCATCACATGGTCGAAGGGCTCTTCACCTGTGGGGTTTTCGGTCTTCTCGAGCATCATCTGTCGGTATTTGAGTGCGGTCTCGTAGCGGTGGTGTCCATCGGCTATGAAGAGCTCTTTGTCCTTCATCTTCGTGGCTATGGCCTCTATGGTCTGCGGGTCATCTATCTTCCATAGCCTGTGTATAACACCATCGTCATCTATTGCCTCAACCAGTGGTGGCCCCTTGAGGGCATCTTCCATAAGCGAGTTTATGCTTCTTTCCTGAAGGCTGCCGCCGTCTTCAGGGTAGAGCGAGAATATGCAGCTCAAGTTTGCCTGGCAGGCTGCGAGGAGCTTCAGTCTGTCCGCCTTGGGCCCTGAGAGGGTCCTCTCATGGGGCTTTATTCCACCTTCTTCGGGTTCTTCGAGGCGTGCAAGCCCTATAAAGCCTGTGCGTGTTACAGGCCTTCCGTCCACCTGGTATGTCTGCGTATAGGGGTAAAGGGCAGGCCTTTCATCCCTTATGAGTACGCCCTCTTTAAGCCAGCCCTCAAGATATTCTCGTGCCTTCTCGTAGAGGGTATCGTCGGATGTGTCGTGGGTTTTGCCCAGGATGAGCCTTATAATGTTGTGGGGGTGCCTTTTTTGGAGTTCTTCCTTGAACTCCCGGGATATAACATCATAGGGGGGTGCTGTAACCTTCGATGGGTCCTTTACCTTCTGCGGGTTGTAGCGCACCGCCCTGAAGGGTCTTACAACGGCCATGGGTTATTCTCCTTTTTTTTGCAAGGGTTTCGCCTGTGGAGTCTATAAATTTACTTTATAGAGGACAGAATTGTCAACAAAAATATGTAACCTTCCGTGGTGGGATACAAAATGTTTGACAAGCGTTGATTCTCTGTGATAAAGATATGTAATTATCCTGCAGGGGATAATTAGGGGTATAGATGCGTATGGTTTGAGCCGCTAGCTCAGTTGGTAGAGCATCTGCCTTTTAAGCAGGTGGTCCCGGGTTCGAGTCCCGGGCGGCTCACCAGTCTTTCTCACCTGCGTCCCCATCGTCTAGCCTGGCCAAGGACACCGCCCTTTCACGGCGGTAACGGGGGTTCAAATCCCCCTGGGGACGCCAGAAGACAGAGAGGGGGAGATGGCTACTTAAGTAGCCATCTCCCCTTTTTTGCTTGTTTCAGGAAGGGGTCCCCCAGGGTGGCTTTTCTACACCGTTCATCCCCTGTCCACCTCCACAGGTTCCACCACGATTGTTCGGTGTTCAGCCACCGTTACAAGCCCTGGTCTTGCCCCTCTGGGTTTTCTCACATTCTTTGCCTCTGTAAATATTACCTCAACCTTCAGGGACGGCCTGTTTTTACTCAAGTAGGCTGCCACCCCTGCGGCATGTTTTATGGCTTCATCTGTGGGGGGTCTGCCTGCAAGCTTGAGCACCACATGGGAGCCTGCAACCCCCCTGGCATGGAACCACAGGTCTTCTCCTGCCGCATGTTCCCGCAAAAGAATGTCGTTTGCACGGCTGTTCTTGCCGTAGAGTATGGTGAAGCCATCCACTGTAAGTCTTCCGATGGATGGGGGGCCTGAAGGCTTTGGGCTCACACCTGCCACAGGCCTGGTGGGTTCTTTGAGGTAGCCCTCTTTTATGAGTACACCCCTTAGTTCTTCCAGCTCTTCAGGGGTTTTGATACCCTCGAGCTCGTAGAGGAGCTCTTCTATGTATTCAAGCTCTGCCTCAACCTCTGGAAGTCTTCTGGCCACCATCTCGATGGTCTTTTTTGCCTTCTTCGAGCGGCGGAAGTATCTTTCGGCGTTTTCCTGCGGGCTCAGGGCCGGGTCAAGCTCTATGCGTATCTTCTCTGGCGGGCTCTTGTATATGTCTTCAAGCTCTATCTCGCTCATTCCACGCCTCAACAGATGGAAGCTTGAAAGAAGGATCTCTCCTATCCTGCCGTGGTCAAGCTCTGCTTCTGCCAGTTCCCTGTCGGAGAGCATGTTTTCAAGCTTTCTTTCAACCCTCTTTCTTGCCTCCCTAAGTGCCCGCCCTGTAAGTGTGTATTCTCTCTGGAATCTTTCTTTTTCTGTAAGCCCTGTGTAGTATCTATCCACCGCCTCGTTCCAGCTTTCACCTTCCTGTCTTTCCAAAGGGGTGGGCCTTTCTCTCGCACTCTCTGGCCTTGGAAGGGGTAGAAGCCTTACTCCCGGGAAGACCACCCTTTTTGATCCCTCAGGCGGAAAGTGGCGCAGTGCATCCACAACGGTCCCGTCCCTGTCCACGAGTATCACATTGGAGGACTTCCCTGTAAGTTCTGCCACAAGGGTAAAGTCTCTTAATTTTATGTGCACTATTCTTTCACCCTCGAGGGCCTCGATGCCGAGGACCCTCTCATTGAGGATTCGGCTCCTCAAAAGGGCACAGAAGCGTGGCGGGACAGGCGGGTTTTTTGGCCTCTTCTCTGTAAGATGTATGCGGCAGAAAAGAGGATGGCAGGAGATGAGAAGACAGCGCTCCCTCTCCCTGAAGACCCTCATGGTAAGGGTTCTGGGTTCGGGCTGGTGGATACGAGATATTATGCCCCCTTTCAGCAGACCATCGAGCTCACGGGCTACCCTCTCTATAAGCTTCGGCTCCATATCGTTGATTTTAGCACAAAATAAGGATGCTGGAGGAGAGAAGTTCGACCACATTGTGCAAGACGATTGTTAACCAGCATCCACAATATGGTTGACAATCATCCATCTTATGTGGTATTCAGTCTTTCTGTCATGGGATTTCTGGAGGAGATAACAGAGAAGGCCCTTGGTGGGGCCGGGATAGGCTGGAGGGAGGCAGAGGAGCTGGTTCGTCTTGGTGAGGAGGGGATATTCCAGGTGCTTCCCCATGCAGAGCGTGTGAGGAGGCATTTCAAGGGTGATGAGGTCTCTCTTTGCAGCATAGTGAATGCCAAAAGCGGGCTCTGTGGAGAGGACTGCACATTCTGTGCCCAGAGTGTAAGGTATAATACAGGGGCACCCACCTATCCCATGCTGCCTGCAGAGAGGATAGTCGAGACGGCCCTTGAGGCCACAAGGTGGAGGGCCCGTGAGTTCTCCATAGTTACAAGTGGCACCAAGGTGGCAAAGAGAGAGGATGTAGAGATACTTGAGAGGGCACTCAAACTCATGAAGGAGAGGGCAGGGCTTGAAAGGTGTGCCTCACTGGGGATTCTCGACAAGGAGACCCTCAGGAGGCTCAAGGAGGCAGGGCTTGAGAGCTATCATCACAACCTTGAGACCTCTCGCTCCTTCTTCCCAAGGGTATGCACCACCCATGACTACGAGGAGGATGTCCAGACGGTAAGGGTTGCAAAGGAGCTCGGCTTCTATGTATGCAGTGGTGGCATATTCGGCCTTGGTGAGGGCTGGCAGGACAGGATAGAGCTTGCCATGACACTTAAAGAGCTCGGTGTGGACTCTGTGCCGATAAACTTTCTCAACCCCAGGCCAGGCACCCCGCTTGAGGATGCAAACTATCTCACCCCCAGGGAATGCCTCCTGACAATAGCCCTATACAGGTTCATCCTTCCAGACAGGAGCATAATAGTCTGCGGTGGCAGAGAGGCCAACCTGAGAGACCTTCAGTGCCTCATTTTTGCCGCAGGGGCAAATGGGATGATGATAGGCAACTACCTCACCACCAGGGGCAGACCCCCTGAAGAAGACCTTAAGATGCTCGAGGACCTGGGGCTAAAACCAGGACGATGACAGGGTTTCTGAAAGAGACCATAGAGGGCTTCCTCAAAGACAGGGTGGAGAGGGGGCTCAGGCGCTCTTTAAGGATGTGTGTCCCCATAGATGGGGTCTGGGCATGGGTGGATGGAAAGAAGACAAGGCTTTTTTCATCTAACGATTATCTCGGGCTCTCCAGACATCCAGATGTTAAAAGGGCCTTCATCGAAGGTGTTGAAAGGTATGGTGCGGGCTCTACGGCATCAAGGCTCGTTACCGGCACACACCCTGCCCATGTAGAGCTTGAAGAGAGGATAAAGGGGTTTGAGCACACAGAGGCAGCCCTTATCTTCAACTCGGGCTGGCATGCTAATACATCCATAATCCCTTCTCTTGCAGACAGGGCCACAGAGCTCTTTGTGGACAGGCTCGTCCATGCCTCGATCATAGATGGTGCCCTTTTGAGCAGGGCCACCATCAGGCGCTATCCCCATCTGGACATGGACTCTCTCGAGGGTATGCTCAAAAAGAGCAGGGCCCCAAAGAGGTTTATCCTTACAGATGGGGTCTTCAGCATGGATGGAGATACCCCGCCACTCAAGGAGATGCTCTACCTTGCAGAAAGGTACGATGCCATCATCCTGGTGGATGATGCCCATGGGGTGGGTGTTATGGGTGAGGATGGAAGGGGTGTGCATCAGCACTGCGGGCTCGAAGGAAGCGAAAGGCTCATATATATGGGCACCTTTGGCAAGGCATTCGGCACCTGCGGGGCCTTCGTTGTGGGCCAACAGGGGCTTGTGGACTACCTTGTCAACAGGGCAAGGGGGTTTATCTTTTCTACGGCCCTGCCACCTGCGGTATGTCAGGCAACCATAAAGGCGATAGATATTGCAGAGCGTGATGTGGAAAGAAGAAAGAGGCCTACAACCAATGCGGCGCTAATGAGGGCAGGCCTCAATGAGCTGGGGCTTAATACCCTATCAAGCCATACCCATGTGGTGCCCCTTGTGGTGGGAGACAACCACAAGGCCAGGGAGCTCTCGGAGAGGCTTCTTCAGATGGGCTTCTTTGTGCAGGCGATAAGACCACCAACGGTGCCGGAAGGCACGGCAAGGTTGAGGATTACCCTGTCTTCAGAGCACACAACCCGGGATGTAGAGGAGTTTCTTGCGGCCATGGAGGAGCTTAAAGATGAGCTCTCTCTGTAGACCCCTTTTTATACACGGCTGGGCAACAGACAGCAGGGTGTGGAGCCCTGTGCTCGATGGGTTCGGTGAACCCATACTCTGCAGCCTTCCCGGCCATGGTATAGCCCGAAGGTGGCAGCAACCGGGGCTTGAGCCAGCGGTGGCACTCCTTGTAGAGACCCTCAACTCTGTAGAAGGGGACTCCATCGTTGGGATCGGATGGTCCCTTGGGGCAAAGGTGATGCTGAAGGCTGTTGTGGATGGAAGGGTAAACTTGAGGGGAATCATACTGGTGGGGGCAACACCATCTTTCGTAAAGAGAGAGGGCTTCCCACATGGCCAGCCCCCGCCACTTGTGAGAAGGATGCTCATGGACCTGAAGGCATCCCCTGTAGAGACCCTCAGGAGGTTCTACCCACTCAACTTTACAGGGCGAGAACTTTCAACCCCTCGGGCAAAAAGGTTCCTATCCACCTATGGGTTCGGCCCTGAGGGGTTTGAGCCAGAGGATGTGGCCTGTGCACTAAAGGCCCTCATGGATGTGGACCTGAGAGAGACTCTCGGCAGGGTAAGGCTGCCTGTACTCATCCTCCATGGCACAGAGGATGGGGTATGTCCACCCGGAAGTGCAGAATACCTCAAAGGAAAGATAGATGGGGCAGGGCTTGAGTGGTTCTGTGGCTGCGGGCACGCACCATTTGTTACAGAGCCAGAAAGGTTTGTAACCCTTACAAGGAGGTTCATGGAGGCACTGTGAAGGCGCTTTGCAAGGAACATGTAAAGAGGGCATTCTCCATTTCTGCGGGAACATACGATGGCTATGCAACACTCCAGAGAGAGGCAGCCTGTGAGCTCATGGGGTATGTTCCTTGTGGGGCAGGGTTTCGAAGGATAGTGGATGCAGGTTGTGGCACAGGGCTCGTTACAGGGTTCTTGCTCGAAAGCTTCCCACAGGCAGAAATACTCTGTTTCGACATCGCCCTGCCCATGGTGGAGCAGGTAAGGGAAAAATTCAAGGGGAGGATAATCGTTTTTGGTGCAGATTGTGAGAGGCTTCCTCTTCGTGCCGGTGCATCCGATCTTGTTGTGTCGAACCTCACATACCAGTGGATGCCAGACCAACTCTGTGCATTCAGCGAAGTGGCAAGGGTCTTAAGGAAAGGGGGGTATTTCGTCTTCTCGACCCTGGGTGGAGCCACCTTCAGGGAGCTTAGAAGCTCTGTGGAGAAGGTGGTCTCTGTTACAGGAAGGGCCAGTCTGCCGCCTCTTATGGAGTTCAGAGGGGCTGAACAGATAGAGGGCCTGCTCAGAAGGGCTGGCTTCAGAGATATTGACATGGAAAGGATGCCCAAGGTACGCTCTTATGCCAGCCTCTGGCAGTTTTTGAGGACCCTCAAGCATACAGGGGCAACCAACCCCTCCAGAGATGGCTCAAGGAGTCTTTCAAGGGGTATGCTGCTCAAAGAGGTAGAGCAGGTCTATCGCAGGGAGTTTTCTTCAGACGAGGGTATAAGGGTAAGTTATGACCTTCTCTATGTGGTTGCAAGAAAATAAAAAACCCGAACCCCCAAAGGGGTTCGGGCAAGGTATTTCCTTTGCTGGACTTAAATATCAGAAGCCTTTCATATACTTTACCAGAGCATCAAGGTCAGCATCCGAGAACTTGAACTTTGGCATGGCTATGGGGTATTTCGAGAATTTCTTTGCACTTCCGGAACGGCCATTGAGGATGACATCCTTTATGGCCTGTGCATCACCTTTCATGAAGTCGGTACCTTTCAGAGGCGGTGCCATCGTTGAACCCTCGCCGCCTTTACCGTGGCACATTGCACACTTTGCTGCATATATGCTTGCGGGATCACCTGCAAATGCACCTCCACTGAATCCCACAACAAGTGCAAACACAGCGAGCCAGATAAATCTCTTCATACCTTCTTTCCTCCTTTCTCAAGAATTTTCCTTTTCATAAAATACAACCAACAACCCCCTTTTGTCAAGGCTTTTATTGGCTGTAGCGAACAACCGTATCGACGATAAGTGCGCCAAACAGTGTGGCAAGGTATATCATGGATGCAAGGAAGTTCTTCCTCAGCACTTCCTGCGACATATCCTTCAAGAGCCTTCCGTTCCACCACAGAACATAGGCACCACCCGCGATGGCTCCTGCAAGGTATATCAACCCGCTGTATCCGAGTATGAAGGGAAGCAGGGAAGAGACCACAAGCAGTATGGAGTTGAGCATTATGTAGAGGGCGGTCTTCTGGTAGCCTATGACCACCGGCAACATGGGTATGCCTGCCCTTCTGTAGTCCTCTGCATGGAGTATGGCGAAACTCCAGAAATGCGATGGTGTCCAGAAGAACATGACTACGGCAAGAAGCACGGGCTGCATACAGAGCCCGGGGGAGGCCGATGCCCCCCCTGCAAGCACCGCGAAACTGCCTGCAAGCCCACCTATTATTATGTTGAGCCAGCTCCTCCTCTTAAGCCACACAGTGTATATCACTGCGTATACGAACGCACCAAGCCCAAGATGAAGGGCAACCATGTAGTTCAGTGCCTTTACCGACAGAAGCAGTGCCACCAGAAGAAGCCCGAGGGCTATGGATATGACAATCGCAGGATGGAGGGACTTCTCTACCACCATGGGCCTTGTTCTGGTGCGATTCATCACCGCGTCTATATCACGCTCAAAATAGTGGTTGAATGCACTTGCAGACATGGCCGCAAGCATGGTGGCAACCGTAAGGAGCAGTATCTTGTAGAAGGAGAGAGTGGTTGACGGCAGTGCCGCTATGTAACCAACGATGGCACTGAAGGTTATAAGCCCGCATATGCGAAGCTTGAAGAGAGATATGTACCCACGAAGCTCCATAACTACCATAAAATTTATTATGAATCGAATAAAAAGTCAATAGCTTTTATGTGTGGAACACCATGGCGGTGCCGGGCTTCCAGGCTGGCCATGCTACACAGAGCAGCAGGCCCATCGACTGTCTGCACAATATTTGTGCAAACAGATGGCCGTTTACGATACAGCACAGCCCAGGGATAGGATTAATAAAGAAGGATCCCAGATTTTTATACCTGTGGCAAACTCCTTGCATTATGAATGAACAGGTAGAACCTTCTGTGCAGAGCCACCCTCCAGAGGTTCTTCTATCCGTGGTCGATGCAGACTCCATAATAAAATTCTCAATGGTGAAGGTCAGGAGGCGTTGATGAGGTTGCAATGTCCATATTGTGGTGTTGGATGTGGAATGCGTGTGGAAGTCTCCACAGAGGGTATGCTCTCTGTTCGGGCTGATAGGGAGCATCCCACATCAAGGGGTGAGCTCTGCATAAAACCTCTCCATATAGCCGAGATACTGGGAAAGGGGAGAATAACCACTCCCATGTTCAGGGAAGGGGTGGACAAGCCGTTCAGGAAGATAAGCTGGCAGGAGGCGTATAGTATCCTGAAGGATGTGCTCATGAGTTCGTCCCCTGAACAGGTGTACTTCTACATTTCTGGACAGCTTCTGACAGAGGAGATATATGTTATAAACAAGTTTGTCAAAGGCTTTCTGAGAACCAACAACATTGATGCAAACACAAGGCTATGCATGGCTTCAAGCATCAGTGCCTTCAGGCGTGTGTTCGGTTCTGACCGCACCTTTGGCTCCTATGCAGACATAGACGATGCAGATACATTCCTGTTCGTAGGCTCGAATGCCGCAATATCGCACCCCGTGCTCTTCAGGAGGGTATTGAAGAGGCGTATAGAGGGGCACACCAGGATAATAACCATAGACCCCGTTTATACAGAGACAGCTTCAGCAAATGATGTCCACATACCCTTGAGAGCAGGCACGGATACGGTCCTGTTCAACGCCGTGCTGGGGCTTCTTTACAGGACTGGTCGTATCGATAAAGGTTTCATAGGGACGGGCACCGAAGGATTTGAAGATGCCCTCCGATGTGCACAGGCCTATCCTGTGGATGTGGCAGGCAGGATATGCAGGATCGACGGTCAGGACATAGAGTTTCTCGCCAATGTGTTTGCAGAGAGCAGAAAGCTTATAACCTTCTGGTGTCAGGGCATAAATCAATCTGCCAGTGGGACGATGAAGAATTTTTCAATCCTCAATCTCCACCTTGCAACAGCCAGGCTCGACAGCAAAAGGGGGTTCCCCTTTCCACTGACAGGTCAGTGTAACGCCATGGGTGGCAGGCTTATGGGATATTTGACAGAGGGGTTGCCGGGCTACAGGAGGGTGAGCGACAAGGCAGACAGGTCCTTTATGGAGAGGTTCTGGAGCGTTGGCGGTATAAAAGGTGTTCCTGGTCTCACTATAACAGAGGCTGTAGACAGGATGGTCAGCAGAGATATAAGGTTTCTCTGGGTGGTGGGAACAAATCCTGCAGTTTCACTGCCAGGGCTTGGTCTTGTGCAGAGTGCCCTCGAAAGGGTTTTCCTCGTTGTGCAGGATCCCTACTTCAACGATACAGCCAGATATGCGAATATGCTCCTTCCAGCAGCCCAGCTTGGTGAAAAGAGTGGAACCATGATTTCAGGAGACAGGACCATTACATACTGCGAAAGATTCTCAGAACCCCATGCAGAGGCGAAGCCTGACTGGAGGGTATTCGTGGAGATGGCACAGAAGATGGGCTGGCGAGAACCTTTTGGATTCAGCAGTCCGCAGGAGATATTCCTGGAGTTGAAGGAGACAACGAGGGACACACACTGCGACCTTTCAGGCCTTGACTACAGCATGTTGCCTTCCAGACTGACAGGTGAAAGTTGCAAAGAAGCTGTCTCCAGCAGTTCGTCAGGAAAGGCGGTGTTTATACCAGCCACCTTCTCTGTTAGAGACGGTCAGAAGGGTTTTGTGCTCATCACAGGTAGACTGAAAAGGCACTGGCATACTATGACAAAGACAGGCAAGGTGGAATCCCTTGTTAAGGGTGAACCACCTCCCTATGTGGTGATGAACTACCAGGATGCCCTGAAGCTTGGAGTCTCGGAATGGGACACGGTGCGCCTAACATCCAGGCTGAGCAGTACAGAGAGGGTGGTAATCATTGGCAGGATAAAAAGAGGGCATCTTTTTACACCATTTGGCTATCCAGAGGAGTTTTGCACCCCTATCAACACCCTTGTTGCCACAAGGGTGGACCCGCTGTCTGGCCAGCCCGAACTCAAATACACACCTGTCGATGTAGAGAAGGTCCCCTCATAAGGGAACAGATGGCCCTGTCCTTAAGAAGATGGTTGTAAATGTGGCTCAGGATGACTATAATATTATGGTTTTAAAAACAGGCGGAGGTTGATGAAAGGTGGATGTAGTAGAGCTCAACGGCTGGGAACTTGCGGAGAAACTCAAAGGTGGCGAGATAACTTCACGCGCCCTTACCGAGGCATACCTTGAAAGGATAGATGCAATAGATGGCAGGCTCCGTGCCTATATCACCGTATGCAGGGAAGAGGCACTCAGACAGGCAGACGAGGCAGACAGAAGGCTCAGGGAAAAAGAGGGGATAACCCCCCTTACGGGTATGCCTGTAGCGCTGAAGGATATATTCTCAACAAAGGGGATAAAGACCACCTGTGGCTCCAGGATACTGGAGGGCTACATACCGCCATTCGATGCCACGGTGGTTGAAAGGCTTAAGGGTGCGGGAGCAGTAATCATCGGCAAGCTCAACATGGACGAGTTCGCCATGGGCTCATCCACAGAGAATTCGGCCTTCTTTCCAACCCTCAATCCCTGGGACCCGGGGCGTGTGCCAGGGGGCTCGAGTGGCGGCAGTGCGGCAGCAGTTTCCTCAGCAGAGTGTGTCCTCTCCATCGGAACCGATACAGGGGGCTCGATAAGACAGCCTGCAGCCCTCTGTGGGGTGGTGGGGCTTAAGCCCACCTACGGACTTGTCTCGAGATACGGTATGATAGCCTTTGCATCAAGCCTTGACCAGGCAGGCCCCATAGCAAGGTGTGTAAGGGACTGCGCCATAACGCTCACTCTTATCGCAGGTAGGGACCCGAAAGATTCCACATCCCTCCATGCACCTGTACATGAGTATGAGAGCCACCTCGATGGTAACATAAAGGGCATGAAGATAGGTATACCAGAAGAATACTTCATAGAAGGGCTTCATCCAGAGGTCGAAAAGGCGGTAGGAGAGTCAATCCGTGTTCTCGAAGGGCTTGGGGCAGAGTGTGTGGAAGTGAGTCTACCCCATACAGAGTATGCAGTGAGTGTGTACTATCTGGTGGCAACCTCTGAGGCCTCGAGCAACCTTGCACGCTACGATGGGGTAAAATACGGCCTCAGGGTGGATGAAGGCGGGGGGCTACTGGACATGTATAAACTCACCAGAGACAGGGGGTTCGGAGCAGAGGTGAAAAGGAGGATAATGCTCGGCACATACTCTCTTTCAGCAGGCTATTACGAGGCCTACTACAGGAAGGCCTCACAGGTGAGAACCCTTATGAAAAGGGACTTCGAAGAGGCCTTCAGGATGTGCGATGTGATACTTACACCCACCTCTCCCACGCCTGCCTTCAGGCTTGGCGAGAGGCTCTCGGACCCCCTTACAATGTATCTTTCGGACATCTTCACCATCTCCTGTAACCTCGCAGGCATACCTGGAATATCTGTGCCCTGTGGGTTTACAGAAGAGGGCCTCCCCCTGGGGCTGCAGTTTCTTGGTAGATTCCTCGACGAAATATCCATACTTAAGGTTGCACACGCCTACGAAGAGGCTACCGAATGGCACAAAAAAAGACCACCTTTAGGGAAACTTCTGGGGGAGGGCTGACATATGGAATACGAGGCAGTCATAGGGCTTGAGGTTCATGCACAGCTTCTCACACGCTCTAAACTCTTCTGTGGGTGCTCCACAACCTTTGGCAGACCACCGAACACACAGGTCTGCCCCGTATGCCTTGGCATGCCAGGGGTTCTGCCTGTTATAAACGAGAAGGCTGTGGAGTATGCCATAAGGATGGCACTTGCCACAGACTGCAGGATAAACCACCGAAGTGTCTTTGCAAGAAAGAACTACTTCTACCCGGATCTTCCAAAGGGCTACCAGATTTCCCAGTACGACGAGCCCCTTGCAGAGGCAGGACACATCGATACAGAGACACCCGACGGAAGGACAAAGCGTGTGGGCATAACCAGGATACACATAGAAGAGGATGCGGGAAAACTCCTCCATGGCGAAGGGGATGACGAGGCCTCAAGCCTTGTGGACTTCAACCGTGCAGGCATGCCCCTTATAGAGATAGTGAGCGAGCCCCATATATCGAGCCCCGAAGAGGCGGTAAGCTACCTTAAGGCACTTAGAGACATACTGCTCTACCTTGAGATATGCGATGGCAACATGCAGGAAGGAAGCCTTCGCTGCGACGCCAATGTGTCGGTAAGGCCTAAGGGCACAAAGGAGTTCGGCACAAAGACAGAGGTCAAGAACATGAACTCCTTTAAGTTTCTCAAAGATGCCCTCACCTATGAGATAGCCCGGCAGATAGGCCTTATGGAAGGCGGTGAGAGGGTTGTCCAGGAGACCCGCCTCTTCGAGCCCTCCACTGGAAGGACCCGCTCCATGAGGACGAAGGAAGAGGCACACGACTACAGGTATTTCCCCGAGCCGGACCTCCTCCCCCTTGTGCTCGAAGATGAAGAGATAGAGGCCATAGGGGTGATGCTGCCGGAACTGCCGGCACAGAAGAAGACACGCTTCATGGAAGAATACGGACTACCTTCCTATGATGCAGGCATACTCACCTCCTCAAAAAGGCTTGCAGACTTCTACGAAGAGTGCGTTGGGCTTTTCAACGAGCCAAAGACAGTGAGCAACTGGATTATGAGCGAGCTTTTGAGACTCCTTAAGGAGCACAACATCTCCATGGAGGAAAGCCCTGTTGGGGCGGAAAGGTTCACCGCCCTTCTCAAGCTCCTGAAAGGCGGCAGGATAAGTGGCAAGATAGCAAAAGAGGTGCTCGAAGAGATGTTTGCAACCGGCAAGGATGCAGAGGCCATAATAGAGGAGAAGGGGCTGAGCCAGATCTCAGATGAATCGGAGCTGCTCCAGGTTGTAGACAGGATTATTGCCGATAACCCTGAGAATGTGGAGCGCTACAGGGCGGGAAAGACCAAGCTCCTGGGCTTTTTCGTCGGAGAGGTGATGAAGGCCACCCGTGGCAAGGCAAACCCACAGCTTGTAAACAGGCTTCTCAAAGAGCGGCTCGGCTGACAGAACCCCACCTGCTATTCCACAAGACATATCACCATATCTGCCACATTGGTGCCTGTGGGGCCTGTAATGAAGAGGTCTCCCAGGGGGCGGAAGAAGTTGTAGGAGTCGTTCTTCAGGAGAAACCTTCTGGGGTCAAGCCCCAGCCTCTGTGCCCTTTTAAGTGTTGTGCCATACACAAAGGCGCCTGCGGCAGGGGTTATGCCGTCTATGCCATCGGTGCCTGCACATAGGACGGCCACACCGCCAATAGATGTAATCTTTTCTGCAAGAAGTAGTGCGAGCTCCTGACACCTGCCACCCCTGCCCCTGCCCCTCACCCTTACGGTGGTCTCTCCACCGAAGAGTATGCAGCAGGGTGGCTTTGAAGGGTTTCCACTCAAACGTGCCTCTTTTATTACCGAGGCTATGAAGCCCGCTGCATCCCCCACATCTCCTGTAAGGAGAGAGGTTATTATGACAGCCCTGTAGCCCATGGCGCGGGCAGCCCTTTTGACCTCTTTGAGGGCTGTAATGTTGTCTGCGATGATGAAGTTTTTTGTCTTCCTGAATACAGGGTCTCCTGGTTTGGGGGTCTCATGGGTTCTCGCCCGAAGGACCTCAAGTACCCTTTCTGGCAGCATCTCTGTAAGGGAGTATCCTTTGAGGATTCCAATGGCCTCGTCCACTGTGGTGGCATCCGGGCTTGTTGGCCCTGAGCCTATGGTGGAAGCAGACCCACCCACCACATCGGATATTATAAGGGTCAGAACCGTTGCAGGGTAACATGCCCTCGCAAGCCCACCGCCTTTTATCCTGGACAGATGCTTTCTTACTGTATTTATCTCTCCTATGTGGGCACCACTTCTTACAAGAAGCTCTGTTACAAGCTGTTTATCCCTCAATGTTATTCCATCCACAGGTGCAGGAAGAAGGGCGCTTGCCCCGCCCGAGATGAGGCATATAACAAGGTCGTCCCCTTTTGCCCCCTCTGCCAGAGAGAGCACCCTTTTTGCCCCCTTCAGCCCACCCCTGTCGGGCACAGGGTGTCTGCCATAAAATACCTCTATCCTTTCTGTCCTGCACGGAAGGCCATATTCTGTAACCACCACACCTGCGGTTATCCTGCTACCCAGTATGTCCTCCACTGCACGGGCCATGCCAGGGGCGGCCTTGCCTGCACCTACAACATGGATGTTTCTGAACCTTTCGAGGTTGTAGCGGGTGCCATCTGCACAGAGGATGTTACGGGAAAGGCGAAGGTGTCTTCTTACGGCATCTTCAGGCATCACCGCCCCTGTGCCGGCAAGGTAGAGCTTTTTGAGTGTTCTTTCAGCCTGCCTCATAATGGTTGGTTATGGGCATCCTTCTGTCTTTGCCGAAGGCCCTGGGGGTTATCTTTATGCCAGGTGGGGCCTGGCGCCTTTTGTATTCACTGCGGTCCACCATGTTTATGACCCTCTTTACAAGCCTCTTTGGATAGCCCATGTCCACTATTTCGGCAAGAGACCTGTCTTCCTCAACATAGGCCTTAAGGATCGGGTCGAGCACCTCGTAGGGAGGTAGTGTGTCCTGGTCTGTCTGGTTGGGCCTCAGCTCTGCCGAGGGTTTTTTGGTGAGCACCCTCTGGGGTATCACCGGGTAGCCCTCCTTGTGGTTTATGTGGCGTGATAGCTCGTAGACAAGGGTTTTTGGCACATCCTTTATCACGGCAAAGCCACCTGCCATGTCTCCATAGAGGGTGGCATAGCCCACGGACATCTCGCTCTTGTTGCCTGTGGTGAGCACAAGCCAGCCGAATTTGTTGCTCAGTGCCATAAGGATGTTGCCCCTTATACGGGCCTGTATGTTCTCCTCTGCAATATCGGCCCCAAGCCCCTTGAAATGGGGGTTGAGGATGGCAAGGTATTGTTCAAATATGGGGTCTATCGGTATGGTGAGAAACTCCATGCCCAGGTTTCCTGCAAGCCGGGTTGCATCCTCTCTGCTTTCTGTGGATGAGTATCTTGAGGGCATGAACACCCCTGTAACGGCCTTTCTACCCAGGGCCTTTGTGGCCACATAGGCAACGAGTGAGGAGTCTATGCCACCACTCAGGCCTATGACACAGTGCTTGAAACGGTTTTTTGCCACATAATCCTTTGTGCCGAGCAGAAGGGCCTCGAGCACCTCATCGAGTGGTGAAAGAGGAGGTGTGATGGCAGATGTCCTCTCCAGCGCAGGCCTTCTCTTTCTTATCTTTGCCCTCCTCAGCACAAGGGTTTCAACAGGTGGTCCTTCTTCTTCGAGTTTTTCTTTTCGTCTTCTCCTATCGTGTAGCCTCTTTCTTGTGACCCCTTCGAGGTCGAGCTCTTTTGTGAGAAGCTCCTCTTTGAATGCCCTTGTTCGGGCGATAATCTGGCCCTCTTCGTTTATTATCATGCCCTGTCCATCGAAGATGAGTTCATCCTGTCCGCCCACCATGTTGTTGTATACCACCACGACCTCGTTGTCCAGGGCACGGGCTACGAGCATCTCCTCTCTCATGCGTGCCTTGCCGAAGTGGTATGGAGAGGCATTTATGTTCACTACAATATGTGCCCCTGCCAGTGCCTGCGCCCTTGCAGGCCCTTCGGGATACCATATGTCCTCGCATATGCCGATGCCGATTGTTACATCCTCTATGACCATGTTCAGCGGGATGGAGCCTGCCTGAAAGTAGCGTTCCTCATCGAACACCCCGTAGTTTGGAAGAAACATCTTGTGATACACACCCTCTACCCTTCCACCATGTATTATGGCGCAGGCGTTGTATATCTCGTCGGTTCTGTCCACAAAGCCCACTATGGCGGTAATACCTGTTATCCTGCGGGAGAGCCTCTTGAGTTCTTCTATGTTGTCCTCTATGAAGCCTGGTTTCAGGAGAAGGTCTTCTGGCGGGTAGCCTGTTAGTGCAAGCTCTGGAAAGACCACCACATCACAACCCATCTTCTGTGCCCTCTGTGTAAAGCGCAGTATCTTCTCTGCGTTCCTTCCGAGGGCTCCCACGGTGGGGTTTATCTGGGCCATGGCTATGCGTATCTTTTGCATACACAAAAAGATAACAGAAGTGTTTTCTGGTGTAAAGGGAAAGGATTAGCCTGCCTGTGGGGAGGGTTCGGGGTTGAGGAGGTCTTCCAGTGCCCGTTTTACATCCTCTATGTTTACACCTGTCTCTATGCAGTAGCCATTGGGGCGTTTGTTTATTACGGCTATGACAGGCAGGGGGTAGGCATCCTGCACGCCGCTTGTAAGGTCTCTCTCGCAGGCAACGGCAACCACTGCATCGGGCCTGTATTCTACGAGTTTCCTCCGTGCCACAGTGCCACCTGTAAGGACGAATAGCTTCACACCGTACTTATCAGATACATCTATGAGGTCTCCTATCTCACACCTGCCACAGCCAACACAGTTACGCACCTCTCGTGTAACCTTTATCCTGCAGTTGTCATACTGTATGCAGTGTGGCATGAGGAGGACGAGCCTGTTCGGGGCGAGCCCCCTGCCCCTGCGGCGTATCGTCTCGCGGACAAGACGGTTGTTGAGCTCTATGAATGCCTGTTCTATCCTTATTCGTGGTATGCCTGCAACCCCGCCCACAAGCATCATCAGGGGCAGGAAGAGCTTTATCAACACCCCGCGGAATGCAGGCGAGGAGACCACAATCCTCCCCTTTATGAGGGCCACACCCATGAGCACGAGCCCTCCCAGCGTTACAGCAAGCATGCCACCCACAATGACCCCGAACACATAGGGCAGCGAGGGATGAAGATTCTTAAGCCCTATGGTTGGCACATACCATAGAACAAACCCGAGGGCACTCAGGCCGAGCCCTACAAGGACAAGAAGCCCTATTATTATCTTCCTGTTGGGCCTGTAGGGGATGCTCTCGGGGCTTCCCTTCCATTCCTCTTTGTTATTCAAAAGCCGTGCCTTCATCTACCCTGTAACCCCTTGCGAACTGGCCTGCCCCCATGGGGGTTTTACCCTCGGGCTGGAGTTCCTTTACAACGAGTATTCCATCTCCTGTGCTTACATATATACCATCTTCTGTAGATTTTACAACCCTTCCTGGAGGAAGCCCACCTTCTTCATCGGTGGCACGCACCCTGTGAATCTTAATGAGCCTTCCAGCAAGATATGTATAGGCAGATGGCCAGGGATGCAGCCCCCTTACGAGGTTTGCCAGCTCTGTTGCCGGCCTCTGCCAGTCTATCCTGCCCTCTTCTTTCTTCAGTAGTGGTGCGTATGTGGCAAGGCAGTCATCCTGCGGGACGGGCTCGAGCCCGCCTGCCACATATAGCCCTATGGTCTCAACCAGAAGCTCTGCCCCTATGCGTGCAAGCCTCTCTGAGAGCTCACCGGCACGCTCCTCCTTGCCAATCTTCACCTCTTTTTTGAGCAGTATGGGGCCTGTGTCCATCCCCTCGTCCATGAGCATGGTCGAAACCCCTGTTGTGGTATCACCTGCCATGATGGCCCTCTGCACAGGGGCTGCCCCCCGCCACCTTGGAAGAAGCGAGGCATGAAGGTTTATGCACCCAAGCCCCGGTATGGAGAGCACCTCTCTGGGAAGAATCTTCCCGTAGGCAACCACCACTATGAGCTGGGGCTTGAGTGAGCGAAGATGGTCGAGGAACTCAGTGTCTTTGAGTCTTGCAGGTTCCTTTACCTCTAAACCTCTGCTCCTTGCAAACTCCCCCACAGGGGTTGGCCTTATGCGTCTACCCCTGCCTTTTGGCCTGGCAGGTTGTGTTATGACCGCCTTTATCTGGTAGCCCTCCTGGTAAAGTGCTTCCAAGGATGGCACGGCAAACTCAGGAGAGCCCATGAACACAATGGTTATCCTTGAGGGGTCCATCTCTAAAGTGCCTGCTCCTGGCTCAACAGGTGTCTTCTGTATCTTTTGAGGAGGAACTCTCTTTTAAGTGAGCTCACCCTGTCTATGAAGAGTATGCCATCGAGGTGGTCTATCTCATGCTGGAGCGCTATGGAGAGAAGCCCCGTTGCCTCTGTTCTGACCTCTTTACCCTCTTCATCGAGTCCAGATACCACCACCACCTCGCTTCTTCTTACATTCGTCTTTATCCCCGGGATACTGAGGCAGCCCTCCTCAAACCTGGTGGTGCCCCGTGCCTCCACTATCTCAGGGTTTACAAGCCTTATAATCTGTGGCTCTTTATCTTCTGTCTCGTCCTCTCGTATCTCTATGACTATGACCCTCATGCTGACCCCTATCTGCGGGGCAGCAAGCCCTATACCACCCACATGACGCATGGTATCCACAAGGTCGGCCATGAGGGCCCTTACCTCATCGTCCACCCTATCCACAGGTTCGGATATTTTTCTCAACACAGACTCCGGATATTTAAGTATCTTTCTTACCATGGCATGAAAGACCTCCCGATTTTCTATTATAACCCAACAGAATGCAAAGGAAAACCAAAAATGTTTACAACCCCCTCTTCGATCGGTTATTATACAATTTTTGCAAGTTCACAGAAGAGGGAGGTGTCCTGGAAGGATAACCGTTGAGGAAGAGAGGTATCTTTTTTCAGGCTGTGGTTAGGGGCCATCTTTTCAGCTATAATGGAAATGTTTCTTTCAGCTGTGGTGCGGGCACTGTGCACCGCGAGGAAGAGGAGATGCCCTGACACAAGGGGTGCTTGACAAGGTATTTGATTTTAAATTATACTCCTATAACCCATGGCAAGGAAGATAAGATTTGTAGATATTTACATACTTTACGATGAAGTGGATGCCTCCATAATAGAGGAACTCCTGGAGGAATACGACATAGACTGCATCGTTACAGACCTTGGCATGGCCGACACACTCGACAGAGACGGACTGGCTGGCAAACTGGTAGCCGTGGAGGCAGACAAGGAGGACAATGCAAGGCAGATAATAAAGGATGCCATAAGAAGCGGTATTATATCGAGAGAAGGAAGCTTCGAGACATGAGACTTTTATGGGTACCTCTACAGAAAGGGTAAGAGAAAGGCTCCACAGGGCCGAAAGGCCTGTTGTGCTTACAGGGGCAGGCATTTCTGCAGAGAGCGGGGTGCCCACATTCAGGGGCAATGATGGGCTGTGGCGAAACCACAGGGCAGAAGAGCTGGCAACCCCCGAGGCGTTCAGAAGGGACCCGAAGCTTGTCTGGGAGTTTTACGACTGGCGCAGAAGGCTGCTTTCAGAGGTAAGACCCAACAGGGCGCATTATGCACTGGTTAGAATAGAAGAGGAGAAGAGACACTTCTCCATCATAACCCAGAATGTGGATGGCCTCCACAGCCTTGCAGGGAGCCGGGATGTGGTGGAACTCCATGGCAACATCTGGCGGATAAGGTGTACAGGATGTGGCAGAGAGGAAGAGGACAGGAATGTGCCCCTTAAGGAGATTCCACCCCGTTGTGGTTGTGGTGGGCTGTTGAGGCCAGGGGTGGTCTGGTTTGGAGAGATGCTGCCAGCAGGTGCCATAAACAGGGCCTACGAACTCGTTGAGGCCACAGACTTCATGCTCGTTATAGGCACATCAGGAGTGGTTCAGCCCGCAGCGTCCTTTGCAACCATGGCGAAACAGAGGAGTGCCTTTGTTGCGGAGATAAACCCGGAGCGAACCCCCATATCTCCCTTTATGGATGAGGTCATAAATGGAAAGGCAGGCGATATGCTGCCACAAATAGTCTGAAAGGAAAAGATATGAACATGAGGGTGTTTACGGCGAACATAAGGCTTACGACCACAAGAAAGACCGAAGAGGTGAAGATAACAGACCAGGTGGAGGCAATTGTAGAGGAGAGCAGGATAAAAGAGGGCCTTGTGCTCGTCTCCACAGGGCACACCACCGCGGCCATACACCTTAACAACGAGGACAGAGCCCTTGAGGAGGACTTCCACCTCTTCCTCAATGAGCTTGTTCCCAACAGGGCAGAGTACAAACACAACCGTGGTGATTACGGAAGGAACGCAGATGCCCATTTCAAGTCCCTCCTGGTGGGCACGGGCCTCACTCTGCCTCTAACCAGGGGAAGGATTGGGCTTGGCCAGTGGCAGGCGCTCTACTTTTCAGAGTTCGATGGCCCAAGAAACAGGCTCATCTCTGTAAAGGTAATGGGTATATAGTTGTTATGAGGATTACAGGTGGTGCCAGAAAGGGCACAAGGCTTGCCACCTTTGGACACAGACTCATAAGGCCCACCACCGACAGGGTGAGAGAGGCCATATTCAATGTGCTCGGCCAGACGCTGGAGGGAAAGAGGGTGCTCGATCTCTTTGCAGGCACAGGTGCCATGGCAATAGAGTCCCTGAGCAGGGGTGCAAAAGAGACAACCCTTGTAGACCTTTCGGCAAGGGCCATAGAGGTTATAAAGCGAAACCTCGGGCTGTGTGGCTACACCCAGAGGGCAAGGGTTGTAAAGAAGGATGCACTGGCAGCCCTGAGGGAGCTCTCGGAAAAAGGCAGGACCTTCGATATTATATTCATAGATGCACCCTACGAAAGGGTGGAGCTTACAGAGAAGACAGTTGAACATATTGCAACAACCGGTGTGTTGAGTCCAGATGGCATTATCGTATGCGAACTATCCAGACACCAGGTGCTCGAGCCTCCCCCTGGTGTCAGGGTAATAAAGGAGAAGAGATACGGAGATACAAGGGTATACTTTCTGGAAAAGGAGCAATAGGGGATGACAAAACACATAGCCATATACCCGGGCACCTTCGACCCCATTACCCGTGGACACCTGGATATAATAGAGCGTTGCCACAAATTGTTCGACGAGGTGGTGGTGGCGGTTGCAGAGGAGACAACGAAGAGCCCGCTCTTTACAGTCGCAGAGAGGATGGAGATGATAAGGGAGGAGATAAAGAGTTATCCCAATGTAAGGGTGGAGAGTTTCAAGGGGCTTCTCATAGACTATGTTGCAAGGAAGGGAGCCTCTGTTATAGTCAGGGGGCTTCGTGTCATATCGGATTTCGAGTATGAATTCCAGATGGCACTGACCAACCGCGAGCTCGCCCCATCGATAGAGACAGTATTCCTCATGACCTCTGAGAACTATGCCCACATAAGCTCCAAGTTCATAAAGGAGATTGCAAAGCTTGGTGGAAGGCTCGAGCCCTTCGTAACATCAGGGGTGGGGGAAATGCTCAAGAAAAGATTCGGAGCGGAAGGATGAATATCAGGCTTTCCCGGAGGGTCATGGGGCTTGAGGCATCCCCCACACTTGCCCTGACAGGCAAGGCAAAGGAGCTCAGGAAGAAGGGGCACGATGTGATAAGCTTTACCGCAGGGGAGCCCGACTTCGATACCCCCGAACACATAAAAGAGGCGGCCATAAGGGCAGTAAAGGAGGGACACACAAAATATACACCTGTTGGAGGCATGGAGGAGCTCAAGGAGGCCATAATAGAACGCTACAGGAAAGACCATTCTCTTGAGTATGCCAGAGAGGAGATACTCGTATCCTGTGGTGGCAAGCACTCTTTCTACAACCTCTGCCAGGCACTTCTTGACCCGGGCGATGAGTTCATCGTGCCGGCCCCTTACTGGGTGTCCTATCCACCCATGGTAAGGCTTGCAGGTGGTGTGCCCAGGATAGTTCATACCCGCGAGGAAGAAGGGTTCAGGCTTACCCCGGAAAGGCTGAAAGACTCCATAACAGACAGGACAAAGGCGGTGGTCATAAACAGCCCTTCCAACCCCACCGGGTGTGTATACCCGCCAGGAGAGATTGAAGAGCTCGTAAGGGTTGCCATAGACAGGGGTGTGCTCCTCATATCAGACGAGATATACGACAGGATAGTCTACGGAGAGGTGGAGTTTGTCTGTGCCGCAGGTGTCTGCGATGGGGCAAGGGAGAATACGGTGATCCTTAACGGCGTGTCCAAGAGCTACTCCATGACAGGCTGGAGGATAGGATATGCCCTGGGGCCCAAAGGGCTCATAGAAGCAATGACGCGTGTTCAGAGCCAGTCCACATCCAACCCCACCTCCATAAGCCAGTGGGCCTCTGTGGCAGCCCTTAAGGGTTCGCAGCAGTGTGTGGAGGAGATGGTAAGGGAGTTCAAAAAGAGAAGGGACATGATGGTCGAAGGGCTCAGCTCCATAGATGGTATAAGCTGTGTGAGGCCACAGGGTGCATTCTATGTGTTTGCCAATGTATCCACATTCTTTGGCAGAGCACATAAAGACAGGGCCATAGATGATTCCACAGGGTTCGCCAGCTTTCTCCTTGACACTGGGGAGGTCTGCGTTGTGCCAGGTGCAGGGTTTGGAGACGATCGCTACATAAGGCTCTCTTTTGCCTGCTCTGAAGAAGATATAAGAAGGGGTGTCGACAGGATAAAAGAGGCGGTGGGGCTCTTAAGGTAGGCTTCAATCTTCTTCGAATACCTCTGCCTCGAAGATGTATATATCTGCCCCCTCACGCCATGAATCTGGCGCAAGTCCTGCCTTGAGGCATGTCTGGTCCAGAAACTGGTATCTATCGAACCCGTGTTCTACCGCAACCTGTGGCAGAAGGACACCACGGTTGAAACCCTTCACAAGGTAGATGCCGTGTCTTCCAACCTCTATTTCTTCCACACTGTTTATCTTTTTAAGTGGCGAGAGTACAGATACTTCTATCCTGATATTGGGCAGTTCTTCCTCCCTTACGGGACTGAAGCGTGGGTCATCCTTCGCTGCGGCAACGGCCATGTCCCGAACGGTCTCATGGAGGGGGCTGTTGGACTGGAATACCCCTATACAGCCACGAAGCCTGCCCTCACGGGTGTGTATTGTAACGAATGCTCCCCGTTCCTCCTCAAGGGCAGGGCTGTTTGCTGAGAATGCAGGTGGGGGCATTCCCCTTGCCACTGCATGGATGGTATCTCTTGCAATCTTGAGCAGTATTTTTCTGTCTCTTTCTGATAAATTCATCTGATACAAGGGGCTTGCCTTTTTAACATCTTATCATATATAATCAGACTTTGCAGCGAATTTTAAGGAGGTTGCAGCAGGGTGTCGAGGACAGAGGAGTTGAAAAGAGAGGTCAGAAGGCTCCTTGAAGAGCGCAATGCCGTACTCCTTGCCCACAACTACCAGCGCGATGAAATCCAGGAGATAGCAGACTTAAGGGGTGATTCCTTAGGGCTCAGCCAGGAGGCAGCCCGCACAGATGCAGATGTCATAGTGTTCTGCGGGGTGCACTTTATGGCAGAAAGCGCCGCCATACTCTCGCCACACAAGAAGGTCATACTGCCAAGGATGGATGCAGGTTGTCCCATGGCCGACATGATAAGGGCAGACCAGCTACAAGCAGAGCGTGAAAGACGCCCCGGCGTGCCTGTTGTTGCCTATGTGAACACATCGGCAGAGGTCAAGGCATTGAGCGATATATGCTGCACCTCGGCAAACGCAGTGAGGGTGGTGGAATCCCTCGATTCGGACAGGGTATACATGGTGCCAGACAGAAACCTCGCCCATTACATACAGCGGTTTACAGAGAAGAAGCTCGAGTGGTGGGATGGGTTCTGCCCCACCCACGACAGACTCACCCCCGAGGAGGTCCTCAGGGCGAAGGAGGAAAACCCGGGCAGTGTGTTTGTATGCCATCCCGAGTGCAGACCAGAGGTGGTGGACCTTGCAGACCATGTCTGTTCCACCTCAGGGATGTACAGCTTTGCACGCTCAACCAGCGCCAGCACAATAATAGTTGGCACAGAGATGGGTATCCTCTGGAGGCTCAAGAAAGAGAACCCTGACAAGAAGTTCATCCTTCCTTCAAAGACCCTCATATGCCCCAACATGAAGCTCACCACACTCGAGGATGTGGCCGAAGGCCTTCGTGAGATGAAGAACATGGTCAGGGTGCCAGAGGATGTAAGGGAGAAGGCACTTGTGGCACTCAGGCGGATGCTCGAGGTGCCCAGGGATTAGCCCCATCTTTGTCAGGGCTGTTTACATCAGTGCTGATGCAGCTCCCTGCCGCTCTTCTTGTATATAAACTTTACCACCTCCATCCACAGAAGTGGCTGAACAGAGGCCAGGAGCACAAGGAGCCATTTATCCAGCCCCAGGGGTGTAACCTTGAATATGGGCTGAAGCTGGGGTATGTGGGTTATGAGGACCTGTGAAATCAGTATAAGGACCACCGCAAGGCTCAGCATACGATTGGTAAATGGGCCAAGCTCGAAGACCGATTGCCACTCGCTACGGCAGTTGAACACATGGAACTTCTGGGAGAACACAAGGGTTGCAAAGGCTATGGTTCTTGCCTCTTCAACAGATGCACCCAGTAGATAGAGGTCTATCCAGTACACCCCAAGGGTGCATATGGCCATGAACCCACCCTGAACTGTCATGACAAGAAGAAGCCTCGTTGTAACGATGCCCTCGTCCCTGGCCCTTGGTTTTCGTTCCATAACAGTTGGGTCTATCTTCTCCATTGCAAGCCCAAGGGCAGGCAGCCC
This sequence comes from Deltaproteobacteria bacterium, assembly GCA_015492245.1. GTDB lineage: Bacteria > Desulfobacterota > GWC2-55-46 > GWC2-55-46 > DRQE01 > DRQE01. The sequence continues at coordinate 40,299 of WGFM01000017.1, read as the reverse complement.
GTCGGTTACAAGGTTTGTCCAGAGTATCTGTATCGGTAGAAGTGGTAGAGGCAGTCCCATGAGGGATGCTACCAGGAGAACCAGTATCTCCCCTATGTTGCATGAGAGCAGAAAGTGCACCACCTTTCTTATGTTATCGAATATGCCCCTGCCTTCCTCAACAGCGGCCACTATGGATGCAAAGTTGTCATCTATAAGAACCATGTCGGCAACACTCTTTGTAACATCTGTTCCGGTAATACCCATGGCTATGCCTATGTCCGCCTCCTTTAGGGCAGGTGCATCGTTGACACCATCGCCTGTCATGGCTATTATGTCACCCCGGCTCTTCCATGCCCGTACTATCTTGAGCTTGTGTGCCGGGTTGACCCTTGCATACACCTTTATCTTTGGCAGAATCCTTTTGAACTCCTCCTCACCCATGGCATCCAGCTCCTGGCCTGTAAGTGCCATATCGTCTTGCTCGAATATACCTATCTCTTTTGCTATGGCAACGGCTGTCTCCTTGTGGTCTCCTGTTATCATGAGGGGCATCATACCGGCCCTTCTTGCCTTTTCAACAGCAAGGAACACCTCTTCCCGTGGTGGGTCTATCATGCCGGTAAGCCCCAGCAAGGTAAGCCCTGACTCCACAGAGTCTGCATGGTGGACATCGAAGGGTTTATCAGATGTTCTTACGGCTATGGCGAGCACACGGAGTGCCTGATGGGCAAGGTTCTGGTTTGTTTTGAGTATCTTCTCTCTTGTTGTCTCATCGAGCGTCTGTATCTTTCCGTCTATATATGCATGTGAGCATCTGTTGAGTATTACCTCCACCGCACCCTTTGTGAAGGCATGCCACAGACCATCCTGTCTGCCCCTGTAGACCCGTGTCATCCTTTTTCTCTCGGCATCGAAGGGTATCTCGGCAGAGAAGACGAACCCCTTCTCGAGCTCTTCTTTCCTTAGCCCGGCCTTCTGTGCCATGGTAACGAGGGCACCCTCTGTGGGGTCTCCTATGATCTTCCAGCCATCTTCTGTCTTCTTTAATACTGCGGTGTTACACAGCAGTGCGGCCTCAAGGAGCATCCTCAAGGAAGGCTCTTTCGATGGGTCTATCTCTTTGCCGTCCACGAAGAAGCTGCCCTCTGGTTCATAGCCCCTGCCGGTTGCATCCATCACCCTGCCATCCGGGAGGTAGAGTTTTTTCACTGTCATCTGGTTCTGTGTAAGTGTACCTGTCTTGTCAGATGCCACGATGGTTGCCGAGCCCAGTGTTTCCACGGAAGGTAGTTTTCGTATTAGTGCATGTCTTTTGACCATACGCTGCACACCCAGGGCCAGCACTATGGTTACCACCGCTGGAAGCCCCTCTGGTATGGCAGCCACTGCAAGGCTTATGGCTACAAGGAACATATCGAGGATCGAGTCTCCCCGCATCACACCTATAAGGAATATAAGTGCGCACACCCCGCCTGCTATGTAGACAAGGAGTCTGCCGAACTCTGCAAGCCTTTTCTGCAGAGGAGTGGGCTCGGGCTTTACCTCCTCGAGCATGGTGGCGATCTTGCCTATCTCTGTGTGCATGCCTGTTGCCACCACGATGGCCTTCGCCCTGCCGTAGACGGCGGTGGTGCCTGAAAAGAGCATGTTGAGTCTGTCCGCAAGGGGCACATGGTCTTCGAGAGGGGCAGGGTCCTTGGTTACCGCGTGGGATTCTCCTGTAAGCGGGGCCTCGTCCACTCGCAGAAATTCCGCCTCCACACACCGTGCATCGGCAGGTATCATATCACCTGCCTCTATTACAATGAGGTCTCCTGGAACGAGTCTCTCTGCCTCTATGTGCAGAAGCTCGCCACCCCGTATGACCTTTGCCACAGGCGCCGCAAGCCTCTTGAGAGACTCAAGAACCCTTTCGGCCTTTTCTTCCTGGATGTAGCCTATGACACCGTTGAGAAGCACTATGGCAAGGATTGCAAGCGAGTCTATCCATTCGCCAAGAAGCCCTGCTATGAGGGCCGCGCCTATGAGAACCAGGATTATGAACTCTGTGAACTGCTTGAGGAACTTCTGTAGTTTAGTTTCTCTCCTGACCTCCTTAAGACGGTTTGGCCCGTAGCGGGTAAGGCGCCTTGAGGCCTCTTCTTCTGATAGCCCTTCTCTGACAGAGGTGGCAAGTTCTTCGGCCACAAGGGCAATGTCTTTTCTGTACCAATCACCACAGGGGTCAGGACTTTTCTGTTCCGCCTTTTCCATCGTCAGTTTTCTTGCCCCTGTTGTTGAGTTTTTTAACGGTCTCTTTGAATTTTTTGAGAAGTCGCCTTGCCCAGACGAACTCTGTGGCAAGGATGAGTAGCCCAAGTGGTATGACCAGGGTGGCAGGGCCAGGAAGGACTATGAGGGCCATGCCGATAAGGAGGACCGTAAAGCCTATTACGGCAACTATAAGCCTTCGTATGAACTTAATTGGTCTGGTTGCGAGTGATAGTTTTTCGTATAATCCCATATATTTTTTATATGAGCTTGCTTGCCTCTATAATCATTTTTGCTATCTCGTGCATCTTCCTGTTCTCTTTCTGCGAGTGGGTCTGCAGAAGCCTGTAGGCTGCCTCTTCGTCTATCTTGCATCGCTTCATGAGTATACCCTTTGCCTTCTCTATGAGTTTTCTTGCCTCGAGGGCCTCCCTGAGGTCCGCCACCTCCTCTTCGAGGCGCTTGAACTCCTCGAACCTTGTGAAGGCAAGCTTTATGGCAGGCAGAAGATGCTTCCTTGTTACAGGTTTTACCAGATAGGCAAACACCCCTGCCTCTGCAGCCTCTTCAGCCAGCTCTTCAGAGGCATGGCCTGTTATAAGGATTATGGGTACAGGTGATAGGTTCGTTATAATGCGGGCAGCCTCTATGCCACCCATCCGTGGCATCTTTATATCCAGCAGTATAAGAGAAGGCCTGTGTTTTTTTGCCTCCTCAACGGCCTTCTCCCCGTCTGCCACCTCCGCCACTATCCTGTAGCCGAAACTTTCAAGATGGCTCTTGAGACACTTCCTCGATATGGCGTTGTCATCTGCTATGAGGACAGTCTTTGTGCCCTTCTCCAAAGGGGGTTGCGTGGTCCTCTCTATCAAGGCGTTCTACTCTCCTTTCTTTGGGCGAGACAACCGAACCCGGCATCCATGCAGAGAACGAATATGGCAAAGAAACCGACCGATGCAAGGTATACCCTGTGTTCAAATATAACATCTATTATGGGTATGAAGCTCGATGTTGGTGAAAGTATTATGAAGAACCAGAATATGAAGAACGAGACCATGAGTTTTCGTAACGAGCCCTCCCTTCTTCCCCTTGCGAAGAGATACACACCCACCCCTATTATGACGAGCAGTATAACAAGGGATACCACAGGTGGCAGAATGGGGATGTTCAGCACTGTCCCTTCTTTTACCACAGGTGTTTCAAAAAGTCCACGAGATATGGGGAAGTCGTAGTCCAGATTCTGGTTTACAGGCACAAGGAGAAGCACAATGTAGTAGAGGAGCACATTGAACTGGGTGAAGAGATACTCAAGGGAGGCAATACTCTTAACGCCAAATCCTGCACTTGGGTCTCTGTAGGAGAGTGCCTGTGCCTCTTTGCTCAGATCCCCGAACCCGCCTGCAGGCACAACGGTGGAGACCACAAAATAGATAAGCAACAGAGTCAGTGCTCCGTAAAGTGGCAGCCTCTGGCCCATCCCCTTTATGTTTCCTCTGTTTACGAAGCAAAGGTCGTAAAGAAAGACTATCGCAGGCAGGGTTACGGCTATCTCTTTGGAGTAAAAGCCCAGCATGTAGGCGAGCACCACCCCACCATATAGAAGCCCCCTTCTGGTTCTGGTGCCAGCATCCACTGCCTTTATGAAGAAGAGAAGCCCCAGAAGGTAGAACATGCTCGAAAGGCTCTCCATCCTCTGCACTATGTAGGTTACTGCCTGTGTCTGTACGGGATGGACTGCAAAAAGAAGGGCTGTAAAGGCAGCTATCTTCCTGGCCCACCACTGTTCCACACCTTCAAAACGCCTTATGGTGTAATACAGGAGCAGGTATACCAGTATGCCATTTACTATGTGTATGGTAATGTTTACCACATGGTAGCCCACCACATTTAGCCCACCAAGGGCGTAGTTGAGGGCAAAGGTGAGCATGGTAACCCCTCTCTGGGCTCTCAATATCTCGAAGAAGTTGGAGAGATCCCTTATCAGATAGTTTTCCACTATGTGCATGGTATCATCGAAGTGGAAACTCGCATAGAATGTGTTGGAGTATATGAGAAGCACCAGGAGTGCAAGGAAAAGGGAGAATATAAGGTGGAAGTTTCTTTTCTCGAGTATTCTTTCCATCATCTCTTTTCCTCTGAAAGGGGCTGCTTATCGTGTATCCGGTTCTTAAGAAGGGCTATCTCCTGGGCGAGTATCTTGTTTTTTTCGCTCAGAGATGATATGGCAACAGAATAATGGAGCAATATGAGGATTACAAAAAGGAATGCCACAAGAAAGAGCAATGTGGGTGGATAGGCTACCCCCACGAGCATAGAGACCCTTGCAAGAAGCTCTTTCCACACTGCAAGCACTATAACGAAGAGCATGGAGGCAAGCCACAACACCGAATATTTTTCCTTCAATAGCCCTCTTCTTATCAGGTCTATAACAGCCACAAAGAGCACCAGTGATATGGCTATGGAGATAATCTGTATCATCGTTCAATCTTTTTCATAATATCTACCATTATGGCGAGGAGCACCTTTATCAGATAATATACAGACCTTCCTGCTGTTATGGAGGATCTGCCACCCTGTCTTGTGCGCATGCTCACAGGAACTTCCATTATATCAAAACCACCCTTGTGTAGCAACACCAGGGCTTCCACCTCTGGATAGTCCTCGGGGTATACATCCTTCAGGAACTTCATTGCCTTAAGGTCGGTTGCCCTGAAGCCAGAGGTTGCATCTGTAATCCTTGTTCCCACTATCGCAGAGACCACCCTTGAGAAAAGCCCTATACCCATACCCCGTGCGATGGATGGTCTGTAGCCCGAGGGCTCGAGAAACCGAGAGCCCACCACCACATTGGCCTTGCCCCTTCTTATGGGTTCGAGGAGTTTTTCTATCTCTTCTGCCGGATGCTGTCCATCGGCATCCACCTGGATACAGATGTTGTAGCCACACTCAAGGGCATACTTGAATCCTGTTTGCACCGCTGCACCAACTCCCATGTTGAAGGGATGCTCGAGTACAGTAGCCCCCATACTCTTCGCTATGAGCTGGGTGGCATCCCTTGAGCCATCGTCCACCACCACCACAGAGGCACCCCTGGTGTGAAGGCCTATGTCTTCGATAACAGCTGCGATGGTCTCTTCCTCGTTGTATGCCGGGATTATTATAAGGACCCTGTGGTCTTCGTTCTCCATAGAGGGTGCTTCTTGCTCTCTATCTTCAATCAAAGAGAGGTCTGTGTTGTCTTGAATATGTATGGTCCCTTTTTCAGGGTGTGAGCTCCAGTCAGTGGTGCCGAAGGGGGGATTCGAACCCCCACGGACGCAATGTCCACCAGATCCTGAATCTGGCGCGTCTGCCAATTCCGCCACTTCGGCGATCCATATGTCTTGCAAAAAGTCGGTTTTCAGTATATATTTGCTTCATGTCATCCCGGACAGAAAAATTTTTGCACACCTTCGCTGGATAAGTCAAGTATTTTACAATCCACACAAAGGAGGTCCGAAGATATGAAGTTTTTTATCGATACGGCAAACACAAAGGAGATAAAGACCGCCCAGGACTATGGACTCATAGACGGGGTTACCACAAATCCCACACTTATATCCAGAGAGGGAAGGCCATTCGGTGCCCTTGTGGAGGAGATATGTTCCATAGTGGATGGCCCTGTCAGTGTGGAGGCTGTGAGTGAGCGGGCGGAAGAACTCGTCAAAGAGGCAAAGGAACTTTCTTCAATAAACAAGAATGTAGTGGTGAAGATACCCATGACACTGGAGGGACTCAAGGCGGTAAAGGCACTCTCCAAGAGCAGAGTGAGGACCAATGTAACCCTTGTGTTCTCACCACTTCAGGCCCTTCTTGCAGCAAAGGCGGGCGCAAGCTATGTGAGCCCCTTTATAGGAAGGCTCGACGATGTATCCCATACAGGGATGGACCTTATTGGACAGATTCTGGATATTTACAGAAACTACGGGCTTACCACGGAGATAATAGTTGCAAGTATAAGGAATCCTCTCCATGTGCTCGAAGCCGCACTGATGGGAGCACATATCGCCACCATACCATTCAAGGTTATGGAGCAACTTTCGAGGCATCCCCTCACAGATGTGGGTATAAAGAGGTTTCTGAAGGACTGGGAGAAGGTGCCGAAAAAATAAAGTATCCCCTTCTATGCCGAAGGATGCCCACAACAACATAGCCAGGTTCATCCTGACCCCCACCATACCGAAGGAAAGGGCCTCCCTTATGGTAAGGCATGATGACACCCTGCACACCATAACCCGCGGAGAGCTGGAGGCAAGGGTAAGGGAGTTTGCCTGCGGGCTTGCTGCCCTGGGTATCAAGCGGGAAGAAAGGGTCGCCATATTCTGCGAGAACAGCCCCGAATGGATAATCGCAGACCTTGCCATGGCAACTGTGGGTGCCGTAAGTGTGCCTGTCTACACCACCCTCGGAAGGGATGACCTCGAGTTCATACTAAAAGACAGTGGCGCAACGACCATAATAGCCTCGGGAAGGCTGCTCGAAAGACTGAAAGCCCTGAGAGAAGCCCTGCCGCTTGTTCAAAGGATAATAGCTGTGGGAGACACAGAAGAGGCGGGTGGCAGCGGGGATGTGCTTCTGTTCGAAAATGTCCTGGGGCTTGGAAGAGAAGAGATGGAAAGAGGGCATTTAAGGATAGGTGCCACAAGAAGGGATGACATCTTTTCCATAGTGTATTCCTCTGGCACAACAGGCAGACCACGCGGGGTGATGCTCTCCCATGGTAATGTAATATCTAACATAGAGGCGATAAAGGATGTTGTAAGGATAGACCAGACCGACAGATACCTCTCCTATCTTCCCTTGAGCCACATATTTGAGCGAACAACACAACTTTTCCTCATCCACATGGGTTGCCCTGTATGTTATGCCAGGGGCTTCAGCTTCGTCGGGGCAGACATGGAGTTTTTCAAGCCCACATTCATGATAGGTGTGCCCTTTGTGTTCGAGCGGATGAAGAGACGGGTTGAGGACGCCATGGAGAGGCTTCCATGGTTTCGCAGGTTCATGGTAAGGAAGGCCATTGAATACAGTAGAAGGGGTGGTGTGTGGAAAAGGCTTGCCCTCTCTGTGGTGGCCTCTGTAAGGAAGAGGGTTGCACCCACAATAAGGTTCTTCGTATCTGGTGGGGCACCTCTTTCGCCATCCACGGCAGAGTTCTTCTTCTCCATTGGCATACCCGTGCTTGAGGGTTACGGGCTTACAGAGACATCTCCGGTTGTATCTGTAAACACCCTCACCGAGTATCGTGTGGGCACAGTGGGCAGACCCCTTGAGGGTGTTGAGGTAAGGATAGCAGAGGACGGGGAGGTGCTTGTAAGGGGTGATTCTGTCATGAAGGGCTATCTAAACCTTCCAGAGCTTACGGCCCGCACCATACGCGATGGGTGGCTGCACACAGGCGATACAGGCCGCATCGATGGACAGGGCTTCCTTACCATAACAGGTAGAAAGAAGGACATTATAATAACCTCTGCAGGCAAGAACATCTCCCCGCAGAAGATAGAAAGCCTGTTGAGAACAGACCCCTACATAAAGGATGCACTCGTTTACGGAGATGGGCGTCCCCACCTTGTTGCCCTTGTGATACCAGATACAGAAAGGCTCGAGGGCCTCGTCAGAGAGCTTCGTATAGAGGGTGGGCTGCCTCAATGCCTTGGGAACAGGCGGCTCCACAGTTTCTTTGAGGCAAGGATAAGGGGGCTTCTAAGGGGGGTATCACGGTTCGAACAGATACATCGCTTTGCCCTGATAGCCGATGACTTAAGCTGTGAGAGAGGAGAACTTACCCCAACCATGAAGCTTAAAAGAGATGCCATTGAAAGACGCTACAGCTCCCTTATAGACAGCCTCTATTGAGGTGTTGACACCTTCCTCTTTTATGATAAATTCTTTGGAAGGTTTCTGGGCATATGGTTACCAAACCCCTGAACCGGTGGAGGCAAGAAGATGCCGGCAAAGAAGAGAAGCTGTAAGAAGACGACCCTTCTAAAGAAGACCTCTGCAAGGAAGGGTGCCACAAAGAAGGGATGCAAGGGCAGGTAGCCCACAGCCTGCACACATCTTGAAGGGGCTGGATTTCCAGGCCAGCCCTTTTGTGATTTCAGAGAGGAGGAAGAAGGCTTTATGGTAAAGGTTGCATTTCAGCAGACAGCACCCACCTTTGGTGCCATAGAGGAGAATGTAAGAAGGATGGTAAGAAGGCTTGACTCAAGTGCCACAGAAGGTGTGGAGCTTGTGGTATTGCCAGAGCTCTTTTCAACGGGGTATCAGTTCCGTTCAAAGGAGGAGATTTCAAGGCTCGCTGAGCCCCTGCAGGATAGCATCGCAGTAAGGGCACTCTGTGGTGTGGCAAAGAAGAAGAGGATGTATATAGTCTTCGGCATGGCAGAAAAAGACGGCCGAAGGCTTTATAACTCCTCTGTGCTCCTTGGCCCCGGTGGTGTTGTGGGGGTTTACCGAAAGGCCCACCTCTTCTGGGATGAATTCAGACTCTTTGATCCTGGCAACACCCCCTTCAGGGTGTACAGGGCAGGAAGGCTCAGGGTGGGAATGATGATATGCTTCGACTGGGTCTTTCCTGAGGTGGCAAGGGTACTGGCACTCGATGGGGCAGACATAATATGCCAGCCTGCAAACCTTGTGCTGCCCTACTGTCCATCGGCCATGATAACAAGAAGCATAGAGAACCGCGTCTTTTCCGTAACGGCAAACAGGGTTGGCACAGAAGAGAGGATAAAGGGCAAGCCCCTTAAGTTCATAGGCTTAAGCCAGATAGTCTCTCCAGATGGGAGGGTTCTGAAGAGGGCAGGAAGTATTCGTCCACAGCTTGGTGTGGCAGAAATAGATGTAAGGGCGGCGAGGGATAAGAGGATTACCCCGAGGAATCACCTTTTCAGGGATAGACGGCCATCCATGTATAAGAGGCTTGTAAGGGAGTGATTGTATACAGTATACAAATTTCTCCTTGACAAAAGCCCCGAGTTGGTTTATCTTCTTTCCTACTCTCTAATTTCAGCTCTTTTTTCTGTTTGCAGGAGGTTGAGGGTTCAAGGTGGCTGACTATCTGTCCATTCTTTTCATGGCCGGTTTTGCGGCATTCATGGCCTGCATGGTTCTCTTTGTGGGTTCTCTTTTCAGGCCCCGCAACCCCTACTCAGAGAAACTCTCGCCATGGGAGTGTGGCATGGAGCCCATCGGCGAGGCAGACACCGGGCACTTCAGGGTGCACTTCTTTATAATCGCAATCCTCTTTATAGTGTTTGATGTTGAAATACTATATCTCTTCCCCTGGGCAGTAATACTTAAAGAGCCTGATATCTCCACCCTTGTATTCATAGAGATGTTCATATTTATAGCGGTACTCACTGTGGGGCTTGCCTATGCGTGGGCAAAAGGTGCTCTTGACTGGATAAAGTGAGGTGAGCAGATATGCTTATAAAGGAAAACCCATACGGTGGAGTTGCACAGTTTACTACCCTTGACAATATACTCCACTTTCTGAGGACAAACCCTGTCTCCAAGAAGGTCATGGACTGGGGCAGAACCTCGTCTCTGTGGCCCATGACATTCGGGCTTGCATGCTGTGCCATAGAGATGATATGCACCGCCTGCTCACGCTACGACCTCGACCGTATGGGCATAATATTCAGACCATCACCGAGGCAATCGGATGTTATGGTGGTGGCAGGCACCATGACCAAAAAGATTGCTCCCACGGTGAAGAGGCTCTATGACCAGATGGCAGAACCACGCTGGGTTATAGCACAGGGTGGATGTGCCTCTGCAGGAGGACCATACAACACATACGCAGTGGTGCAGGGCACAGAGAGGGTCATACCGGTGGATGTGTTCATACCAGGATGTCCACCAAGGCCAGATGCCCTTGTATTCGGGTTTCTGCAGCTACAGGAAAAGATAAGGAAGGAACAGCCAGAGATATTTACCCAGAGGGGGCTTGCGCCGGTAAGCCATGGTGAAAAGTAGTAAGGAGCTTTTCATACAGAGATTAAGAGAGCGATTCGGCACAGCGCTGCTCGATGCCGTTGGGTTCCGCGATGAGCTCACCTGCACCGTCAGGAAAGACTCCATAGTGGAGGTGTGCAGGTTTGTAAAGGAAGACCCCGCGTTCGACATGAAGTTTCTCTCAGACATCCTGGGGGTGGATTACCCCGATGAGGTCCCAAGGTTCGAGGTCATATATCACCTTCTGTCCATTACAAAACGGACGAGGTTGCGCCTCAAGATAAGGGTAGAAGATGGTGAGAGCGTGCCAACTGTTACAGGGGTGTGGAAGTCTGCAAACTGGCACGAAAGAGAGGTATACGACATGTTTGGCATTGTTTTTACAGGACACCCCAACCTTAAACGCATATACCTTCCAGACGACTGGGAGGGCTTCCCCTTGAGGAAGGATTACCCATTAAGAGGCTACAAGGACGATTACAACCCCTATGGAGAAGAAAAGGAATGATATGAAAGGCATGCCTGTAACCACCAGGGAACTCACCCTGAGCTTTGGGCCGCAGCATCCCTCTGCCCACGGGGTGTTGCACCTTCTGGTGGATATACAGGGCGAGACCGTCTTGAGGGCAGAGCCGGATATAGGCTACCTCCATCGCGGCACGGAAAAGATAGCAGAGAACCTTTTCTATCATCAATTTGTGCCCTATACAGACAGGCTCGACTACATGTGTGGCATGAGCAACAACCTTGCCTATGTGCTGGCGGTGGAAAAGCTTCTTGACATAGAGGTGCCTGAAAGGGCGCAGTACATAAGGGTGATAGCGGCAGAACTCTCGAGGCTTTCGGGGCATCTGGTCTGTATAGGGGCATGGGGGGTGGACCTCGGGGCAATGAGCATGCTCCTTTATGCCATAAGAGACAGAGAGATGGTGCTTGATCTCTTCGAGATGCTCTGTGGTGCAAGGATGACCTACAGTTATCTGAGGATAGGCGGGGTAAGATACGATGCCACAGAGGAGTTCAAGAAGAAGTGCTTGGCACTTTGCAGAATACTTCCAGAGAAGATAGAGGAATACGAAAAACTCCTTACAGGCAACAGGATCTGGATAAAGAGAAACCGTGGTGTCGGAGCAATCTCTGGAGAAGATGCCATAGAGATAGGTCTTGGCGGGCCAAACCTTAGGGCCAGTGGCGTAAACTGGGACATGAGAAAGGACGAGCCCTATCTGGTATATGACAGGCTGAACTTCGATGTGCCCCTGGGAACAGATGGCGATTGTTTCGACCGCTACATGGTGCGTATCGAGGAGATGCGCCAGAGTATTCGTATAATAGAGCAGTGTGTAAGGGACATGCCCGAGGGACCATTCAATGTGGACATGCCAGAGATCGTGCCACCACCAAAGCACGAGATATACCAGAACATGGAGGCCCTCATACACCACTTCAAGTATGTATCCCATGGGTTCAAGGTGCCTGAAGGAGAGGTCTACTGTGCCATAGAGGCACCAAAGGGAGAGCTGGGCTTCTATATAAAGAGCGATGGCTCGGAGCGCCCCTATAGGCTGAAGATAAGGGCGCCGAGCTTCTGTAACCTGCAGGCGATGGATACACTTTCAAGGGGTGAATACCTTGCCGATGTGGTCGCCATAGTGTCGAGCCTGGACCCCGTCTTCGGGGAGTGTGATAAGTAACGATGGACGAGAAGACGAGAAGAGAGATAGAAGGGAAGATACTGCCAAAATACCGCACCAGAAGGTCTGCCTGCATGGCCTCCATGCAGCTTGTGCAAAGACAGAAGGGTTATCTGACGAAAGAGGACATGGAGGAGATAGCCCGACTTCTCGACATGGAGCCCGTGGAGGTCGAGGCGGTTGGCAAGTTCTATACCATGTACAATGTGGAAAGGCCTGTGGGCAGATACCACATACAGGTCTGCGAGAACCTTTCCTGCTCACTTATGGGGGGCGAGCACATACTCAAACACATAGAGAGGCTTCTTGGTATAAAGACCGGCCAGACCACAGGGGACAAGCGGTTCACCCTTTCGGTGGTGCAGTGTCTCGGAAGCTGTGGCACAGCCCCTGTCATACAGGTAAACGACGACTATTACGAGAACCTTACAGACAAGAAGGTAGAAGAGATACTGGAAAGACTCAAGTGATGGAGAAGGTACTCTTAAAAAACCTTGGCAGAGAAGGTGCCCATACAGTAGACAGCTACCTTTCAGGCGGTGGTTACGAGGCATTGAGGAAGGCCCTGGGCATGGAGCCAGAGGACATAATACAGATGGTAAAGGACTCGGGCCTGAGGGGTAGAGGGGGTGCGGGTTTTCCCACAGGGCTCAAGTGGAGCTTCATACCCAAGGATGCCCCTGAGAAATACCTCTGCTGCAACGCAGACGAGGGTGAGCCGGGCACATTCAAGGACCGCGGCATAATGGAGTATGATCCGCACCTTCTGTTGGAAGGTATGGCCATAGCAAGCTATGCCATAGGTGCGCACAAGGCATACATATACATAAGGGGAGAGTTCCTCTTTGCTGCAAGAAGGCTCCAGGAGGCAATCCTTGAGGCCTATGAGAAGGGTTTCCTCGGGGAGAACATACTGGGAACAGGATTCTCCCTCGACATCTATGTGCATCGTGGTTTTGGAGCCTACATATGTGGTGAGGAGACAGCTCTCCTTGAGTCCATAGAGGGCTACAGGGGACAGCCCCGCAAGAAACCACCCTTTCCTGCGTTGAGTGGACTATATGGCAAGCCCACGGTTATAAACAATGTGGAGACCCTTGCGTGTCTGCCTGCCATAGTCAACAGGGGGGCAGAGTGGTTCGCCTCCATAGGGCCAGAGAAGAGCCCGGGCCCAAAGATATTCGGTGTGAGCGGGCATGTTGAAAGGCCAGGGCTTTATGAACTCCCCATGGGCACCCCTTTAAGAGAGATTGTGTACGAACATGCAGGTGGCATAAGGGAGGGTAGAAGGCTTAAGGCCGTAATACCAGGTGGGGTGAGCGCACCACTTCTTACAGAAAGTGAGCTCCATACCCCCATGGACTTCGACTCCCTTGCAAAGATAGGCAGCATGCTGGGCTCTGGTGGTGTGATAGTCATGGATGAGACCACCTGTATGGTAAAGACGGCCTACATAATAATGAGATTTTTCAGCCACGAGTCATGTGGCAAGTGCACACCCTGCAGGGAAGGCACCACATGGCTCAAGAAGATAGTGGAGAGGATAGAGCACGGCAGGGGGGTGCCAGGGGATGTGGAACTCCTTGAGAGCCTCTGTGACAACATATTTGGCAGAACCTTCTGCCCCCTGGGAGATGGTGCGGTGATGGCACTGAGAGGGGTGCTCAAGAACTTCAGAGAGGAGTTCCAGTATCACATAGAACACAAGAGGTGTATGGTCTGATCATGACTACAGGGCTTGTAACACTCAAGATAAACGGTAGAGAGGTTACCGTAAGGGAAGGCACCCTCATACTGGATGCCGCAAAGGAGGCAGGGTTCGATATACCCACATTCTGCTACCAGGCAAACCTCTCAGGGCTTGGCTCCTGCAGGATGTGCCTTGTGGAGATAGAGGGCCAGCGCAAGCTCCAGCCTTCCTGCATAACGCCGGTCATGCCTGATATGAATGTATTCACCGAGACAGACACCGTAAAGATGACCCGCAGTGCCATGCTCGAGTTCCTGCTCTCGAACCATCCACTGGATTGTCCTGTCTGTGATAAGGGCGGGGAGTGTGAGCTTCAGGACCTTGTGTACAAACATGGCCCCCGCAAGGGCAGGTTCGCAGAAGACAAGGTGCGCCACCACGACAAAGACTACATCTTGAGCCCTGTCATAGTCAAGAATGCCAACAGGTGTGTGCAGTGCATGAGGTGTGTCAGGGTCTGTAAAGAGGTGGTGGGCCGCGGGGTGCTCGGGGCTGTTGGCAGAGGTGTGCACCAGGAAGAGACGAGCTTTCTAAGGACAAGGCTTGATTGCGACCACTGTGGCATGTGTATCGAGGTGTGTCCGGTGGGCTCCTTCATGAGGCTGCCTTACAGGTACAGGGCAAGGCCCTGGGACCTTGTGAGTGCAAGGAGTGTGTGTGGCTACTGCGCCACAGGATGCAGGCTTACCCTCGAAAGAAGGGGGGATACGGTGGTGCGTGCCATCGCCAACCCGGAGGATGGGTTCAACCGTAAGCTTCTGTGTGCAAGGGGAAGGTTCGGCTACGATGTGATGAACTCAGAGGAAAGGATAAAGACACCCCTTGTTAAGGAGCGTGATGGTAGCTTCAGGCCCGTCTCGTGGGACAGGGCGCTTGAGCTTATGAAGGAGGCCATATTGAGGGCTGGCCCCGAGAGGGCAGCAGGTGTGGCCTCGGCCACACTCACCAATGAGGAGTTGTATCTCTTCCAGAAGTTCATGCGCAAGGTTGTGGGCACCGCCAATATGGACTCCACCTCACGCTGGTCTGCAGAAAGTAGTCTTAAGTTCATGGAGGCAGCGGGCATAAGGGGCGGTGGCACCTCTGTGTACCAGTGTGCAGAAAGTGATGTGGTGGTGGTCCTCGGTGGGCAGCTTTCAGAGGAGAACCCTGTTACAGACTATATCCTGAGATATATAAACGGGGCAAGAAGGAACACCCTCGTTATAGCCTCGCCCAGGGGGATGAAGCTCGACAGCTCGGCACAGCTTTCTGTAAGAACTGTGCCTGCCACAACAGGGGCGTTCATCGCAGCCCTCCTGAAGGCACTGGTTGAGAAGAAGGAAGTGAGCATGGAGGGTATGGAGGCTGTAAAGGGGCTTACGGTGGAAGAGCTCTCTGGGGTATGCGGGGTAAATGCAGATGACATCCGCTGGATTGCCGCAAGGCTTCTTACGGCAGGCTCTGTGGGAGTGCTTGCTGGCACAGACATGCTGCGATACGACGATGGCGCAGAGGAACTGGCTCTGCTGGTGAGGCTGCTTGAGAATACTGTAAGGGATGTAAGGGTTCTGCCCTTGCTCGACAGGGCGAACCAGCGAGGGGCCTGGGATATGGGGGTGCATCCATATCTTGAGCCAGGCTACAGGCCTGCACAAAGAAGAGGACATGATGTACACGGTATTGTGGAGCTTGCAGACTCCGGTGGGCTTGGCTTCCTCTATCTTCTGGGAGAGGATGTTCTGGGGCTGTATCCTGATAGAGCCGGTGTGGAAAGGGCACTATCCAGGGTGGGCTTTCTTGTTGTGCAGGACTCATTCATGACAGGCTCAGCCCCTATGGCCAACCTTGTGCTGCCAATGGCGATGTACGGAGAAAAGCATGGCACCATGACCAACCAGGAAGGCAGGGTGCAGAGGATGGAGGCAGTCCGCAGGCCAGAGGGGGAAGTGCGGACACCCCTTGAGACGATAGGAAGGGCCGGGAATCTTATTGAAAAGGACTTTCCTGTGGTAAGGCCAGGGGATGTGTGGAAGGAGATTCAAAAGCAGGTCCCTGGTTATGGAGAGGTAAGGGGTATGGAGGCATTCAAGGGTGCCTCGGCAGACCAGGTGGCAGAGCTCAAGCCCAGCTTCAGCTACGCTGTGCCTGAAAGAGCCGAAGGTGAGTTCTGGCTCCTTACCGGTAACCACCTGTTCCACGGGGCAAGACTATCGCAACACTCGGGTATATTGAGAGAGCTTCTCGGTGGGTGTGTGGTAGAGATAGGCAGCACTGCGGCCCAGAGGCTGGGAGTTGGCGAGGGAGATATGGTGGAGGTTGAGGCCAGGGGCTACAGAGAAAGGCTCCCAGTAAGGATAAGGGAGGGCACACCCGATGGTGTTGCGTTCATGCCCGAGAACTTCGACGGAAAGGATGCCAACAGATTCTTCGATAAAGACAGGGTGGTTTCAACAGTAAGGATAAGGCCTTACAAAAAACAGGGGGAATAGAGATGGTAGACCCTAATACACTACGGAACATACCATTCTTTGCAGACCTCACAGAGTCAGAGCTCGAGGTTGTAAGCAGGATACTTACAAAAAGGGAGTTCAAACAGGGAGAGACCATATTTACAGAGACCTCTGACGGACAGAGCCTCTACATACTCCGTAAGGGAGAGGTTAAGGCATGCAAGATGGCCCCCGATGGAGAACTCTTCACCCTCACCCTCATGAAGGAGGGCGAGATATTCGGAGAGATGAGCTTTCTCGATGGCAGGCCCAGGTCTGCAACCATAGTTGCGCTTTCCGATATAGAGGTCTATGTGCTCGAAAGGAAGGATTTCGAGACCCTGGTGGACAAACATCCCTGGGTGGTGTACAAGCTCCTTAAGAACATTGTGTTCGCCATACACAACATAGTAAGGGGTATGAACATACGCTACATAGAGATGCTCAACTACATGTGGGGCAGAAAAAGATAGGCCATGACAGAGGCTTTCATAGAAGTAGCGATAATATTCGTAAAGGTGGTGGTGCTGGGGTTCATTCTTTTCAGCCTTCCGCTACCACTTACCTGGCTTGAGCGCAAGATAGCCGGCCACATACAGGTAAGGCTTGGCCCCTTCAGGGTTGGCCCCCATGGGGTGCTACAGCCCTTTGCCGATATGGTAAAGATGCTCTTCAAGGAGGATGTCATCCCCGAACAGGCAGACCGCCTCCTCTTCAGGTTTGCCCCCATAGTGTCGATGGTGCCAATCTTCATGGTATTCGTTGCGATACCCTTTGGAGAGAGCTGGACCATACCCTACATCAACAAGGAGGTTACCCTCTATGTTGCAGACATGAATGTGGGGCTTCTCTACATACTGGCCATATCAGGTGTGGCGGTGTATGGAATAATACTCGGTGGATGGGCATCCAACAGCAAGTACGCCCTTCTTGGAGGGCTCAGGTCCTCGGCACAGATGATAAGCTACGAGGTGGCCCTCACATTCGCCTGCATAGGGGTGGTGATGCTTGCAAGCTCACTCAACCTTATAGATATAGTGAGGGCACAGACAGGCGGAGTTACCAACTGGAATGTGTTTTATCTGCCCGTTGGCCCTGTGTGGTTTGTCATATTCTTCATTGCAGGGCTTGCAGAGATAAACCGTATACCCTTCGACCTGCCAGAGGACGAGGGAACACTTGCCGCAGGCTTCCATGTGGAATACAGCGGTATAAGGTTCGCCTACTTCATGCTTGCAGAATACATCGCCATGGTCTCCATGAGTGTGCTTGCGGTAATACTCTTCTTCGGCGGATGGGATGACCCAACAGGGCTTGGCTGGTTGCCCCCTATAGTGTGGTTCCTCCTCAAGGTGGGCTTCTTCGTATACCTGTTTATGTGGATAAGGTTTACTCTGCCAAGGTATCGTTACGACCAGCTCATGACCATAGGCTGGAAGATACTGATACCAC
Source organism: Deltaproteobacteria bacterium (assembly GCA_015492245.1). Taxonomy (GTDB): domain Bacteria; phylum Desulfobacterota; class GWC2-55-46; order GWC2-55-46; family DRQE01; genus DRQE01. The sequence continues at coordinate 22,699 of WGFM01000017.1, read as the reverse complement.
TTTCACTTTTGAACATACTCGTTACGGGGTGGATGATTATATGAAAGAGAAGAAGAGAGAAGGTGTGCTGGACATACTCAAGAAGGTCCTCTTTGTGGACATCCTAAAGGGGCTTTCTGTAACGCTGAAGTACAATGTGTCAAGGTCTGTAACCGTAAGGTATCCGGACGAGGAAAAGTGGATACCCTACCAGAGATTCCGCGGTGCCCATACACTGAACAGGGATGAAGAGGGCAGGGAACTCTGCGTGGCATGCGAGCTCTGTGTGAAGGCCTGTCCAACAGGGTGTATAACCGTGGTCCCACAGGAGGACGACACAGGCAGAGGCATTGCGGACAGGGTTCCAAAGATATGGAAGGTGGACCTTGTAAGGTGTCTGTTCTGTGGCTATTGTGAGGACGCATGCCCCACCACAGCGGTAAGACTGGGCAGAGACTACGAGCTTGCCTGTTTCAACAGGACAGATGCCGTAAGGGACAGGGAAAGGCTACTCAGACCACAGGAGGTGCCCGAAGGGTTCGAGGGTGGCATGGTGGTGAGTGCAAGATTCGAGAGAACCAAAGAGGGTATAAGGGTAAAACCAGATATATGGAAACCGAGGGACAAAGACTGGTGGAAGAAGGTATAAAGGATGTTTGAAGAGCTTCTGTTCATATTCTTTTCCGCAACGGCCATAGGCTCAGCCCTTGGGGTGGTGCTCATGCGTAACCCCGTCTACTGTGCGGTCTCCCTCGTGGTGTGTCTGTTTCAGGTGGCAGGCCTTTTCATGCTCCTAAGGTCTCCTTTTCTTGCGGTAGTGCAGGTATTCATATATGTGGGTGCTGTGATGGTCCTGTTTCTTTTTGCCATAATGCTGCTTGACATGAAGCAGATAAGGTACGAGCGGCTGTTTTCTGCAAGGGGCTGGGTGCCCTATGCAGTGGTGGCAGGTATTGCCATAGAGTTTGTTGCAGTCATATACGGCGGTGGTATGGATGCACTCATGAAGGTGGGTGCCACAAAGGCCGTTGATGTAAAGACCTTTGGAAGGGTGCTCTTTACAGAGTATCTATTCCCCTTCGAGGTAATATCGCTATTGCTTCTTGTGGCGATGGTGGGTGCCATAGTAATGGTTAAAAGGAGTAGGGGATGATGGTGCCGTTGAGCTGGTATATAATAGTGGGTTCTGTGCTGTTTCTTATAGGGGTGGCAGGGGTGTTGTTCAGAAGGAACATAATAGTGGTGCTCATGAGTATAGAGCTCATGCTCAACTCTGTGAACATAAACCTTGTCGCCTTCTCGCAGTACATGGAGGACTTGAGGGGACAGATATTTGCAATATTCACAATAACAGTTGCGGCCTGTGAGGTTGCAGTGGCCCTCGGCATACTGATTGCGCTTGTAAAGAGCCGGGGTGTGCACAACACAGACGAGATAGATACCATGAAGGGATAACCATGAGCTGGACAGAACTCTACAACCATCATCTCTTGAGCATCATCATATTCCTGCCGCTTCTGGGTGCGGTGGCACTGCTTTTCATGAAGAACGAGCGGCTTATAAGGTGGTGGACCCTTGCCTTCATGGTTGCAGACTTTATGCTCACAACCTGCCTTGTGTTCAAGTTCGATTCCACCACCCACAGGATGCAGTTTGTCGAGCGCTACGGCTGGATAGAACGCTTCAATATAGACTACTACCTGGGTGTGGACGGAATAAGTGTGCTCTTTGTATTCCTTACAGGGCTTGTGGGCTGGATATGTGTGCTTGCCTCGTGGACAGCCATAGAGAAGAGGGTTAAGGAGTTCATGATAGCACTCCTTGTGATGCAGACCGCAATGATAGGGGTCTTCTGTGCGCTCGATTTCTTCCTCTTCTATGTCTTCTGGGAGATCATGCTCATACCCATGTACCTTATAATAGGTGTGTGGGGAGGTGCCAACAGGATATACTCGGCTGTGAAGTTCTTCCTCTATACCCTTGCAGGAAGCATCCTGATGCTTGTGGGCATGATAGTGCTCTACTTCAAGGCAGGGGGTAGTTTCGACATACCATATCTTATGGAGCAGAAGTACGAGTTTACGCTCCAGGCCTTCCTGTTCATACTCTTCTTCGTGGCATTTGCCATAAAGGTGCCCATGTTTCCCTTCCACACATGGCTGCCCGATGCCCATGTGGAGGCACCCACGGCAGGCAGTATCATACTGGCAGGGGTGCTCCTCAAGATGGGGACATACGGGTTCTTGAGGTTCTCCTTTCCCATGTTGCCAGATGCCTCGCTGTTTTTTGCAAAGCCTGTGATAGTGCTCTCTATCATAGCCATAATATACGGTGGTTTCCTGGCACTGGCACAGGAGGATATGAAAAAACTCATAGCCTACTCGAGTGTGAGCCACATGGGGTTTGTAACCTTAGGGCTGTTCCTCTTCAACAAGAACGGCATAGAGGGTGGGATTCTACAGATGTTCAACCATGGTATTACAACCAGTGCCCTCTTCCTGTGTGTGGGATTGATATACGAGAGAACCCGTACAAGGCTTCTTGGCCACTACGGCTGGGCAGCAAAACTTGTGCCCTGGTATGCGGTATTTCTCTTCATATTCTCCCTTGCCTCACTGGGTTTTCCGGGGACAAACGGGTTTATAGGAGAGTTTCTCATACTGCTCGGTGCGTATGAGGAATACAAGCTATATCTCGTATTCCTTATTATAGGCATCATTGTGGGGGCCGCCTACATGCTGTGGATGTACCAGAGGGTGGCCTTTGGCAAACACCATGCAGAGGGCGGCCACGAGATAAAGGATGTGAACTTGAGAGAGGTGGTTGCCATGGTAGCGTTCCTGGTGTTTGTCCTGTGGGTGGGATTCCATCCAGTGGATTTCCTCAACATAGTGGACGACTCTGTGGCACACCTCATCTCCCAGGTCAAGGGAGGAGAGCTACTTACGGAGGCGGCTGTGGAGGCTGCCCATTAAAGGGAATTCTCCGGAGGTCTTTTGACAGACATGATGCCAGGTATTAAAGACATACTGATGATTCTGCCCGAGATAGTGGTTGCCGTTGCAGCCTGTGTGCTTCTCATGGTGGAGTTCCTGTGCAGGAAGGGCGAGAGAACCATAATAGGGGTATTCGCCATACTTACCGCCTCTGTGGCAGCGGCCATATCCCTTTATCTTATGACCACAGACTACATGGGTGGGGTTGCCTTCTCTGGCATGTTCATACTCGATGGTTACTCCACCATGTTCAAGCTGATATTCTACCTCGCAACCATACTCTCCATAGTCATTTCGTTCTACTATACAAGGGAAGAGGGCATAAAGGGTGGAGAGTATTATACGCTGATGCTGTTTTCCCTTTGCGGAATGATGGTGATGGCCTCTGGCAGGGATCTTCTTACCATATACATAGGGCTCGAGCTGATGAGTCTGCCTGTATATGTGCTGACAGGGTTTCTTGATAGAGACAAGAGGTCTGTCGAAGGGGCCATGAAGTATGTCATCCTTGGAGGCTTTTCCTCCGGCATACTGCTTTACGGCATATCCATCATATATGGTGTAACAGGCTCCACAGAGCTTACTGCCATAGCAAGGGCATTCGGTGAGGCAGGTGGGCTGACGCCTGTGGTGGGGCTTGCCATCGTGGGGCTTATATGCGGTTTTGGTTTCAAGGTGGCAGCAGTGCCCTTCCATGCATGGACACCAGATGTATACGAGGGTGCGCCCACACCTGTAACGGCATTCATGTCGGTGGGGCCCAAGGCCGCCGCATTTGCCATATTCTTGAGGGTATTCACAGAGGGGCTCCTGCCAGTATACGAACACTGGCAGGTGCTCGTGGCGGTTGTGGCGGTGGCCACCATGTTCTATGGAAACATAGTTGCCATAGTGCAGACCAATATAAAAAGGATGCTCGCCTACTCAAGCATAGGCCATGCAGGCTATGCGCTTCTGGGTCTTTTGCCCGCAACCAACGATGGCGTGGCATCTGTCATATACTACATGTTTGTATATCTCTTTATGAACATGGGGGCATTTGCCGTTGTGGTGTTCATGAGAAGGGCTTCGCAGAGTGGAGAGCTCATAGAGGACTACCGCGGGCTTGCAAAGAACCATCGTGCCCTTTCGCTTGCCATGCTTGTCTTCATGTTCTCCCTTGCAGGCATACCCCCAACGGCAGGGTTTGTGGGCAAGTTCTACATATTCATGGCGCTTGTCGACAAGGGTATGGTCGAGCTCGCCCTCATTGCCGTGGTGGCAAGTGCGGTGGCAGCATACTTCTACATAAGGGTGGTGCTCCTTATGTACATGAAGGAGCCTGTAAGGACACACCTGACAGCAGAGTCCTTTGGTGTGGGGCTCGTCATAGCTGTGGGTATAATAGGTGCCATAGTGCTCGGTGTGTATCCAGGCTACCTTATAGACCTTATACAGCGCGTGTCAGCTCTCGTTTAGGAGGCGTTGATGGAAGTAGTTACCTCTATAAAACCTTTTCTTGCGGTGCTCGTCTCTGCCGTGGCGGTAGTCCTCATACTGGCATCTTCGAGGAACCCTGACCTGCGGGAGTTCTGGTCCTTCGGTGCTGCCATAGTGAAGTTTTTGATAGTGCTCTCCATGACCCCTGTGATAATGGATGGCAAGGTAATAGAGTTCACCCTCTTTACAATACTGCCGGGGATAGACTTTGGTTTCAGAGTCGACGCCCTGGGGCTGTTCTTTGCAACCACCGCATCGTTTCTGTGGATTATAACCACTGCCTATTCCATAGGCTACATGCGTAGCCTCAACGAACACTCCCAGACCCGTTATTTTGCCTGCTTCGCCATAGCCCTTTCGAGTGCCATCGGTGTTGCCTTTGCCAAGAACCTTTTCACCCTCTATATATTCTACGAGATACTGAGCATAATGACCTACCCCCTTGTTGCCCACAACGAGGACAAGGATGCATGGGAGGGTGGAAAGAAGTATATAGTCTACCTTGTGGGTCTGTCGAAGACGGCACTCCTTGCAGCCATAGTTATGACCTACATGATAACAGGTACCCTGGACTTCAAAGAGGGCGGTATCTTCACCGCTGGTATGCAGCCTGTGCTTGTAACCCTTACCTATGTGTTCTTCCTTATAGGTTTTGCAAAGGCAGGTATAATGCCCTTCCACAACTGGTTGCCCTCGGCAATGGTGGCGCCCACGCCTGTAAGTGGTCTGCTCCATGCAGTGGCAGTCGTCAAGGTTGGCGTATTTTCCGTGGTTAAGGTTATACTCTATACCTTCGGGCTTGATGCGATGGGTCTGTTCAACCTGGGGATACCCACGGCGTTCTTTGTCTCCTTCACCATCCTTGCGGCATCCATCATAGCCCTTACAAAGGATGATCTCAAGGCACGGCTTGCCTACTCGACGGTAAGTCAGCTTTCCTATGTGATTCTCGGTGTGGCACTTCTCACGCCCGATGGCATACTGGGCGGCATAATGCACATAGCGAACCATGCGTTCTCAAAGATAACACTGTTTTTCTGTGCGGGTTCCATATATGTTGCCTCCCACATAAAGAAGATAAGCAGACTGAACGGTATTGGCAGAAAGATGCCCTTCACCATGGCTGCCTTCACCATAGGGGCGTTCAGTATGATAGGTGTGCCTGCGGTTGCAGGGTTTACCAGCAAGTGGTTCCTTGTTATAGGCTCTCTGCAGGCAGGCTCTATAGCACTGATGGTTGTGCTTCTTGCAAGCACCCTTCTGAATGCAGCCTATTTCCTGCCCATAGTGTTCAGGGCCTTTTTCAAGGAGCCAGAGCCAGGTAGCCATACAGAACAGGTCAGAGAGGCCCCACCATTCGTGGTGGTGCCCCTTACGATAACAGCGGTAATATCGGTGATCATAGGTATATGGCCGGATTACTTCCTTGAGATAGCAGAGATGGTCATTCACGAAGGGGCGGACATATGGAAGGCACATTGAGGTGGATACTATACGGTGTGCTTGCATTGTGTCTTGTGGCAGATGTGGTGGTGCCACCTGAGCACAGGTATTTCTTCTGGGACAGGATACCCGGATTCAACGCATTCTATGGGTTCAGTGCAGCGGTTATCATAATAATAGTGGCAGAACTACTGGCAGGTACAGGACTCAGGCAGGATGAAGACTTTTACGAATAATTAGCTAAAGGAGGATACACTGGCATGCCACAGTGGTTGCATCCAGGCATGGTGCTTATAGCAGGGGCATTCGTCGTTCCATTCTTAAGAGGCAGTGTGAGGCAGTTCTATCTGGTGTTTCTCACCACAGGCGCACTCTTTACGATGACAGGCCTTACAGAGGGTGTGTACGGTGTGCTCCATATACTCCATGAAGAGGTGGCCTTCACAAGGGTCGATAAATTGAGCCTTGTCTTCGGCTATGTGTTCTCTGTTGCTGCCATCATAGCCACCATATACTCTCTCAACGAAGAAAGGGGCTGGCACCACACGGCAGCCCTTGTGTATGCAGGTAGTGCCATAGGGGTGGTCTTTGCAGGAGACTTTGTAACCCTCTTTGTGTTCTGGGAGTTCATGGCATTCTCCTCTGTGTTTCTCATACTTTTAAGGAAGGAGGAAGAATCCTATAATGCTGCATACCGTTACATACTGGTGCATGTCTTCGGCGGGTTGTGTCTTGTGGCAGGCTTTAAGCTCCTTTTCATGGAGACCCATAGCATAGAGTTTGCCCGGATAGGTATAGACAGCCTTGGCGGCATGCTGGTGCTTACAGGGTTTCTTGTGAATGCCGCGGCCCTTCCGTTCAATGCATGGCTGCCTGACTCCTACCCCAGGGCAACCCTGGGTGGGGCTGTATTCATGTCTGTCTTTACGACCAAGAGTGCCGTGTATGCCCTCATAAGGGGTTTTGAAGGCACCGATGTGCTCATCTGGCTTGGTATCATCATGGCTGTATACGGTGTCCTGTACGCCATGATGGAAAACGATATAAGGAGGGTTATGGCATACTCCATCATAAGCCAGGTGGGCTACATGGTTGCGGGCATAGGTGTGGGTGGAGAGCTCGCTGTAAATGGTGTTACGGCACATGCCTTCTCTCATATACTCTACAAGGGCCTTCTGTTCATGGCAGCAGGAAGCGTGCTTTTTGTAACTGGAACAGCAAGGATGACAGAACTCGGGGGCCTTCGGACACGGATGCCCATTACATTCATACTCTACATGATTGGTGCCCTTTCCATATCGGCGGTGCCACTTTTCAGCGGGTTTGTTACAAAGTCCATAATATTTGAGGCGGTCGCCCAGAAGCACCTTGCCTATCCCTATCTACTCTTGATGCTTGCTGCGGCAGGCACATTCCTCTATACAGCGCTCAAGATACCATATCTTGTATTTCTTGGCACCGAGAAGCCTGCCTCTCGCAAGGCACATGATCCACCTGCAAACATGACTATGGCCATGGTCATAGCAGCAGGCCTCTGTGTGTTGCTCGGGCTGTTTCCACAACCACTCTACGGGCTTCTGCCCCATGGTATGGACTTCCATCCCTACACGGTTGATCATATAGTTTCCACACTCTCTCTACTGGGGTTTGCACTACTGGGGTTCGTTCTGCTTAAAGGAAGACTTGTAAGAATTCCTGGTATAAACATAGATACGGACATATTCTACAGATTCGGTGGAAGGGCATTCCTGTGGATTGCAAGGAAGGTGTTCACCACTACGGATGACTTCGTAAGTGGGCTGTATCAGAGGGTCTTTCTTAACGGTGGCTGGCTTGTGGCTGTAAGGTCATGGAGATTCGATGCAGGGGTGATAGATGGTATAGTGAACGGTGTGGCAAACTTCTTTGTGGGGCTTGGCCAGGCCTTGAGAAGATTCCAGACAGGAATGCTTCCAGACTATGCATTGTCTATCCTTATAGGTCTTTTTGTGATTCTTAACCTGTTTTTTCTTCTCTTCTAAGTATCCATGCGCAGGGGTGAGATGTGATGCCAGAGGGGATAAAGTCTAAAGAGCTTCTGTGCCCTGCCAAGATAAACCTCTTTTTGAAGGTGGGCCCCAGAAGGGCCGATGGCTATCACGAACTCTTCACACTCATGCAACCTGTGAGCCTTTATGACAGGATTGTGGTGAAGGCAAGCGATGGTTGTGGGATAAGGCTTGACTCAAGCAGTCCCGAGGTGCCTGTGGGTCGGGACAATATAGTGTGGTCTGCTGTGGAGAGGTTTCTTGAGGCTACAGGAAAGAAAATGAGTGTTGAGGTGGAGATAGAAAAGAAGATACCTGTTGGCGCAGGGCTTGGCGGGGGCAGCACCGATGCCGCAGGTGTGCTCATGGCGCTGAACGAGTTGTTCCTCTTCCCCCTTGATGGTGCCAGCCTTATGGGGCTTGCCGCAGAGTGTGGCTCCGATGTGCCATTTTTTCTCCTCAGGGGGGCTGCCATGGCAAAAGGCAGGGGAGAAAGGGTTGAAAAGATAGAGCTTCCAGAATATTATTATATATTGATAAACCCCGGGTTTGCCGTGCCAACGGCAGGGGTCTACCACAGTTTTGACTTGACAGAAAGGGCAAAAAGTAATACTTTAAATAGTTTCCAGGTCTCAATAAAGGCAAAGGAAGATGTGATAGCCTACATGGAGAACGACCTGGAAGGGGTGGTCCTCGAGAGTTATCCGGAGGTTGGTTATCTTAAGGAGGTCTTGGAAGAGGCGGGTGCAGAGGCGGCCCTCATGAGTGGAAGTGGACCCACCGTGTTCGGTCTGTTTTTCCACATAGAGAAGGCAGAGGCTGCCTACAGAGAGGTTATACAGACCGTGCCGCCCTCTATGAAGGTGTTTTCGGTGCGGGGCTTATAAGATATATTCAAATATCTTTGATGGGGCGTCGCCAAGCGGTAAGGCACGGGGTTTTGGTCCCCGCATCCGGAGGTTCGAATCCTCCCGCCCCAGCCAGAAGGAGTTTGATGTTATGGCAGGTTCTTTGGACAAGATAAGGGTTTTCACAGGAAACTCGAATGTGGGGCTTGTAAAGGAAATATGCGACACACTGGGTATCCCCCTTGGCAGGGCAGAGGTTAAGAACTTCAGCGATGGCGAGATATGTGTGGAGATACAGGAGAGTGTAAGGGGGCTCGATATATATGTGGTGCAGTCCATATGTCCGCCCAGCAATGACAATCTTATGGAACTCCTCATAATGCTCGATGCCCTCAAGAGGGCGTCTGCAAGCTGCATAACAGCGGTCATACCCTATTATGGCTATGCAAGGCAGGACAGAAAGGTTGCCCCACGCACACCCATTTCTGCAAAGCTTGTGGCAGACCTCATAGAGGTGGCAGGCGCAACAAGGGTTGTGTGTATGGACCTCCATGCAGGCCAGATACAGGGGTTTTTCAATATACCGGTGGATAACCTCTTTGCCACACCGATCCTTCTGGGATACATAAAAGATAACTTCAAGGATGATATTGTGGTGGTATCTCCAGATGCAGGTGGTGTGGAAAGGGCAAGGGCATTTGCAAAAAGACTTTCATCAGGGCTTGCAATAGTGGACAAGAGGAGGTCCGGGCCTAATGTGTCAGAGGTGCTCCATGTGATAGGCGATGTTGAAGGAAAGCTTGCAATACTCCTTGACGATATAGTGGATACCGCCGGCACCCTTGTGAACTCTGCACAGGCGCTGAACGAACATGGCGCAAAGGAGATATACGCATGTTGCACCCATGGGGTGTTCTCAGGGCCTGCCATAGAGAGGATAGAGGACTCATCGATAAAAGAGGTGGTGGTTACCAATACCATACCTAAAAGGCCTGGTAAGGAAAGCAAGAAGATAACCTATCTTACTGTGAGCTCTCTCCTTGCAGAGGCCATAAGAAGGATACACTTCGGTGAATCGGTAAGTTCACTGTTTATATGATTTATATCAGGGAGGAGTGGAGACATGGAAAAGGTGGAACTAAAGGCATGGAAGAGGAATGAGCTTGGCAAAGGACCCTGTAGAAGGTTGAGGAAGGCAGGGTTCGTGCCCGCAGTGCTTTACGGGGCTGATGTGGAAAATACGAATCTTAAGCTCCGCACCGTGGATATAGAAAGGGCGCTTCACAACTACAGGGGTGGAAGCCTCATGCTCGAGCTCGACATAGAGGGGGACAAGAAGACTGCTGTCTTCAAGGTTATAGACCGTCATCCAGTAACGGATGGGCTCATGCATGTGGACATTCAGAGTCTGGTAAAGGGACACAAGATAACGGTGGATGTGCCGTTGAATATAGCTGGCAAGGCAGAAGGTGTTACGAAGGGTGGAATACTGCAGCAGAAAGCAAGAAAGCTCAGGGTGGAGTGCCTGCCGGACAACATTCCTGACTCCATAGAGGTGGATGTTGCAGAGCTCGACATAGGGGAGTCCATCCATGTGGCAGACCTTGAACTGCCAGAGTCCATAAGGGTTCTTGACGACGAAAGCCTTACAATAGTGCTTGTCTCTGAACCCACAAAAGAAGAGGTAGAGGCCGTAGAAGAAGAGGCCGAGGAAGAGGCCCAGAAGGAAGAGGAGGCAGAGGAGTAGAGGGACCATCGCCTCGGGCACTTCCTGGGTTAGGGCCATTGAGGCCTCTTACAGGGATTTCCCTGCAAAAAAGATTGGGTGTGTGGGATTGTAAGACAGATTCAGTGGTGTACCCACTGTTTGTCCTTGTGGGGCTGGGTAACCCGGGCCACCTGTACAGGGACACAAGACATAACATAGGCTTCATGGTGGTGGAACATCTTGCAGAGACCATGGGTGTAGAGCTTACAAGGAGAGAAGCCAGTTATGTCTGGAACACCGTGAAAATCGATAACAAAGACATAGTGATTGCAGAGCCCCTTACATTCATGAACCGAAGCGGTCTTGCAGTAAGAGAGCTGCTTGAAAGGTTCGAGGTGGGGCCGGAAAGATTGATAGTTGTATACGACGATTGTGATCTTCCACATGGAAGGATAAGGATAAGAAAAAGGGGACAGAGCGGGGGACACCGTGGAGTGGCCTCCATAATAGAAGAGATAGGCACCCAGGAGTTCATACGCCTGAGGATGGGCATAGGAAGACCTGATGGTGGAGGGCTTGTAGACCATGTGCTCACACCCTTTGGAGAGGAAGAAAAGGAGGGTGTGAAGGAATCCATAAAGAGAGGGGTAGAAGCCGTAAGGGCCATAGTGGTTCAGGGTGTTGATAGGGCGATGAATCTTTATAACTCTTAAACAAAAATAAAAGGGGAAAGGAGTAACCATGATAGATGTAGCAAAGCTTTCACCACTTTTCGCCATAGCTGGACTCTTGCTTGCTATAGTCATCTATGTTTATGTCAAGCGTCAGCCAGAGGGCACGGAACGGATGCGTGAGATAGCCTCGTTCATACACGAAGGTGCCATGGTGTATCTGAAAAGACAGTACTCCATACTCGGGGTCTTCATAGTCGCAGTGGCTGTGCTTCTTGCCGTATTCATAAATCCTTACACTGCCTTTGCCTATATATGTGGTGCCCTATCGTCCATGCTGGCAGGCTTTTTCGGCATGAAGGCGGCCACAAGATCAAATGTAAGGACCGCACAGGCTGCAAACCTCTATAAGCCGGATACTGCACGGGCCCTTTCGGTCGCCTTCCTTGGAGGCTCTGTAATGGGGCTTTCGGTTGCAAGCCTGGGGCTTCTTGGGGTTGGAGCACTTTTTATAGCATTCGGCAAACCAGAGACAGCTGTCATAATAAACGGTTTTGCAATGGGAGCCTCCACCATAGCCCTTTTTGCCCGTGTGGGTGGTGGAATCTACACCAAGACGGCCGACGTGGGGGCAGATCTCGTTGGAAAGGTTGAGGCAGGCATCCCTGAGGATGACCCCCGCAACCCCGGTGTTATAGCAGACAATGTGGGCGATAATGTGGGTGATGTTGCAGGGCTTGGTGCGGATATATTCGAGTCCTATGTGGGTTCCATAGTTGCGTCCATAGCCATAGGTGCCACTGCAATAGCAGGCTCCAAGGTTGCCGCCCTCGGGCCGGCCTATTCGCTCATGTCCCTTCCTGTGGTGCTCGCAATGGTGGGACTTGTGGCATCTATAATAGGTATAGGTGCGATGAAGTTTCTTGAAAGCAGAGACCCTGCCGCAGCCCTCAGGTATGCAACCATAATATCTCTCGTGCTCTTTGTGGTCTTTGCCTTCTTCACGGTGCAGTTTGTAGGTGTTGACATGAAGGTCATGTGGGCCATAGTTGCAGGTGCAGGTGCAGGGCTTGCCATAGGGCTTATAACAGAATACTATACCGCAGCAGGGCCAATCAAACGCATAGCAGAGGCAAGCCAGACAGGGCCTGCCACCAATATAATAACAGGTGTGGCCGTTGGGCTCGAGAGCTGTGCACTGCCTGTGCTCTCCATATGCCTTGCCATATTCATAGCAAACTACTTTGCAGGCATCTATGGCATAGGCATAGCAGCAGTGGGAATGCTTGCAACAACGGGTGTTATAATGAGTGTGGATGCCTACGGACCCATTGCAGACAATGCCGGTGGAATATCCGAGATGAGCGGGCTCGGTAAAGATGTCAGAAAGATAACCGATAGCCTCGATGCCCTGGGCAACACCACCGCAGCCATCGGCAAGGGCTTTGCAATAGGTTCTGCCGCACTGACCGCCCTTGCCATGTTCAGCGCCTACGCACAGACCATAGGTAAAGAGATGGGCGAGGTCTTCACCATAGTAGTTACAGATCCAACGGTGGTCATAGGGCTTCTCATAGGTGGCATACTGCCGTTCTTCATAGGTGCACTCACCATGACCAGTGTTGGCAGAGCCGCCTTCGAGATGGTAAACGAGATACGCAGGCAGTTCAGGGAGATACCAGGACTTCTCGAAGGCAGAGAAGGGGTCAAGCCCGATGTGGCAAAGTGTATAGATATAAGCACAACCGCAGCACTCAAGGAGATGATAGCCCCGGGTATCGTGGCGGTTGCTGCCCCTGTGCTGGTGGGCTTCCTGTTTGGTCCGCATGCCCTTGGTGGTATGCTTGCAGGTGCAACGGTGACAGGTGTGCTGCTCGCACTATTCATGGCAAACGCAGGTGGTGCCTGGGATAATGCGAAGAAATTCATAGAGAAGGGTAACTACGGTGGTAAGGGCTCCGAGGCCCACAAGGCAGCAGTTGTGGGAGATACCGTGGGAGACCCCTTCAAGGACACATCAGGACCAGCCATGAACATACTCATAAAACTTATGAGCATAGTATCACTGGTTATAGCACCACTTCTTGTATGAGACAGAGGGTCAAAAAGGTGGAAAACTCGTACTCAGAGAGGGCTGGCAGGGCATTTGATGGCTCTGGTCAGCCCTCTTTCTTTTCAGGATAACTCTTGCCATGGGACTTAGATGTGGAATAGCAGGGTTGCCAAATGTGGGCAAGTCCACACTCTTCAATGCCCTTACAAGGGCAGGCACAGAGGTCTCCAACTATCCTTTCACCACAATAGAGCCCACCATAGGTGTGGTGCCAGTAAGGGATGAACGATTGTGGCAGATAGCAGAGCTTGTGAGGCCAGAGAGGGTGGTGCCGGCTACCGTTGAGTTCGTGGACATTGCAGGGCTTGTAAAAGGGGCAAGCAGGGGCGAGGGGCTTGGTAACCAGTTCCTGGCACACATACGCGAGGTGGATGCCATCTGCCACCTTGTGAGATGCTTCAAGGAAGAGGATGTGGCGCATGTGGAAGGAAATGTGGTCCCCGAGAGAGACATAGAGACCATAAACACAGAGCTCATACTTGCGGACATTGAAACAGTGGAAAGAAGGATGGCAAAGATAGAAAAACCCGCCATATCAGGAGACAGAAGGCTCAAAGAGCTCCTTACAGCGTGCCTTAGGATAAAGGAACACCTTGAGGAGGGCCAGCCTGCAAGAACCCTTCAGGCGGAAGTTATGACAAGGGCAGGAGAACTCAATCTTTTGACTGCAAAGCCCGTCATATATGTGGCCAATACCTCTGAAGATACCCCACATGGCAGAACCCCCTGTGCCTTGAAGGTAAAAGAGATAGCAGAAAGAGAAGGAGCGGGCTTCGTCTCTCTCTGTGCAAGGCTCGAGTCGGAGATTGGTGAGCTCGAAGAGGACGAAAAAAGGGAGTTTATGGAAGAGCTTGGTATGGAAGAGAGTGGTATCGACAGGCTTGTAAAGGAGACATTGAAGACCCTGGGGCTTATAACATTCTTTACCATAAAGGGTGGCAGGGAGTGCAGGGCCTGGCTCGTAAGGGAGGGCACAAAGGCAGCGCATGCAGCAGGCAGGGTGCATACAGACTTCGAGAAGGGGTTTGTGAAGGCAGAGGTCCTGGGCTGGAAAGAATTTTTAGGCTGTGGCTCGGAGACAGCCTGCAGGCAGAAGGGGCTTGTGCGGGTGGAGGGAAAGGACTATATGGTAAAAGATGGAGATATTGTGTTCTTCAGGTTTGCCCTGTAGGAGGGTCAGACTATCTCGTATTCTTCCCTGTGGAAGGTCTCAACAGGTACAACCACTATGCGGTTCTTGAACCATTTTCTTACCTCTTCTATAACCCCCTCTCTGTGTTGAAGCAGTTCTGCAATCTGGGGGTTCACATATAGATATACACGGCCACTTTTGTGGGGTAGTTCTCTTACCAGTTCTCTGTATATCTCTGTTGCCACGGCATCTCTTCTTTTCACCAGCCCATTGCCATCACAGTAGGGACACATCTCGAGCAGGCTCTGTTGCAGGCTTTCGCGTATTCGTTTGCGAGTCATCTCCACTATGCCGAGCTCTGATATCTTGAGTATATTGGTGCGTGCCCTGTCCTCACCAAGTTCCTCGCGCAGCGTGCGGTAGACCCTTTCACGGTCTGACTGGCGTGTCATGTCTATAAAATCTATGATTATTATGCCCCCGATGTTACGCAGTTTGAGTTGTCTTACTATCTCTCTCGTTGCCTCAAGGTTGGTCCTCAGAATGGTCTCATCAGAGCTTCTCCTGCCGATGTAACGACCTGTGTTCACATCTATTGCAGTAAGTGCCTCCATCTGGTCTATGACTATGTAGCCGCCTGAAGGCAGGTAGACCGTTCTGGATAGAGCTTTTTCAAGCTCCACCTCTATACCGCGGGTATCGAACAGGGGGACATCCCCGGTATGCAGCTTTATCCTTGAAGACAGCTCTGGCATGAACCGTTCTGTGAATGCCCTTGCCCGTTCATACTCCTCCTTGGAGTCTATGATGAACGAGCGCACATTGGGTGTGAACATATCCCTTATGGCACGCAGTGTAAGGTCTGGCTCCTCATAGAGTAGTGAAGGAACCCTGGAGGAGGCAAGTTTCTCCTTTATGCTCTCCCAGCGTTTTACCAGGTAGTCCATATCGGCCTGTATCTCTTCTGCCCTTCTGCCCTCACACACGGTTCTTATTATGAACCCGTAACCAGGTGGTTTGAGTTTTTGGACAAGGCTTTTAAGTCTTTTTCTCTCCCGCTCCTCCTCTATCTTTCTCGACACCCCCACCTTCTCGTATGTGGGCATTAGCACAAGGTATCTTCCAGGCAGCGTTATGTAGGAGGTAAGCCTTGCCCCCTTTGTGCCCACAGGCTCTTTTTCCACCTGCACGATAATATCCTGTCCCTCTTTGAGTATCTTCTCTATTCGCGGGGACTGGCCTTTCTGTATCTCTCTGGGGAGTTCTTCGTAGAGTGAGTCTATGGTATCGAGCACATCTGTTACATGCAGAAAGGCGGTTCTTTCAAGCCCCACATCCACGAAGGCTGCCTGCATGCCAGGAAGCACATTTACAACACGGCCCTTGTAGATGTTGCCAGTTATGGTTCGGTCTTTCCTGTGCTCGATGTGGAATTCTGCAAGCACTCCATCTTCGAGCACGGAAAGACGCTTCTCAAAGGGATTGGCGTCAAGAAGTATTTCTTTTACAGGCACTTTCATCCCCAAAAAGTAAACCCCTGAATACCTGTTGACAGCCCTTTGAGAAGCTTAAACTAAAACAAGGTCTTTACCTTGAGGATTGGAACAAGAGAGGCCTTTTCTGGCGGCAGCCCGAACAGGGCCCTCAGAACATCCTGTGGTCTTGTCCGTCCCTGCCGTGTTTCCTTGAGGATGAGTGAAATGTTACCCCTCTGGTCTACACAGAGTCTTTCAATGAAGGGTTTTAGATCAATTACTCTTTTCTTCTCGCCTTTTGTTACTTCCATGGGGATTTCATCCTTTGCCAGAAAACTCTCAATCTCTCTTTGAAATCTCTCTCTGTCTATATTCAAACCCAAAGGGCTGTCTTCAAGGGATATTAGAAACTCTTGTGCCTTCATCATAACAGAGAGTGAAGGAAGTTGCAAGGATATAAATCTTACAGAACCGACCCTTATCCCATCTGGCAGGGTGTGGTTGAGCCTTTCCTTTATCTCTTCTTCGGATAGATGTGCTGCCTCGAGCTCCATATCCATGTACTCATCGAGGCTTGCAATGCCGACAGGCAGGGGATTCAGAAAGGCCATCCTGGGCATGGGATGAAAACCACCGGAGTATCTTACAGGCAGCCCTGCCCTTCTTACAGCCCTTGCAAGGGTTCTGGAAAGCTCGAGGTGGCTTAGATACCTCATCTTTCCCATCTTCGAAAAGTGCATCCTTGCGCGCAGGGGTCTGTCCATCCATGGCCCTGGTTTTGTCCGTCTGATGGGCAGCCCCTCGGGTTTGAAGACCACATTCTTTATCCTCTTGTGATCACACACCCCGCATCTGGTACAGCGCTCTGTCCTGCAGTCAGGTGTGGTTGCAAGCTCAATGGCCCGTTTGTAGTCCTCTAGGAGGTAATCCTTTGTAACGCCACAGTCTAAGTGGTCCCACGGAAGGACCTCATCCAGTGGGCGCCGTCTTATGGTATAGAAGTCCATGGAGAGCCCTTCGGCACTGAAGGCATCCTGCCATGCCCTCATGTTGAGTCTTTCTGTCCACCCATCGAACCTCGAGCCCGCCCTGTATGCACGGAGTATGACCCTTGAGAGCCTTCTATCTCCCCTCGAGAAGACCCCTTCCAGGTGGCTCATCTCTGGATGGTGCCATTTGAACTCGAGCCTGCATCTTCTTGCAAGCCCTTTGAGGACATCGAGCCTTCTTCTGCTCTCTTCGGGGGAGAGCTGTGGCTCCCACTGGAAGGGGGTGAAGGGCTTTGGCACGAAGGTGCCCACACTTACATTGACCTGAGGACGACGGCCAACTATATCTTTGCCCCTTGTTGCCACCTTTCTGGCAAGCTCTATTATGGCCTCCATGTCTTCGGCTGACTCTGTTGGAAGGCCTATCATGAAATACAGCTTTACACTCCTCCAGCCGAGTGTGAAGATATGGTCTGTCCATTCGAGGAGCGCCTCTTCCTCTATGACCTTGTTTATCACCTTTCTGAGCCTTTCGGTGCCTGACTCAGGGGCAAGGGTGAACCCTGTCTTTCTCACCCGTTTGATTTGTTCTGCAAGGCTTTTGTCAATGGTGCCCACCCTCAGGGATGGTAGAGATAGTGCCACATGCCTGTCCTCCAGTATGTGCATGAGGGATACCAGAAGCTCCTCGATGGCTGTATAATCACCTGTGCTCAGGGAAAGCAGGGATACCTCTTCGAACCCTGTGTTCTTGAGCCCCTCTCTTACAAGCTCTATTACACGGTGGGGGGACCTCTCCCTTATGGGCCTGTATATCATGCCTGCCTGGCAGAACCTGCATGCCCTCGTGCACCCACGGGCTATCTCTATGGTTAGCCGGTCATGTATGGTCTGAAGACAGGGCACAACAGGTCTTGTGGGAAAGGGCAGCCCCTCTATATCTGGCTCCACCCTCCTTCTGACCCTGTAGCCGGAAAGCAGGGGTTTGACTTCCTTCAGGGTGCCATCTGAGTTGTAGCTTACATCGAAGAATGCCGGCACATACACACCCTCGATGGCGGCAAGGTTTTCAAGGATTTCCATCCTTTTAAGCCCCTTCTGTCTGCCCTCAAGGATTGTGTCGCATATCTCTACTATCGCCTTCTCACCGTCTCCAAGAAGGAAGAGGTCGAAAAATGGGGCCACAGGCTCGGGGTTGAAGACACCGGGGCCACCGCCTATAACGAAGGGCTCCTGTTCAGCCCTGTCTGCAGAAAGAAGGGTTATTCCACCAAGCTCGAGCATGTTGAGTATGTTGGTGTAGCAGAGCTCGTACTGGATCGAGAAGCCCACCACATGGAGTTCCTTAAGGGGTATGGCTGACTCAAGGGTTGTAAGAGGCAGCCCCTCCTTCCTCAAGAGTCTCTCCATGTCCTCCCATGGGGCAAACACCCGTTCACAGGCTATGTGGGGTTGTGAGTTCAGAACATGGTAGAGTATCTGTATCCCCAGATGACTCATGCCAACCTCATAGGTATCCGGGAAGGCAAGGCCAAAGAGGAGGTCCACCTTCTTAATATCTTTCTTTACCGTATTTACCTCGCTGTCTATGTATCTTGCAGGCCGTGTTATATTGTTAAGGAATGGTTCCACACTTTTATGCATATGGTATTGTTCTGCCTCCTTGAGTCAGCATACTCCACACCTTGTGCATACCTCGGGTCTGCAGGGTGGGGTGGTCTTTTCTGCAAGAGCCCTCATGTATTCATCCCAGAGGTAGCTCTTTCTTATACCACAGTCTATAATGTCCCATGGAAGGACCTCCCCCTGGTCTCTCATCCTGTGGACAGAGGCATGGATAAGCCCTTTTCTCTCTTCAAGTGTCTTTTTCCAGCCCACCCGGAGTGCCCTTGTAAGTATCCCGGAGGCCCTTCTGTCTGCCCTTGAGAGATATGCCTGCACAAGGGCACCATCTATGGATACAGGCTTTATCTCCACCCCCTTCATGCCCCCGAGCCGCTTCTTCAAAAGCCTGTAGCGTGCCCTCAGTGTTTGCGGCTCTTCAAACCTGTGCCACTGAAAAGGCGTAATGGGTTTGGGCACGAAGGGGGTTACACTTACCGTTATGTGCCCCCCACGGAGGATCTCCCTTGCCCTGGCTATAAGCCCTGCCATCAGGATTATGTCGTCATCTGTCTCCCCGGGAAGTCCTATCATGAAGTAGAGCTTCAGCCTTTTGAACCCTGCAGACTGTATGAGCCCCAGTGCCTGGACTATCTCCTCATCACCCAGGGGTTTGTTTATGATCCTTCTCAGTCTTTCCGAGCCTGCCTCTGGGGCCACCGTTATGGTGGTATGGCCGCAGGACTTAAGAAGCCCCAGGAGTTCTTCGTCGAGCACATCGAGCCTCAGAGATGACAGGGTTATATCGAGCCTGTGGGAGAACCCCCTCAATATCTCCTTGAGCCCAGGATATTCAGACACGGCAGAGCCCACAAGCCCCACCCGTCTTATATGGGCAGGCATGTGCTCCATGTATTCTTCTATGAGCCCTCTCTTTCTCCATCGTGGTGGAAGGTAGAGAAAGCCTGCGGCACAGAACCTGCATCCACGGGGACAACCCCTTTCTGTCTCAATAAGCATGGTGTTGCCAAACTCGGCAGAGGGGGTGAATACGGCCGTTGCGGGTATGCAGGAGTCTACATCCCTCACCATCGCCCTCTTTACAGGCAGCCCTGCAGGGGGCAGGGGTTCTACAGAGTCAACCCTTTCATCCCTGAAGCTGAATCCGTAAAGTGAAGGCACATATACACTTTTCAGTGTAGCAATTCTACAGAGGGCATCTTTTCTGTCCATATCAAGGCTCATCAGGATAGTATCCATGAGGCCGTTGAGCCCTTCCTCTGCCTCGCCTATGAAGAAGAGGTCTATAAACTCTGCAAGGGGCTCTGGATTAAGGGATGGTGCACATCCACCTGCCATGACAATGGGCGTGCCCCTGCGCTCTTTCGAACAGAGGGGTATGCGGGATAGCTCGAGGATGCGGAGCACATTTATGTAGTCCTCTTCGAAGGATACTGAAAAGGCTATTATGTGAAACCTGTCAAGAGGGCTCTGGGATTCAAGGGCGAGCACAGGGGTATGGGTCTTTGTCATCTCCTCGATGGTCTTTCTTTCTGGCAGGAATGCCCTTTCACAGACACAATCTGTGCGGCTGTTCAGAAGCCTGTAGATGGTCTGGAACCCCAGGTTGCTCATCCCTGCCCTGTAGGTGTTTGGATAGACAAGTGCCACCCTGGCCTTTCCACCCGGCTCCCTCTGGATGGTGCCCACCTCGGTGGAGAGTATCTCCTTAAGCTCCTTCTTTATCTTCCAGATAGCCCCAAGACCTCCTCTTTACACGAATTATCATTAATATTATCCCACAGGGTGTGTCTTTTTTACAAGCCCCTGGATGTAATTGCCAAACCAATTTAGATATGTCCTGTTTTCTGTTTTAGAGAGGGTCTTCTCCAGGGTTTTGGAGAAAGCTTACAGCCATGCAACAGGACACTTCTACTTTGCTATTCAGGACATTACCACTTTGCTCTAACAGATGGGGAATAAGACCTTGATTGTGGAGTGGATTCGTGTTAGAAGTTAAGTAATCGATTGAGTTCTTTTTGCGGAGAAGTGGCCAAGTGGTCGAAGGCAGCTGCCTGCTAAGCAGTTACATGGCTCAAGCCCTGTCGAGGGTTCGAGTCCCTCTCCGCCAGTTTTTGTCCTTTAAGGGTAATTACTTCCTCTCCTGATTACCTGGAGGTAGAGTGTTGGCACCCTGATTAAACTGTTTGTTAAGGCTTGCTTGCAAACAATCATAGAGATTGAGCTCAAGTCATCCTGTATAACAATTAAGACCATCAAGATATTACCAATCACTTACTTAATTAGGAGCTTATACAAAAAACTATCTGTAGCAGAAGATATAAAGGAAAAAATGATTACCAGAACCAAGAACAATATCAATACTTCTTGGGCATACAAGAAGAACAGCGATACAAAAAAGAACAGTATCGTCCTCTTAGATAATGTTCAATTCATATATGAACTGGCCCTCGCACAGTTAGAGCTCGAGAAACTGGACATCGGTTTCGAGGTAACAAACGGATTGAGGGAATTCAGACTTACACGCTACGACGATCTGGATGAACTGGTTGGAAGAACGGCTTATTTCAAAATTATTGCTGGAAAATACACCGATTATTTCCACATTATCCAAAAAAATAATACTCGCTCAGTGAATCAATACTTGACCCACTGGATCTATCCCTATAAGGGGAAATTTCATCCTCAGATGATACGGGCCCTTTTGAATATTCTCGGCTTAAAAAAGGGTAATATAGTGCTTGACCCATTCATTGGCAGTGGGACGACGGCTGTAGAAGCAAAATTATTAGGAATCGATTGTATCGGTGTTGATATTTCCCCAGTGTGTGTCGTTCAAAGTAAAGTAAAGACCGAAAGTGTAGACACAATAGACACAATTGAAAAGATAAAAGACAATATCCTCAGAAAAATCAGCCCGAGTCTTTTTAACCAGGAAGGAGAGCCCCTTTTAGAAGTAATCAATTCTATACCAGATGAAAAGGTTAGAAATTTTTACAAAATGGCTTATCTGGTAGCGGTAAGTGATAATGCTCGAAGAAAAAGAAATTTTGAACAATCTTTTCATAAGAATCTAATTTTGATGATTAAATCTGTAAGGGACTTTAAAGATGTTGTTGGAAAACTAAGGTTAAATTTGGGAGAAACAAGAATCTTAAGAGGAGATGCCAGAGATTTATTGTTAGAGAATGAAAGTATAGATGGCATTGTAACATCACCACCTTATTCTATAGCTCTGGATTATGTCTTCAACGACGCCCACGCTCTGAAAGTGCTGGGATACGATCTGCCAGAAATTAGAGAAGAATTTGTGGGAGTAAGAGGGCGAGGGCGAGAAAGAATCGCTTTATACAATCAGGATATGGAAGAAAGCTATGAAGAAATGTATCGGGTATTAAAACCCAAGAAGTTTGCTGCTATCGTCGTAGGAAATGCAACTTATATGGGTAAAGAAGTCAACACCGTTGAATTCTCTATTGAATGTTGCAGAAAGATAGGCTTCGAGCTGGTTAAAAATATAGATAAAATAATCTTCGGACTATATAATGTTATGCAAAAAGAAAATATTTTAATATTTCAAAAACCATAAAACAAAAACATGGATAAGGAACAGGAAAAGTATATAAAAGAATTGGAAGATACGATTTCTCAATTTCTTGAGCCCTTAAAGAATATTCCTTTTAAGATTGCCATGAAATCTATTTCTGGTTGTAATGTAATACCCTTTGATAAAGATAACCTTGACGACCAGCAGTTGTTAAAGGATTTGGTTTGCGCAACAAAAATAGCATCAAGAGATGCCAATAAAGTAGGAATACTTACTCGAAGAGAAAATGAGGTTGGAAATCATATTGAAGTATTTATGATTGAGGCCTTGAATCAGATTGGACTTGAAGCTGACAGGCCGGAGACGAAAGAGGGAAGAAGAAAGGCGGTAGGTTGCCCGGATATTTTTGTCAAGGATAGGAAAGGAAGGCCTAATTATATAGAATGCAAAACCTATAATGAAAGAAATTACCAGACCACACAAAGAGCATTCTACTTCTCTCCTGCTGAAAGGCCAACAGATTTCAAGGTTATTCACGATGCAAGACACTTGATAGTTAGCTTCAAAATGGAGAGGACAAGTCGTGGAGGGAAAAGAGTATTTGTTCCAGTATGCTGGAAGATTTTCAGCACTAATAATCTTTCAGGGCAAATTAAACACGAATTTAAT
>WGFM01000016.1 GCA_015492245.1 Deltaproteobacteria bacterium | reverse complement strand
AGATAAAACAAGTGCACATCTGCGAACCTGGTAGCTGTCGCCTAACCTCTATAAGGTCCAGAGGTTCCTTGGGCACAAGACCCCTGTTATGACCCAGCGATATGCCCATCACTATTCAGAAAGTCTCAGGGATGGGGTTGAGGCTTTAGAGGGTGGCACAATTCTGACACAATCTGGAAAAATGAAAAATGCAGGCAGGGAGCCAGTTCTTCTAACCCCCCGACCTGCATGAAGATTTCTGGTGCCCAGGGACGGAATCGAACCGCCGACACGAGGATTTTCAGTCCTCTGCTCTACCGACTGAGCTACCTGGGCGCCACACATTCAATTAATTAAGATTAAATTAACTCAATGGATTTGTCAAGCATTTCACCATCTCTTGTGCCACCCTTTCATGGAATACAACCACCGGGGCAGGCTGCCTCATCAAGGCGTTGACAAGGGGGGCTTTTTTTTGTATCCTTTAAAGTCTCTTTACAAACATCCTTACAAAAAAGGAGGAAGAAGACGGTGGGAAAGAACATAACTCAGAAGATTATAGAGAACCATCTCGTCTCTGGCAAGCCCGCCCCAGGCGAAGAGGTGAGCATCCGTATCGACCAGACC
This sequence comes from Deltaproteobacteria bacterium, assembly GCA_015492245.1. Classification (GTDB taxonomy): domain Bacteria; phylum Desulfobacterota; class GWC2-55-46; order GWC2-55-46; family DRQE01; genus DRQE01. The sequence goes on along the minus strand of WGFM01000016.1, from coordinate 61,642 downwards.
ATAACCCAGGACGCCACTGGCACCATGTCATATCTCCAGTTCGAGGCTATGGGTGTGGACAGGGTCAAAACAGAGTTGTCGGTGAGCTATGTAGACCACAACACCCTCCAGTATGGTGGTTTTGAGAATGCCGATGACCACAGGTTCCTCCAGTCGGTGGCAAGAAAGTACGGCATATACTTCTCAAAGGCTGGCAACGGTATATGCCATCAGGTGCACCTTGAGAGGTTCGCTGTGCCGGGCAAGACCATGCTCGGCTCTGACAGCCACACACCCACATGTGGTGGCCTTGGTATGCTCGCCATAGGTGCAGGTGGGCTCGATGTGGCGGTGGCGATGGGTGGTGGGCCATTCAACCTCACCTATCCAAAGGTGGTGCTGGTTAAGCTTACGGGCAAGCTCAGGCCATGGGTATCTGCAAAGGATATAATCCTTGAGCTCTTAAGGAGACTCACCGTCAAGGGTGGTGTTGGAAAGGTCTTCGAGTATGGGGGTGAGGGTATAAATACACTGAGTGTGCCCGAGCGTGCCACCATAACCAACATGGGTGCGGAACTGGGTGCAACAACATCCATATTCCCCAGTGATGAGATAACACTTCAGTTCATGCGTGCACAGAAGAGGGAAGATAAGTGGGTAGAACTCCTTCCTGATCCTGACGCAGAGTATGACGAGGTGGTGGAGATAAATCTCGATGAGCTTGAACCCCTGATAGCACAGCCCCACAGCCCCGACAATGTATGCAGTGTGAAGGACATAGAGGGGCTTAAGGTGGATCAGGTCTGTATAGGTAGCTGCACGAACTCCTCTTACCGGGATCTCATGCTCGTTGCCGAGGTGTTCGAGAGAGGACATCGTGTGCATCCTGATGTGAGCATGACAGTCTCACCCGGCTCACGCCAGGTGCTCGACATGATAGCCCACGCAAATGGGCTTGCAACCATGATAGAGGCAGGCGCCAGGATACTGGAGGCAACATGCGGGCCCTGTATAGGCATGGGACAATCACCCCCATCCGATGCAGTATCTGTAAGGACATTCAACCGCAACTTCGAGGGCAGAAGCGGCACAAAGTCTGCAAAGGTATACCTTGCAAGCCCAGAGGTTGCCGTGGCATGCGCCATATACGGTGAGATGAGGGACCCGAGGGAACTTGGTGAACCTCCGCAGGTCGAAACACCGAAGGAGTTCATAGTAGATGACTCCATGATACTTCCACCTGCCGAAGACCCGTCAACGGTGGATGTCGTAAGGGGCCCAAACATAAAACCCCTTCCCATAAAGGAGCACCTTCCAGCCACGCTGGATGGCAGGGTGCTCATAAAGCTTGGGGACAACATAACCACAGACCACATAACCCCCGCGGGCTCATGGCTTAAATACAGAAGCAATGTGCCAAAGTATGCAGAGAGTGTCTTCTCTGGTATAGACGAAAAGTTCCACGAGAAGGCAAAGGCCGCAGGTGGTGGATTCGTTGTGGGCGGAGAGAACTATGGACAGGGCTCATCCCGTGAGCACGCAGCTCTCTGCCCCATGTACCTGGGTATAAAGGCAGTCGTTGCAAAGAGCTTTGCAAGGATCCACAGGGATAACCTCATAAACTTTGGAATCCTGCCGCTTGTGTTCCAGGACCCTGCAGACTACAACTACATAGACGAGGGAGACCACCTTGAGCTTACAGGCCTCGATGAGCTCTCGCCAGACAGCCCTGTAACCCTTAAGAACCACACCAAGGCTACAGAGCTCGAGCTCAACCACAACCTTACAGAACGCCAGATAGAGATACTCAGGGCAGGAGGCAAGCTCAACTACACGAAGGCCCAGAGGGGCTGACCTTATCAGAGAAGAAAGGTGGCTATAGTGTAGATCTCATCGGGGAGCCTTTCCACACCACTTATGTGGGGAAGCTCCCCGATTACTTTTATACCCAGCCCTTCGAGCTCACCCTGGTTGTATGGGGTGCTCTCATCTGCCTTATCCTCTATATGGTTTAAGACTACACCCCTTACATCAAGCCCAAGGGAGCGGGCATACTCCATGGTAAGCACCGTGTGGTTTATACATCCAAGCCTCTGGGGGGTAACCACCACCAAAACGAGACCCAGCCTTTTTGCAAGCCCTCCCATGGTAAGCCCCTCACACAGGGGCACGGCTATACCACCTGCACCCTCCACTATGGTCATGTCGGTAAGTCTACTTATCCACCTGAAGGAGTCCTCTATAAGCTCTGGCTCTATGGTTACACCATTCAGCCTTGCTGCCACCGTGGGGGCCAGAGGTTCTGTGAAGCGGTAGGGGTTTACAAGCTCAAGTGGGGCAGAAAAGCCCGAGGCCTCTATAAGGCGGAAGGTATCTTCTGGAAAGGCCCTGCCCTCCTTCAATGGACAGCCTGTCTCAACAGGCTTCATGACCCCGACCTTTAGACCCCGCTCTTTGAATGCCCTTGCAAGGAGGCTGCCTACAAAGGTCTTTCCACAGGAGGTGTCTGTTGCGGTTATGAATATCCCCCTACCCTCTGGCACCTTCTGTAACCTCTCTTATGGATTCATAGATGGCAGAAAGGAGGGCTCGAAGCTCTCTCTTCTTTATACTCAAAGGCGGCATGACCACTATGGTATCCCCGAGGGGACGCACTATGACCCCTCTACCTCTTGCATTCATACAGACTCGCACACCCATCCTCGATTCCACTCTGTAGGGCTTCTTTGTTTCCTTGTTCTGCACAAGCTCTATCCCTGCCATGAGCCCCTTGTATCTTACATCTCCAACATGCCTTAGCTCTTTGAACTCCTCCAGGAGCTTTGAGAAGAGTGCCACCGTTGGCTTAATCTTCTCAAGTGTCCTCTCTTTTTCGAACACCTCCAGGTTTGCCAGTGCCACACTGCATGCAAGGGGGTTACCTGTGTAGGTATGGCCATGGTAGAAGGCATCGGGCCTTCTCTTTGTTCCAAGGTGTGCCCTGAAGATGGGCTCTGTCGAGATGGTGGCGGCAAGGGGTAGATAGCCTCCGGTAATCCCCTTTGCAAGGCACAGGATGTCCGGGCTTACATCCTCCCACTGGCAGGCAAACATCCTGCCTGTTCTTCCGAACCCTGTTGCCACCTCGTCTGCTATGAGCAGCACATTGTATCTCTTTGTAAGCCTTCTCACCCCTTCAAGGAACCCCTGGGGTGCCACAATCATACCTGCTGCACCCTGTACCACCGGCTCTATGATGCAGGCGGCAATCCTTCTGTGTGCCCTCTTGAGCACGGCCTCGAGCCTTTCAAGGCAGGCAAGGGCACAATCTGGATAGACCTTCCCCACAGGACACCTGTAACAGTATGGATAGGGTGCCCTGTAGGATGGAAAAAGAAGGGGCCTGTATCTCCCAACGAATACATCTATCTCTCCCACACTCATTGTGCCTATCGTGTCTCCATGATATGCCCCTGTGAAGGCGAGAAACCTCTTTTTCTCATACTTACCCTTCTTCTGCCAGTAGTAGAAGGCAAGCTTGAGGGCTATCTCCACAGCTGTTGAGCCATTGTCAGAGTAGAAGACCTTTGCAAGCCCCTCTGGGGCAAGGCTTACAAGCCTTTCTGCAAGGACTATGGACGGCACATTGCCAAGGCCCAGAAGGGTTGAGTGAGAAACCCTTTCAAGCTGCTCTCTTATGGCACGATCAAGCTCCCTCTTTCTGTGGCCGTGCACCGTAACCCACAGGGAAGACACCCCGTCTATATAACGCCTTCCATCTGTATCTACAAGGTAGACCCCCTGTGCCCTCTCTATTATAAGGGGTTCTCCCTCAAGCCACTCGCGCATCCTTGTGAACGGATGCCACACATAGAGTCTATCGAGTTCTCTCAATCTATCGGTTCTTGACATGGGTTTTCTGGACCTCCTCGTTGCGGTGAATACAGCAGGACAATCATCCATAGTTGAAGCCTTTCTGCACACCCTTTTCTCCCCGTTTTTCAAGCCCTGATGCCTTAACCCCCACAAGCCTTATGGGCTGTGTGGTATCAACCCTGTCCACAAGTTCTGCAACCACCGTCCACATATCGTTGAGCGAGTCCGTAGGGGTTACAACCGTTCTGGAGCGGGTTATGGTCTTAAAGTCATAGTATCTTATCTTTATGGTGAAGGTCTTTGCCCTGTAGCCTTCCTCCCTCAACCTTTTGGCCACATCCTTTGTGAGCTCATAGAGCACCTCTTTTATAAAGTAAACATCCCTTGTGTCCTTCTCGAAGGTTACCTCCCTCGACATGGAGTTTGGCTCGTGGAATGGCACCACAGGGCTTGTATCCACTCCCCTTGAGTACTCATGGAGCATTGTGCCATGGGCCCTGCCGAAGTATCTTACAAGATGCAACAGGGGGGTGCGTGCAAGCTCGCCCACTGTCTGTATGCCCAGAAACTTAAGCCTCTTCTCTGTCTTCTCTCCCACACCCCATAGCTTTCTTACGGGTAGCCCCCTCAGGACCCTTTCTACATCCTCTTCTCTTATGACCATGAACCCATCCGGCTTTGCAAGCTCTGTTGCAAGCTTTGCCAGAAGCTTGTTGGGTGCCACACCAACGGTGGCTGTAAGTTTTAGCTCACACCTTATCCTCTCCTTTATCTTCCGTGCGGTGGTTATGGCCTTCTCAAAGGGGTCTTCTTCTGGAGCACATCTCATTTCAACGAATGCCTCATCGAGGCCGAAGCTCTCCACAAGGTCTGTATACTCTCTCAATATATCCATGAACCTTTCGCTCTCTTCCTCGTAGAGGGCGTAATCCACCGGCAGGAATATTGCCCCGGGGCACAGCCTCTTTGCCCTCCGCAGCGCCATACCAGAGTGTATGCCGAACCTTCTTGCCTCGTAGGAGGCAGCAGATACCACCCCTCGGCTCTGTGGGTCTCCATCGCCACCAACTATAACGGGCTTTCCACGAAGCCCTTTTTTTCTCTTAAGCTCCACAGAGACGAAGAAGGCATCCATGTCTACATGTATTACGGCCCTTATCTTTCCGTGCATAATAAAGGATTAAACCCTTAAAGGAGCCCGCAGTCAAGCCAAATTGGTTTGACAGAGCGGGACAAAACAAATAAAATCCAACTGGTGAGGGGTAGAATCCTTATAGAGGATACCATCAGAGTAGGCCAGAGCTACAGGCTGAGTGGGCCTTCCTTTGAGGCCCTTCTTCCATGGAATCCCAGGCCCGCCCTTGCACTCACCGTTACAGACAAGGAGGGAAGGCTGTTCAGGGCAAGGTGCCGCAAGATTGGCACAGAAGAGGCAGAGCTTCTTGTATACGAGGACATGGGCACACGTGTCCCATCTGTTGAAATAACCCTTCTTCAGGCTCTCCCCCAGCGTGAAAGGATGAAGTTCATAATAGAGAAGGCCACAGAGCTTGGGGTATCCTCTATTGTGCCCTTTGAGTGTGAAAGGTCTATAAAAGAAGAAGACCTCCGCCTCTTGCAGGACAAGACACATCGCTGGCAGGTATGGGCCCTTAAGGCATCGCTACAGTCAAGAAGACCGAGTATTCCTACGGTAGAAAGGATAATGCCCTTTCTGGCCGCCCTTTCTTCCTGCCATGCCGGGGGACTGAAGCTCATACTCTCGGAACACCACAGGAGCCCACATATAAGGGAAGCCCTCGTGGGGTCTAAGGCCACAGATGTGGTCTGTATGGTGGGCCCTGAGGGCGGGTTCACTGAAGGGGAGCTCAAGGAGGCAGAGGCCCGTGGTTTTATTCCTGTATCCACAGGGCCGACCATACTGCGCACAGAGACAGCCGCCATATTCGCCGTGGGTGTTACGGCCTATGAGCTTATGGGGAGGGGCTGAATGACATGGCTATACATAACACTTGTTACGGCATTCTCTTCGGCAACGGCTGATACACTTACAAAAAGGGCATTGAAAGAAGAAGACCCCTTTGTGCTCGCCTGGGTAAGGATGGGCTATGCCCTGCCCTTTGTGGCCCTTCTGGTCTTCTTTACAGAGGCACTGCCACCACTGGATACCGAGTTTTTGAAGATAGTAACTGTGCTCATCCCGCTTGAGGTTGCAGGCCTTCTTCTCTATGTTCATGCCATAAAGCTGTCGCCTCTCTCGCTTACACTGCCCTTTCTGGCATTCACCCCTGCATTCACGGTGGTTATAGCCTTCTTTCTTCTTGGCGAGGTGCCCTCATGGGGCGCTCTTGCGGGCATAGGGCTTATAACAGCTGGTGCCTACATGCTCCACATAGACAGGCTTCCCTCAGGCCTCCTTGAGCCCGTCAGGGCTGTCTTCAGGGAACGGGGCTCTCGCTACATGCTCCTTGTGGCCCTCATATACGGTATAAACTCCACCCTGGGAAAGATGGCAACCCTTGCATCAACCCCGTTCTTCTATGCCCTCTTCTATCCTTTGATGCTTACACTTGTTCTTACAATAATGCTGATTAAGAGGGGCAGCCTGCCATCGATTACGGAGAGTCCCATGAGGTATCTGCCCATAGGTTTCTTTACGGCCCTGGTGATGATAACCCATTTCTCGGCCATAGTGCTTACCAACACGGCCTACATGATAGCGGTAAAGCGGTTGAGCCTTCTGTTTGGCATACTCTATGGCAGGCTCATCTTTGGCGAGGAAAGGCTTGCAGCAAGGCTTACCGCCGGCATGCTCATGGTGGCAGGGGTATTTCTTGTGGCCATGTTTCAGAACTAATTCTCAATATTTTCCTTGGATTTAGCCCAGGGATATGCTATAACTTGCAAGATGCCAGAAGCTGCTGCCGAGAGGCTCTCAACAAAAATATGGGGGGAGCAGGGAATGAAAAAGACGATAGCCGAAAACCTTGCAGAGGTAAGAACAAGGATGGAGAGGGCTGCCAGAAGGGCCGGCAGAGACCCTGCAGAGGTTACCCTCGTCGTTGTAACAAAAGGTGTTGATACCAGACGCATAAAAGAGGCATTCGATGCAGGGGCAAGAACCTTCGGGGAGAACTATGTGCAGGAGGCCCAGGAGAAGATAGAGAAACTCAAAAAAAGACCCATCAAATGGCACTTCATAGGCCATCTGCAGAAGAACAAGGCAAAGTACGCGGTAGAGCTCTTCCACATGATAGAGACTGTGGACTCTCTGAACCTTGCAAAAGAACTCTCAAAGAGGGCACAGAAACCCATCGATATACTGATACAGGTCAACATAGCAAAGGAGAAGACGAAGGCAGGCGTGGAGATAGAGGAGGTAGAAGAACTTGCAGAGGCCATTGCAGGGCTTGAAAACCTTCGTCTCAGGGGGCTTATGACCATTCCTCCGTACAGTGAAAACCCCGAGATTTCACGGCCATACTACATAACACTGAGGCGTATAGCAGAACGCATAAAAAGGCGTAACATCCCGGGGGTCTCCATGCAGGAGCTCTCCATGGGCATGTCTCAGGACTTCGAGGTGGCCATAGAGGAGGGCGCAACCATCATAAGGGTGGGACGGGCAATATTCGGTGAAAGGACACAGAAGAAGTCCAGATAGTCCATGGATATAGAAAGGAACATAGGTTTCATAGGTGCGGGCAACATGGCAGAGGCACTGATAAATGGCTTTATAGGCTCGGGGCTTGTAAGCCCGGGCAGAATCTTCGCAGCAGACAGGCTCAAGGATAGAATGCTGTGGCTTGCCGAAAGATACGAGATAACGGTATACAACAAAAACTATGAGGTTGCTGCAAACTCTGATATAATATTCCTCACCATAAAGCCACAGGATATGCAGGCAGCCCTTGAGGATACTGCAGAACATATGGACGAGACCAGACTCATAGTGTCTGTCATGGCAGGTAGGACCATAGATGCCATACACTCTGTCCTTGCAGGGTGTGGCCTGAAGAGCCATCCCCCTGTTATACGGGCCATGCCCAACACCCCTTCGCTCATAAGAGAGGGTGCCATAGGGCTGTACGCAGAAGAGAGGGTGAGGGAAGAGGATATAAGGCTTGTAAAGAGGCTGTTCGGCTCTGTGGGGGTGGTGGTGGAGCTCGGGGAGGAAGGTCTGCTCAACACGGTAACCGCCCTCAGCGGAAGCGGTCCTGCCTATGTGTTCCTGTTCATAGATGCCCTCACAGAGGCAGGCATAAAGGGCGGGCTTGCACCAGATGATGCCAGAACCCTTGCCATACAGACCGTGGCAGGGGCTGGAAGGCTTATCAAGAAATCCGACAGCTCACCACAGGAGCTTATAAAGAAGGTTGCCTCCCCAGGAGGCACAACGGTGGCAGGCCTTGAGGTTCTTGAAAAGATGGGTTTTAAGGATATAATATTAAAGACCATAGAGGCTGCAAAAAGGCGGGCAGAAGAGCTCGCAGAGGAGGATTGAACAAGGTGTTTGTATTTGCAAATCTGCTGAATGCCCTGGCGATAATACTGTCATGGGCCCTTACCATATACATGTGGATAATCATCATAAGGGCACTCATCTCATGGGTGAACCCTGACCCCTACAACCCTATAGTGCAGTTTCTCTACAATGTTACAGAACCAGTGCTCTATCCCTTAAGAAAGAGGCTACCCTACATGGGTGGTATAGACATCTCGCCTCTTGTAGTGCTGCTGGTCATAATATTCCTGCAGAGCTTTCTCGTGTCGACCATAAGGGACCTGGCTATTCGTATGAGTGGTTTCTAAAAAAAAGGAGGGCAACACCATGGGTATAACCCCTATAGAACTCAAGGAGTTTCAGCTAAGAAGGGCAGCCATGGGCTACAACCGTAAGGATGTGGAGACCCTCAGAGAGCTCTGTGTGGATGCCCTCACGGAGGCAACAAAGGAAATCGAACGTTTGAGGTCGGAGCTCCGAACGGTGGAAGAGAGACTCGCAGAACATGAGAGAAGAGAGGGTCTTCTCAAGGACACCATAACCACAGCCCAGAAGATGGTGGAAGAACTGAAGACGACGGCGCGCAAGGAGGCAGACCTGGTGGTTGCGGAGGCACAACACGAGGCAGACAAGATCATAGAGCAGGCACACCAGGAGGTGGCCAAACTCAGGGAACACCTTGTTGACCTCAAGAGGCAGCGCGTGGAGTTCGAAACAGAACTCAGGGCAGTCCTCAACTACCACATGAACCTTATCGACATGGGAGAAAAAGAGGCAGAGAGGGTGGAGGGAGAGGCAGAAAAGCTCCACTTTTTCAAGAAGATGGATGAGTAGGTCTGCTGGCTATCCATTCATACAGGCCACCCGTGAGGGGTTGCTTCTGTCCCTCTACATCCAGCCCTCTGCAAGGAAGGACGAGCTGTGTGGCATCCGTGCCGGCTCGCTCAAGATAAGACTCAATGCCCCGCCTGTGGATGGTAAGGCAAACAAAAGGCTTGTAGAGTATCTGGCCAGAGTTTTCGGCATAAGAAGGTCCTCCGTGGAGATAGTAGGTGGGCACGCATCAAGGAGGAAGCAGGTGAGACTGAAGGGTATAGAAGAAGAAAGGGTAGAGACGATCGTCTCTACCCTTCTTGGCCGAAGCCTACAGGTCCTTATCAACTCTCACAGAAGGCCTTGAGCAGCTTTGCCCTTGTGGGATGACGAAGCCTCCTTATGGCCTTTGCCTCAATCTGCCTTACCCTCTCCCTTGTAACCCCGAGCACCTTACCAACCTCTTCGAGGGTATAGTCCTGCCTTTCACCTATACCGAAACGCATCCTCAACACCTTCTGTTCCCTTGGCGTGAGGCTCTGTAGAGCCAGGTCTGTCTGGTTGGCAAGATCCTTCTCTATGGCCACATCCACGGGTGAGGGGGATTTTTCGTCCTCGATGAAGTCTCCGAGGGAGCTCTCCTCGTCATCGCCTATGGGGGTCTCCAGGCTCAGGGTCTGCTTCATCAACCTCAGTATTCTACGCAGCTTCGAGATGGGTATGTCCATCCTCTCTGCTATCTCTTCGGGATCGGGCTCTCTGCCCAGCTCTTTAAGCAACTGCCTCGAGGTCTGAAGCAACCTGTTGATGGTCTCTATCATGTGGACAGGTATTCTTATGGTTCTGCCGTGGTCTGCAATGCTTCTGGTTATGGCCTGTCTTATCCACCATGTGGCATAGGTGGAGAACTTGTAGCCCTTCTTGTAGTCGAACTTGTCCACGGCCTTCATAAGGCCTATGTTTCCTTCCTGGATGAGGTCAGAGAACTTAAGACCCAGGTTAACATACCTTTTTGCAATGCTCACCACGAGCCTCAGGTTTGCCTCTATGAGCCTTCTTTTTGCCTCATGCATGTTTGCATTGTGGTATCTCACCTCTTCGGCAAGCTTTTTGAGCTCCGCCCTCTTCATGCCCAGCTTTCTCAACACCCTTCTAACCCTGAGCTTTGCCCTCTGGCTCTTCTTTGGCCCTCTTTTTGCCTCTTCCCTCTCTATGAGCCTCTCGAGCCGTATAATCCTCTCCACTATTCTTGAAATTATGTTGGAGCTCAAGTTTATATCCTTCAGCACCTTGTATGCATTCTCGGGCTTTCTTCTCTTGAGGCCCTCAAGCCTTGCCACAACCTCTTTCGTGGTCTCCTCATCGAACTGTCCCTCTTCTGGCTCCTCAAGAAGCCTTCTGATAGATGTCTTCTCCTCCTTTATCCTCCTTACGAACCTGAGTATCTCCCGCATGGCAAAGGGGCTGCTCAGGGTGAGTTTCTTAAGAGCCGTCCTCGAGTCCTCAATCCTCTTTGCGAGCACTATCTCCTCTTCCCTTTTGAGAAGAGATACCGCCCCCATCTCCTTCATGTATATCCTTACAGGGTCCTCTACCCTCTCGACCTCTTCGAATATGTCCTCTTCCTTGACCTCTACGAGTTCTTCACCTGAGGAGACATCCTCGGCTGTATCCACCACCTCTATACCAAGCTCTCCCAGGGTCTCAAGCAGATTGTCCATCTCCTCAACGGAAAAGTTCTGGTCAGAGAAGGCCTCGTTTATCTCGTCATAGGTAAGAAAACCTTTTTCTCTACCAGTGTTTATAAGAGAAAGGAGATCGTTGTTATTACTGTTGCTACTCGATGTATTTGATGTATTATCACCCATAAGACACCACCATCTACCTTGTAGATTTTTTCAAAATGAAAATAATATCACAAAATTGGAATATATGTCAAGCAAAAAAAGCAGGCTTGAAACTTTCCTTTTTTATAATTTAATTATATGCCCCTTTTGTCAGGGTGTAAAGTGTGGTTGACAGTTTTATGTACCCTTCTGGTGAGATTTCCTCTGCCCTTGCCAGTGGGGATATGTCTGCAAGCCCCAGGGCATTGTTGAGGGTCTCCTGTGGGACGATGGGCTTAAGGGCATTCTGTATGGTTTTTCTTCTTCTGGAGAACGAAGCATTCACCACCTTTCTGAACAATGGTTCCACATCTTTTTCTACCAGGGGTTTTTCCCTCATTCTCAGTGTAAACACCGTTGAGAACACCTTTGGCCTTGGCCTGAAGGAGCCGGGCATAACATGGAACTCCTTTTTTGCCATCCCATAGGCATGGAGCACCACGGTGAGCACCCCGTATGCCTTTGTGCCGCACCGTGCGGTAATCCTTTCCACCACCTCACGCTGAAGGGTAAGCACCATATAGTCGAATGCCTCCCATTGATCTACAAATTCAAACAGTATGGCACCGCTTATATTGTAGGGCAGATTTGAAACCACCTTTATCCTTCTTCGGTACTTCTGGCTCAACTCTTTAAAATCCACTCTGAGGGCATCGGCATGAAGGAGGGTGAAGTTTGGGTGCACAGAAAACCTCTCTTTCAGGCCCTCCACAAGCCTTTCGTCCACCTCTATGGCCACAACTGTGGCGCCACTTTTGAGGAGCCTTTCTGTAAGAACACCTGTGCCAGGGCCTATCTCCACCACAAGGTCATGGGAACTGAGGGAGGCAAGCCTTACAATCTTATCCACAACCCCGGGGTTTACAAGAAAGTGTTGACCATATCGTCTTTTAGGTTGCATACTCCCTGTTATTCGATGGTGGATATGGCGGTTACATCCATATTGGCCAGCATGTTCTCTCTCAAGAGGTGGTAGGCATATGCTGCCACCATGGCACCGTTGTCGCTACAGTAGCGGGGCTCTGGGATGTATGTCTTTATATCCCTTTCTCTCTCCACTTCTTTGAGTCTCTCTCTGAGCCGCAGGTTGCATGCCACGCCTCCACACACCACAACACCCCTGACATCTGTCTTCTCGGTTGCCCAGAGTATCTTCTGGGTGAGCACATCCACCACGGCCTCCTGGAAACTTGCGCATATGTCCATGAGTTCGTCTTCTGTGTTGGGAGTGCCATGTCTTTTAAGATGGTTCAGCACCGCTGTCTTGAGCCCGCTGAAGCTGAACTCAAGGTTGTCCTTCGCTATATAGGGGCGCTTGAACTCCACAGCCCCTGGGTTACCCCTTCTGGCAAGCCTGTCTATAAGGACACCCCCTGGGTAGCCAAGCCCAAGAAGTTTTGCCACCTTGTCGAAGGCCTCACCAGCCGCATCATCACGGGTGTGTCCCAGGGGCTGGAACTCTATGTGGTCTCTTACAAGAAAGAGGCTGGTGTGTCCACCTGACACAACAAGTGCCACAAAGGGGAAGGCAGGGGTTTCTTTATCATCTCCATCGAGGAACACGGCATGCACATGTGCCTTCAGATGGTTTGCTGCAACAAGGGGTTTTCCTGTCGCATATGCCACAGCCTTTGCAAAGGCTATACCCACAAGCAGTGAGCCGGGAAGCCCGGGCCCCATGGTTACACCCACACCGTCTATATCCTCGAGCTCAACCGATGCACCTTTCAGAGCCTTCTCCACCACAGGCACTATACTCTCTGTATGCCTCCTTGAGGCAAGCTCTGGCACCACCCCACCGTATTCAGCATGCAATGTGTCCTGCGATGCAATCACACAGGAAAGAACCTCTTTTCCATTCCTCACAAGGGCTGCAGATGTATCATCGCAGGATGTCTCTATGCCCAGAAGCACCATAGAGCTAATCCTCGATCTCCTTTCTTATGGACACCACTGCCCTCACGAATTCTTCCACATCGTGTATTCTGTTGAAGTATCCAGGGCTTACCCGTATTGAGCCTGCAGGATAGGTGCCCACGGTTCTGTGGGCATCGGGGGCACAGTGGGTCCCACAGCGCACCATTATGGAGAACCTCTCATCGAGGAGTTTTCCCATCTCCTCTGGTGCCACACCGTCCATGGTAAAAGAGACGAGGGACACCCTCTGGTCAGCATTCATGGGGCCAACTATCGTTACCCCCCTTATGCGTCCCAGCTCTTCCAGAAGGTATCCCACAAGCTCTTTCTCATGATGCCTTATCCTTGCAAGCCCTTCCTCAAGGATGAACTCCACACCCTCGTCAAGCCCCCCGATACCAGGGGTATTAAGTGTGCCTGTCTCGAGCCTCTCTGGCATCTCGAACAGGTGGTCTCCCTCTGCAGCACCTCCGTCTATAAGGGGGTCTACCTCGAGCCCCTCCCTTATATATACAAAACCTGTGCCCTGTGGGCCGTAGAGGGCCTTGTGTCCTGTGCCAACGAGTATGTCTATGTTCATCTCCTCGGGGTACACACCTATAAGGCCCACTGTCTGCGCACCATCTACCATGAGGGGAATATCTTCTCCCTTGAGAAACTCCCCCAACTCTGCCACAGGCTGTATGGTGCCTATAACATTCGATGCGTGCACCAAACAGACGAGCCTGGTCCTCTGTGTGATGGCTGCTGCAACATCCTGTGGCTCCACAAGGTCTATCCTCTTCGAGCCCCTTATCTTTGTAACCCACACCCCCTCTTGTTCGAGACTTCTCAAGGTTCTTGCAACAGAGTTGTGTTCGAAGGAGGTGGCTATCACATGGTCTCCCCTGCGAAGAAACCCCTTCAGCACAGTATTTATCCCCTCTGTTGCATTCTTCGTAAAGGCTATGCGCGAGGCATCCTTTATCTTGAGAAGCCGTGCAAGGCTCTCTCGTGCAGAAAACACCGTTCTACTTGCGTAGAGCGATAGCCTGTGAGCACCTCTTCCAGGGTTGCCCCCCACCTCTTTAAGCACATACTCTACCTTCCTTACGACCCTTTCGGGTTTTGGATAACTGGTTGCAGCGTTATCGAGATATATCATGGCCACCTCTTGTGGTTCCGGTCTCAAGGGTTTTTAGATTGTTTCAGAGTTCGACCCTTCTGTCAAGGGTTCTGTATTGAATGGCCTCGGCCACATGGTGTGGTTTTATATCGGGGCTCTCCTCAAGGTCTGCAATGGTTCTTGCCACCTTGAGTATCCTTGTGTAGGCACGGGCAGAGAGGGAAAACCTTTCCATTGCACTTTCCACAAGTGCGCTCGATGAGGGTTCGAGGCTACAGTATCTTTTCACAGCCTTCTCTTCCATCATCGCATTATTTCCTGTTGGACTATCTTTAAAGCGCTCCTTCTGGAGCTGTCTTGCCCTTATGACCCTGTTCCGTATCTCGCCAGAGCTTCGCACATCGCCTCTGTCCGTAAGTTCTCTGAAGTCCACCCTTGCCACCTCGCAGTGCACATCTATGCGGTCCAGAAGTGGGCCAGAAAGCTTCGCCCTGTAGCGCTGTATCAATGGCGGGGTGCATCTACACTCTCTTGAGCTATCGCCGAGATAGCCACAGGGGCACGGGTTGGTTGCACACACCAGCATGAACCTTGCAGGAAATACCAGTGAGAACTGTGCCCTTGCCACCGTAATGGAGCCATCCTCAAGGGGCTGACGCATGGCATCGAGCACATTCCTTCTGAACTCGAGCACCTCGTCGAGAAATAGCACACCGTTGTGGGCAAGGCTTATCTCTCCCGGGCGTGGCATCTGTCCGCCACCGATAAGGCCTGCATCGGATATGGTATGGTGGGGTGTGCGGAAGGGTCTCTCTGTAACAAGTGGCCTGCCCTCAGGCAGAAGGCCTGCCACACTGTGTATGCGCGTTGTCTCTATGGCCTCCTCAAGGCTCATGGGGGGCAGTATCCCGGGAAGCCTTCTTGCAAGCATGGTCTTACCTGCTCCAGGAGGGCCTACAAGAAGAAGGTTGTGTCCACCTGCAGCCACCACCTCAATGGCCCTCTTCACATGCTCCTGTCCCCTTACATCTGCCATATCGAGCTTGGAGGCAGTCTCCTTGAAGAACTCATCGGCATCCACCCTTGCTGGCTCAACATCTCTCTGTCCGTTTACAAGCTCTACCACCTCTGCGAGATTTCTCACTCCGAACACATCTATGCCGTCCACAAGGGCAGCCTCTGTGGAGTTGTCTTCGGGCACGATGAGAGCCCTTGCCATCTTCCTTACAGCCAGTGCCACAGGCAGCACACCCTTTACAGGCTTGACCTCTCCATGGAGGGAGAGCTCGCCAATCATCACATATTCCCTGAGGCCATCTCTTTTAACCACACCATCTGCAGCAAGTATGCCCACGGCTATGGGCAAATCAAAGGCACTGCCCTCTTTCTTGAGGTCTGCTGGTGCAAGGTTTACGGTGAGCCTGCCAGAGGGAAAACTATAGCCCGCATTCTTTATGGCTGCCCTCACCCTCTCCCTGCTCTCCTTTATGGCGTTGTCCGGCAGTCCCACTGTGGCAAAAGAAGGTAGCCCCCTGGAGCTATCGACCTCTACCTCTACGGGCAGGGCGTCTATGCCGTGTATCGTGGCTGAAAGGATGCGTGAAAGCATGGTTTCAATATATGATGGTGGAACCCATGTTATGGTTGGGGCCTCCGTTAAGGAGCTTTACAAGGGAGAACCCGTCAGAGAAGTAATCTATTATGTTGAGACACCCATAGTCCTGCTCTATCCTGAAAAAGTTCTCTATACCGAGACCCATGGCCTCACAGAGTATGACCCTGTTGACCCCGCCATGGGCAACCATGCAGACATTGCCTCCCCGGTGAGTGCGGAGTATATCCATGATTGTGGGCATGACCCGAGCCCTGAGCTCCTGAAGGGTCTCTCCTCCATCGACCCCCCTTGTTGCAAGGTCCCTGAAGGTGAACCCCTCTGCAGATGGAAACCTCTCTGCCACCTCGTCTCTGGTGAGTCCTTCCCACATGCCAAGATATATCTCCCTCAAAGATGAAAGTTTTCTCACCTCCTTGCCCCAACTCTCGGCCAGTATGAGTGCGCTCTCA
Organism: Deltaproteobacteria bacterium; assembly: GCA_015492245.1. Classification (GTDB taxonomy): domain Bacteria; phylum Desulfobacterota; class GWC2-55-46; order GWC2-55-46; family DRQE01; genus DRQE01. The sequence goes on along the minus strand of WGFM01000016.1, from coordinate 45,519 downwards.
CAGGATCTTTTGAGATCACTCGAATAGATGGCGCTGAACTCCACACCGCCAAGATAGTCTGAAAGCCGCATAAGCTCTCTTCTGCCCTCCTCGCCAAGTTCCACATCGTAGTGTCCGTTGTAGCGAGGCTCTTCATGTCCCACAACCCTTCCATGGCGTATAAGATAGAGCCTTGTTACTTCCATACTTCAGAACTCTACCCCCTTTCTTGCCTTCATGCCCTCGTCGAAGGGGTGCTTTATCTTGAGCATCTCGGTTACATAGTCTGCCCTCTTTACAAGCTCTGGAGGGGCATCCCTTCCTGTAAGGACCACCTCAACCGAGAGAGGCCTTTTCTCGAGAAAACCCACAACTTCTTCGAGCTCGAGATACCCACCCTTTATGGCACTCATAATCTCGTCAAGGACCACCATGTCGAACCCTTCCTCTTCAAGCCTTCTTTTTGCATGGAGGAAGAGCCATTCCACACTGGCCCTGACCCTTTCTTCTTCCACCTCTTCTTTCTGGAACAGGGGGTGTCTCTGGTCTCCCCTCACAAGTTCTACATCCTTGAGGTATCTTCTGAATATGTTCTTTTCCCCTGACGGGTCATCTTCTCGCTTGAAGAACTGAACGAACAGCACCTTCCACCCCCATCCCACAGCCCTCACTGTAAGCCCCAGAGCCGCACTGGTCTTGCCCTTGCCATCGCCTGTGTATATGTGCACAAGCCCTCTCTTTCCACTCATTCGAAGAATACCTTAAGGATCTTGCTTCTTGCAGGGTGCCTCAGCTTTCTGAGTGCCTTCTCTTCTATCTGTCGTATCCTTTCCCGTGTTACATTGAATCGGCGCCCTACCTCTTCAAGGGTGTGGTCTGTGCCGTCGTCAATTCCGAAACGCATCCTCAATATCTTTGCCTCGCGCTCTGAAAGGGTGGATAGAACCTCGTCCATACATTCTGAAAGTTTCGTATTTATGGTGGCCTCGTGAGGCGAGGGGATGGACTCATCTGCTATGAAATCACATAGTATGGTTCTGTCGTCATCGCTTACAGGGGTATCGAGCGAGAGGGGGCGGTGCATTATCTCCAGTATCTTTTCCACCCTTCTGGCAGGCATGTCTGTTCTTTCCGAGAGCTCTTCGGCAGATGGTGAGCGCCCGTGTTCCTGCACAAACCTTCTGGCCACACGCTGAATCCTGTTCATGGTCTCTATCATGTGGACAGGTATACGGATGAGCCTTGCCTGGTCCGATATTGCACGGGATATGGCCTGTTTTATCCACCATGTAGCATAGGTGGAGAACTTGTATCCCCTTTTATACTCGAATTTTTCCACAGCCCTTATAAGCCCCATGTTTCCTTCCTGCACAAGGTCAAGAAGTGGCATGCCCCTGTTGAGATACCTTCGTGCAATGCTTACAACGAGCCTCAGGTTTGCCTTAAGAAGGGTATGTTTCGCATCGTCTATATCCTTCATTATCTTTTCTACTGTGCTGAGTTTGCGCGTTATGGTGGTCTTGCCTGTGCCGGTAAGTCTCTCGATTTCCCTGAGTTCCTTCTTGAGAGCTCCAAGCCCCTTTTTACGGCTGGTTACGGATTTGCCATTTTCAGTGTCGTCCCTGTTCTCTATCTTCCGTATCCTTCTCTTTATGGTGCGGCATCTTCTTGCATAGAAGGCAAGCCTCTTCGAGAGCCTGTCAAGAAGGTCTGTGCCTGCGCTTATATTGACAAGAAGCCTTACAAGGGAGGTATCCCTTATCTCTCCGTTCAGTCTCTTGAGCTTTCTGTAGCGTGTTCTGAAGCTGTCTATCTTCTTGAGCAACTCTTCTTTCTCGTAGTCGTCGTCCTGGAAGATGCGGGGGCTACAGCTCTCGAGCTCCTCTGCGAGCATCTCTGTCTTCAGGAACTCCTTTATAAGTGCCTTGCGGCCTTCGTCTATCTTTTTTGCAAGCTCCCTTTCTTCCCTTCTTGTAAGAAGGGTGCTTTCCGCAATCTCTCTAAAGTATTCCCTTACAGGGTCTACATCCCTGTGTTCTACCATTACAGGACTCTGCTCCTCACCTGCCATATCCTGCAATGGCATAGGGTTGTCCACCCTGTGCTCTCTCTTCTTCAACGCCCTCTCTCCAGCTGTTTTCTGTTGATACCGAGCCTCTTGAGTATCTCCTCTGCCATCTCCTCTTTTCCACTGTCTTCAAGCCTCCTTACAAACTCCAACACCTCGGGGTTGAGGGACGGCCTCATCATATCCCTTCTGAGTATCTTCTCCACAGAGTCGCGTAGCATCCTTTCTGGCTCTTCTATGAAGCCATCCTCTTCTCTCAAAACGGCCTCTGTTATGAACGCCTTTATCCTGCCATCGTCAGTTAGTTCTGCAAGGGCCGAGCTCTCTCTTACGGTCATACCATTAAAACCTTTTTTTACCACCTCTGCAACCCCTTTAAGAAGGGGGTCTCTGAAACATCCAAGTGCTTCTTCCACCCTGCTATCGTAGAGCTCTGGCCTCTTCAGTATCACCCTCAATATGGTGAGCTCTGTAAGGTCGTATCCTGGCGCCTTTTCTACCTGCCCTCTTTTCCTGCCGTCTCTACTCTTCAGGGCATCGTATACGGCCTGGGGGCTTACCCCAAGCCTTGATGCAACCACTGATACATAGTGTTCCCTCTTTACAGGGTCTTTCACGGCCTTAAGGTAGGGCATAACCTCTTTAAGGTACTGTGCCTTGCCATCTGCTGCATCGAGGCGAAATCTCTTCTCTGTCTCTGCCAGGAAGAACTCGAAAAGCTCCATACCACTTTCTGCCTTTTCAAGAAGCCTCTGGACACCGTGTTTTCTTACAAACTCATCTGGGTCTGTGCCGTCTATGAGCACCACCCTGGGTATCACATCCTCGTCGATAAATGTGGCGAGCCCTCTTATGGCTGCCCTGCAGCCTGCCTCATCTCCATCGAACAGGGTGTATATGCTGGTTGTATAGGTTCTCAATGTTCTTATGTGGTTCTGCGTAAGGGCTGTTCCCATGGTGGCAACGGTCTCCTCAAGGCCAGCCATGTGGAGTGTTATGAGATCGAAATAGCCCTCAACGACAAACACCCTCTTGTTCTTTCTTATCGACTCCTTTGCCTCACCCAATCCATAGAGGATGCTTCCTTTCCTGAAAAGCTCGGAGTCAGAAGAGTTGAGATACTTTGGCTCCCCATCATCCATAACCCTTCCGCCGAATCCCACGGTTCTTCCCCTCACATCCCTTATGGGAAAGATTATCCTGTTCACAAATATGGGGTAGTGCCTTCCGTTCTTCTTCTTTATGAACCCTGTTCTTTCAAGGATGGTCGGGCTCATGCCGTTCTTTTCAAGATACCTGCAGAGCCTTTCTGCACCTGCCGGTGCATAGCCGATACGAAACCTCTCTATGGCCTCCTCCCCTATGCCACGGCCCTTAAGATACTGCCTTGCCCTCCTGCCCTCTCTGGCCTTGAGCATCTCGTGGTAGAAATGTTCCGAGAGGGCAAGTGCCCTGAGGAGGCTCTCTCTTTGCCTGTCCCGGGCTGTGCCGTATTCCTTGAGCTCTATGCCATATCTTCTTGCCAGCGTCCTTACGGCCTCTGTAAAGTCAACCCCTTCCTGCCTCATAAGGAATGTTATAACGCTTCCTCCTGTATGGCAGCCGAAACAATAGAAGAGTCTTTTCTCCTCGTTCACGGTGAAAGACGGTGTCTTCTCTGCATGAAAAGGGCAGAGTGCCACATGGTTTACACCCCGCCTTTTGAGCGGCAGATACTCGGAGATGACCTCGACAATACTTGCACGCTCTATTATCTCGTCTATCTTCTCTCTGGGTATCATCTTATCTCAACCACCGTTACCCCATCACCACCTTCGTGGACTGGTGGTGAGCCGAAGCCCCTGACAAGGCTGTTCTCTGAAAGGTACTCCCTTATGGCCTTCTTGAGCCTTCCTGTGCCTACACCGTGTATTACCTCTATCTTTTCTACACCTTTCATGTGTGCCTGGTCTATGAGCCTTTCGAGCTCCCTTATGGCCTCCTCACTCCTTTTCCCGATAAGGTTTATCCTCAATGGCACAGGCTCTGCCAGAGCCACTGTGGTAGAGGGGCCATCCTCTCTTCTGGCCTTCTCCTCAACCCTTTCGAGCTCTCTGCATTCCACAGTGAGCTTAAGCCCCTTTTCAAGCAAAAGTTCGGCGGTCTTCTCCTCTGCATCCACCCTTAAGACCTTTCCCTTAAGCCTTCTCCCCTTTATTATAACCACATCTCCCTGTCGAGGGATATAAATTTTTTCCTCCCCCAGGGTGCGTGTAACAGCTCTCTTTATCTCTTTTAGCTCCTCTTTTATGGGTCTCTTCGTCCTGCTCTCTATCTTTTCAAGCTCCTTCATCCTCTTCTCAGTCTTTTCTATAAATCTTTCGAGCCTCTGTCTTGCCCCTTCCACAAGCCTGTCTCTGTCCTCACGAAGCCTCTCAAGTGCCCTCTGTTTTCTCCTTTCCGTCTCTTCGAGGCCTCTTTTCAACTCTTCGAGCCTTCTCTTCTCCTCTTCCACCTCCTTGAGGGCTTTAAGGAACATGGTTCCTGCCCTGTCCATGAGTGTCTCTGCCCTCTTTATCACATCTTGTGGTATGCCGAATCTTGATGCCACCTCGAGGGCACAGCTCTCACCAGGCAGCCCATAGTTGAGCCTGTAAAGGGGTGTGTGGCTCTTTAGGTCGAACAAGACCGAGGCGTTCTGGAACCCATCTGCCTTCAGGGCATATGCCTTTATGGTGTTTATATGTGTGGTTGCAACAGCTCTTGCACCTCTTTGCCTGAGCTCTTCGAGCACAGCTATGGCAAGGGCACCACCTTCCTGTGGGTCTGTGCCTGTGCCCATCTCGTCCACAAGGACAAGGCTGCGGCCGTCTGCCTTTCTGAGTATTTCCGCAAGCCTCTGCAGGTGGCCCGTAAAGGTGCTTATATCCTCTGATATGTCCTGGCGATCCCCTATGTCTATAAATATCTTCTCGAATACAACAAGCTCGCTATCTTCCCGGGCACATATGGCAAGCCCGGTTTGAGCCATGAGCACACTCAACCCCAGGGTCTTAAGGGACACGGTCTTCCCACCCGAGTTTGCCCCTGAGATGATGAGCACCTCCTCTTCAGAGAGTATGTCTACCGCCACCACCTCGAGTTCTCCCTTAAGCTCTCTCAGAACGAGCAGTGGATGTCTTGCCCCCAGAAGCCTTATGGCACCACCCCTTTTAAGTGCTGGTATGGAGGCACCGAGATGACGCATAAGATAGGCCTTTGCAAGGAGAATGTCCATGGAGGCCACCTTCTCCATGTCCTCAAGAAGCCCCTCTCTTTCTTCTCTCACCATGGTGGTGAGCTCCTTGAGTATCCTCTCTGTCTCCTCCTGCTCCTCTTTCTTGAGTATGGATACCCTGTTGTTGAGTTCCACCGCCTCGAAGGGTTCTATGTAATAGGTGGCCTCGGTCGAGGATCTACCCTGTATAACACCCTTCACCTGTGTATAGTATGTGGCCTTGACACAGAGGACAAGCCTGTCGTCTATGATGGAGTAGGGCACCTCTTCGCGCAGGTAGTCCTTCACAGGACTCTTCTTTACAAACCTTTCAAACAGTGTGCGTAACCTTGTGCGCCCCTCTTTGAGCTCTTCCCTTATCTCCATAAGTCTTGCAGATGCCGTATCCTTTATGAACCCCTCTTCATCGAAGACCTCCTCGAGGCGGGCCGAGAGAAGTGGCGAGGCAGATATGGCCTCTATGAGCCCTGAGAATGTGGGATATTCCCTTCTGAACCCATCGTCCAGAAGAGCCTTAAGCCCTGCCATAACCTCAAGTGTGTTCTTAAGCCTTAAGAATCTGTCAGGGGCCAGACACACCGCACCATACAACTCGGCAGTCAATATGGGGGTTATGTCCTCTATGTCTGATAGCTGTGGCTTATAGGGGGAATCTATGATTCTGGCTGCCTCTTCGAGTTCGGAAAAGAGGCTCTTTATCCTTTCGAAAGAGGTAAGTGGTGTTAACGCAAGGGCACCTCTTCTGCCCTCTTCTGTTGTGGCAAATCTTGAGAGCTCTTTGAGGACATTCTGATACTGCAGGTTCTCGAAGGCTACTCTATCCACGGCATTAAAGGGACTATGTGTGCCCCCTTCTCTTTACTCTTTTGAACCCGGAGCACTCCATAACCTCCACCCCTTTGAGTATGGCATCGAACAGAAGGTTCATCCCGAGGTTGTCGCTCGCAATGTGGCCTGCTATGACCACATTGAGGTGATGCTTCTGTGCCTCCTTGCGGTGATCCTCACTCATGTGCATACCAACTATGGTTCCAACCCCTGCCCTCGAGAGCCCCTCGTAGAGTTTTTTGCTGCCAGAGGTTCCACCTGTCATGTCCACGAAGACCTTTCCTGCCCTTCTCTTCTTCGAGCCTGCGATTATCTTTGGCCCCGAGGCAACAGAGCCTGCCTCCCTGTACTCCGGTATCTGGTCGAGGATGTCGAGTATGTCAGCTACATAGCGGGGTCCTTCCCTGTCGAAAAGGGTCTGCAGATATGTTGCGGCACAGTTGTCCGCAGGTGTATGTATGCACATAAATGGTATATCCAGAAGCCTTGCCACATCCACGGCCCTCGTGTGGTTTACGGGCATGAGTCTTCGCTCCACCTCTTTGATTCGTTCATCCATCAGGTCCTCGCCTATGTGGATGGGCAGCCCCTGTCTTGAGAGGATGCCAGCCTGCATGTGCATCACCTTGTAGAGGGATGCCATGGCCCTGCCTTCAGGATGGTGTGCTATCACAAGATCACAACCTGCCCTTTCCCTGAGTCGGTCGGCAAGGAGAAGTTCGCCAACCTCCATATCTATACCGACGAGCACCTTTTTCACATCCCCATCGGGCTTGCCGTATAGTATTCTGGTATCAGTATAGGGATTTTTGAGGCACTCCACATCGAACCTCTCTTTCTCCTCGCCCCGCAGCCCCTGGAACTCCTTCTTTGCCCTCTCGAGTTCCTCTTCAACCTCTTTCTTCCCACGAGGATCTTTTGCCATGCCATGTTTTATGGCACCTTCGTAAATATCCCCTATCTTCATGGCAACCTTTCCTGTGTGTTCACAGTCTTTCGGTAAAATAGCGGTGTAGCTACTGTATATGGACTATCTCATCTTCTGACCGATGCTGCAAAAGGCTCTGACTCTGCGGTTCAATCTCCGAGGAGTTCTGTAACCATCCTCTGCACCAGTCTTCCATCTGCCCTGCCTTTGACCTTCGGCATGAGGGCCTTCATCACCTTTCCCATATCCTTTCTGGAGGTTGCGGAGACCTCTTCTATACACTCCTTTGCGAGCCTTCTTATCTCTTCTTCCGGAAGTTCTTCTGGCAGGTACTCCTTCAGTATGGCAAGCTCTTTTTCTTCTTTCTCAACGAGGTCATCTCTTCCGCCCTTTTTGAAGCCCTCTATGGATTCCCGCCTCTGTCTGACGAGTCTGCGTGCCACTTCCAGCACATCCTGGTCGGTAAGCTCTCTTCTTTGTTCTATCTGGCGGTTCTTGAGGGCTGAAAGGAAGAACCTCAAGCACCCTGTTCTGAACCTGTCCCCACTCTTCTGTGCCTCTACGATGTCCTTCTTTATCTTCTCCAGAATGCTCATATATTGTTCATCTACTCTTTTTAAGTTCTACCAGGACGAGTTTTACAACCGCCTTCAGTGTGTCGAACACTCCCAGGCCTTTTGTTGCCACTGCCTCGAAGTCTGGCACGCTGTCCACATTGATGATACGGCGCATCTCGTCTATGGGCACACAATCGGGGATGTCTCTCTTGTTGTACTGGATAACATAGGGGATCTTATCGAGGCTATAGCCATGTTCATCGAGGTTTTCCTTCATGTTGTCGAAGCTCTCTATGTTGGCATCCATCCTTTCCACCTGCGAGTCCGCAACGAACACAATACCATCCACACCCTTGAGTATCAGTTTTCTCGATGCATCGTAGAATATCTGGCCTGGCACGGTATAGAGATGAAACCTTGTTCTGAACCCCTTTATCTCGCCAAGGGCAAGTGGAAGGAAGTCGAAAAAGAGGGTGCGTTCCGTCTCTGTGGCAAGTGAGACCATCTTACCCTTGGACTCCGGCCTCGTCTTGCCATAGATGAACTTCAGATTGGTTGTCTTGCCACAAAGACCCGGACCATAGTATACTATCTTACAATTTATCTCACGTGCAGAATAGTTTATAAATGACATAATTTATTACTGTCCAAAGAGATTGTCTATATCTTCATCTGTAATTTCCTCGAAGAGGTTCTCCTTTACCGCACCCTTTTCCATCCTCTTAAGTATTCTCTGTATGCAGTCGTTGAGCCTATCACTGGCCTTTCTCACCCTGAGCCTTACGAGCCCCAAGGAGCTTCTGTCGTCGAATATTACAACAAGAATCACCCTCTGCCCTACAAGTGAGATGTGGATGTTGTCCTTCTCACCCTCGTGAAATAGTATGGAGAACTCCTTCTCGCCTATGAGCTTTGCCAGCCCTCCTGTTGCCGCAATATTGCCAGCAGTAAGGGATGCCAGAGAGGTGGAGTCTATCCCATGGGTCTCTCCGCTCGATGCTATAAGTTGGCCATCCTTGTCCACCAGATAGACACTCTTGGCGTTGGCCTCCATCACCAGCCGTGATATTATCTCCTCTATCTCTCTGAACTCATCCTCATACATTACCAGAGAGGATTGCACCATGGTTCAACCCCCTTTGCGAGATAAAAGACAAAGTCATATGTTACCAGAAGTCCTGACAAAAAGCCATATTTCTCTAAAACAGCCTCTTCCCGTCGAGTGACAGAAGGGTCTCCCAGTCTCTGTCCACCTCTTTCTGCAGCTCTTCTATGATGTGTCTGTTCTCTTCTCTGAAGAGGTGTTTGAACCTGCCCTGTTTCTTGAGCCACTCTTCTATGGGCCTTTTTTCCTTCGGTTTGTAGTTGACCTTGAGCAGGCCATCCTCTATCTCGTAAAGTGGCCAGTAGCATGTCTCAACGGCAAGTTTTGCATCCTCAATGGAGTCCTCAGGTTTTGTATACCATCCTAAGGGGCATGGAGATATAACATTGAGGAAGCAAGCCCCCTTTATCTGGAATGCCTTCCGGGCCTTCTTTTCAAGGTCTCGCCAGTTGTGTGGAGATGCCTGTGCGGCATAGGGAACCCTGTGGGCAGCCACGATCCTGGTGAGGTCTTTCCGGCGCTGCTGCTTTCCCGGGTGCACACTGCCTGCAGGACTCGTCGTGGTTGCAGACCCAAAGGGTGTTGCACCTGAGCGCTGTATGCCTGTGTTCATGTATGCACCATTGTCGTAGCAGATATAGACCATGTTGTGTCCCCTCTCAAGGACACCTGACAGTGCCTGAAAACCTATATCATAGGTGCCACCATCTCCACCTATGGCAAGAAACTTTATATCCCTGTCCTGAGGGACCCTGCCCTTTCTCTTGAGCACATTGTATGCACTCTCTATACCACTCATGGTTGCGGCTGCGTTCTCGAAGGCGGAGTGTATCCAGGGTATCCTCCAGGATGTATAGGGGTATATGGTGGTTCCGACCTCAAGGCATCCTGTGGCAGTGGTTGCAACCACATGTGGACCAGCCACCCTCAACACGAGCCTCATTATGGGCGGTATGCCGCAGCCTGCACAGAGACGGTGTCCACCGGTAAAGCGCTCCTCTATGTTTGAAAGTTCCTTGAGTGTAGCCATCTTTCTAATCCTCCCCGAGATATGCTGAAAGTGTTTCCACCTTGCCTGTCTCTTTTATCCTTAAGAGCTCATGGTATACTTCCATGGCGTCCTCTACGGTGTAGTCCCTTCCACCAAGCCCGAATATACGGTTTATCACCACAGGCCTCTGGGGTGTATCGTAGAGTGCAGCCCTTATGTCTGTAAAGAGTGGGCCTCCAAAGCCGTTCATAGAGTCTGCCCTGTCGAGCACGCAAATGGCCTTACAACCCCTGAGTGCCTCCATTATCTCCTCATGCGGGAATGGTCTGTAGAGGCGGGGCTTGAGAAGGCCCACCTTCTTGCCCTGGCTTCTCAGCTCATCCACTGCCACCTTTGTGGTGCCTGCGGCAGAGCTCAAGACCACCACACAGACCTCTGCATCCTCGAGCATGTAGGCTTCCATGAGTCCGTAGCTTCTGCCGAACCTCTGTTCAAACTCTCCTGCCACCTCCACCACCACATCCTTGGAGGCTGCCATGGCCTTCGACTGCTGGTGCTTTATATCCATGTATGCATCTGGCAGTGTCATGGCACCAACTGTTATGGGGTTTTCTGTATCCAGTAGCGAGTAGGCAGATTCGTGCTCACCTATGAATTCTTTTATCTCTGCATCGTCCATGATGGTCAGGTTCTCTATGGCATGGCTTGTTATGAATCCATCCATGCAGACCATGACCGGGGTGAGCACCCTTCGGTCCTCTGCGATACGCACGGCCTGAAAGAGGTTGTCATAGGCCTCCTGCACATTTTCTGAGTATAGCTGTATCCACCCCGAATCCCTTGCACCCATTGAATCGGAGTGATCACAGTGTATGTTTATGGGTGAAGAAAGCGCCCTGTTAACAACTGCCATAACAATGGGGAGCCTCAGCCCAGAGGCCACATAGAGCATTTCCCACATGAGGGCAAGCCCCTGTGAGCTTGTAGCGGTCATGACCCTTGCCCCTGCTGCCGCTGCCCCTATGCAGGCGCTCATGGCAGAGTGCTCGCTCTCAACGGCTATGAGCTCTGTTGAGACCTGTCCATCGGCATAGTAGCCAGAAAACTCCTCCATTATGGCTGTCGATGGTGTTATGGGATATGCCGCGCACACATCAGGGTCTACCTGTTTCATCGCGTATGCAATGGCAGAGTTGCCTGTAAGCCCTACCACCTTCTTTGTCCCTGTGACTGTAGCCATCTATTTTTCCTCCTCTTCCATCGTTATTGCCTTTACCTTGTCGGGACACTCCATGGCACATATTCCACATCCCTTGCAGTGTTCAAGGTTAAAGCCTACCATCTTGCCATCCTCCACTATAACGGCGGAATCCGGGCACATCACCCAGCATATAAGGCAATTCGTGCACTTGTCCTTGTCAAGTATGGGCCTCAGTTTGCGCCACCCACCTGTCTTATACTCGTCTGCCGTGCCACCTTCGAATATTATTCCTGCAAATGTTATGTTCTTCTTAGTCATCCTTCTTCTCTGACCTCCTGGAAACCTCTTTTCATGGCATCTATGTTTGCCTCTATGACCTTCTGGCTGAACTTCTTCGAGTAGTTCTCGCTGAAGTTTGCCACAAGGGAATCGAGGGATATAAGCCCTGTAACCCTTGCCAGTGCACCAAGGGTAGGGGTGTTTGGCATGTGTCTTTTAAGCTCTTCCATTGATATGCGCGAGGCATCGACGGTGTAGACCCTACCTTTTCCATCTATGTCGAGTTCAGCTCGAATCTCTTCTGGCTGGCGGGGGCTGTTCACGATGAATATGGTGTCCTCGTCTGTTCCATCTGTGATGGCGCCACCCTCCATACCACCTGTTGGCTCTGTGCCAATAAGGGTTGGGTCTATTATGATGACAATATCAGGCTCTTTGACCTGCGCATGTATCCTTATGGGCATCTCTGCTATCCTGTTGAATGCCCTTACCGGGGCCCCCATCCTTTCGGGTCCGAACTCAGGGAAGGCCTGCACGAACTTTCCTTCTCTGAGGGCTGTCTCGCCAAGAAGCTTTGCCGCTGTTACCACCCCCTGTTGGGCCCTTCCGTGCCATCTTACCTCCATGTATCTTTCCATAGTCAGCTATCAAACCTCCTGTCTTCCTTCTATAGCCCTTCCGAGGGTGGAAGGGTCCATATACTCTATGTAACCACCAACTGGTACACCCACGGCTATACGGGTAACCCTTATACTCCTTTCCTTGAGCACCTTCTTAATATAAAGGGCAGTTGCCTCGCCCTCTGTATCCACAGGTGTTGCTATTATAACCTCCTTTACGGCACCCCTATCAACCCTTTCAAGAAGCTCGCCCATCCTTATATCCTCTGGGCCCACCCCTTTGAGCGGGGCAAGAAGCCCGTGGAGTATGTGGTATCTACCCCTGAAGATGCCACCCTCCTCTATGGCGAGCATATCCCTGTAGTCTGCCACAACACATATGGTGGCCCCATCCCTTGAGGGGTCTCTGCACACCCTGCAGACTTCCTCTGGAGAAAAACCCATACACTCCCCACAGAGCCTGACCCGTGTCTTGACATCCTTAAGGCTCTGTATGAACTCTTCAACGAACTCATCCCTTGCATTGAGTATATGAAGGGCGAGCCTTGTGGCGGTCTTCTCTCCTATGCCGGGTAGAGAGGCAAATACCCTTACCAGTCTTGCTATAGGCTCTATATGATTCATTTTCCAAAGATGCCGGGGATATTGATCCCCATGGTGAGCTTGCCCATCTCCTTTGCCACCATCTCCTGGGCCCTCTTGGTCGCCTCTCCAACAGCTGCAACTATAAGGTCCTCAAGGAGTTCAGCATCATCCGGGTTTACCACCGATGGGTCTATCTTTATGGACACAAGTTGCATGTTGCCATTGACCCTTGCCGTAACCATTCCGCCACCTGCCGAGGCCTCGCAGTATTTTTCTGCAAGCCCCTTCTGCACCTCTTCCATCTTCTCCTGCATCTTCTTTGCCTGCTTCATTATGTCCGAAAGTCCCTTATGCATCGTCTACACTTCTCTCCTCTATTATTTTTGCTCCCAGTATCCTTACGGCCTTTGTCTTTATATCCTCTGCCTCCTGCCCACAGGCAGTGGCCTTCTCCGTCCTTTCTCCTGTAAGGTCATCCTTTTTTATCACCTCTATCCTTATATTCCTCTGGAAATACTCTCTTGCAAGCTCCTCAACTCTTTTTTTCTTCATCACCTCCAGCATCACATGGCCATCGGGGTCCGTCAAGATAGAGATCCCTCTTTCGTCAAGCTCTACTGTGGCGTCTTTAAGGACATTGTAAACCCTGTCGTCCCTTGCGCCAACAAACTCTTTGAACCCCTCTATCCCCTCTGGTTCAGAAGACGAAGGAGGCTCTGTGCCACTTGCGGCCTTCCTCACGGGATTGTGTGGATTCTTTCCCCTGGCCCCTTCCTCAGTGGCGCATGCACCCTCTCTTGCTGCCCTTAGAAGCTCAGAGACATCTTTGAGGTCTGCGAGGTTGCATGCCCTCAGAAGGGTCATTTCCAGAGAAAATCTCGGGGTGGAAGACCTTGCAAGCTCCTCGTATCCCCTTGAGAGGACAGAGAAGAGAAGGTCTGCCCTTCTCGTCTCTATCCTTTCTGAAAGTCCCTTGAGGTGGCCCAACTCGTTCTCTGGCAGTTCTACTATCTTTTTATCGCCACAAACCTTTATTACAACAAGGTCTCTTACATACTCTATAAGCTCGCCCAGGAGCTTCTTTAAATCATACCCGAAATCATTTATCTTTTCAACCACATTAAGGCACCCTGCCTCATCCCTGTCAACTATACACTCGAGCAGAGTTGCCAGCACCGCCCTGTCCATAAACCCGAAGACATCGCGCACATCCTCTTTTCTTATGCTCTCGCCAGAAAAGGCTATGACCTGGTCCAGCATGCTCTGGGCATCCCTGAGGCTTCCTTCACACTCTCTTGCCATGAGGTACAGGGCATCGTCCTCTATGGCTATGGACTCTGCATCGGCAATCTCCTTGAGCTTTTCTGCCACAACCCTTGTGGGTATACGCCTGAAGTCGAACCTCTGGCATCTTGAGTGTATTGTGGCTGGGATCCTGTGTGGCTCGGTGGTTGCGAATATGAATACGACATGGGGAGGTGGTTCTTCCAGTGTCTTGAGCAGTGCGTTGAAGGCAGAGACACTGAGCATGTGGACCTCGTCTATTATGTATATCCTGTATCTGCATCTACCCGGGCTGTATTTTACACTCTCTCTAAGTTCTCTTATGTTGTCCACCTGGGTATTAGATGCACCATCTATCTCGAGCACGTCGGTGGAATATCCAGAGCCTATCTCTTTACATATGCTGCACCTGTTGCAGGGCTCTGGGGCGGGCCCGCTTTCGCAGTTGAGTGCCTTTGCAAGGAGCCTTGCCATGGTGGTCTTGCCCACGCCACGGGGGCCTGAGAAGAGGTAGGCATGGGCAAGCCTGCCGGAGGCTATGGCATTCTTAAGGGTCTTTACCACATGTGCCTGACCCACCACCTCGCTGAATGTTACGGGCCTCCATTTTCTTGCTATAACCTGATAGGACATAGAAGTTCCTTAAAAGCGGGAATTTCAAGGGAAGCCACCCTTTACGGACACCGCTGATAGCCAGGTTGGCTGCGGCACATGGAGTCAGGTGCTTACCGCTGCTTCCTTCCGGACCTGACGGGGTTCACACCGCTCCATTGCGCAGGACCCGGCTATCAGCGCTATCCATAAGAAGGTGGCGGAGAGAGAGGGATTCGAACCCTCGGCACACGATGAGATGTGCACACGATTTCCAGTCGTGCCCCTTCGACCACTCGGGCATCTCTCCGTCTGTAATGCCGTAAGAACACTCTTTTCCTGGCGGAGAGAGAGGGATTCGAACCCTCGGTTCCGGTATCACCGGAACAGCTGATTTCGAGTCAGCCCCCTTCGTCCGCTCGGGCATCTCTCCACCAGGAATATACCATAAACCACATCTCCTTATCAATGTCAATCTACTTGTAGACAGCCACCTCCACATCCCCTGTCTTTCGCAGCACATTTATTCCAACATCCTCGGGATGTCTTCTGAGCAGAAGGTCTATCGTGTGGGGGCCAATCTTCAAGTTCTTTATCTCCATCTGATGGAGAAACTCCGGCAGCTGTGGATAGTGGAACTCTATGCGGGATCTTTTCACATCGAACCTCATGCCAAGGGATGCCTTAAGGAGCAAGAACACGGTGGCAGATGCCCATGCCTGTGGAGAACATGCAACAGGATAGAGGGTTGGGCCCGCCTCGGGACGCCTGGTGAAACCGCAGAAGAGCTCGGGCATGCGGTTAAAGTCCATGTAGCTCGATGCCTCGAAGAGTCCCCTGAAGACCCTCATCACCTCTTCCTTGAAGCCGTATTTCGAAAGCCCGTAGGCTATCATGGCATTATCATGGGGCCACACAGAACCGTTGTGATAGCTCATGGGGTTGTATCTCTTTTCCATAACGCTCACAGTTCTTACACCCCAGCCGCTGAAGAGCTCATCCCTCAAGAGGGTTTTGGCCATAATAGCTGCCCTCTCCTGCGAGACTATGCCAGATGCCAGAGCATGCCCTGGGTTGGAGGTGTTCACCCTGCAGGCCCTCTTGTTTCCATCGAGGGCCAGCACATAGGTGGAAAGCTCATCACTCCAGAAACTCTCCTCAAACTGTTTTTTCAGCCTGTAGGCCTTCTTCTCCTCCCTTATGGCAAGCTCTGTGAGGCCCTTCTCCATTGCAAGGGCTGCCACAGATAGCCTTGCCCAGTAGGTATAGCCCTGCACCTCGCACAGTGCGATGGGGCCTTCGGCAAGCTCTCCATCCAAACGGAAGACAGAATCGAAAGAGTCCTTCCAGCCCTGGTTCTGAAGCCCCTTGGCTGACCTTCTTGCATACTCTATGAAGCCATCTCCATCGACATCGCCGTATTCATCGAGCCAGTGGAGGGCAAGCTCTATGTTCTCCCATATGGACTCTATAAGTTCCATGTCCCCTGTTCTATCGTAATATGCCTTTGCAAGCACCATGAAGAGTGGG
The DNA here is from genome assembly GCA_015492245.1 of Deltaproteobacteria bacterium. Classification (GTDB taxonomy): domain Bacteria; phylum Desulfobacterota; class GWC2-55-46; order GWC2-55-46; family DRQE01; genus DRQE01. The sequence goes on along the minus strand of WGFM01000016.1, from coordinate 29,717 downwards.
GTTGCATCCACGCTTCCATAGTACCTGCCAAAGGGCACCTCCTCGGTGTTTGCCATCTCGCACCTTCTTATCTCATGGACTATCTTGCCTGGCTGGGCATCACGTTTCTCATCGAGCTCCTTTGCCTGGGTGTGGGCAAGGTAGCGCAGAACACCTCTGGCTATATCCGGATTCATCCACAGAGACTCGAATGCCGTAATGATACCATCCCTTCCAAAAGGTGTTGCATACCAGGGTATGCCGGCATAGGGGTAGAGCCCCTGTTCTGTATCTGTAATGAGCATGTGAAGGTCTGACACAGAGCGTGTCAGCCAGCTGTTGAACTGGGCATTGGAGGTCTCCACATCACAGAAACCCTCGAAGGACTTTCTTATAGAGTCCTGCGCCGTGGTAAAGGCACTCTCGTAGGTGAGTTTTTCTACCTTTCTGTGGTCAACGACAAGGGATATGGTAAGATATATTATGTTGACCTTCATGGGCTCCAGCACGAGCTCGAACTCCATCTGTCCAGGGGTTATGGTGGTGGGAACAGGCTCGGACTCGAATATGGTTCGTCTCGTTATCCCGTCTCTCCCCCTGTAGGAGATAACAACGGTTCTATCGTCCTTGACCTCTCTGGCCAGAATCTCTCCCCTCTTCTCTCTTTTGACACCTCTTATCTCGAATATGTCCAGAAAGTCTGCATCGAACCTGAAAGAGAACCTGGTTCTCACGGCCCTGTTGCCATAGTTTATAATCCTCACGCGCTCGTAGCACACACCTTTCCAGAAGAACTTCGATCTGAATATGTGCACATCGCCCCTTCTGAGGCAGAGCTCTCCTCCACGGCATATATCCGCATTGGTGAGGTCTACGGTGAGAAGGTCGTTCTTCTCCTTCACCGTGGAGCTCAGAAGAAGCGGGCGAGCACCCTCAAGGAGAAGCTCCAGGGTAGAGACAAAGCGTGTATCATTGTGATATATGCCCTGTTCCCCCTGGCCTATGGTTGTGTGTATGTCTCCGAAACGGTCGAACACACCAAAGGTGTCCCCCTCCTTGAGGACCTGGGTGCGTGCATCCACCCGTGATGAGGTGGCAAGGATGTAGAACCTGTCCCTTATGCGTATTATGTCTCTTTCCATCAGCCCTGTATGACGAAAAGTGGCGGGGTCTTTTCCCTGTGGATGAGCCTTTCGTATATCTCCACATACTGGCGAGCCATCCGCTCGGAGGTGAACCTCTTCTCGAAGACCTCCCTTATTGTTCTTCTATCGAGCCCTTCTGCCTTCTCCACTGCATCCACCGCCTCATCCACACTGTCCACCACATAGCCTGTAACCCCATGGTCTACCACCTCTGGCACACTTCCATTGTGCCATGCAACCACAGGTGTGCCACATGCCATGGACTCTATCATCACAAGCCCGAATGGCTCCGGCCAGTCTATGGGAAAAAGCAGTGCATAGGCACCGGCGAGAAAATCCCTCTTGTCCTTCTCTCCTATCTCTCCTACATACTCTACACCAGGCTCTTTGAGGAGTGGTTTAACAACCTCGTCGAAGTAGTCCTTGTCAACCCTGTCAACCTTTGCCGCCATCTTTATGGGCATACCACTACGGCGGGCTATCTTTATGGCCCTGTCCGGTCTCTTCTCTGGAGAAAGCCTTCCAACGAATGCGAGGTAACCCCCGCTGCCATCACCTGGTGTGTAGAGGTCCTCGGGGATACCGTGGTACACCGTGCCCTTCCAGTTCGCAAAAGAAAGTGGGGCGCGCTGCGAACAGGAAATCGAAACAAGGGGTATATCCCTGAACTCGCTGAAGATGGGTTTGTAGTCTGCCACATCGAGCCTTCCATGGAGCGTGGTAACCGAAGGGGTATTGAGCCTTCTTGCAAGAGGAAAGTGCAGGTAGTCTATGTGGAAGTGTAGTATATCGAACCTTTCGGCACTGCCCACAACCCTTTCGAGCATGAGCACATGGTGTGAAAGGGGATCCACACACTTTCCGTTCAGCCTCAACGCCTCAGGACATGCCCCCACAAGCTCTGCCCTTGTTACAGAGTCTCCACTTGCAAAGAGTGTAACCTCATGGCCCATCTTTACAAGCTCTTCCGTAAGGTAAGAGACCACCCTCTCTGTGCCACCGTAACAGCGTGGCGGAACGCTCTCATAGAGAGGAGCGACCTGAGCTATCCTCATCCCCATTACCTCCTTTTTAAAAAGTGGCTCCCTGTATCTATAATATAGAACGGTTTTTCCATAAGTCAAATACCCGGCACACCGTAACCAGAGACTTGAAAACACCATCCCTATATGCTACTCTGATGTAGACTCAACAGGGGGGTGATATACCGGTGTCCATAACAAGAAGAGATGTAGAGCACATAGCAGAGCTTTCCAGGCTGGCACTTACAGAAGAGGAGGTCTCTCTATACACGGAACAGCTTAAGAAGATACTCCACTATGTGGAAAAACTATCCAGTGTAGATACCCGGGACATCGAGCCCACAACCTATACAATACCCCTCCAGAGGAGAAGACGAAGGGACGAGGTGAGCCCATCACTCCCGCCAGAGGAGGCGCTCAAGAACGCCCCGGAAAGAGATAAGGACTGTTTCAAGGTCCCAAGGATTATAGAGTAAACCCTGATGCCTTCACCGCAACCCCGGCCTTAACAGAACGAAGGCATACAATACTACTATGACTGTAGCAGACAAACCACCCCCTGTCCACAGGGGATGCCCCTGCAATCCAGAGATACCCACACTTTGGCCTTGCCTGTGAGGTGGGGTTTCTGCTATTATTTTTAAGATATATCTGCTACAGGGAGGACTCTGAACAGAATTGTTCATTACTTTTGAAGGCATAGAGGGTTGTGGCAAGACCACACAACTTGAGATGCTACGGGACCATCTGGAGTGGAAGGGTAGACAATGTGTGGTGGTAAGGGAGCCAGGTGGCACAGAGCTTGGTGAGAGGATAAGAAACATACTTCTTGTGATGGAGGACGAGGCAGAGGGCATAGAGCCCTGGGCAGAGCTCTTTTTATACTCTGCAAGCAGAGCCCAGCTTGTAAAGAACATAATAAGGCCAGCGCTTGAAGAAGAAAAGGTGGTTCTCTGTGATCGCTTCACAGACTCCACCATAACATACCAGGGCCATGGCAGGGGGCTCGATATAGATGCCATAAGGACCATAAACTCCTACAGCACCTTTGGTATAACCCCTGATGTAACCATACTCCTGGACTGTCCTGTGGAGACAGGGCTCAAGAGGGCATGGCTGAGGATAGAGAACTCGGAGGGCAGCCCCGAAGACCGCTTCGAGCGTGAAACACTGAAGTTCCATGTGAGGGTGCGCAACGGCTATCTCGAGCTTGCACAAAAGGAACCTCGAAGGATAAGGATTGTGGACGGCACAAGGGAAATATCTGTCATCCACGAAGAAATATGTGATATTATAGATAAGGTGATATGAATTGCGCTTCTCTGACATACTTGGACATAAAAGAGAGATAAACCTTCTGAAAAAGGGTATAGAACTCAACAGATGTGCAAGCACCTATCTGTTCTCTGGCCCGGAGGGTATCGGAAAGAGGCTGGTGGCACTGGCCTTTGCGGCAGCCCTCAACTGTGAGGCCTGCAAAGACGATGCCTGCACAGAGTGTGCATCCTGCAGGCTCATTGCCTCTGGAACACACCCTAATCTCCTTCTTGTGGAACCCCGGGGGGGCACACTCAAGGTTGCCCTTGTAAGGGAGCTCAAAAGGCTTCTCAACTACCGCATAGACAGGGGCAGAAGGGTGGTCATAATAGATGGTGCCCACCTTATGGTGAGGGCAACATCCAACATACTGCTTAAGACCCTTGAGGAACCACCCCTGAACACAACGATAATACTCATCTCTTCGAGACCCGATACCCTGCTGCCAACCATACTCTCAAGGTGCCAGAGGATAAACTTCAGCCCCCTCAAGGAAGAGGCCATAAAGGAGATACTCCACAGGGAGGGCTACACAGACCCTCATACAGCAGATATAGCCCAGAGGCTCTCCTGTGGAAGCGCAAAAAGGGCACTTACGATAGCAACCACGGGTATAATAGAGAAAAGACGCTCCTATGCTTCCATACTCTCCATAGACCATGTTACAGCCACAGGGCTTCTCCATATGGCCGAAAAGTTATCGAAAGAAGAGGGGCTCGAAGAGTTGCTCGAAAGCTTTAAGATCCTCTTCAGAGATGCAATACTCTGGAGGGTAGAACACTCTGAACAGAGGCTTGTAAACACAGACATGCTGGAGTCCATACGCCTGTGCCCATACTCTCAAGAGGAGTTGCTCGGGGCATACAGCCTTGTTGAGAAGACAAGAGAGAGCATATTACCACCAAGTACAACAAACAAGAGGCTTGCAATGGAGGCACTCCTTGTAGGCCTCAAGGAGAGAAGATGGCAAGGGTTTGTGGCATAAGATTCAAGAAGGCATGCAAGATATACTGGTTTCTAACAGAGGGGCTGGACCTTGCGGCAGGAGACCGTGTTATCGTGGAGGTGGAAAAGGGGATTGCCATGGGCACGGTGGCTGTGGAGCCATGCGAGAAGGACGAGGCAGCTTGTCAGCATCCCCTCAAAAAGGTGGTCAGAAAGGCGGACCAGGTGGACATAGAGAGGGCACAGTTCAACAGCGAATGGGAGAAGGAGGCCTTCCATACATGCAAGGAGAAGATAGAGAAACACGCACTACCCATGAAACTTGTCAGTGTAGAGTGCCTCTTCGATTCGAGCAAGGCCATATTCTACTTTACAGCGGACGGCAGGGTGGACTTTCGTGAGCTCGTCAAGGACCTTGCCCAGACCTTCCATACCCGTATAGAGATGCGCCAGATAGGTGTGAGGGACGAGGCAAAGATGATAGGCGGCATAGGGCCCTGCGGAAGAGAGCTCTGTTGCTCTTCCTTCCTTGCAGACTTTGCCCCTGTAACCATAAAGATAGCCAAGGAGCAGAACATGCCCCTCAACCCGTTGAAGATGTCAGGGCTGTGTGGCAGGCTCATGTGTTGTCTCAACTACGAGCTCAATGGTTGCAACAAGAACAACTGCCACCATGATAACACCTCTGCAGAATCAGGCGGGATGGAGGCAGAATGAAGAAGTTCTATGTAACAACCCCCATATACTATGTGAACGACATACCCCACATAGGCCATGCCTACACGACCATAGCCGCAGATGTGATGGCACGGTTCAGAAGGCTCTGTGGCATGAGGGTCTTCTTCCTCACGGGTACAGACGAGCATGGCCAGAAGGTGGAAAAGTCTGCGGCCACAATGGGCACAACCCCTGGAGAGCTTGCGGACCAGGTGGTGGTAAGGTTCAAAGAGCTCTGGGAAAGGCTCAACATATCCAACGATGACTTCATACGCACAACCGAAAACCGCCACATCCGGGCTGCAACAGAACTCTGGAGGAGGGTTGCAGAAAGGGGAGACATATACCTCGGTGAATACGAGGACTGGTACTGCACCCCCTGCGAGAGCTTTCTTACAGAAAGTCAGCTCTCCGATGGGAGGTGTCCTGATTGCGGTAGAGAGGTGGAAAGGCTGCGTGAGCCGAGCTACTTTTTCAGGCTTTCGAAATACGAGAAACCACTTCTTGAGCACATAGAGAAAAACCCCGAGTTCATCCAGCCAGCCAACAGAAGGAACGAAATAGTAAGCTTCATACGCCAGGGCCTAAAGGAGTTGAGCATCAGCAGAACCTCATTTTCCTGGGGCATACCCGTGCCAGGGCAGGAGCAGCATGTGATGTATGTCTGGTTCGATGCCCTTACCAACTACCTTACAGCCGATGGATGGCCGGACAGAACAGAGTTCTGGCCTGCAGACCTTCACCTTATAGGCAAGGACATACTGAGGTTTCATGCCATCTACTGGCCGGCATTCCTCATGTCAGCGGGGATAGAGCTACCAGAGAAGGTCTTTGCCCATGGATGGTGGACCGTGGAGGGTGAGAAGATGAGTAAATCCAGGGGCAATGTGGTAGACCCCTTCCAGGTGGCAGATGAGTTCGGGGTGGACCAGTTCCGTTACTTTCTGTTAAGGGAGGTACCCTTCGGGCTCGATGGAGACTTCTCTGTAAGGGCACTTAAGGGCAGGATAAACGGCGAGCTTGCAAACGAGCTGGGAAACCTCTTGAGCCGCACAGTCTCGATGATGACAAGATACCACCAGGGCTCTGTGCCAGGCCCAAACCCCTTGAAACTTCGGGCAGAGCTCGAGAGCAAGATGGTTGCCCTTCTCGACATATACTCGAGGGATTCTGTCTACAGAGATGTAGAGTCCTCGATGGACAGGGTGGCATTCCATGAGGCCCTCTCTGCGGTCTGGAAGGCGGTAAGGGAGATGAACATCTTTGTCGACAGGGCTCAGCCCTGGAGTGAAAAGGATGCGGCACAGAGGGCAACCACCCTGTACATCCTTGCAGAGGGCTTGAGGATCGTGGCCATCTACCTTTACCCCTTCATGCCCGATGCCTCAGAGAGGATATGGCATGCCCTGGGTGTGGAAAAGAGCATAGAGGCAGTTGAGAAGGACGCGCAGGCATCCTTCAGGCAGGTGGCACGCTGGGGTGGGATTGCACCTGGCACAAAGGTAAGAAGGACAGCACCCCTCTTTCCAAGGGTGGAATAAAAAACTCCCCTTAGTTATTTTATTAGAGAGAAAGGACCATGGACGGGATAGCCTTTATCGATACCCATGCACACCTCGATGATGCACGGTTCAACAAAGATAGGGCACAGGTGCTCGAAAGGGCACGCCAGAGCGGACTCGAGGCCATCATAAACATATGCCTGTGGCATCCCGAAGAGGGGTTCGAAAGGGGACTGGGGCTTTTAAATCCTCCCTTTGTCTTCGGCTCCCTCGGGCTTCACCCCCACGATGCCTCCCTCATTGAGGGTGTGGACATAAAGGCAGAGATAAGAAGACACTCCCACAGGCCGGGCATCGTTGCCATAGGAGAGACAGGGCTGGACTACCACTACATGAACTCCCCCAGAAAGCTTCAAAGGAAGGCGTTCATAGAACATATAAGGGTTGCAAGGGAGCTGGCACTGCCCCTTATAATCCACTCAAGGGATGCAGAAGAGGACACCCTCAAGATACTCGAAGACGAAGGGGCAGAGGAGACAGGCGGCTGTGTGCACTGCTTCTCCGGCTCTCCTGAGATGGCACAGAGACTCGTCGAGATGGGCTTCTATATATCCTTCACAGGGATACTCACCTTCCCAGGGGCAGAAGGGCAGAGAAGGGTAGCCACCTCCCTGCCAGATGAACGCATCCTTATAGAGACCGATGCCCCCTATCTTTCGCCCCTTCCACACAGGGGGAAACGCTGCGAACCTGCCTTTGTGGTCGAGGTGGCAAGAAAGCTTGCAGACCTCAAGGGACTTGCACTTACAGATGTGGCGAGGATTACTACACTGAATGCAAAAACACTTTTCGGCATGCTCCAGACAGAAGAGCCAGAGGCACGCATAGCCTATCCCATAAGGAACTCCCTTTATCTCAACATAACCAACCGCTGTAACAATGTATGCACCTTCTGTGCAAAGCTAACTTCGTATACCGTTAAGGGGCACTATCTCAAGTTGAAAAAGGAGCCAACATTCTTCGATGTGATACAGGCTGTGGGGGACGAACCCACAAGGTATGACGAGATAGTCTTCTGTGGTTTTGGCGAGCCCCTTATAAGGCTGGAGCTTGTAAAGAAGGCAGGCATGTACTTCAAGAGGATGGGCTGCAAGATAAGGATAGATACCGATGGGCTTGCAAACCTGGTGCACAGAAGGAATGTATTGCCCGAGCTGATGTTTGTGGATGTATTATCTGTAAGCCTCAACGCTCCTGACAGGGGGACATACCAGAAGCTCATAAGGACACCCTTCGGGGACAGGGCATACCCTGCAATACTCTGGTTCCTGAGAGAGGCAAAGCGCTATATACCCAGGGTTGTGGCAACGGTGGTTTCGCTGCCTGGGCTCGATGTGGAGGCATGTAGACGGGTGGCAGTGGAAGAGTGTGGAGTGGGCTTCAGGGTAAGGGAGTTCAACAGGGTTGGATAAACACTTTAACACATCTTTTATGGATTGACAATACCTCTCCCTTTGGGTTAAACTGGGGCTGAAAATAAGGGATTATGGCAATAGAGAAGACACGGGTTCACATAAACTGTACCAGATGCAATACAGAATTCAGGCTCTGGCTACCCGAAAAGCTTCTCCCCGAAGAGGGTAAAGAGGAAAGGCTGTATTGTATCCGCTGTGGTGCGGCCTTTGCAGTCAAAAGGTCTCCAGCAGGTATAGAGGCCACACCAGTTGAGACACCCCCTTATGAAGATACAGCAGAGCCCACTGAGAAGAGCCCTCATGCGGAGGAATCGAAACCCAGGGTGCTCTTCGTGGATGACGACAGGCTCTCAATAGCCATCGTGGAGGATGTAGTGTCCGACATAGTTGAGCTTACCACCACACGCACAGGCCATGATGCCCTCGAAAGGCTCAAGAAAGAGGACTACTCCCTCATAGTTACAGACCTTCACCTTAAAGACCCTGATGGGCCAGAGGACCAGCTCGATGGCGAGGACTTCCTGCGGGAGGCCGCAAGGCTCGACAGAAAGGTGCCTGTAATACTGACCACAGGCAAGGACATAATAGACGACCTCATACTGGACCCCAAATGGCTCAACATGAATGTGAAAAGCTTCATCCAGAAGGGAAACCCCTTCTGGGCAGACGAGCTGAAGACGAAGCTGAAGGAGTTGCTCGAGATATACTGAAACAACCCTCCAGCCCAAGCCATAAGCGGTAGTTGATGGTGGTCTCCAATCACGACAGGCCATGGGCCATAAATTCATCTTTTGAACATTTGACAGGCCCTATCGAGTGTTCAAGGTAGTATCCTGATCATCTGTAGAGTAGTCCATCTCAAGGCAGGCGTAGGCGCTGTGGTTGTGGATGGACTCCATGTTCTCTGCCTCTATCCTTGCCCAGGTTATCTCCTCAAGTCTTCTGAGGTTGAGTGCCGTCTCTCTTACCACATCTTCCACGAACATGGGGTTCTCGTAGGCATGCTCCGTTACATACTTTTCGTCCCTTCTCTTGAGCAGTGAATACACGGGGCTGCTTGCCGATGCCTCCACAACATCCACTATATCCTCTATCCATACGAACCCACGGAACCTCGCCCCCACGGTTACCGCACCCCGCTGGTTGTGCGCACCATACTGGCTTATCTCCTTCGAGCATGGACACAGGGTGAGCACAGGCACCCTTACCTCGAGCATGAAATCGAGTGTGTCTTTCAATGCACCACAGAACCTGCAACGGTATTCCATAAGCCCCCTTGCCCTCGATATGGGGGCCCTCTTCTCTATGAAGTAGGGAAACTCCACCTCAAGATGGGCTGTGGTGGCGTTGAACCTCTTTTTCATCCGTGTGAGTATCTCTGGAAAGCTCTTTATGGTTATCTCGCCACGGTGCTCGTTGAGTATCTCTATGAAGCGGCTCATGTGGGTGCCCTTGAAGTGATGGGGCAGGTCCACATAGAGGTTGACAGAGGCAACCGTGTGCTGGTAGCGGCTCTTCTTGTCCAGCACCACTATGGGGTAGCGGATGTCCTTCACCCCTACCTTGTCTATGTCTATCCTTCTCAAGTCGGGCTGGCTCTGAACATCTTTAAGTGGCTTATCACTCATAGTATATGGCACATGCGGTATCGCTCTCCCATATCCTCACCTCTTTGACATTCACCCCCTGTGGGTTGAGCCTGCGGGAAAGCTCCTGGTATATGTATCTTGCTATGTTCTCTGCCGTGGTGTTGAGCCTGTCGAAGGGCGGCACCTCGTTGAGATAACGGTGGTCCAGGCGGTCCATTATGGCGTTGGTCTCTCTTTTCAGCTCCTTGAAGTCAATGGCTATGTCTATCTCATTGAGCCTTTCTGTCTGCACCACCACCTCTACCTTCCAGTTGTGCCCATGGAGCCTTTCACACTCGCCCTCGTAGCCACGAAGGTTGTGGGCTGCAGAAAAACCTGTCTTTATGATGAGTTCATACATGACCCAGCCTCCAGGCTCCTTTGTTCCAACTCTTTACCCACATTCTGTGTATCCACAACCCCTGCATACAATACAACCATCTGCATGCTCCACCGCGCCTCCACAGTCGGGACAGGCCCCTCTTTTGACCACACCTCCTGGTGAGGCGAGTCTTTCTTTCATCCTTTCTGTCATGGCCACAGAGAGGGCCGAGTCCTCCATGAACCCTGAAAGTGCTTTCTTACCCGTGGATATTTTGAACTGCATGTACCACTCCATCGCCTGTGCCAGCGCATCTGCACATGAGGCAACCTTGGATGCACCATATCCCACGGGCAGATGGCAGCTTATCCCGCGCATCTGCTTTACTATCTCCTCAGGGGATATGCCTGCCCTCAACGCAAGGGATGCCATCCTGCCTATGGCCTCGCACTGGGATGTTGCGCAGCCACCTGCCTTGCCTATCTGGGTGAATATCTCGAAGGCTCTGCCCTCGGGGTCCTCGTTTATGGTTACATAGAGGTTTCCACAGCCTGTCTTCATCCTCTTGGTTATACCGAAGGCCACCTCTCCGCGGGGGCGTGGGTTCACATACTGGCCGGTAGACACCCTTCTCTCCTCTTCTTTCTTGCCCTTTGTGAGGACCTGGTTCTCCTTGGAACCATCCCTGTAGACCGTTACACCCTTGCAACCCAGCCTGTACGCGAGCATGTAGACCTTCTTTATGTCCTCACGGGTTGCCTCGCCAGGGAAGTTTACCGTTTTGCTTACCGCATTGTCTGTATGGCGCTGGAACGCTGCCTGCATCTTTATATGCCATTCTGGCGATACATCGTGGGCCGTAACGAACACCCTCTTTATCTCCTCTGGCACCTCTTCTATGGGATGCAGATTGCCACTTTCTGCCACCCTCCTCATAAGCTCAGGGCTGTAGAAGCCCTCTTTCTTCGCCGTCTCCTCGAACACCGGGTTTATCTCCACAAGCTCTGTGCCATCCATCACATTTCGTGTGAACGCAAGGGCAAAGACAGGCTCTATGCCAGAGGAACACCCCGCTATTATGGATATTGTGCCTGTTGGGGCTACGGTGGTAACGGTGGCGTTTCTTACAGGCAGATGCCCCTCTTTTTCATAGACAGAACCCTTGAAGTTGGGAAAGGCTCCCCTCTGTTCGGCAAGCTCCACGGACTTCTGTACACCCCGTTTCTGTATGAATCCCATGACCCTCTCGGCAAGGCCCAGCGCCTCTTCAGAGTTATAGGGGATACGCAGTTTAAGGAGCATATCGGCAAACCCCATGACACCAAGCCCTATCTTGCGGTTTGCCTTGGTCATCTCCTCTATCCTTCCCACTGGATAGCGGTTCATGTCTATAACATTGTCCAGAAAATGGACTGCCCTGTCCACCGTATCCTCAAGCCTCTGCCAGTCTATCTCATAACCACCATCGACCGAGGGCCTGAGCATGTTACTCAAGTTTACAGACCCCAGGTTGCATGACTCGTATGGCAGAAGGGGCTGCTCTCCGCATGGGTTTGTGGACTCTATGGTGCCCACATGTGGGGTTGGGTTGTCCCTGTTTATGCGGTCTATGAATATTATGCCAGGGTCCCCTGTCTTCCAGGCCATGTCCACAACCCTGTCGAAGACCTCCCTCGCCCTCAGCCTCCCTGTAACCTTGGCGGTTCTTGGGTTTACAAGCTCGTATTCCTCGTCTTCCTCAACGGCCTTCATGAACCCTTCTGTAAGGGCTACGGAAATGTTGAAGTTCTGAAGCCTCTTGCCATCTTCCTTGCAGGTTATAAACTCCATTATGTCGGGATGGTCTATCCTCAATATACCCATGTTCGCACCCCTGCGGGTCCCACCCTGCTTTATAGCCTCGGTGGCACTATCGAAGACCGTCATAAACGATACGGGCCCAGAGGATATACCCATGGTCGAGCCCACCACATCCCCCGAGGGCCTCAACGAAGAGAAAGAAAAACCCGTGCCACCACCAGACTTGTGTATGAGGGCTGTGTGCTTGAGGGCCTCAAATATACTCTCCATGGAGTCCCCTACTGGCAGGACGAAACAGGCGGAAAGCTGCTGCAATTCCCTGCCCGCATTCATGAGGGTAGGAGAGTTTGGTAAAAAATCGAAGGATACCATGGCGTTGTAAAACCTCTCTGCAACACCCTCCACATCTGCCTCCTTGTCATAAATGAGCTCTGCTGTGGCAATGTTGAGTGCAACCCTGCGAAACATGTCATCAGGTGTCTCGATAACATTGCCCTCCTCGTCCCTCTTCAAATACCTGCGCTCAAGAACCTTCAGCGCATTATCCTTTAGTGCAGGCCCCCTCTGGCCAGACCTGACTCTACCCACACCAGAGGAAATACCCTCTCTTTGAACCTGTTCCATAAAATCCACCTCCTTAGCCCGTTATAAAGTGTCAAAACATGATATGCGATTTGTTCAGGATAGATGCAACAGAATATCAGAAAAAATACTACGCCCCGATGAGCCAGTCTGCAACAATCGACACCTTTTCCACAGATTATCAACTTATCAACATTATATTGTATATCAATAGCAGATTAAACACAATATATTGTATACTTTACGAGTTGTCAAGCAAATTTTTCGGCTCTTGAAAGAACCTTGCTTACGGTGTTTTCAAAAAGGGCAGAACCCTGCCAGTTCAGTCTATTTTAGCGTTTCGGCTCTTTTAAAAACCCTCAGGTGTCTGTCCTGATGAGCCTATCCATACGGTAGTGGAGTATAAGCCCTATAAACTCTGGCATTTCAAGGGGGTTGGTGGGGGTATAGAAGAGGTGTGCAGGGCATCTGCAATCTGACGAGCCAATACCATGCAGGGAGCTGAAGAGGGTCTGGAGCCTTTCCGAAAGTTCACACTCTATGGGGCTTTTGGTGCGTATGGGGATTGTCTTGACGGGTCTGGTTACAGCCCTCATGTAATCCATATGGCAGGAGGCCCTCTTCGTCTTTCTCATGTGGCGAAGGAGTCTTTCTGTAAGCCCCCTTCTTGCAGAGCCCACATAGATGTAATAGCCCTCTTCAAGCTCCAGGGTTCTTTCCCCTGTGGTTATGCTTCTTGCCCCCTCTGCCCTCAACAGAAGCATGTAGGCACCACCGTCATGTGCCTCCTTTTCCACAATATGCCAGGGGATGGCAAGGGGCCTTGCCACAGCCCTCACAGAGAGGGCCTCTGTAAGCTCCACACCTATGGGTATTATATCCACCCTCTCTCTTATCTTCATAAGGGTGGTGGCGAAAAGGGGGTCTATGTGGAACTCGGGAAGGAAGTATCTCGCCTGTGGAGAGAATACAACAAACACAATGGCCCCCTTGAGTCCATTGCCGGGGTTCTCGAGTTCCCTGAGATGTCTAACCCCCCTTGTGGTGGGTGCATCTGGAAACATGGCGATGGTGTGGGAGTAGAGGGTTACCGATTTAACCTCAGTGAGCACTCTCTCACCCCTCTTGTTTTCAAGCAGCAGGTCGAACCTCGAGTTCCTCCAGGGCACCTCTGTCTTTACCACCCTGAAGCCCTCAAGCCCTGGTATGGCCTCCCTCTCTACAAGGAACGCTGCAAGATGGTTTGTCCTGTGGGTATGCACCATCACGGGATAGCCTTCCCTCTCTACGGCCACCACCGTGTAGGGTAGAGTCTGCCTTCTTCGGGCTGGCTCTAAAATGAGCGTTGCCCCTGGCAAAAGGAGTTCCCAGAGCCTGCCAGGGTTTGGCAGGTAGGCCCTAACCCTTTTGCCCTCAAGGAGGCACTCAACAACGAATCTGTTGAGCCGTGCCACAAAGGTTGCCTTTAGGGGGTCTTTGAAAAGGAAAAGCTCCATAAGGCAGGAAATCCAGGCCTCTACCGGATGTATGGTCTTACTGCCACAAGCCCTCTTCTGAGGGCATCTTCACTGTGCTGTTCAAGGGTGTATACAACCCCGCTGGTGTGCCTTTCGAGGAGGGTGAAGAACCTGTGGAAATCTATCGTGCCCTCGCCCAGTGGCAGGTGTTCGTCCTGCTCACCGTGGTTGTCGTGTACATGCACCTCCTTTATCCAGCTGCCCAGGCTACTGAACCACTCTTCCATCTCGACCCTGGAGAAAAGATTCATGTGCCCTGCATCAATACAGACGCCGAAGGCAGGAGAATCTACCCTTTCTGCAAGCTCTCTTATAGGGGCTGGCTCTGTCTCGAAGACATTCTCAACGGTTATGAGCGTGCCTATCTTCTCGGCCATGGGCACCACCTCGTGCCATGTCTTGAGGCTCTGGTTAAGCCAGAGAGCCACATGGCCATCGAATCGTTTTTCATCGTAGCCTGCATGGAGCACCACCCTCAGGGGCCTCAAGACCTCTGCTATCTCGAGGGTTCTCATGTATCTCTCAAGGGTAACCTCTCTAACCTTCTCGTCCACAGCCCCTGCACAGAGGTCCATATAGGGGCCATGGATGGTTACATTGAGCCTGTTTGCAACAAGCTCCTTTCTGACAGATTCGAGCACCTTGAGGTCGACCCTGTCCACACCCTCGTTGTCGAAGTATAGCTCGGGGTTGATCGAGGCATGGATTACATCCTCGATCCGCTCGAGCAGTATCTGGTATGGTATGTGTGCATGGAGGTTCATAACGGTAATATGGTATTTAATACCATCTGTCTCCGGATTGCAAGCCTTATATGCCTTGATACCTTCGCCCGAGGGCTGGTAATATATCTCTTATATGGACAGGATTACCATAATAGGCGGTGGGCTTGCAGGCTGTGAGGCAGCCTTCGTGGTAAGGCGGCTCGGCATGGCGGTAACCCTCTACGAGATGAAGCCCCACAGGTTCAGCCCTGCCCACAGGCTCCCGGGCCTTGCAGAGCTTGTCTGCAGCAACTCTCTTAAGTCCGAGTCCATAGAGAACGCCCAGGGGCTGCTCAAAGAAGAGATGGGGCTTATGGGCTCTGTTGTGATAGAGGCTGCCCGAAAGAGCCGTGTGCCTGCCGGCAAGGCACTTGCAGTGGACAGGGTAAGGTTCTCTCATATTGTAACCCGGATGATCGAGGATGCAGGGGTGGAAGTAATAAGGGCTGAGTGCACCTCCATACCCCGGGACAGACCCCTCATCATGGCAACAGGCCCACTTACAAGTGAGCCCTTCTCAGAGGCCCTGCAGGGCCTCCTTGGAAGAGAGAACCTCTACTTCTACGATGCCATATCCCCCGTAATCTACAAGGACTCGATAGACCTCTCCGTAGCCTTTCGGGCCTCTCGCTATGGCAGGGGTGGAGATGATTACATAAACTGTCCCATGAACAGGGCTGAATACGAGCGCTTTGTAAGGGAGCTGGTCTCTGCACAGAGGACCCCACTAAGGGAATTCGAGCATATCCCCTTCTTCGAGGGGTGTATGCCCATAGAGGAGATGGCAGGTAGAGGCCTCGATACCCTTGCCTTCGGGCCGCTGAGGCCTGTGGGACTGAAAGAGCCCAGAACAGGCAAGACCCCCCATGCGGTGGTGCAACTGCGAAGAGAGAACCGCGAGGACACCCTCTACAACATGGTTGGCTTCCAGACAAGGCTTACCCACCCCGAGCAGAAGAGGGTATTCAGCCTGATACCAGGCCTTGAGAACATAAGGTTTGCAAGATACGGCAGTATACACAGAAACAGCTACATAAACTCTCCGCAACTGCTTCTTCCCACCCTGCAGTTAAGAAAAGACCCTCTCATACTCTTTTCCGGGCAGCTTACAGGTGTAGAGGGCTATTGCGAATCTGCAGCAACAGGCATAGTGGCGGGCATAAATGGATGGCGTATTGCAAAGGGGCTTGAGCCTGTGTGCCCACCACCTGTAACCATGGTAGGGGCACTCCTCAGCTACATAACGAGCCCTGAAAGAAAGGGCTTCCAGCCCATGAACGCAAACTTCGGGATACTTAAAAAGGATGACCGCCTTTCCAGAAAAGAATGTGCCCTGAGGGCACTTGAAGAGCTGAGACTGTGGGTTGAGAAAATCCTTGCAACACCACGCAGGATTTGATATTTAACCACTATGGAAAGACGAAAAGAGATACTGCTCAGGGCACTTCAGAGCGGTGATGATGGTGTAAAGCAGGCCTCGGCAGAGGCCATAGAGAACCTCGAGATGCGGGAAAGGCTGCCAGAGCTTGAAAGGATAATAACCGGTGGGGGTGGAAGGATTGAGAAGCTGCGCGCCCTGTATTCCCTCTCGAGGTTGCGCGGGGAAAGGGTGATGAGCCTTACGGCAAAGGCCCTCTCAGACGACGACGAGGATGTAAGGGCCACTGCCATAAGGGTGCTCGGTGAGATTGGTGATAGAAGGATACTGCCAGAGCTTGTGGAGATGCTCAAGGACAGAAGCGATGTTATAAAGAGGGTTACCCTTGATGCCCTGGCCAACTTCAGAGAGCCAAAACTCGTCGCCCCGCTTCTATACGCCCTCAAAAGTGATGACCCCGGTGTTGTAGAGCGTGCCATAAAGCTCATTGCCCAGCTTGGAGACAGCAGGGCAGAGCAGGCGATACTCTATTTCTCCGTCAAAGGCACAGGGCCGGCCAGAGAGCTTGCCATAAGGGCCCTTGGCGTGATGGAAGACTGATTCAGTTGGTCTCTTTCGTGAAGAAATCCCCCAGGTCCATCTCCCTCGAGCAAGGGTCTGCAGCGCCCACTATCCTGGGGGCATGGGGGCCGCTGGCAAGGTCTACCTCAAATGGTTCTCCAAGCAGCCTTCCATCCTTATCGTATATAACCTTGACCACTGGCCTCTCGGTATCCACAGGATTGGCCCTTATGACCACACCAACCTCGTTGGTGGAAAGCCTGACGAGGGTGCCCACAGGGTAGACACCGAGCATATCGGCAAACTTCTCGACCATCTCTGGATCAAAGTGTTTGCCGCTCAGCCCTTTCAGTATCTTTACCGCCTCGCTGGGCTGGTAGGGTTTCTGGTATACCCTTAGGGTGGTAAGGGCATCGTAGGAGTCTGCGATGGTTACTATCATGCTCATGGGGTGGACATCTCCCTTCACATCAGGATAGCCCGAACGATCATACCTCACATGGTGCTCGTAGACCAGCCTCGAGACAAGTTCCTTTATACCATTTATCCTCTTTATTATCTTCTCTCCAATGACGGGGTGCTGTTTTATCTGCTCCCATTCTTCATAGCTGAGGGTGCCGGGCTTCTTTATTATCTCCTCGGTAATACCTGTCTTTCCTATATCATGCAGCAGCCCCGCGGTGCCCACCACCTCGAGCTCTTCCTTCTCGAGCCCTATAAAGCTTCCAAATGAAAGCCCTATTATGCTCACATTGACAGAATGGTTGTATAGATAACTATCGTAGTTCTTTATCATGGTAAGCCCTATCATGACGCTCGAGTCAGAGAGCACAAGCTCTGTCATCTCTCCCACCACCCGCTTTACAGGCCCTGCCCTTGGAAGCTTACCCATGCGTATATCGTCCAGTGTATTCTTTACCACCTCGATGGCATCGTTATATACCCTGAGGAATACCCCCTTACCACTTCCAACAGACCTTATGGTTACATGGGTAACCCCTCTTTTGGAGAGCTCGCTTTTGAGGTTGTCGGCCTTCACATCATCGGCAAGCATTGTATCGATGAAGGAGGTGAGTTCCCTTTCGGAGACACCTTTCTCGAAGATAATCGCCTCTATCTCTTTATTCTTCATTCGTGTGAAAAAATCAGGATAACCCGCTCTACTGTTGGCGACAGGGGTATCATCGAACATCAACTCATCGTTCATCATTGCAACAACCAGCTTGGTCTGTGTGCGGAACAAGTCGAGGAACAACTGTTGAAGTCTTCTTATGGTGCCTATGACCGATGGATGTCTGGGAGGATAGAGCTTTCTCGTCTGGAGAGAAGAGTTTATGGTTCTCAGTATGGTATCCTTTGTCTCCTTATCCACTGGCAAGCTTTCCTACATTTTGCCTTCGAGCACCCGTCTACAGGTTGCATAGAGGCTGCCCGTAGATTGATTACACACCCTTTTTATTATATCCATTGCCTCCTCTCCGCCTATCTTGCCGAGCGAGAGTATGGCAAGGGTCTTGAGCTCCTCGTTGGCCTGCCTGCGAAACCATGCCTTTCTTGTGGCAAGCTTTTCAAGATAGGGCAGTGCCCTTCTGTCCCCTATGATACCCAGAGCCTTTATGGCCTCTTTCTTAAGGTCCGTATTGTCTGTGAAGGCATCTCTTCTTGTGGCAAGCTCACCGAGCACATCCACCGCCTCTTTGTCCTTGAGTATGGCAAGTGATATTATTGCCTGTCCCTTGAGTGTTCTGTCTGCCTCTCTGTCGTGTATTGTGGCAATAAGCAGCCTGGACGACCTTGGCGATGGTATCCGTGCGAGGCTTTTCAGCACCTCTTTCTTTACCCTTACATCCAGGTGCCTGTATGCCTGTTCAAGGGCATCCAGAGAGTCCTCTCCACCTATGGTGCCAAGGAGTGAGACCATCTGCCTTACGGCGAACCAGCGCGGATCATTCAGTCTGGCTTCCACCCTATCCTTTATCCTGTCTCCAAAATAGATGAGTGCATTAAAGAGTTTTCTTCTAACCTGGGCATCCTCTATATCCACAAGGGCATCGAGCATTATGTCCACAGAGCGGTCTTCACACATGACAAGCAGGTGATGTATGGTGGTCTGCTCGGTCTCGTCCTGCCTGCCTATTCTTGTTACAAGATACCTGATAATATCTTCGTTACCGAGAAGCTGGGACAAGCACTCCCTTGCCTTCTTCCTTATCTCTTCAGGAAGGCTGTTGGTAAGTGTGTGTTTCAGGAAGACCCTGAGTGCCGCAAAAAGCTCATCGAACCCCCTGGCCTCTACAAGATGGAGTGCCTTCTCCACTATACGAATTGCCAGGTCATTGTACCTTATAACATCCTTCTCCTGCTCAATCCTATCGAGAAGCCATGGAAGGTTGTCCTCTTCGTGGTGGGTGGTCTCTTCCTCTTTTCTCTCCAGGTTGTCCTCTTTATCTCCTTCGAGGCTATCTGCCTG
Organism: Deltaproteobacteria bacterium; assembly: GCA_015492245.1. GTDB lineage: Bacteria > Desulfobacterota > GWC2-55-46 > GWC2-55-46 > DRQE01 > DRQE01. Next base: position 10,593 of record WGFM01000016.1, on the reverse strand, counting down.
TGCATACTGCTCCTTTTGCTGTTCCCTCTCGCTCTCTATTATCTCGAAGGTGAGGTCATTTACGAGCAACCCCATGGTGTTCTCCCCTATTATGACCCTTTCTGCGCCACCTCTTTCGAGCACCTCCTCTGGCTTTGCCACAAAGAGCCCCAGAAAAACGAGCACATCCTGTTCCGTAAAGCCTCTGGTAAATGTTATGGCCTCTATCTTCCTTAAGAAGAACTCCCTGGCAAGAGATGTGGAGAAAGCATGGTGGCTGTGAACCCCGTTTACTGCAATCCTTTTGTCTACCTTCTGCAGCCTAACCTCTCCATCTTCTTCTACAAGGCCTTTTAATAGCTTGTAGCAGTTCCCTACGGCCTCGTCCCTGTGTGGATGCCCCTGGGGATAGAAGTTAAGTATCTTGACAGCCCTGTTCAGTTCAATTAGTATGTTTGTAATATCTGTTTGCATGGGTTTTGTTGAACTTTCCCTGGTTGGAAGTAATTTATCGCTCAACTTATCATAAACAAATTGGCTTTGATTGTCAAACAGATGGAGTAGATGGGAAAGGTAAAGACAGAGTATGTTTGTCAGAGCTGTGGATACTCGAGTGTCAAGTGGCGAGGCAGGTGTCCGGGGTGCAACAGCTGGAATACCCTTGCAGAGGAACGGCTGTATGAGCCCACCTCCTCCCCTCCTTTGCGCACATTCATAGGTGAGAGTTCATCCTCACCATCTTCACTTACAGATGTGGACACATCTACCTGCTCACGGTATTCCACAGGCATGGAAGAACTGGACAGGGTCCTGGGAGGTGGCATGGTGTCAGGGAGCGTGGTGCTCGTTGGTGGAGACCCTGGCATAGGAAAGTCCACCCTGTTGCTTCAGGCCATGGGAGCGGTTGCAAAGGATGGCAGAACGGTGCTCTATGTATCTGGTGAGGAATCTGCACGGCAAATAAGGATGCGTGCAGAAAGGCTGGGGGTTACAACCCCAGGGCTTCTTGTATGGACAGAGATACTCGCCGAAAGGATAGCCGAGAAGCTCAAAGAGCTCAAACCATCTGCCGTTGTGGTGGACTCTGTGCAGACCCTTTACAGCAGTGCATTTTCTTCTTCTCCGGGCAGTGTGACCCAGGTGCGCGAGGTTACGGCACTACTTGTATCCACAGCCAAGACCCTCGAGATGCCCCTTTTCCTCATAGGGCATGTAACAAAGGATGGCTCCATAGCAGGCCCACGCGTACTCGAGCACATGGTGGATACAGTGCTCTACTTCGAGGGATCTTCAGGCCACACCTACCGAATTCTGAGGGCGGTAAAGAATCGCTACGGCTCTGTAATGGAGATAGGGGTGTTCGAGATGGTAGACAGGGGGCTCAGGGAGGTCAAAAACCCCTCTGAGATATTCCTTGCCGAAAGGCCGCAGGGCAGCTCTGGCTCGGCCGTTACGGCAAGCCTTGAGGGCACAAGGGTGGTGCTCGTGGAGATACAGGCCCTGGTGTCTCCCTCTTACCTGGGTATGCCAAGGAGAACCGTTGTGGGGCTTGACCCCTCCAGGGTCGCGCTCACCGGGGCGGTGCTCGAGAAAAAGGCCGGCATAAGGCTCCTCAATCACGACATATTCGTAAAGGTGGCAGGCGGCATAAAGGTGGATGAGCCAGCAGTAGACATTGCGGTTGTGGCAGCCCTTGCCTCGAACTTTCTTGACAAACCGGTCAGGCAAGATACCGTGCTCTTTGGAGAGGTAGGCCTTGCAGGAGAAGTAAGAGGAGTTACACAGACCCTCCAGCGCATAAAGGAGGCAGAAAAACTGGGCTTCAAAAGATGTATACTGCCAGAGGACTGCCTCAAGACCACATCCACCATGAACACGGATGTAACCATTGAAGGAGTTAGAACAGTTAAAGAGGCTATAGATGTGCTCTTTGATTAAAAGGGTATCTTTGATGGCCATGGTGCTTGCAGGCCTGCTGCTCCCCCCTGTGCCAGACAATGCAGCAGCCTCCGCCACAGTATATACCAGACCGTCGGATACGGTTCAGTTCCGATATGCCATGGTCCTAAGGGAACTGAAAGACTGGCAGAAGGCCGTAAGAGAGCTGGAGCGCCTCATAGTGAGCTATCCATTGAGCCCACTCAAGATGGACGCACAGTTCTACATTGCAGACACCCTCTTCCTCAAGGGAGACTACCGTGAGGCAGCGCTCCAGTTCACCCAGTTTCTTGAGAACTACCCTGCATCGAGGTTCCATGAGGCCGCAAAAAAAAGACTTGAGGCCATAGGACTCATAACAGAACCCCGGAGGTGGTTGACCCATCTTCCTCACAGAAGGCCACCTTCTTATAACCACTTCTCATCGCTCCCACAGAAAAGACTATCCTCTCCCTACACCCATGGGTTGCCTGAAAAACGCTTTCCACCCCCTTACTGGGCACTCTGGCTGCCACCGAAGAGACACCCCTACCATGACTACATGGCCTCCCTTCCGCAAAAAAGGACTCCATGGCTCCCCTACACCACTTATCTTCCACAGCGAAGAACACCATCGGTTGAATATTATCTTGCCCATCTTCCCGACCGGAAGACACCCTCTGGAGAATACTACCTTGTCTCTCTGCCATCGAGAAGGAAGCCATCTTTTGAAGACACCTTTGAGCTACCACCAAAGAGAACCCCGTCTTTCAGCCCAACCATGTTTGTAGAAAAAAGAGCTGTAGATGCCATGCCCCCTGCCATGGCCACACCACTAAGGGCTGTACAGGTGATGTTCTTTTCAGGAAAAACACTTGAAGATGTAAGAGGAGAGATAAGGCGGCTCAAGACACATGGCATAGATACCATAATACTGAGGGTATTCCACAACAGGGGGGATCGTCCGTATCCATTTGTCAGGACCACAAAGATGCTGCCCCGTGCCGGGGTATATTTCAAGACCTCCCATGCACCTGTTGTTGCGGATATACTCACACCCATACTCGATGCGGCCCACAGGGAGGGTATACGGGTGTTTGCATGGATGACCACAAGGTATGCAAACTATGGCATAGAAGATAGAAGGGAGCTTGCCTGCAGAGGTTACGATGTGAGAAAGAGAAGGTTCTTCAGGTGCAAGGGGCTTGACCTCTTCAACGATACAGCTGTGGAGCATATCAAGGCCCTATACCGTGATCTCGCAAAATACCCCATAGATGGCATACTCTTCCAGGACGACCTCATACTCAAATACAACGAAGGGCTGAGCCCTGTGGCCATGAGAGGGTTCGGAGAAGAGACAGGCCTCGAGCTCGAACCATCGAGACTCTACCGTATAAGAGAGGACTCCATAATAACCTACACGCCCCTTTTCTGGCAGTGGGCCGAGTGGAAAAACAGAAGACTCATACACATCATAGACGAGCTCAAGAGGACTGTAAGAAGGGTCAACCCCGAGGTCAAGTTTGCCATAAACCTCATGTACGAGAACCTCACAAGCCCTTCGAACGCACTTGCATGGTTCTCCCAGGACCTGCACAAGGCTGCAGAAAAGGGGTTTGACTACTACGCCATAATGGCGTATCAGAAGCAAATATCCGATGAGTTACGCAAAGACATGAACGAGGTGGAGGAACTCATACTCAAGATGACCGACAGGGCAAAACGCATTATTGGAGTTCCACGCAAAATTTTGATAAAATTACAGACTATAGACTGGAAAACCGGCAGACCCCTTGCTGAAAGAGAAATAATAGAGCTTGCAAAGAAGGTCAAGAAGATGGGCGTTAGTGTGGCGGTTGTTCCCTACAGGTATGACTTCCCCTACGGTGAGCTTTCAGGCAACATGGATAACTGAGAAATTCTTTCCAGGGGGCAAACCTTTAAGGAGGATAAATCTATGCCACACAGATTTATAAAGATGCAGGAAGCAGTATGTGGTATATGTGAGTGCAGGATAAAGGATAACACATTGTTTTCTACCCTTACAGAAAGCGAGCTGGATGCACTCAAGGGTGTCGTCAGTATGCACGCCTTCAAGAAGAAGGAAATCATATTCATGGAGGGCGATGAGTGCAGGGGATTCTATGTGGTAAGAACAGGCAGGGTCAAGCTTGTAAGGACGGCAAAAGATGGAAGGGAACAGATAATAAAGATATGTTCACCCGGAGAACTCTTTGGCCTTGAGATATTCAACGAAGATGAACACTATGGCAACAATGCCATAGCCATGGAAGACACAGATGTATGCTTCATAAAGAAAGAGGACTTCTTCTCGGTGCTTCGTAAGAAACCCACCATAGCCAACAAGATACTCATAGCCCTGGGCAGGGAGCTTCATCAGGCATACGAGCGCATAGGAAGCCTGGGCATAATGAACGCAAGGGAGAAGCTGGCAAGTCTCTTGCACACCCTTGCCACAGAGTATGGAGACGAGTGTGAAGAGGGGATAAGGCTCAACCTTACCCTTTCAAGGCTTGAGATCGCAGAGCTTCTGGGCATAACACAGGAGACCTCCATAAGGCTCCTTAAGAGCTTCAAGGAAGAAGGGATAATAAAGATAAGACGAAAAGAGATAATAATAACCTCCATGGACAGGCTTGCTGAAATAGGAGGGGTTCTCTAAGAACTTTCTTTTATGACCTTTTCCATCCGCACAAAGCTTACCTTCTGGTATACATCGCTCCTTGCCATAAGCCTCATCCTGTTTGGTCTGAGTTTCTTCTACGCCCTCTCAAAGATATACATGAACCGTATAGACAGGGAGATAAGCTCTGTTGCAGGTCTCATGGTGCACACCATTGTGGAACCTCCTGGAAGGCTGAGGCTTCCAAGAAACTTCGACATAATACTGGAGCGTTTCTTCGGCCTCCGTATAAGGGGCAACTACATACAGGTCCTCACCCCTGATGGAAGGGTGGCGGGAAGGTCATCAACCCTTGAGGGGCTCGAGCTGCCCCTTACCGAGAAGGCCTACAGGCGGGCACTCAATGGAAAGAGAACCTATGAGATTGTAAGAACCTTCGGGGTCTATCCTGTAAGGATACTGACACTACCTGTGGTGGTAAAGGAGACAGGCCTTGTTGCCATCATACAGGTGGCAACGAGTCTCGAGGGCATGGAAGAGATATTTCATTACATGATCTACTTCTTCAGTTTCGGCATAGTTCTGTCGATTATTATAGCTGGTGGAGTGGGATGGTTTCTGGCAGGAAAGGCGCTCAAGCCTGTTGACGAGATGACCCGTATCGCCAGAAAGATAACGGCAGAGAACCTCAACGAGCGGCTTCCCATTGTGAAACCTGATGATGAACTGGGACGCCTCGCCTCCACATTCAACGATATGATAGCTCGCCTCGAGAGGTCTTTCCGCCAGATAAAACAATTCACCGCCGATGCCTCGCACGAGCTGAAAACCCCGCTTACCATCATGAAGGGAGAGGTAGAGGTGGCACTGAAATCGCGGGCAGATGAGGCAGAACTTCGAGAGGTGCTCACGAGCATCCTTGAAGAGATAGACAGGATGAACGAGGTCATAAAGGGGCTTCTTACCCTTGCAAGAACGGATGTGGAAGAAGAAACCACAAAACAGCCTGTAAGCTTCGACCACATAGTGGAAGAACGATGCGAGCAGTTCAGGAAACTCGTCCATAACAGGGGGCTCAGACTGGATGTAAAGATCAAGAAGGGTGTAACCGTACTCGTAGACCCTGTGAGGATGGGACAGGTGGTATACAACCTGGTGGATAACGCCATAAAGTATACCCCGAAAGGTGGCACCATAAGGGTGAGCCTTGATACACAGGATGGCTGGGCAGTCCTCAGGGTGAGTGATACCGGGGTGGGCATACCAGAGGACGAGGTTGCCTACATATTCGACAGGTTCTACCGTGTTGACAAGGCAAGAACAGGTGGAAGTGGCGTGGGTCTGGGGTTGAGCATATGCAAGGAAATCATCAACACCTGTGGGGGAAAGATAGAGGTGGAAAGCACCGTCGGGAAGGGAACCACATTTACCACACACCTTCCCCTTGCAGACAATTCAATGAAGGAGGTGAACTAAATGTACGTAGGGGTACTGACCGGAGGTGGTGATTGTCCGGGGCTCAACGCTGTAATAAGGGCGGTGGTAAGAAGGGGGCTGCAGCTGAACATGAGGTTTGGCGGCATAAGGGATGGATGGAAAGGGCTGCTCGAGCTTTCTGTCTCCCCCCTTACCAAGGAGACCATATCAGGACTTCTTCCCAGGGGTGGCACCATCCTTGGCACATCGAGGACCAACCCGCTTAAGGGCAAGGAGGATACGGAAAAACTCACTGCCAACATACGAAAACTCGGGCTCGATTGCATAATAGCCATAGGTGGGGACGACACCCTGGGGGTTGCAACAAGACTCTACAAGATGGGCATAAACACCATCGGGGTGCCAAAGACCATAGACAACGACCTTTCTGCAACGGACTTTACCTTTGGGTTCGATACCGCGGTAAGTATAGTTACAGAGGCTCTCGACAGGCTTCATACCACCACCGAGGCGCACCACAGGGTGATGGTGGTAGAGGTGATGGGAAGACATGCAGGCTGGATAGCCATATACGGTGGCCTTGCAGGAGGTGCAGACCACATACTGATTCCTGAAAAACCCTTTGACATGGATGTGGTGTGCAGTGTGGTGAGAAAAAGGAGGAACGAAGGCAAGAACTTCAGTATAATAGTGGTCGCCGAAGGTGCCTATCCTGAAGAAGTGGGTGGCATGATAACGAAGGACACAGAGCTCGATGCATTCGGCCATGTACGGCTCGGCGGGGTGGGAGAGTTTCTTGCAAAAGAGATAGAGGCAAGAACAGGTATCGAGACCCGCCATGTGGTGCTCGGCCATCTTCAAAGGGGTGGCTCACCCACCGCCTTTGATCGTATACTGGCCACACGCTATGGTGTGAGGGCAGTAGAGCTTGCGCATGAGAGAAAGTTCGGCAGGATGGTTGCACTCAGGGGAAACAGTATAGTGGATGTATCCCTTGAAGAGGCCACAGGTGAGATCAAGACCGTTGATGAAGAACTCTACAGGATAGCGAGCATATTCTTCGGCTAAACCGTCCCTATGGAACCGAGAGAGGTCATATCCGCTGCGGAGGAACGCTTTGAACGCTGGAGAAAGACCACAGGGCTCATCACAGGTCCTGTGGTCTTTGCAATCCTCTATTTCATCCCTTTTCCTTCACTGAGCCACGAGGCCCACATGCTTCTGTGTGTTATAGGGCTTGTGCTCATCTTCTGGCTTACAGAGGCGATCCCCTTGCCTGCAACGGCCCTTCTCGGGGCCGTGCTCAACATAGTGCTGGGGGTGGCCCCGGCAAAGGAGGTCTTCTCCCCCTTTGCCCACCCGCTGGTCTTCCTCTTTATCGGCAGCTTCATCCTTGCAGAGGCCATAACACTGCATGGGCTGGACAAACGCTTCTCCCTTGCCATCCTCTCTGTAGGCTTCTTTGAGCGCAACCCCATGGGGCTTCTGTTCGCCTTCGGCCTCATAGCGGCAGGCACCTCCATGTGGGTGAGTAACACGGCCTCTACCGCCATGATGCTGCCCATAGCCATGGGCATACTCTCTGCCATGGATGATGCACAGCAAAGAAAAGAGGGGTTCAACTTCAACCGCTTTTCCACCATGATGATGCTCATGATAGCCTATGGTGCCTCTGTTGGTGGCATCGCAACACCTGTTGGCACACCCCCTAACCTTATAGGCATAGGGATGATAGACACCCTCCTGGGTGTGAAGATAGGCTTTTTCGAGTGGATGGGCTTTGCCATACCAATTACACTGGTTATGTTTGTCTTTCTCTTCCTTCTTCTTGGCCCCATGGGTGGTTATGGCAGGATAAGGCTCGATATAGGGGGTTATATAGAGAAAAACCGTGCCCTGCTTGGTGGCTGGACACGGGGCGAGATAAACACTGCAATAGCATTCTCACTAACAGTAACCCTGTGGATACTTCCGAGCATTGTGGGCATTGTGCTTGGCAAGGGGCATCCTCTAAGTGAGCTTCTATCGGCACGGCTCAATGCCGGGGTGGTGGCCCTTGGTGGTGCGGTGCTATTGTTTGTGTTGCCAGTCTCTTTGAAAAAGGGACGCTTTACCATGACATGGCAACAGGCAACCGGTATAGACTGGGGCACCATAGTGCTTTTCGGCGGGGGCTTAAGCCTTGGCAGGCTCATGTTCTCCACAGGGCTTGCCGAAAACTTCGGCCGCTGGCTCACAGCCTTTTCAGGGGTCTCGGATGTATGGGGGCTTACGGCCATGGGCATTATCTTTGCCATAATACTAAGCGAGACCACCTCCAACACGGCCTCTGCCAATATGGTCATACCACTTATGATAGCCATAGCCCAGAGCATGGACATACCGGCTCTGCCTCCGGCACTCGGGGCATGTCTTGGTGCAAGTTTTGGCTTCATGCTTCCTGTGTCAACCCCGCCAAATGCCATAGTCTATGGTTCTGGCATGGTGCCAATACTGTCCATGGTGAGAAAGGGCATATTGTTCGATATAGGCGGGTTCTTCATAATACTCTTCGGGGTCATGGGCATGTCCTACCTGTTTGGCTGGGTGTAAGGGCTGTGGGCAAGGTGCGTCTTATAGCTGATACCATGCTGGGAAGACTCGCCCTGTGGATGAGAATAGCAGGGTTCGATGTGGAATACTATAACCGTATCGATGATGCCGAACTCGTTGAAAGAACCCTTGAGGAAGACAGAATACTCCTTACAAGAGACACCCTTCTTGTCAGACGGCGCAGGCTCAGGGGCAGGGTGATCTTCATAGAGGGTGATCATCTGGAAGACCAGCTTCGCCAGGTGGTCCGCCTTTTTGGGCTCGAAAAGGGTGGGTTCCTTAAAAGATGTTTAAGGTGTAACACCCTGCTCGAGAGGGTGGAAAAGGAGGGGGTAGAGGGCAGGGTGCCCCCCTATGTGCACAGAACCCAGAGGGCATTCAGCCAGTGTCCCTCCTGTGGGCGAATATACTGGGCAGGAACCCACAGGGAAGAGATGGTAAAAAGACTTAGAGCCATACTCGGTGAGGATGCAATGTAGTCTTCAATCCCAGTCCTGTTCGGTGAGCAGGAGCCTCTCAACAGGGCTACCCTCTATAAGGTGCTGGTTTACTATCTCTTCCACATCCTCGGGGGTTAGCTCCCTGTACCACACATCATCGGGATACACTGCCACCACAGGTCCCTCCATGCACGGACCAAGGCAGCCTGTTGGAACGAGCCGGATCCTGCCGTAGAGGTCTTTCTCCTGAAAGAGTTTGTCGAACATTGCTACAACCTCTCTCGAGCCTTTCTGTCCACAGGAGCCTCTCGGATGTCCTGGCGGGCGCTGGTTGGTGCACAGGAACACAAAGCGTTCTGGTTTTGGCATGATGCTGTTACCTCCCTGTAGATAATGTGTTCTCTTAAGAAGCTTCTTAAAAAATTATACTCCAGAGTTTTTTATGGTCAACGAGATTTATCAGTTTTTTTCAGGTTGCAAATATCGAGCCAGTATCTTATAATTTGTATTTAATCGGTCATTTCTGGCTGTTATAATTATATTATACAAGACGATTTTGCGGGGCGGGGCGTGGCGCAGTCTGGTAGCGCACCTGCTTTGGGAGCAGGGGGTCGGAGGTTCGAATCCTCTCGCCCCGACCATTTTTTTGACTTTATCTACCTGTGGTGGTAATATGAGTGATTATGTTTTCATGCGCCTGTAGCTCAATGGATAGAGCAACTGCCTTCTAAGCAGTGGGCTGGGGGTTCGAGTCCCTCCAGGCGCGCCATGGGATGGTGGGCGTAGCTCAGTGGTTAGAGCACTGGACTGTGGCTCCAGGGGTCGGGGGTTCGAATCCCCTCGCCCACCCCAGATTTTTTGTAAAGGCATACTGGCTCTTTGACATAAATTTACTGGATTACCAGTTGTGCGCAGACATTGGTCGGTTACAATAAAACCTTAATTAAACCACAGGAGGTAAAGTTGTGAGTTGTGCGCAGACATTGGTCGGTTACAATATAGTTGGGCGGTCGACAACACCCCCTCTTGTTGTGAGTTGTGCGCAGACATTGGTCGGTTACAATAATCCCTGTGGGGTAGTTTGCTTTTTTCAGTTGTGAGTTGTGCGCAGACATTGGTCGGTTACAATACACAAGGGTGATACAGTTTACATTGAGGGCGTTGTGAGTTGTGCGCAGACATTGGTCGGTTACAATGTTGAGAAAAAAACAGGAGGTGGAAAATGGTTGTGAGTTGTGCGCAGACATTGGTCGGTTACAATTAACGGGGTTTGAAGTATGAAGATAAGATTAGTTGTGAGTTGTGCGCAGACATTGGTCGGTTACAATAAAGTTATAGACACCCTAATGGAAAGACTGTTGTGAGTTGTGCGCAGACATTGGTCGGTTACAATTTTAAACTTTTCGAACTTTTTATCGTCTCTGTTGTGAGTTGTGCGCAGACATTGGTCGGTTACAATAGATTGAGAAGGCTCAGCGTGCCCAGTGGGGTTGTGAGTTGTGCGCAGACATTGGTCGGTTACAATGATAAAAGCACCAAGGACTGTCATAGCATCGTTGTGAGTTGTGCGCAGACATTGGT
>WGFM01000015.1 GCA_015492245.1 Deltaproteobacteria bacterium | reverse complement strand
TGGAGCGCCCGGGGGGACTCGAACCCCCAACCTTTGGATTCGTAGTCCAACGCTCTATCCGGTTGAGCTACGGGCGCCCTGTCTTGAAATTATAAGGTCTTTCCACAGTCTGTGTCAACAGCTCTTTGCCCCTTCTTAAGGGTTTTTCCCTTCAAAAAAACACGCCACTTGAAACCACGGGTGGTTCTGATAAAATTCCACTGGTAAGCCAGGAAGGAGGTGATAGAGGTTGAAGGATGTGAGAGAGGTGGTAAGAGAGTTTTACACCAGTGCCGCAGAGACCCCAAAAGAAGGGCTCTGTTGCCCCACTGCCTATGATAAAGAGGATACATCACACATACCAGAAGAGGTGCTCAAGCGCGCATACGGGTGTGGTAGCCCGGTGGCCTCTGCAGGGCTGAAAGAGGGCGAGGTGGTGCTGGACCTGGGCTCGGGCAGTGGTATAGATTGCTTCATAGCCGCAAAGAGGGTGGGTAGTGCAGGCAGGGTCATAGGGGTGGACATGACAGAGAAGATGATAGAGCTTGCGCAGACATATCTTGAGAAGGTCAGCGAGAACCTTGGCTACAGGAATGTGGAGTTCAAAAAGGGCTATCTCGAGGAAATCCCGCTCGAGGATGAATCGGTGGATGTGGTCATCTCGAACTGTGTGGTAAACCTGTCTTCTGACAAGGAAATGGTTCTCAAGGAGGTCTACAGGGTGCTCAAACACAGGGGAAGGTTCTGCATAGCAGACATTGTGAGTGAGAAGGATGTGCCACAGAGTATACGGGAGAACCCAACCCTCTGGGGAGAATGCATCGGCGGGGCCATAAGAGAGGAGGATTTTCTCCATATGGCCCGTAGGGTCGGGGCATATGGGCTGAACATCAGCAAGAGGGCCTTCTACCGCGAGGTCGAGGGGGTGAGGTTCGACTCCGTTGTAATAACAGGCTACAAGTTCATGAAGGGAAGCGAGTGTCTTTACAGGGGGCATTATGCCATATACAACGGGCCCTTCAACTCGGTCCATGACGACGATGGGCACCACTATCCCGCAGGGGTGCCCGTTGAGATATGCACCGACACACTCGAAAAACTCACCAGCCCACCCTACGCAGGGCTGTTTACCATAACAGGCCCTGATGGCAACACAGGAGTGCGTGGCTGTGCGGACGATGAAGGGGGGACATGCTGTTAGCCCATCTCCTCTTCGAGCTGTTTTATGCACTGGTCTATCTCTCTGAACACACGCTGCAGGGGGGTGTGCCCGTTGGAGAGGACCACCACATAGTAGCCCTCCTTTACAGGTGAGATGGCAAGCCTCATCTTGTCTGTGGATATACCTATGGAGTGGATGTTGTCCGCATCTTTCACGGTGCGCTCGAGCATCTTGAGGATTATTCCCTTGTGGGCCCCTATCACATCGAGCTCCATGGAGGCCCGGGCCGAGAACATGTCCACCACCTCGCCCTCCTCATCGAGCAGTATGGCCCCGTAGCCGTCTATGGATTTCGTGAGCTTTCTCAAGATGGTCCTGAAAGGCATATCTACAGCTCCACCGTTACGAGTTTGGATACCCCGGCCTCTTCCATTGTTATACCGAGAAGGCTGTCTGCCATCTCCATGGTGCGCTTGTTGTGGGTTATCACTATGAACTGGTTGTCCTGTGCGAGTTCCTTGAGGAACATGTTGAACCTTTCCACATTCACATCATCCAGCGGGGCATCGACCTCATCGAGCACACTGAAGGGAGATGGCTTTATAAGGAATATGGAGAATATAAGGGCTATTGCAGTGAGTGCCTTCTCTCCACCTGAAAAGAGGTTTATGTTCTGTAGCCTCTTGCCAGGTGGACTTGCCACTATCTCTATGCCGCTTTCAAGAAGGTCATCGCCTGTAAGCCTGAGCTCTGCCCTTCCACCATTGAAGAGCCTCTGGAAGACCAGATCGAAGCGTTTGTTTATCTCCTCGAAGGTCTCGCCGAGCCGCTCCCTTGTAACCCTGTTTATGCGGGTTATGGCAGAGCGAAGTTTATCTACAGAACTTACTATGTCCTCACGCTGGCTCATAAGGAAGTTGTAACGCTTCTCAATCTCCTGGTATTCCTCGAGTATGCCCACACCAACCTCGCCCATACGGGAAAGCTTCTCCCTGATTTCCTCCATCCTCTGGCGGCATTCCTCCATCCTGTCATCTGTCAGGGGTTCTTCGGGGGTATACTCGCTTATGTCAACACCCCACCTTTCTATGAGGGTCTCGCGCATATGCGAGGCATTCATCTCGAGCTCTTTGAGCTCGAGCTCCCTGCATCTTCGTTCTTCCTCAAGCCCTTCAACCTCTTTCCTTATATCCTTGAGCTCTCTTTCAAGAAGCCTTATCTTTTCTGCTGCCTTCTCAAACTCCTCTTCAGCCCCTTTAAGTTCTTCGGTAAGATGGTCTCTCTCTTCGAGTATACCGTTGAGTTCCTCTGTGAGGGCTGAAAGCTCCCTGGTCTTCTCCGCCATCTCTTCCTTTGTTCGTTCCACTTCTTCCTTCTTGCAGGCCTCAAGCCTGTCTGCCTCTACAAGCTGGGCCTCTTTCTCCTCTATTCTGAGGGTAAGGTTTTCGTATCTTTCCCTGATGGTGCTGTATTCAACCTTTGCCTCTGTAAGGAGTGTGTTCTGCCTGGTCAGCTCCTCCTTGATGGCCTCGTTGCCCCTGCTGTGCTGTGCCTTCTCTTCCTCTATGGAGGTAAGCCTCCTCTCAAGCTCCTCTCTTTCTCTAAGGAGGCCCTCTTTCTTCAGGCCTATCTCCTTGAGTCTACTTTTGAGGGCAGGAATCTCTTCTTCTATGCCGCGGAGCCTTTCGGTAAGCCGTTCGATTTCTTCACGCCCCCTTTTGAACTCTCCTTCTGTGTTTACCTTCTCAAGCTCTGTGGTGTACGCTGTCTTCTTGATCTCTTCTATGGAGGCCTCGGTGGCGGTTATCTCATCTTCCAGTCTTTTGAGCTCTCCTTCCGTGGCCTTTATGGACTCTGTAAGTGTGGATATGGCAAGCCTGAGTTCCTTTATCTCCCGTTTTCTCAGGAGCACGCCCTCGCCGTTGGAGTATCCGCCTGTTACAATGCCCCTGGGCTCTATGGTCTCCCCATCAGGGGTTACGAGCCTTCTTGCCACACCGTTGCTTCTCCATATATCCATCGCCCTGTTGAGGTTGTCCACGATGAACACATCGTCGAAGAGGCGTTCCACAATGGGCCTGTATCTGTCAGATACCCCTATCTTCTCCTTGAGGGGGTTTGTCCCTTCAGGTGTATGGGGGTCTTCGGTGGTTATGGAATGGAGTTCCCTTACCGGGATGAAGCCTGTCTTTCCTGCGGAACGGCTCTTAAGGTAGTTTATGCCATCTATCACCTCCCTGTGGCTGTCCACTATCACATATCTTAGCCTTTCGCCAAGGCTTGCCTCCACGGCCCGCTCGTAGCCGGGCGAGACCTCTATTATGTCTGCAACCGTGCCGTATACGCCCTGCCCCTTTTTCTCTTCCATGAGTGCCTTTACGCCCTCTTCTGTGCTCGCTTCCATCTCTTCGAGGGTCTTAAGCCTTGCCCTCCTGGAGGACAGCTCTTCCTTGAGGGCTGCAAACCTTTCTTCCTTTTCGGACTCGAGGGCCTTAAGTGTGGAGAGTCTTTCTGCAAGGGTTTTAAGCCTTTCGGCAAGCCCACCCTTCTCTGTGTCTATAGACTTGAGCCTCTCTTTCAGGGCATCGAAGGCAGGCCTCTTTTCTTCGAGTGTGCGCCAAAGCTCCTCCCTCTCACGCTCGAGCTGGGCAAGTTTCAGGCGTATGGTATCCTCTTCCTTTATGGAGTTCTGTATGGAGTGTTTTATCTCCGAGACCTCTGTTGACAGCCTCAACGCCTCGGCAATGAGCCTGTTTATACGGGCCTCCTGTGAGCCGAGCCCTTCCTTGAGGGCTGCCAGGCGGGACTCGATCCCATCTATAAGCCCTTTCTTCTCATCGATGAGGGTCTGCTGGTCTGCCCGCTCCTTCCCGATGGCATCTATCTCTTCGGAAAGCCCCCTCCTGCGAGCATCCAGCCCCTCTATTTCCTGTTCAAGCCTCATTGTTGCCCTTTCGAGTTCTTCCATCCTGAGTTTGGCAAGCTCCATGGAGCGTTCCTTTCTGTCTATTGAGCGTTCTGCCTCGTGGAGCCTTCCACGGAGTTCTGAAAGGCTGGCCTCTCTCTTTGCGTGCTCAAGCTGGAGGTCCTGCACAAGGGCCTCTCTGGATGAAAGGGCAGCCCTCCTTGAAGCCACTTTATGGGCAATATCTTCGAGTGTCTTCGCAAGCCCGTCCATGGAGAGTGTGAGTGCCTGATAGTCTCTCTTTGAAAGGCCGAGCTCAAGGCCCTTCAGCTCATCCCTTAAGAGCCTGTATCTTTCCGCCTTCCTTGCCTGTCGGTTAAGCGAGTTGAGCTGTCGTTTCACCTCTGCCATGACATCATCGAGCCTTGAGAGGTTCTCCATGGTGGCCTGAAGCCTTCTTATGGCCTGGTCCTTCTTTAGCTTGAAGCGGTTTATACCGGCGGCCTCTTCCAGCATGGCCTTCCTCTGTTCAGGCTTTGCCGTAACGAGCCATCCCACCTGCCCCTGTTCTATTATGGAATATGTCCTTCTTCCTATACCGGTGTCGCTGAAGAGTTCCACCACATCCTTGAGCCTTGCAGGCACCTTGTTTATGAAGAACTCACTCTCGCCAGAGCGGTATACACACCTTTTGACCTCTACCTCTGTGAAGTTTCTGTAGAGGGCGGGCAGCCTGCCATCCTCGTTGGTGAGCACAATGGAGACCTCTGCCATACCCATGGGCTTGCGGGTCTCGCTTCCGTTGAATATAAGGTCTTCAAGCCCCGTTCCACGAAGATGCCTTGTGTTGTGCTCCCCTATGACCCACCGTATGGCATCCACGATGTTGCTCTTGCCACACCCGTTTGGCCCGACTATGGCAGAAATACCCGAAGGAAAGGCAAAGATGGTCCTTTCAGGAAAGGACTTGAAGCCATGAACTGTAAGGGACTTTATATTCATTTTATAAGAAATGGTAGCAGAGTTTTCTCTCTTTGTAAAGGGTAAAATATACAATACAGGGTGTGCCCAAAACCACCTGAACACAATATATTGGGGTAGGGCGGGGTCAGCCTCGTTGCAACAGGTCCTGAAGGCTAAGTTTTTCTTTTTGCCTTCTTCCTGGCGGTCTTTTGTGGCCACCTTATTGCTGCCTGTGCCGCAGCGAGCCTTGCCACAGGCACTCTGAAGGGAGAGCAGGACACATAATCGAACCTGTTGACATGGCAGAACTCTATGGATGGTGGGTCTCCGCCGTGTTCACCGCATATACCTATCTTGATCTCCTTCTTTACAGGCTTTGCAAGTTTTATGGCCTGCCTTATGAGTCTACCCACACCTTCCTGGTCGAGGGACTGGAAGGGGTCCTGCTTGAGTATGGCAGATTTCTTCTCGTCCATGTAGTCTGTGAGGAAGCGGCCCGCGTCGTCTCTTGACATGGCGAGGGTCATCTGGGTGAGATCGTTTGTGCCGAAGGAGAAGAACTCTGCCACCTCTGCTATCTGGTCGGAAAGGATGGCGGCCCTGGGCACCTCTATCATGGTGCCCACCAGGTATTTCACCTTAACGCCCTTCTCCTTCATGACCTCCTCTGCGACCTTTCTGGTCTCTCTTGCCAGTATCTCGAGTTCCTTGCGATCCATGACGAGTGGATGCATTATCTCAGGATAGACCTTTGTGCCTATCTTTTTGCACTCGCAGGCGGCCTCCATTATGGCACGCACCTGCATGTGGAGTATCTCCGGATATGTTATACATAGCCGGCAACCACGGTGTCCCAGCATGGGGTTTGCCTCTTTGAGCCTTTCTATCTTGCGTTTTACCTCGTTGAACGACAGCCCCAGTGCCTTTGCAAGGTGTTTCTGGTCTGTCTCTGTGTGGGGAAGGAACTCATGAAGTGGTGGATCCAGGAGCCTTATTGTAACGGGCTTTCCATCCATTGCGTTGAATATGCCTATGAAGTCGTAACGCTGCATGGGAAGGAGTGCCTCCAGGGCATTCTTTCTTGCCTCCTGGCTCTCGGCGAGTATCATGCGCTGGATGGCAAGCCTTCTCTCCTCTGTGTCGAAGAACATGTGCTCTGTCCTGCACAGCCCTATGCCCTCTGCCCCGAGCTTTATGGCGTTTTCTGCATCATAGGGAGTATCCACATTGGTTCTCACCCTGAGGGTTCTAACTCTGTCTGCCCACCTCATAAGGGTGTTGTATTCTTCGGACTGGGTGGGCCTTATGAGAGGGAGTTCATCCTTGAATATCTCGCCTGTGGTTCCGTTGAGGGTTATCTTCTCACCCTCTTTTATGACAGCATCTCCCACGGACATGGTCTTCTTGTCCGTGTCTATATGGAGGTCCTCACAGCCCACGATACAGCACTTGCCCCATCCACGGGCAACGACCGCTGCATGGGAGGTCTTGCCCCCTGTGGCCGTAAGTATACCCTTTGCAGCGTGCATACCGCCCACATCCTCGGGGCTGGTCTCTTTTCTCACCAGTATTACATCCTTCCCGTCGGAGGCCCACTTTTCGGCATCCTGGGCAGTAAACACCACATGGCCTGTTGCGGCCCCGGGCACCGCGGCTATACCTGTGGCAAAGAGCTTTTTGCGCAGCTCATCCTTCGGGATAAGCGGGTCTATTATAGGATAAAATAACCCCTCTATATCCTTTGCGGATATGCGCATTATGGCCTCGTTCCTGGTAACCAGTCTTTCTCTCACCATATCCACGGCTATCCTGAAGGCGGCCTGCGGAGAGCGCTTGCCCGCTCGTGTCTGAAGGATGTAGAGTGTGCCCTCTTCTATGGTGAACTCTATGTCCTGCATATCACGGTAGTGGCGCTCCAGTTTCTTTCGCACATCCACAAGCTGTCTGTATACCCCTGGCATGCGGTCCTTGAGGTCGTTCAAGTGTATGGGGGTGCGTATGCCAGCCACCACATCCTCACCCTGGGCATTCATCAGGATGTCGCCGTAGAATATATTCTCTCCTGTGTTGGGGTCTCTCGTGAAGCACACCCCTGTGCCAGAGTTCTCACCCATGTTGCCGAATACCATCTGCATTATGTTTACCGCCGTGCCCTTAAGCCCTGTGATGCCCTCTACCTTTCTGTAGGTCAGTGCCCTGTCAGACATCCAGGATTCAAACACCGCCCTTATGGCCCCCCACAGCTGCATAAGCGGGTTCTGGGGAAAGTCCTGGCCGGTGTGTGCCTTGAAGAGCTGCTTGTATCTTGCAATCAGCTCTTCAAGTTCCGCCTCGCTCACATCGGTATCCACTATCCTGCCCCTCTTCTTCAGCCTCACCCTTGTGCGTCGTTCCTTTATGTCGTCGAACTCTTCCTCGAACCTCTCTCTGGGCACACCCAGGGCGGTGGAGCCATACATGGTGATAAACCTCCTGTAGGCATCCAGGGCAAAACGCCTGTTAGAGGTCTTTACAGCCAGCCCTTCCACGCTCTTGTCGTTGAGCCCAAGGTTGAGGATTGTCTCCATCATGCCCGGCATGCTTCGGGCCGCCCCGCTTCTTACAGAGACGAGCAGTGGATTTTCAGGGTCTCCAAGCCTTTTGCCCACAACATTTTCGAGTTTTTTGAGGTTTCTCTCAATCTCTTCTTTGAGTCCAGGGGGGTATTTCCGGTTGTTCTTGAAGTAGAGCTCACACACCTCTGTGGTTATTGTGAAACCGGCAGGCACAGGGAGCCCTATGTTCGTCATCTCCGCAAGCCCTGCACCCTTGCCACCAAGCAGCTCCTTCATCGTTGCCTTGCCTTCAGCCTTACCACCACCGAAAAAGTAAACGAATCTCTTCCTCTTTGCCATATCCCCTTCCTCCAAAGTGATAAAGTTCAAAAAAACTTACTGGTAAGACATGGAGACTTAAAGATTAACAAAAAAAACTCTGATTGTCATCACCAAATTTGTGGAAAATCCCGGGTGTGTGTTTATGGTTGTTGCAAAAGATAAATTACAATAATTTTAAAGTTTTGTCAAAGGTGCATCCTCCCCTTTATAAGACTTTTACACTTGCAAAGCCGGCTTCAATGTGGTAATTATCTAATAATAAAGTGGGCAAAAGCCCACTTTTTTCTTTACTGCCCTTTGGTTTTTGTCTGGATGTGAAGACAAGATATGAGGATATAGCCCATAAGGCAAGGGAGATTGCAGAACCACTCTGTGAGGACATGGGTATTGAGGTGGTGGATGTGGAATACACCATGGAGAGGGGTGGCTGGGTCTTGAGGCTCTATATAGATAGAGCCGGGGGTGTAACCCTCGATGATTGTATTCGTGTAAGTAGAGAGTTGAGCACCCTTCTCGATGTTGAAGATGTTGTTCCCCAGAGTTATTCCCTCGAGGTATCGTCCCCGGGGCTCGACAGACCACTTAAAAGGGAGAAGGATTTTCGAAAGGCTATTGGCAAGAAGGTGCGCATAAGAACCACAGAACCCATGGATGGCAGAAAGAACTTCAAGGTTGTCATTGAGGCAGTGGAAGATGGGGTTGTGGTGGCAAAGGATGCCAGCGGGAGAATCTGGAGTATTCCCATAGATAACATAGAAAAGGCACGATGCGAGATAACCTTATAAGTAACAGGGAGGTCTTAAAAGGATGCTTAATCTTGCACATATTATAGAGCAGGTGGAGAAAGACAAGGGCATATCGAGAGATGTCATCATAAAGGTGCTCGAGACCGCCATGCTCAAGGCAGCAGAGAAGCGGTTCGGCCCCAACAAGATAATAGAGGCAAGATACGACGAGGACGCAGGAGAGATAGAGCTCTTCGAGTTCAAGACCGTGGTGGAAGAGGTGGAGGACGAGGATACAGAGATACCCCTTGAAGAGGCAAGAAGATATGATCCTGATGTGGAGATAGGCGATAGCCTGGGGCTCAAGATAGATGCAAGACACTTTGGAAGAATAGATGCACAGACAGTAAGGCAGATAATATTCCAGAAGGTGCGCGAGGCAGAACGCGATGCCATATACAACGAGTATATAGAGAAGAAAGGTGAGATAGTCATAGGAATAGTGCAGCGCTTCGAAAGAGGCGATATAATCGTTGACCTCGGAAAGACCGAGGCGGTGTTGCCAAGAAAAGAACAGGTAAAACGGGAGACCTACCGTCAGGGAGAACGCATAAGGGGGCTTGTCATAGATGTAAGGGCTGATGTTAAAGGGCCACAGGTGGTCTTGTCGAGAACACATCCAGGCTTCCTTGTGAAACTCTTCCAGATGGAAGTGCCCGAGATATACGAAGGAATAGTAGAGATAAAGGCCGCCGCAAGAGAACCGGGCGAGAGGGCAAAGATAGCCGTGGCATCGAACAATCCCGATGTGGACCCTGTTGGTGCATGTGTGGGGGTTAAGGGCTCCAGGGTGCAGGCAGTTGTGCAGGAACTGAGGGGGGAGAAGATAGATATTATACACTGGTCAGATGATCCGGCAGTGCTTGCAAAGAATGCCCTTGCACCGGCACAGATAAACAAGGTCATAGTGGACAAGGCGAACCATTCGATGGAGGTAATAGTGCCGGATGAACAGCTCTCCCTTGCCATAGGCAAGAGGGGACAGAATGTGAGGCTTGCAGCAAAACTTACAGGATGGAAGATAGATATACACACAGAGAGTGAGGCAAAAAAGCTCGAGATTTCACCGGAAGAGGCATTGAGAAAAGAGGTGGAGGCAAGAATAGCAGAGGAAGAGGCCCGCCAGCGCGAACCTGTAAGCATACTCGAAGGTGTGGGCCCAAAGACACAGGGCATCCTTGAAGAGGCAGGTATAGAGACCATAGGCGATGTGCTCGAGGCAGGCACAGAAGGGCTTGAAAAACTCGAAGGTATAGGAAAGAAGAAGGCAGAGAACATATTCGTGTCGGCAAAGAGGTTTGTAGAGAGATAGATGCCCCTTAGAAGATGTGTGGGTTGCGGAAGGTCGAAAGAGAAAGGAGAGCTGGTAAGGTTTGTGGCAAGAGATGGCAGGCTCACCCTGGACCCTGCCAGACAGGGTAGCCTCCATGGAAGGGGCCTATACATATGTCCTGATTTCGAGTGTGTCAGCAAGGCGGTTAAAAGGCACAGGAAGAAGGCCATATTCTCCATCGCACTCAGGGAGAGTGTGGCGGTGCCAGAGGCAGAAGAACTCTGGCAGACTATAGAAAGAACAAAAAAGTAACCAGGGGAAGGTATGACAGAGGAGAAGAGAGAAGACAAGCCAAAGGTGGAAGAGAAGCGGATAAGCTCGAAGGTCATAAGGAGGCGTGTGTCCAGACCAGAGCCTGTGGAGGCAAGGCCCGAAGAGGAGAGGAAGAAAAAGCCGGAGAAAAAGGAGGCCCAGCCCAGAAAGGTGCGTAAGACGCCGGAGAGGGCAAGAAAGAAAGAACCGGCTACGACCGTAAAAAAGAAGAAAGAGGCAGTGGTTGGAGAGCCCATACCTGTGGTTGAGCCAGCTGCTAAGGAGGTCAAGGTATTCGAGGAGGAGAAGAAAAAGCCCGAGAAGGGCTTTGCCAAAAGAGAGCCCAGAAAGAAGGCCTACGAGCCAAAGGAGATTCGCAAGATTCAACCACCAAAGCCCACAAGGGAGGCCAGAAAGACCGAGCTCACAACACCCAGGGCAGAAAAGAGGGTAATAAAGATAGAAGAGGCCATAAGTGTGTCTGATCTCTCCCAGAGGCTCGGGGTGAAGGCAAGCGAGATAATAAAGAAGCTCATGGGCCTGGGTATAATGGCGACCCTCAACCAGTTCATAGACTCTGATGCGGCAGGTCTTGTGGCACAGGACTATGGCTACGAGGTGGAAAATGTTGCCCTTGAGGAGGAGACCCTCATAGAGACAGAACTCGAGGGTAAAGAGCTGGAGCTCAGGCCCAGGGCCCCTGTTGTAACCGTCATGGGACATGTGGACCATGGTAAGACCTCGCTTCTCGATGCCATAAGAAGGACCAATGTTGCGGGTGGCGAGGCTGGTGGCATTACACAGCACATAGGGGCCTACCATGTGTATCTCGAGAAAGGAGACATAACATTCCTCGATACCCCGGGACACGAGGCATTCACGGCCATGAGGGCAAGGGGAGCAAAGGTTACAGACATTGTGGTGCTCGTTGTCGCAGCAGACGATGGTGTGATGCCACAGACGGTGGAGGCGATAAACCATGCAAAGGCTGCAGAGGTGCCCATAATAGTGGCAATAAACAAGATAGACCTGCCACAGGCTCAGCCCGACAGGGTCAAACAGCAGCTCTCGGACTACGGCCTTATACCAGAAGAGTGGGGTGGGGATACCATATATGTGGAGGTCTCTGCAAAGAAGGGGCTACATATAAAGGAACTGCTCGAGATGATACTGCTCCAGGCAGAGATGCTGGAGCTCAAGGCAGCAGAGGATATGCCCGCAAGAGGGGTTATAATAGAGTCCAGACTCGATAAGGGCAGGGGGCCGGTTGCAACGGTGCTGGTGCAGAATGGAATGCTCAGGGTGGGCTCGGCCTTCGTTGCAGGTGTGCACCATGGAAGGATAAGGGCCATGATAGACGACAGGGGCAAGAGGATAGAAGAGGCAGGGCCATCCATGCCGGTAGAGATACTGGGGATTTCAGGACTGCCGGAGGCAGGTGATACACTTATAGTGGTAAAGGACGAAGCAACGGCAAAACAGATAGCCCTTATAAGAGAAAGAAAACAGGCAGAAAAGGAGCGGGCAAAGACATCGAAGATAAGCCTCTCGGAACTCTACGACAAGATAAGCAAGGGAGAGGTAAAAGAACTCAATGTGATTATAAAGGCAGATGTGCATGGCTCCATAGAGGCGGTCAAGGAGGCGCTCTCAAAGCTCTCCACCGACAGGGTGGCAATAAAGGTCATACACAGTGCCGTTGGAGGAGTTAACGAGGGCGATATAATGCTCGCCTCTGCATCGAATGCCATAATAATAGGGTTCAATGTTAGGGCAGACTCGAAGGCGGCACAACTGGCAGAGACAGAGAAGGTGGATATAAGGATATACAACATCATCTATGACCTCGTAGACGATGTCAAAAAGGCCATGGAGGGTCTGCTCGAGCCGGTCATAAGAGAAGAGGTGCTGGGAAAGGCAGAGGTAAGAGAGGTCTTCAGAATTCCAAAGGTTGGCAACATAGCAGGCTGTTATGTAACAGATGGCAAGATACTGAGGGGCGCAAAGGCAAGGCTTATAAGGGACAACATAGTCATATACGATGGTAAGATAGGCTCCCTCAAGCGCTTCAAGGAAGATGTGAAAGAAGTGCAGACAGGATACGAGTGCGGCATAGGAATCGAGGGCTATAACGACATAAAGGTGGGAGATGTGCTCGAGGCATATGAGCTGAGGGAAGAGGCCGCAAGGTTGTAGACCATCTTATCATATAACATCATGGTTGTGGGAATATGTCATATAGGGGTGGTGATTCACGATAACCACTCTCTGAAGGGCAAGCGTAAGGTTCTGAAAAGGGTGCTCGAGGGGGTAAAGAACAGGTTCAATGTGAGTATATCCGAGGTGGGCTCCCAGGATATGTGGCAGAGGGCAGAGATAGGGTTCAGCGCGGTGGGTAGCTCAAGGCATGTTGTAAACGCCACCATAGACAAGGTGATAAACTTCATAGAGGGGCTGCACCTTGTGGAAATAGTTGAGCAGGAAGTGGAGTTCATAAACTGTCCGCTCATAAAAGGTAGATACCATATATGATGACCCTGCATTCAAGAAAGGAAAGGGTTGAGCATCTTCTGAAAGAGGAGATAGCCCTTATGATTCTACACGGAGAGATTAAGGACCCCAGGGTGGGGTTTGTAACCATAACCAGGGTCAGGATGAGCAAGGACCTTAAAAGGGCACGGGTCTTTTTCAGCATGACAGGCTCACAGGAAGAGGTTGCCCTATCGAAAGAGGGGCTCAACAGCGCCAGGGCGTTCATAAAGAGAGAGCTTGCAAGAAGGCTTGCACTGAAACACATACCCACGGTGAGCTTCGAATATGACGATACACTGGACTATGCAGACCGCATAGAGCAGGTGTTGAAGAAGATCAAAGAGGAGGATTGATGGATAAGCTTTTCGAAAGAGCCATAGAAGAGATAAGAAGGGGCAGGAGGTTTCTCGTCATATCCCATGTAAACCCGGAGGGCGATGCGGTGGGTTCTCTTCTTGGGCTTGCGCTGGCACTCAAAGAGGCAGGCAAGGATGTGGTGCCATATCTGGAGGACCAGGTGCCAGAGCTTCTGGGCTTTCTTCCGGGCAGTGAGCAGGTGGCCCACAGCCTTGAGAACGAAGAGCCCTTCGATGCCACCTTTGCAGTGGACTGTGGCCAGCTTGAGCGTCTGGGCAGGGGGTTTGCAGGGTTCAGCGGACATGGCGTGCTCATAAACATAGACCACCACAAGACCAACGACCACTTTGGAGACATAAACATAGTGGTGCCCGAGGCAAGTGCCGCAGGAGAGATTGTGTTTGACCTTCTCAGGGAGGCAGGCCTTAAGATAACGCCAGAGGTGGCGGTAAACCTCTATGTTGCCATACATACTGATACTGGCTCCTTCCGCTACAGCTCCTCCACACCAGAGGCATTCAGAAAGGCAGGCGAGCTTGTTCGCCTCGGTGCAGACCCCTGGAAGATAGCGAGCAGGGTGTATGAGAACCACCCGCTCAAAAGGTTCAGGCTCCTTTCAGAGGCACTATCGACACTGGAGATGACCGACGAGGGCAAGATTGCCGTGCTGACCATAACACAGGACATGCTAAAAAGGGTCAACGGCACAAAGGACCTCGTGGATGGCTTTGTAAACTATGCAAGGGCCGTGGAAGGTGTAGCGGTGGGCGTGTTGCTCAGAGAGTGTGGCAAGGACGATTACAAGATAAGCCTCAGGGCAAAGGGAGATGTGGATGTATCGAAGATTGCAGAAAAGTTCGGTGGCGGAGGGCATCCCCATGCCGCAGGGTTCAATATAAAGGGCTCGCTCGAGGAGGTCAAGGAAAAGATAGTGGGTGAGCTGAAAGAGGCCATCGAGGGAGGCGTGCAGTGAAGCCTGTAGAGGGCATACTCGTTATGGACAAGCCTGTGGGACCAACCTCGCACGATATTGTCATGAAGGTGAAAAGAAGACTTTCTGCCCGCAAGGTTGGACACCTGGGAACCCTGGACCCGATAGCCAGGGGGGTGCTGCCACTGGTTATAAACAGGGCCACAAGGTATGCAGAACTTCTGCAACAGGGAAGCAAGCAATACGATACCATTCTCAGACTCGGTATGGTTACAGACACATACGATGCAGAGGGAAAGGTTCTCGAAAAAAATGATGTATTCGGCCTGAAAGAAGAGGATGTGCTAAGGGTTATAGAGGGTTTCAAGGGAAAGCTCGAACAGGTTCCGCCCATGTATTCGGCAGTCAAGGTTGGAGGGGTGCCACTCTACAGACTTGCAAGAAAAGGTATGGTCGTGGAAAGGGAGCCGAAGGAGGTTGAGATATACTCCATAGAGGTGGTGAATATAGAGCTGCCCTTTGTAAGGCTCATGGTGGAGTGCTCAAGGGGGACATACATGAGGACCCTCTGCCACGATATAGGAGAGAGGCTCGGTTGTGGCGGACACCTCCATGGGCTTACAAGGACAAGAAGCGGTATATTCAGCCTTGAGCAGGCGGTCTCTCCAGGGCTTGATACGGAAGAGCTTTCCTCCCACATAATACCACTCGAGAAGGTCATGGAAGAGGTGGGCTCCTCACGAAAGGTGCAGGGGTCATGGATAGTTTAGAAGACGAGGCTTCACATAACACATATATGGTATAAAATATAGACATTACATGGTTTCAAGGAGGTAACAGAAATGCTGACACACGAGAAGAAACAGGAGATAATAGCAAAATACAGGGTGCACGAGAGCGATACGGGCTCACCAGAGGTGCAGATAGCCATACTGAGTGAAAGGATAAGCTCCCTGGATTCACACCTCAAGACACACCGCGGAGACCATCATTCAAGAAGGGGGCTCCTTAAGATGGTGGGCAAGAGAAGGAGGCTTCTCGATTACCTCAAGCGCAAGGACTTCAGGAGATACGAAACGCTCATCGCAAAGCTTGGATTGAGAAAATAAAAAAACGGAAGGAGTGGCACACAGAAGATGACAAATGTATACGAGATAGAGTATGGAGGAAGACCCCTCGTAATAGAATTGGGCAAGGTTGCAAGACAGGCACATGGGGCGTGCACCGTAAGGTACGGGGATACGGTGGTGCTCACCACGGTGTGCAGGGAAGATGAAGCTACCCCGGGGCTTGACTTCATGCCCCTTACGGTAAACTACCTCGAGATGACCTATGCGGCAGGTAAGATACCCGGTGGGTTCTTCAAACGAGAGGGCAGACCCAGTGAGAGAGAGGTGCTCTGCTCAAGGCTTATCGATAGATCCCTGAGACCCCTGTTTAAGGATGGCTACGCCAACGAGACCCAGATAATAGCGACCGTGCTCTCAGTGGACCAGGAAAATGACCCAGAGATTGTTGCGATAATAGGGGCATCTGTTGCACTGGGTATATCTGACATACCCTTCGAAGGCCCGCTGGGCTCTGTAAGGGTCGGAATGGTGGATGGAGAGTTTGTCTGTAACCCCACACTCACCCAGCAGAAGACAAGCCATGTAGACCTGGTCGTTGCGGGCACAGAAAATGGGATAGTGATGGTCGAAGGCGGTGCGGAGTTCGTATCAGAGGATGCCCTGGTGGATGCCCTGGAGTTTGCAGAGAATAACATGAAGACAGTAATAGAGCTTCAGAAAAGGATAGTGGAAGAGCTCGGTAAAGAGAAACTACCTGTGGATGTGCCAGAGCCGGACCAGGAGGTCGAAACGAAGGTGGAAGAGTTCTGCTCAGAGAGGCTCAAGGCAGCACTCAGGATACCGGAAAAACAGAGTCGCTACAGAGAGGTGGGTGAGCTTAAAAGGGAGCTTCTCGAGCACTTTGCAACAGAGTACGAGGGAAGGGAAAAGGAGCTCACAGATGCCTTCGGCAAGCTCAAGTACAACCTCATGCGCCGCAGCATACTGGAAGAGG
This sequence comes from Deltaproteobacteria bacterium, assembly GCA_015492245.1. Taxonomy (GTDB): domain Bacteria; phylum Desulfobacterota; class GWC2-55-46; order GWC2-55-46; family DRQE01; genus DRQE01. The sequence goes on along the minus strand of WGFM01000015.1, from coordinate 36,537 downwards.
GCATAAGGGTGGATGGTAGAGGACCAGGGGATGTAAGGGATATAACCTGCCAGGTGGGGCTTCTGCCAAGAACCCATGGCTCGTCTCTTTTCACAAGGGGAGAGACACAGGCGATGGTGGTTACCACCCTCGGAACATCAGAGGATGAGCAGAAGATAGATGCCCTTTCAGGCTGGGAGTACAAGTCCTTCATGCTGCACTACAACTTTCCACCCTTCTCTGTGGGCGAGATACGCCCCATGCGGGGGCCTGGAAGAAGGGAGATCGGCCACGGTGCCCTTGCAGAAAGGGCGGTATCAAAGGTGCTTCCAGCAGAGGACAAGTTCCCATATACCATAAGGGTGGTATCAGACATACTCGAGTCCAATGGTTCATCCTCCATGGCCACTGTGTGCGGGGCGAGCCTGTCCCTCATGGATGCAGGGGTTCCTGTAAAGTGCCATGTTGCAGGCATTGCCATGGGGCTTATAAAGGAGGGTGATAAATATGCCATACTCTCAGACATACTGGGCGATGAGGACCACCTGGGAGACATGGACTTCAAGGTGGCAGGCTCAAGGGATGGTATAACCGCATTCCAGATGGATATAAAGATAGAGGGTGTCAGCTCTGCCATAATGCGTGAGGCCCTGTATCAGGCCAGAGAGGGTAGACTCCACATACTGGACAAGATGGAAGAGGTCATACAGAGGCCAAGGGCAGAGCTCTCAGAGTATGCACCAAGGATAATAACCATACATGTAAAGCCCGACAAGATAAAGGATGTCATAGGGCCTGCAGGCAAGAACATACGCGCCATACTGCAGGAAACAGGCGTCAAGATAGACATAGAGGACGATGGCAGGATAAACATAGCATCCACCGACGAGAAGGCTGCAACCAGGGCCATAGAGATGATACGCCAGTTCACCCAGGAGGTGGAAGAGGGCAAGGTCTATCTTGGCAGGGTAAAGAGGATAGTGGACTTCGGTGCCTTCGTGGAGATCTTCCCTGGAACCGATGGGCTCGTGCACATATCACAGCTGTCGCACAGGCGTGTAAGGAGCGTGAGGGATGTGCTCAAAGAAGGCGATGAGGTGCTCGTAAAGGTCATAGAGATAGACAGGGACGGCAAGATCAAGCTCTCGAGAAAAGAAGCACTCGGTGAGGACAAGTCCCTCCAGTAAGGCGAGGATGGCTCTGCCTCACCCACACTCATCGAGTATCCCGAATATGGGCTGTATCCATAAGAGTTTTCTCGATAACGGCATAAGGGTGGTAATAGAGGAGATGGAAGGGGTGAGGTCTGTCTCCATAGGGATATGGATAAAAAGAGGGTCTGCACATGAGCCCCCCGAGAGGCGGGGTATATCACATTTCCTCGAACACCTCCTTTTCAAAGGAACAAGAAGAAGAACCGCACTCGATATAGCACGGGACATAGAGAGCGTTGGAGGCGTGCTGAATGCCTTCACCTCAAGGGAATATACCTGCTTCTATGCAAAGGTTCTTGCCAAGGATGCAGGGCTCGCCGTAGATATACTTTCAGACATACTCATAAACTCCACCTTCAGGGCAAAAGAGATTGAGAAGGAGCGCTTCGTGGTGCTTCAGGAGATAAGCATGGTGGAGGACACCCCGGATGACCTCATACACGACCTTCTCATGGAACGGCTGTGGAAAGGGCATCCTGCCGGGCGGGCTGTGCTTGGCACAAAACAGAGTGTTGCGGCCATAAGAAGAAAAGATGTGCTCGCCTACTTCAAGAACCATTACACCCCTGAGAACATGATAATAACCGTTGCAGGAGACATAGAACACAAAAATATGATAAAATTGTTCGAAGAAAGTTTCACAAGGCTCGATAGAAGGGGTATAAGAAAGAGGACATCCAGGCCCAGGGCATCCAGAGTGGTGAAGGTGGTAAGGCGTCCCCTCGAGCAGGTGCATCTCTGTATGGGAGTGCCTGCACCTTCGCTGATACACCCGCATAGATACAGGGTGCATATGCTCAATACCATGCTGGGCGGGGGGATGAGCTCACGGCTCTTCCAGGAGGTGAGAGAGAAGAGGGGACTTGCATACGCCATATACTCGTACCTCAACCTTATGAGATGCGCAGGCTCCCTTGTGGTCTATGCAGGCACCTCCAAAGAAGAAGTTGGGGATGTGGTAAGACTTACACTCAAGGAATACGAAAGGCTGAAGAAGAGGGTGGGTACAGCCGAACTCAGGGTGGCAAGAGAGCAGCTGAAGGGCGGGATACTCCTGGGGCTTGAGTCCACAGAAAACAGGATGACAAAGCTTGCAAGAGACGAGATATACTTCAACAGAACCGTGCCGGTAGAGGAGATAATGGCCGCCATAGACTCCATAAAGGCAAGGGATGTACGGGAGACCGCAGAAGAACTCCTCGACACAGATACCCTTACAGTGGTGGCCATAGGAGATGTGGAAGAGGAGAAACTCCTCAAGCACCTCAACTGAAAAAAGGAGGATTGGGAAGGGATGAGGATACTTGTGGTGGAGGATGAGAAGAAGGTCGCAAGGTTTATCCGCAAGGGGCTTGAGCAGGAAGGCTACATAGTGGATGTGGCAGAGGACGGAATCAGTGGCGAAGAACTCGCAGAAAACCACGACTACGACTGTATAATAGTGGATATAATGCTTCCCCGCAAAGACGGGCTTGAGCTCATCGGGACACTCAAGGAAAAACACATACCCTCACCCATACTGATACTTACCGCAAGGGACACGGTGGATGACAGGGTAAAGGGGCTTGACCTCGGTTCGGACGACTACCTTACAAAACCCTTTGCCTTCGAAGAACTTCTGGCAAGGGTGAGGGCGCTTATGAGAAGGGGTAAATACGGACCACCGGAACTCAAGTTCGAAGACTTGAGCCTTGACCCCTCTACAAGAAAGGCAAAAAGAGGGGATAAGGAGGTGGAACTCACACTGAAAGAGTATTCACTGCTCGAGTATCTCCTGCGCAATCCCAACCGTGTGCTCTCAAGAACCATGATAGCAGAACATGTGTGGCGCCAGAGCTTCGATACAGAGACCAATGTGGTGGATGTGTATATAAACCATCTCAGAAGCAAGATAGACAGTGATCCTGCCAGAAGGCTCATACACACCGTAAGGGGTGTGGGATATGTGCTGAAAAAAGAGGAGAAGTAGAGGTAGAGGAAAAGGGGATTGGAGGTGCTTGCAGAACCTGTAAAGAAAGAACTTGTAAGGATACTCTCGCCAGAGAACATATCCTTCGAAGAAGAGGACATTCTGTGTTACTCCTATGATGCAACAGGAAGAAGGGCATTGCCAGAGTGCGTGCTCTTTCCCCATACAGCCGAAGAGGTCTCTCTGATACTCAAGATGGCGAATGCAGAGGGTATCCCTGTCGTGCCCAGGGGTGCTGGCACAGGGTTTACAGGCGGAAGCCTGCCATTGAGGGGCGGTATAGTGATGTCCACGGAGCGAATGACGACCATGGAGATGGACCAGGAGAATATGACTGCTATGTGTGGGGCAGGGGTTGTTACATGGGATCTTTCCCAGAGGGCAGAATCTCTGGGGCTGTTCTATCCGCCTGACCCCACGAGCCTCAAGGTCTCCACCATAGGGGGCAACATAGCAGAGTGCGCAGGCGGGCCCAGGGGGCTGAAATACGGCGTTACAAAGGACTATGTGCTCGCCCTCGAGGTGGTGCTGCCCACAGGAGAGATACTGAAGACCGCACCGGGAAAGACCCTTAAAGGGGTGGTGGGATACAACCTTACAGGCCTCCTGACAGGCAGCGAGGGAACACTGGGGGTGGTTACAAGGGCATACCTCAGGCTTCTTCCCATTCCAGAGGAGAAAAGACTCCTTGTGGCCACATTCGATACCCTTGAGAGGGCAGGCCAGGGGGTAATAGAGATTGTAAGAGGAGGAGTCATACCATCGGCACTCGAGCTCATAGACGGGGTGTGCCTTAAGGCGGTGGATGAGTATGCAAAGGTGGGGCTCAGCGGGGTGGGTGCGGCCATAATAGTAGAGGTGGATGGAACAGGAGGGCTTACAGAAAGGGACATTGAAAGGGCAAGACAGGTATGCCAGAAGATGGGTGCCCTGAATATAGAGGTGGCAGAAGAGGAAAAGAGGATGAAAGAGCTTTGGGGCCTGAGAAGGGCCATATCGCCGGCACTTAAGAGGGTGGGCTCGCTCAAGCTCAATGAGGATGTGGTGGTGCCGAGAACAAATATCGTAGAGCTTATAAGGGGGCTTGAGGATATTGGCAGAGGAAGAGATGTAACCATTGCAAGCTTTGGGCATGCAGGAGATGGCAATATACATGTCAACATAATGGTAGACAGGGATGACCCAGAGGAGGTGGAAAGGGGGGAGGCAGCCGTCAAAGACCTCTTTGAGCTTACCCTCGAGCTCGGAGGAACCATATCGGGTGAGCATGGAGTGGGTGTAACAAAGAGCGACTACATAGGGATGGAACTCCATAAGGACACACTGGAACTTATGATGCGCATAAAGAGGGCCTTTGACCCTAACAACATATTGAACCCGGGCAAGATATTCAAGGAAGAGATGGAAAGAGTGTGAAAGAGCTGAAGGACTACCGTGAAGATATAGAGAGGTGTGTGCGCTGCGGCACATGCAGAAGCGTGTGCCCCACGCTGGATACTGTGCGCAGGGAGAGCCACTGTGCAAGGGGCAGGCTCACGCTCATAGAGGCATACCTCAACGGAGAAGAACTGGGAGAGAGATACCTCAAGTATATAAAGGAGTGCACCCTCTGTGGGGCATGTTACAGCAGTTGTCCCAACGAGATAGATACCCCTGAGATAATATTGAGCGCAAGGGCCGAATATGTGAAGAGAAAGGGACTGCCTGCACTCACCACATTCACGCTTAAAAGCCTTCTTGAGCCAGCCCCGCTCACAAAGTTTGCCCTCAAGGTTGCAACAAAGCTCAAGAACCTCTTCTTCAAGAACGCACCCTTCGAGAGCGGGCTTTTAAGCCGTTTCTCCCTTCCCCTGGTGGGTGATGGCAGACTTGTGCCGGCCCCGGCAGACCCCTTCTTCCTCGACAGGGCACACATAAGGGCACTCTCTACCAGGGAGGACTATGGTAGCCTCAAGGTTGGTTTCTTTGTGGGCTGTGGGATAAACTATCTTCTGCCATCCATAGGGGAGAGCACCATAAGGGTGCTCGAGAAGGCAGGTATCGATGTGGCGGTCCCACAGGGGCAGGTCTGTTGCGGCATACCGGCCCTCTCCATGGGAGATGTGGAGACGGCAAAGAGGGTTATGACAAGGAACATAGAGGTGTTCGAGCGATACGGCTTTGATAGAATAGTTACCTCCTGCGCAACCTGTGGACACACCCTGAAGGATGTATTCAAACTCGTGCTCCAGGACGAGCCGGGGATGAAAGAACGGGTTGAAGAGTTTGCAGGCAAGATAAGGGATGTTACAGAGTTTCTCGTGGATGAGGTGGGCTACAGGGCCGAAAAGAGAGAAAAGAGCGCTGGTGTGGTTACATACCATGACCCCTGTCATCTCAGAAGGTTCCAGGGTATAAGCGAGCAGCCAAGAAGGTTGCTCGAAGAGAGCCCATATGAGTTCAGGGGGATGAAGAACCCATGCCGATGCTGCGGGCTCGGCGGAGGGGTTAGCTTTACCAACTACGAGCTTTCCATAAAGATTGCAGAGAGAAAGGCAGAGAACATAAAAAAGAGCGGGGCAGATGTGGTGGCAACGGCATGCCCGGGCTGTATTGTGCAGCTTAAGGACGCTCTGCACCACCATGATGTGAGGGCAAAGGTGGTGCATGTGGTAGAACTGTTATGATATGTTTTGTCTTCTCCATCCATAACCACCAGCCAGTGGGCAACTTCCACCGTGTGATAGAGAACTCCTTCGAGAAGGCCTATCGTCCTTTCCTCGAGAAACTGGCAGAGAGGAAGGATATAAAGGCAGCACTCCATGTATCGGGCTATCTTCTCGACTGGCTCGAGGAAAACCAGCCCCACTATATAGGACTCGTAAAGAGGCTTGCAGAAAGAGGCCAGATTGAACTGCTCGGCGGGGCATACTATGAGCCCATACTGGCTGTAATACCACCTGAAGACAGGGTTGCCCAGATAAGGCTTATGACAGAAAGGCTCTATGAACTTTTCGGCACAAGGCCACGGGGGATGTGGCTTGCAGAGAGGGTGTGGGAGCCCACTCTGCCACCATACCTTAAGGAGGCGGGTATCGAATATGTGGTGGTGGATGATCACCACTTTGTAAAGGCAGGACTCGGAGAGAAGAACATAAGGGGCTACTATGTTACAGAGGATATGGGTGTGCCGATAAAGGTCTTCGGTGGAAGCCAGAGGCTACGCTACCTCATACCCTTCGAGGAGGTGGAAGGAATCGAGGCATACATGAAAGAGTGGGGAGATGGGCTCGTTGTGTTCGCCGATGACGGTGAGAAGTTCGGTATATGGCCCGGCACAGACAGATGGGTCTACGAGGAGGGCTGGCTCGAGAGGTTCTTCCAGTGGCTTGAGGCCAACTCCAGGTGGATCAGAACAATCACATTCTCTGAATATATAGATACAATGCCACCTGCAGGAAGGATATGCCTGCCGCCTGTGAGCTACATGGAGATGGAAGAATGGGCGCTGCCCGAAGAGGCAGCAACCGGGTACGCCAGGGTAAGAAAAGAACTTGAGGACAACGGAAGAGAGGATGTGTTAAGATTTCTTCAGGGTGGATACTGGCGAAATTTCCTGTGGAAATATCCCGAGGCAGACTGGATGCACAAAAGGATGCTCCTTCTGAGCAGAAGACTTAACTCCATGGATGAACCACCACACAAGGCACTCATACATCTCTACAGAGCCCAGTGTAACGACGCATACTGGCACGGGGTCTTCGGTGGGCTGTATCTTCCACATCTGAGGTTCAATGTGTATGAGAATATCATAAGGGCAGAGACACTCATCGAGAATATAGAGGGTATCGAGGTGGAGACTGGAGACATGGATGGGGACACAAAAGATGAGGTGATGATAAAAGGTGAGAATGTGGCGCTCTTTCTCTCGCCACACAGGGGTGGCAGCCTCATAGAGTGCGACTACAGACCAGGGGCTGTCAATATCCTGAATGTGCTCTCAAGATGGCAGGAGGGCTACCATGGTGAGCTTGAAAAAAGAAAGAACGAGACAACACGGAAGAAGGCAAAAAGCATACACGATGACATAAGGGTCAAGGATGATGTGCACTCTACGGAACTCATGTTCGACAGGGAAAGAAGGGTATCCCTTGTGGACTCCCTCCTGGACGAGGGGCTTGGACGCAGGGAGTATTTCTCTGGTAAGGCCACTTCCATGGAAAGATTGAGTAGTGTGCCATATGTGGTTCAGAAGATAAAGGGTGGTGTAAGGCTTGAAGGAAAGACCCCCCTGGGAAGGCTTGAAAAAGAGGTAACCATAGAAGGCGATAGTGCTGTAAGATTCTCTTACAGGTTAGATAAAGAGGGGGTGGAAGAGCCTGCCACAGGAAGGCTTGCCGTAGAGTTCAACCTCTGTCTCCCAGGCGGGTGCGGGCCCGATAGCTTCTATGTTGTGGGTGGAAGGAGGATGAGCCTGAGCTCGACAGGAGAGCTTGAGGGTATAGAGGGGTTCACCATGGAAGACAGGGTTGGCAGGATAAGGCTTGGCTTCGGTTTCAGTGGCTCCATTACCCTGTGGCTACACCCTGTGGAGACTGTATCACTTTCAGAAAGCGGGCTCGAGCGTAACTACCAGGGCTCAACGGTGGTGATGGTAATACCACTTGAAGACCTTGTAGCTACGGGGTTTTCGATCCTGAAAAAGATAGAAACTCTTTAAAGGAGAATAGAAGGCCATGGAGAGACTCGAAGAGAGGATAAAGAGGGTAAATGTAATCATATTCGATGTGGATGGAGTGCTTACCGATGGGAGCATAGTATACGACGATGAGGGCAGGGAACTTAAGGTGTTCAATGTGAAGGACGGGCACGGGATAAAACTCCTCAAAAGGTGTGGTATAGAGTGTGCCATAATGACATCGAGGAAGTCCCCTGTGGTGGAAAAAAGGGCAGAGGAACTCGGCATAGAGATGGTCATACAGGGGGCAAGGGATAAGCTTGCTGCATACAGGGAGTTCAGGGATGCCACAGGATATGAGGACGAGGAGATAGCCTACATGGGAGACGACCTTGTGGACATGCCGGTTATGAAGAGGGTGGGGTTTGCCATAGGTGTATGTGATGGCATAAGAGAGATCAAAGAGATAGCCCACTATGTAACAGAAAACGGAGGTGGCAGAGGGGCTGTAAGAGAGGTGGCAGAGCTTATCGTAAAGACAAAGGGACTGTGGGATGAGCTTGTGAAAGGCTACACAAGATAAACCTTTACACCCCCTGTGGGCGGTGTTATAATTTTTGTAGATTCCTTGCGAAGAGGCGGTCTTTAAGAAGATTTCACAATGGTGAACAGAAGAATAAGAACTCTTCTGTTTTTTTTCATACTCGCTGGCATAGGTGGCCTTGTGGTAGCGGTCATGTCTATGAAAGGGGACCAGAAGAGTGGTGTCATAACAGGAAGCGTTGATGCACTCAAACGGCTCGAAAGGATAAACTTCTACGGTGTCGATGGCTCCAGAAAGGTATGGGAACTGTTTGCAGACAGTGGGGTGCAGAAAAAGGATGATGTGGTGCTGCTCGATAATGTGAGACTCATCTACCATATGGATGATGGAAAGAGCCATACCCTCACCGGCAGGAAGGCACGCTACAACAGGAAAAACGAAGAAATAGAAGTGGAAGGTGATGTAAAGGTGGTCTCATCAGAAGGTTACACACTCCTTACAGGTTTTCTCAGGTATTCTCTTTCCGCAAAGAAGGCCTCCACAAACAGGGCGGTAAGATTTTTGTCCGACAGGATGGATGTTACAGGCACAGGGCTTGAGGCAGACCTCTCAACCAACAGGATAAAAGTGCTGAAAGATGTGAGGGCGGTGCTTAAAGATGTCTATATCTAAAACCAAAGTAGCCGTTTTTTTTGTTATGGCCCTTTTGTATTCCCTGCAACACTGCGAATATATATATGGAGAGGAAGAAGGTAGAAAAGATATTATAAATATCGTATCCGACACCATGGAGGCAGACTCGGACAGAAAACTCATAACATTCAGTGGAAATGTGGTGGCCAGGGAAGACTTTATGGTGTGCAGTGACAGGTTGTATATCCACTATACAGGAAGGGACGAGATAAAACAGATGATAGCAGAGGGGGATGTAAGGATAGTGCAGGACAAGAAGGGGGCAAAGGGAGACAGGGCCGTATATGACAGGGATGAGAGGATTATGGTCATAACAGGCTCTGCTGAGGCCATAGAATGTGGTGATGTGATCAGGGGAGACAGGATAACCCTCTACCTCGATACAGACGATGTGCTGGTGGAAAGTGGTGGTAACGAGAGGGTAAGGGCTACCATAATGCCCGAGAAGAAGGAATGCAAAGAGGTGGATGCAGGTGAAGTGCTTGGGTGCCCGTAATCTCGTTAAGTCCTTCAGGGGCAGAAGGGTCATAAACGATGTGAGCCTTGAGGTAAGAGATGAAGAGGTGGCAGGCCTTCTTGGGCCCAACGGGGCAGGAAAGACCACCACATTCTACATGATAGTGGGACTTGTCAAGCCGGACAGCGGCTCCGTATACATCGATGGTATGGATATAACAGATATGCCCATGTACGAAAGGGCAGGACAGGGGATGGGCTACCTCGCCCAGGAACCCTCGGTATTCAGAAAGCTCACGGTAAGAGAGAACATAATGGCTGTGCTGGAATTTCAGGACATGACAGAGGCAGAAAGAAAGAGAAAAGCGGATGAACTTCTTGAGGAACTCGGCATAGGGCATCTTTCCGAGATGAAGGCATATACCCTCTCGGGTGGAGAGCGAAGAAGAGTGGAGATAGCAAGATGCCTTGCGCTCAGCCCCTCTTTCATGCTACTCGATGAGCCCTTCAGCGGTATAGACCCGATAGCTGTGGACGGCCTCCAGGATATAGTGATGGGACTCAAGAAAAAGGGCATGGGAATACTCATAACAGACCACAATGTGGAAGCAACACTCAGAATATGCGATAAGGCCTACATAATAGATAGAGGTAGTATTCTCGAGAAGGGAACCCCTGAGGAGATACTCTCTAATCAGCGTGTGAGAGAGGTATACCTGGGGGAACGGTTTACACTACAGAAATAGACAGGAATTGCAACCGTGAGCTACGAGTTCAAACAGGAGCTTAAACTAACACAGAAGCTGCTTCTGACTCCCCAGTTGAAGCTTGCCATAAGACTACTGCAGCTTTCGAGGCAGGAACTCGTGGAACTTGTAAGAGAGGAGCTTGAGAAAAACCCTGTCCTCGAGGATGGAAGACTCGATGCAGACGAGGTGCCCGCCCCAGAGTCCAGAACCGTGGAGATGGAGTGGCAGGACTACCTCGAAGGACTCGGTGATTACACTGTCAGGGCAGGGCTGGGAAGTATTGACAACTCCGATGAGGACTACAGAGAGGGTCTCCTTGAACGGTTCTCTTCATCGGAGACCACACTCAAGGAGCACCTTATGTGGCAGCTGAACAGTTCCTCCTTGAACGAGAGGGAAAAGAAGATAGGAGAGTTCATAATAGGCAATATAGATGAGGATGGCTACCTCAGAATGATCGAGCGGGGCGGTATGGATGATGAGACCTACAGGGATGCAACAATAAAGGAGATTGCAAGCTCCATAGGGGTGTCCACAAAGGAGGTGGAATATGTGCTCGATGTGATTCAGGAGTTCACTCCTTCAGGGGTGGCAGCTGTAACACTCAAGGAGTGCCTCCTGACCCAGATACACCAGAAGAGTATAGACCCCATAGCAGCCAGTATAGTGGAGGGCCACCTTGAGATGCTTGCAAAGAGGGATTATAAAGGCATGGCAAAGAGCATGGGTGTGGATGAAGAGGAGGTTGTGCGGGGTGCCAGGCTTGTATCAGAGCTCTTGAACCCTGTGCCAGGGGCAGGTTTTGGCAGGGACGAGGCAAGGGCCATAGTGCCAGATGTGTATGTATACAAGGTTGGCGATGAATACCTGGTGGTGCTCAACGAGGATGGCCTGCCAAAACTCAATATAAGCTCCTATTACAAGAAACTTGTAGACAACAACGAACTTGCAACGAAAGAGGTGAAGGAGTATATAAAAGATAAGTTCCACTCTGCAGTATGGCTCATAAAGAGCATACACCAGAGGCAGAGAACCCTTAAGAGGGTGGTTGAAAGCATAGTCAGGTTCCAGAGAGAGTTTCTCGATAGAGGGCTGCGCTATCTCAAGCCCCTTGTGCTCTCCGATGTGGCAAAGGACATAGGTATGCACGAGTCCACCATAAGCAGGGTTACCACAAACAAGTATGTGCAGACCCCGAGGGGAATATTCGAACTCAAATACTTCTTTTCTACAGGAGTCAGCGGTGCAAGTGGCACCATAACGCCAGAGTATGTCAAAGAAAAACTCAAGGAGATAATAGATGCAGAGAACCCTGCCAACCCCCTTACAGACCAGCAGATAGTGGAGAAACTCAAGGCATGCAACATTACAGTTGCAAGAAGAACCGTTGCGAAGTATCGTGAGGAACTGGGCTATCTTTCTTCAAACAGACGCAAGCGTCCATAAAAAAATAAAAGTGGTGGAGGAGTTGCCATGCGTATTACAGTTACTTTCAGACACATGGAATCTTCAGAGCCTCTGAAACAGTATGCAGAGGAGAAGACCAGAAGAATCGAGAAGTATCTGGATGAACCCATAGAGGTGCACTGGGTGCTCTTTGTGGAGAAGATACGACACATTGCAGAGGCAACTGTGGTTGCAAAGAATATAAGTATAAATGCCCGCGAGGAAACACAGGACATGTACTCTGCAATAGATCTTGCCATGGATAAACTTGAAAAACAGGTGAGGAGACATAAAGAGAAGATCAAAAACCGTAAACACACAGAAAGTGTCAAGGTAGGCTACATGCCAGCCACCACCGAGGTAGAAAAGACCCCGAGGGTGGTCAAGATAGAGAACATGTTCGCCAAACCCATGACACTGGAGGAGGCAACACTCCAGATGGAGCTTTCGAGGAGGAATTTTCTGGTCTACACAGATTCTTCCACAAGCACAATAAATGTTCTTTACAGGAGAGAGGATGGAAACCTTGGACTCATAGAGACACGAACAAAATAGAGAGGGTGGACACATAAAATGAAGGTTACCGATGTTCTTGCAAAGGAGTTCATAATTCCCGAACTGAAGGGAAAGGAAAAAAGAGAGGTGCTGGAGGAGATGTCAGAAGAGGTTGCCGACAGGGTGGAGGGCATCAACAAGGAAAGGCTCCTTGAACTGCTTCTGGAGAGAGAAAAGCTCGGTAGCACCGGGATAGGACACGGTGTGGCCATACCACATACCAAGATAAAGGGTATCGAAGGGATTGTGGTGGCCTTTGGAAGAAGCAAGAGGGGGGTTAACTTTCAATCAATGGATAACAGACCTGTCCATATATTCTTCCTCATAGTCGCTCCTGAGGATTCCACTGTGTTGCACCTCAAAGTACTTGCAAGTATATCGAGACTTCTCAAGGATGGTGCCTTCAGAAAGAGACTGATAAAGGCTTCAACAAAAGAGGATATATTCAGAATAATAAAGGAGGAGGACAACAAGGTCCTCAAAAGTGCTATAGCATAATGGCTGTAAAGATAAAAGAGCTTCTTAAGGAAAGAACCCTGGGGTTGCGTTCTCTTACAGATGAGAAGCTGCTTTCCAAGAGCGTTAGAACCCCGAGGATACAGAAGACAGGGCTGCTCCTTACAGGGCTCATAGAAGAGTTGCTCCATGCCGAAAGGATACAGATACTCGGTGCGGCCGAGATAAGGTACCTCAACAACCTTGGTGAGAAGAAAAGAAGGGAGACCCTCAAGGTCTTCCCACGCACAGTGCCTGCTATGGTTATAACAAGGGGGTTGCGTCCGCCAAGAGAACTTATAAGGTTTGCAGAAAAGGAAGGCATACCTGTTCTGGCCACACATCTTACCTCCTCGGTGTTCATAGAGAGGCTTATAAAGTTTCTCGAGGAAAGGCTCGCTCCAACAACACTGGTGCACGGGGTGCTGGTGGATATACTCGGCATAGGAGTGCTCATTACAGGCAAAAGCGGAATAGGAAAGAGTGAGTGCGCACTGGACCTCATATCAAGAGGTTACAGACTCGTTGCAGACGATGCAGTGATTGTAAAGAAGATATACCCATCAACCCTTTTCGGCATGGCATCTGACAAGATACCTTACCATATAGAGGTGCGGGGCATAGGGATTATGAATGTCAAGGACATATTCGGCATAACAGCCATAAGAGAGAAGAAACAGATGGATATAGTGGTGGAGCTCGTCCACTGGAACCCAAAGGGAGATTATGAGAGGATAGGTATCGAGGAGAGTACCTGCGAGATACTCGGTGTGGAACTGCCGCACCTTAAGGTGCCTGTAAGCCCTGGACGAAGTGTGGCAACCATAGTTGAGGTTGCCGCAAGGAATCAGTTGCTTAACATAATGGGGTATCCAACAGGAAAGGAACTCCTGGAAAACCTTATACCTGTGCCACCAAAGAGACTTAAGAAGGCAAGAGGTTGAGATACATACAGCTGGTAGTACTCACAGGACCCTCGGGGGCAGGAAAGAGCACCGCAATAAAGGTGCTCGAGGATATAGGGTTCTTCTGTGTGGACAATCTGCCTGTAACCCTTCTACCGAAGTTTCTTGACCTCATTGCCCGGAGCAGAGAGATTACAAGGGTGGCCATAGTGGTTGATGCGAGAGAGAGGGGGTTTCTGAAAGAGTTCCCTTCCATATACAGGGCCATAAAGAAGGAAGGCTATAGGGGAGAACTGATATATCTCGATGCAGACGATAGTGCGCTGGTAAGAAGATTCAGCGAGACGAGAAGAAGGCATCCCCTGGCAGATGTGGATAACCCGCTTGAAGGCATAACAAAGGAAAGGGAACTGCTCGATGAGCTAAAGGCCAGTGCCGACAGGATTATAGATACAACACACTTTACGGTGCATCAGCTGAAAGAATATATACGGGAATACTTCTCTACCCCTGTTGATGCAGGTCGCATGATACTGAACCTTCTTTCTTTTGGCTACCGTTATGGACTCCCGGCAGATGCGGATATAGTGATGGATGTGAGGTTCCTGCCAAATCCCTATTTTGTAGAGGAGTTCAAGGGGCTTGACGGAAGGGATGAAAGGGTTGGAGAGTTTGTATTCCATCGCAAGGAGGCAGAAGAGTTTGTGGATAGATTCAAAGGGCTGCTGAACTATCTTGTTCCACTCTACTGGAAGGAGGGAAAGGCCTACCTTACAATAGCTGTAGGATGCACGGGTGGAAAACATCGCTCCGTTGCCATAGTGGAAAGACTATCTAAAGAGCTCGAGGATATACCGGTGGATATACGAAAGAGACACCGGGATATAGAAAAGTAGGATATGCCCCCATGACAGGAGGAATAATAATAACCCATGGAGAGCTTGCGCAAACATTCGTAGATGTGGTGGCCAGTATTGCCGGCAAGATGGATGACATGGAAACCATAGCGATAGGGCGCAGAGACTCCACAGAGGATATATTCGCCCGGATAAGAGAGGCCATAGCAAGGTTGAACAGAGACGATGGAATAATCATATTTACCGATATGTTCGGAGGAACACCAACAAATATAGCACTCACATTCCTGGAAGAAGGCAGGATAGAGGTGATCGCAGGGGTGAATCTTCCGCTTCTTCTGAAGTTTGTCAACAAGAGAGAAGAGATGAGTTTCAAAGAGCTTGTGGCAAAGCTCAACGAAGAGGGTAGAAAGAGCATAATCTTTGCGAGCAAAATGCTGAAAGGAAAGAGATGATCCTGCTCATCAGGGTAGACGACAGGCTTTTGCATGGACAGCTGCTTGGTTCATGGATACCGTTCATGAAGGCAGACATGCTCGTGGTGGTATCTGATGAGGTGGCAAGGGACAGCCTCAGGGCAGCCATAATAAGAGAGTGCAGCGAGGAGGGACTCAAAGTGGTTATCAAGGGTATAAGCGAGGTCGCAAGGGGTGCGAGTTGCGGAGACTTTAGAGATGCAAGGGCCATACTGGTTGTAGGAAATCTGAAAGATGCCTTGAGGCTCTACGAAGCAGGGCTTACATACAGGTGTCTGAACCTTGGCAACATACACCACGGGGACGGAGAGGGCAGGATGCTCTGTCCATCGGTAATACTGAACAAAGAGGACGAGGAGATAATAGAAAGACTCAAACGCCTCGGTGTAAGGATAGATATAAGGGATCTGCCAACACGCACCCCTGTGCCATATATAAAAAGAGAGAACAGGGAGTGATATATAGACTCGATGAGAAAGGTTGCAAAGAAAACATTCACCATAAAGAACAGACTCGGATTGCACGCAAGGGCTGCTTCAAGGTTTGTGCAGCTGGCCAACAAATTCGACTCGGATATATTCGTGGAGAAGGACGGTAAAGAGGTGAACGGAAAGAGTATTATGGGCATACTCATACTTGCCGCAGCCTGTGGCTCTAAGATAACCATAAGGGCCTGTGGCGAGGATGCCCACAGGGCAATGACAAAACTGGGAGAACTCATAGACAGCAGATTCGGTGAAGATGAGTGAGCATAAGAGAGATACCATACTGGTAAGAGGCATAGGGGTATCACCTGGTATAGTTATAGGCAGGGTGTATGTGGTAGATAGCAGGGTGCCTGATACGGTAAAGTACTGCCATATAGACCAGTCTGCCACGGGCGAGGAGATAAGAAGATTCGAAGAGGCACTCAACACCTCGAGAGAGCAGCTCGAAAGGATAAAGAACAGGCTCAAAGACGAGGGCAAGGCAAAAGAGCACATAGCAATTATAGACGCCTACCTTATGATACTGGGAGACCAGATGCTGATAGACGAAACTAAAAGACTCGTAAAAGAGAAGAAGATGAACGCCGAGTGGGCATTGAAAGAGGTGCTCAAAGACATTGTGGAACTCTTCGATAGCATGGATGACCGCTACTTCAAGGAAAGAAGCCAGGACATAGAGCACATAGTGGACAGAATCATTATGAACCTTTCTGGACAAAAGAGAGCCTCTATAACAGAGATAGACGAGCCCTCGATTATAGTGGCACATGAACTCTCGCCAACCGATACGGCACAGATGTCGCGCACCAAGGTGCTCGCATTTCTTACCGATGTGGGAGGCAAGACATCGCATACCGCCATAATGGCAAGGTCTCTGGAGATTCCTGCGGTGGTGGGGCTTGAGGATATAACACGCAGGGCAAGAACGGGAGATACGGTGATAGTGGATGGCCTGACAGGTGCCGTCATAATCAATCCGTCAAAGGGTGTCATGGATGTATACAGAAAGCGCAGCCAGAGGTACGAACAGTACAACCGGATGCTCCATCACTACAAGGATATGCCGGCCGAGACCCTCGACGGAAAAAGGATAAAACTGCTTGGTAACATAGAGATAGCAGAGGAAATCGGTTCTCTTCTGGAACATGGTGCAGAAGGTATAGGGCTTTATAGAAGTGAGTTTCTCTATCTTAACAGGAAGAATCTTCCCACAGAAGAGGAACACCTTGCGGCATACAGCTATGTTGCAAGGCTCATGAACCCCAGGCCCGTGGTCATACGCACCCTGGACCTCGGGGGAGACAAGTTTCTTCCCATGGAGCCCTCTGTAGAGATAAACCCTGCCATGGGGTTGCGTGCCATAAGGTTCTGCTTTAAAAGACCCGATATATTCAGAACCCAGCTGCGTGCCATACTGAGGGCATCGAAAGATGGGAATATAAAGATTATGTTTCCCATGATTTCTGGCATAGAAGAGATAAGGAGGGCAAAGGCATATCTTGGGGAGGCCAAAGAAGAACTGAAAAGGGAGGGTAAGGGCTTTGATGATAATATAAAGGTTGGTGTCATGATAGAGGTGCCATCTGCTGCCCTGATAGCTGATCTGCTCGCACAGGAGGTCGACTTCTTCTCCATAGGAACAAACGACCTTCTTCAGTACTCCCTTGCCATAGACAGGGTGAACGAGCATGTGGCATATCTCTATGAGCCCTTCCATCCAGCGGTTCTGAGGATTATAAAAGGGGTTGTGGACTCTGCAAGGAAGCACAACATAGAGGTGAGCGTGTGTGGAGAGATGGCAGGAGAGATAGAACATGCCCTTATATTCATAGGGCTTGGTATAGAACAGTTGAGCATGAACTCAAACTCGTTGCTGAAGGTAAAGCGCCTCATAAGGTCTATAAACTACAGAGACGCACAGGAGATAACAGAAAGGGTGCTCCAGTTCTCCACAGCCACAGAGGTGGAAGGATTCGTTGCCTCCATGCTCAAGGACTTCTACAAAGAAGAGTTCCGGAGCGTGTACTGACGGTGCCCCCAGGAAGGACACCCTGTAAGAATATGCCTTCTTTTCGTGCAGACAGACCTGCCCTTGCGGTCATGTTCAGGTTGCCATCCATCGGTAGAGTCAAGACAAGGCTCTGCCCACCTCTCACAAGACAGGATGCCTTCAGCCTGTACAGGCTGTTCCTTGTGGACCTTTTCACATCCCTGAAGGAACTGAAAGATGCAGACATCTATGGGTTCTATACAGAAGAGGGGCTGCTTTCGGCCATACCAGGGGTGCTAAAAGATGTTGCCCCACTTCTGCCACAGAAGGGGAGCAGCCTTGGTGATAGGATACTCAATGTCTTCTCGAGGCTCTTTCTTATGGGATACAGACGGATTGTAACCATAGGGAGTGATAGCCCCGATATACCGTTGAACCATGTGGAGAAGGCGTTCAAGATGCTCTTGAGAAAGGACTGCGCCATAGGGCCTGCAGCAGATGGAGGCTACTATCTCATAGGACTCAAGTATCCATACAAAGGGTTGTTCCTGGATATACCATGGAGCACGGAGAGGGTGCTTGAGTGTACACTCAGAAGGGCCCGTTATCTTTCGATAGACTTTGCACTGATAGATGGCTGGTATGATGTGGACGACCTCGGTGGGCTCAAGAGGCTCTCGGAAAGAGGTGGCAGAAGGCTTCAGAGTTCTTCCTTTGCAGGAAAATTGCTGTATGCTTGGTAGGAAGAGAAGGGCATCAAAAGTGGGGCTTGCCCTTGGTGGTGGGGCTGCAAGGGGCTGGGCACATATAGGGGTAATAAAGGCACTGGAGGAGGCAGACATTCCCATCCATTGTGTGGCAGGCACCAGCATAGGTGCACTGGTTGGGGCCATATACTGTTCTGGCAGGCTTGCCGAGCTCGAACGAATCGCTGACCAGCTCCACATGAAACAGCTACTTTACTTCATAGATGTGGTCTTTCCACGCTCGGGGCTCATAGACGGAAAGAAGATAGTGGACTTTGTAAGGGAACTTGCAGGCAGCCAGCTCATAGAAGAGGTTCCTGTGCCATTCTGTGCCGTGGCCACAGACCTTGCCACAGGCAAGGAGGTGAGGATAAAAGAAGGGGACATGATAGATGCCGTAAGGGCGAGCATATCCATACCCGGCATATTCACCCCGCTTTTGGATGGTGAGATGATACTGGTAGATGGAGGACTTGTAAACCCTGTGCCCGTGGATGCTGCGGTGGAACTCGGGGCAGACTTCGTTGTGGCCGTGGACCTGAACTACCAGGCAGGCATGCTGCCACATAAAGAGGCTGCTGAAAGAAGGCCACCGGTGAAGAAAAATCGCCTTTCACGGCTCATGACCGAAAGGCTCCGTATCGAAGAGATACCCGGCATATCCCACATCCGCCAGTGGTTCGAGAGGACCACTCCAACCATGTTCGACATAGTTGTTGCCTCCATAAGCCTTATGGAGGCAGAGCTGACCCGCATGCGCCTCGAAGAGGCCCCACCGGATGTGCTGGTAAGGCCACGGCTGGCGCACATAAACTTCTTCGAGTTCCACAGGGCAAGGGAGATGATAGCCGAGGGATACAGGGCAGGCATCGAGGCATTGAGAGATGTGAAAACAGGATAGGACCATCCTCTCAGGGGTTCTTTTTTTTGAACAGGTATTTGTGCAGCCCGTATTTTTCAAGCTGTCTGCTCACCGTTCTGGAGCTTACCCCCATGAGTTTTGCCACCTTTTTTATGCAGCCCTTCTCCTGGCGCATGTAATGTATAAGATAGGTCTTCTCCAGCTCCTCGGTTACACTCTTTTTTGCCCTTAGATAGGGCATGTTCATGGGCATTCTGTCGAAGAGCTTGAGCCTTTCATCATGTGATGGCAGTTTGGCGAGCCTGTCTATCCAGCGCTTGGGGCTTATGAGCACCGTTCTTTCAATAACATTCTTAAGCTCCCTCACATTGCCAGGCCAGTCGTACTCGAGCATCTCGCTGATGACAGACGGGGCGAAGCCCTCTATCTTCTTGTCGTATTGCCTTTTGAACACATCGAGGAAGTAGTTTGCAAGCAGTATTATATCCTCGCCCCTTTCCCTCAGTGGTGGCAACTCTATCGGCACCACATTGAGCCTGTAGTAGAGGTCTTTTCGGAACTTGCCCTCTTTGACCGCCTCTTCAAGGTTTCTGTTGGTGGATGCTATTATCCGGGCCCTCAGCTTTATGGACTTTATGCCTCCCACCCGTTCGAACTCTTTTTCCTGGAGCACCCTTAAGAGTTTTGCCTGCAGGTCGAGAGGCATGTCTCCTATCTCGTCGAGCAGCACCGTGCCCTCGCCTGCCGACTCGAGCTTGCCTATCTTTACGGTATGCGCGCCTGTGAAGGCACCCTTCTCATGGCCGAACAGCTCACTTTCAAGAAGGGTTGGTTGCAGTGCGGTGCAGCTTATTCCCACAAAAGGGTTGCTCCTTCTCTCGCCCGCACTGTGTAGTGCCCGTGCCACAAGTTCTTTCCCTGTGCCTGTCTCTCCACGAATGAGCACGGTGGAGTCTGTGTGAGAGACCACATCTATGAGCTCATAGATGTCGCGCATCCTTTTGCTCTTCCCGATGAGCGAGTGGAATGCCTCATAGCCTGTGAGTTTTTTTCTGAGGTCCTTTATCTCCTCTGCGAGCTTCTGCTTTTCAAGGGCGTTTTTAACCCTTATCAACATTTCGTTCCGTGATATGGGCTTGCAGAGAAAATCACTCGCCCCTTTTTTCATCACCTCCACGGCAATGTCTATATCACCATAGCCTGTGAATACTATGACAGGCACAGGGTTCTTCCTGTTTCTGGCAATGTTCAGCACCTCTATGCCATCCACAGACGGCATCTTTATGTCGGTAAGGACGAGATCCACATCTGGTATTGTCTCAAGCGTTTTTATAGCATGTATGGGACTCGTAAAGGTTGCAACAAGGTATCCCTCCTGCTCGAGAATTTCTGCAATATCCATGCATACTCTTTCGTCGTCATCCACTACCATCACTTTATACATTTGCGTTCCAGACTTAGATAGTTTTTTCAAAGACGCTCTTATTATGATTTTTTTGTTTTCTGTATGTGAAACTGAAACTTCCGGTTCTTTAAGCCCCTGTGCCCACATTGTCTACAACGAGTGTGGGCCGGGGCTGAAGCCTCTGTGTGCTTTCCTCTGTAGAGCCTTCTTCACCGTTGTTCTTGATACGAAATCTGGTAAGGTCTTCTTCGAGCTGGCCTGCAAGGTGTTCCAGTTCCACGGCAAGTTGTGTTAGCCCGCTCACACCGTCGTAGGACTTTTTGGATATGTTTGCTATCATCTCCATGTCGGTGCTTATATTGTTGCTCACGGTTGATTGCTGTTCCGTGGTGGTTGCAATCTGCTGAACCATCCTGTCCACCGTGTTTATGTGTTCTGTAATCTCGCCGAGTGCTGTATTCACCTCGTTCGTGAGCATCACACCTTCCTCTACAGCTTTTGCCTCTTTCTTTATGCTCGTTACAGCCTTTTGGCTTTCATGCTGTATGCCTGTTATCATGTCGTATATCTCTTTTGTTGCCTTTGTGGTTCTTTCTGCGAGTTTTCGCACCTCGTCTGCAACAACTGCGAAACCACGCCCCTGCTCGCCTGCCCTTGCGGCCTCTATGGCGGCATTGAGTGCAAGCAGGTTTGTCTGATCAGCTATCTCGTTTATGACCTCGATGATGTTGCCTATCTTCTGGGATTGCTCTCCAAGGGAGGTAACCACGCCCACGGACTCACCTGTGCTTCTGGAGATGTCATCTATCCTGTTGATAATCTTCTTTATGCATACCTCACCCTGTCTTGTGGCATCGTTTGCCTTCCTTGTCATCTCGGCGATTGTTGATGTGTTCCGTGCAACCTCCATTATGGCTGCACTCATCTGTTCCGTGGCTGTTGCAACCTGGTCCGTTTTCTTGTTCTGTTCATCTATACCATTAACTATCGAGGCAAATGTTGTGTTCAGCCTTTCGGCAGATAGCTTGAGTGTGCCCGTGCTCTCGGTAAGCCTGTTTATTATGTGTTCAAAGGTGTCAAGCAATGCGTTGAACTCTCTGCCAAGAAGTCCTATCTCATCGGGTGTGCCTGCATCTATGCGTTTTGCAAGGTCTCCGTTGCCGTTGGTAATGTCCTGCATATGGCTGTGGAGGACTCTTAGCCGCTTTATTATTATACGATGTACCAGGTAGATTATTACGCCAAGGGTTACGAAGTTTAGAGCAATGGCTGATGCCAGTATCTGCTTGAAGAAGGCAACCTTCCTGTCCGATAACTGCTGGAGGCTGAAGGTAAGGTCATTCATGTCTTTGAAGACCTTCTTGTTGGCGTCTTCTATGTATCTTACTGAGGCAAGGAACTCTGGATTACCTGGTGTGTCTGTAAGTTTCAATGTTTTTTCAACATGTTGTTTGAAGTTGTCCCAGCGTGTTTTTGCCTTCTGGAGCGCTACCTGTATGGCAGAATCTTCAACCCTGGGGATGTATATGGATTTTCCCACCCCATCCTTGGTTACACCGCCCTTTATGAAACTGTTCAGGGTGGCATCGAAAAGCTCCATTGCTTCTCTGGTCATCCTGGTATATGTGGCCTTCTTTGAATCAAAGTTCTCCGCTGCAGGCTCCATCGCCGTCTTGTAAAGCCCGAGCACACCCTTGGTCATTATCTGGCTTAATGCACGCTGTCTCCCGGCAAGGTTTATAAGTAGTGCATCGAACTTCTGATTCTTTGTATTTATGAAGCTGTACACTATTGCGCCAGAGGATATTATTGCAAATATAGATAGTACAATAAAGAGTTTTGTGCGTAAAGTTCTTGTTCCTTCCATATCTACCTCCTTTCTCCTTTCGGATGTTTTACGATTTTGCAACTCTATATTTTATATTAACAAAATCTATATAACAACATCATTATCATCCATAGCAATTTAACTGGTCTGATAGCAGGTTCAGCAGTGTTCTTGCGGAAAACGGTTTTGCAAGGTATTTACAGCCTGTCAGTTTCAAGAATGCATTTGATGATTCGCTCTCGGTATCTCCTGTAAGGAATATGATGCGTTCTCCCATGTAGGGTTTGTGTTCTATTACCTTCTTGTATAGTTCCTTGCCGCTCATCTCTGGCATCTTGAGGTCGAGCAACAGGAAGTCGTAATCTCGGTTGAGGACCTTGTCCAGTGCAATTTTTCCATCGGTTGTGTAATCGAACAGGAAGACTCTCGGCTGCAGTAGTTCACGCATGGTTTCAAGGAAGTCCTGTTCGTCGTCCACCATGAGCACAGCCCTTGTTACAAGTCCTGAAAGGTCGGGGTTGCCCTCATCAGGAGTTTTTTTTGCAGTGCTTGATTTTCTGTAGTATGGCAGAACTATCCTGAACCTTGCTCCACCCTCTCTCGTGTTCACCACGCTTATTTCTCCCCCTATGTCTTCTATTATCTTCCTGCTGATTCCAAGCCCCAGTCCTGTTCCCTTGCCGACCTCCTTTGTGGTAAAGAAGAGGTCGAATATCTGGGACATTATCGACTCTGGTATACCGGGCCCATCGTCTGTTATCTCTATTGAGACTCTTCCACCTGATAGTTCTGTTTTTATGCTTACCCTGGAGCCCTTGGCGTGTTCCTCTATTGCATCTTTCGAGTTCTGCAGAAGGTTTATTATGACCTGTTGCAGCAGGTTTCTGTTGCACTTTACATTGAGTGCCCTGCGGGTATCGAGCTTTTTGTGTATGACAATGTTGCTTGTCTTGAACTGGTATTTCATCATCTCGATACTCTTTTCCACTATGGTGTTTATATCCATCACTTCTGCCTCTGTGGTCCTGTCTCTTGCAAAGATGAGGAGGTCATGCACTATGTTCTTTATTCTGAAGGTGCCCTCACGGATGTTTCTTATCTTCTTTGAAATCTCTTCTTTTTCCGAGTCTGTGAGCTGTTCGAGCAGCTCTATGTTGCCCATTATGATCTGCAAGGGGTTGTTTATCTCGTGTGCTATGCCTGCTGCCATCTCCCCTATGGCGGTAAGCTTGCTTGAGAGAAATATCTTCTCCTGTAGCCGCCTTTCCTCGGTTATGTCCTTTGCGGTTATCACATAGCCGTCTTCGCCGTCTTCAGCCCTCAGGAGCCGTGCGATAGAGAGGAGCATTATCATGCCGTCCCTGTTTTTGACCTCCTTGGTCAGGCGTCTTGTCTTGGTCATGAAGGGTGTGTTTCTGAGCTCTCGTATTGTCTCCGCAAACTCGCATGTGCCATCGTTCGTGTAATATGGACAGTTATCGATGTCGATCTTGAAACCCTCTGCGAGGCAGCTGTGGTTGAAGTTCTTGCAGAACTTTCTTAGAAGCTGGAAGGCACTCTGGTTGACAGGGGACACACTGTAGTATTTGTCTACAATGTATACCCCTTCCTCCATTGTGGAAAGGATGGTGTTGAGCCTTCTTTCTTCAAGGAATATGCGGTGGATGATTCTATCGAGCACCATGTTGGTGTGATGCACTATGGCATTGAGTGTTCTGGATGTCTTGAATGCCTCCCTGTCGAATGACATGAGCAATATTACGCCAACAGGTTTTCCATAGCTGTAAAGGGTTATCCTTTTTTCTTCCATCCTGTCTATGTCGAGCCCCGAGGGTATTCCACGAATATATTCAAGCCTTACAACATCTGGTCCAACTGTGGGTTTCGCTGGCATGTGTCTCAGCACAGAAGCAAAGCTTTCTTTGAGTAGCCCTGCGAGTTTCTGTCTGTTCTTCTCATCGAGCTCGAAGGTGCTGAAGATGAGGTCCTCCGAGAATCCCTTGTAATGAAAGGAGTACATGCCTATCTCCAGGGGCAGTATCTTGCGCACCGTGTTGAAGAAACATTCCATAAGGGCGTTTGGTGTGAACACTCCTGCTGTTGAGTTCATGAACTCGTGGATGATGGAGAGCTTGAGGGACTTGTCCTCCAGTTTTTCTGTTATGATCCTGTGCAGCTCGTTGAACCGTGAGACCATGTAGCCCAGCTCATCCCTGCGGCTGAGGGTGAACTCCTTTGTCATCTCATTCCCACGGGACAGTTCTCTGAGATGTATCTCGAAGTTCTTTATTGGAAGTATCAATACCTTGCTTATTATTGCAAGCATACCTATTATCCCGGAGGCGAGTATCATCCACAGAGCGGGCTCATCCATGTAATTGGAGAGGATAGAAGTTTCTCCACTTAGCCCACTGCCTTCCAGCCACCAGAAGGCAAAGAGAATGGTAAAGGTGAGGCCAGATGCTATTATTGCCGTGATCTTCAGCCCAAGGATGCTAAAGTACTTTCTGAAAAAACCCTTCCCCGCAGTTTCCATAAACTATCACCCCCTTTATTTTGAAAATCTGGCAGTATCCTCTCATTGCAATATGTGTGCCAACCATATTGATAAGGTTGTGGTTGCATAATGCGTTGAGAGTAAAGGGTTTTCCTGTTTGGTCGATACGGTGTCTCATATTCTACACAGGACTGCCTCTTTTGGTAAGTGGACAGGCATGTCAGTATGCGACATGTCTGTCCCGCACATGGGAGGTGTGGCGGGATGGTTCGACAAAAGGGAATTGAAAGTCATTTTCTACAATTTTTCTTCAATCCCCTTGACGGGGAGGCAAAAAAATTGTTAAATTGTATCTCTTCATTGTGTCTATGGAGATTAGAACCTTTAAAAGAGGAATTCATCCGTCCTACAACAAGGAAGCCACAGAAGGCAAACCCATTGAGAGGGTGGCGCTTCCGCAGAGGGTCGTAATTCCCCTCCTGCAGCATGCAGGGGCTCCCTGTAATGTGGTCGTCAAGAAAGGGGATAGTGTGGAAGAAGGCCAGAAGATAGGGGAGCCAGCGGCCTTTGTGTCTGCCCCTGTGCATGCAACCATAAGTGGCAAGGTCAAGGATGTGGTGGCCTGGCACCATCCTGCTGGTGGGAAGGTCCTGAGTGTGGTTATAGAGGGAGATGGCTCTGCCAGAGACTGGCAGGATGCAGGCCTCACCGAGGTGCTGGATGAACTCGACTCACTCAGCCCCCCCCGGCTGCGGGATATTATGAAAGAGGCAGGCATCGTGGGGCTCGGTGGGGCCATGTTTCCAACCTATGTGAAGCTATCGCCACCAGAGGGTAAGAAGATAGACACGGTAATACTCAATGGTTGCGAGTGCGAGCCCTTCCTTACATCAGACCACAGGCTCATGGTGGAGATGCCTGCAAGGGTTGTATGGGGGCTTGTCGCCATAATGAAGGCGGTGGGCGCAAGGGATGGCTATATCGGAATAGAGGACAACAAACCCGATGCAGTAAGGGCCATAGAGGATGTGCTGAAAGGTGCCGGCATGGACAACATAAAGATAGTAGTCCTTGAAACCAAGTATCCACAGGGTGCAGAAAAGATGCTCATAGATGCGGTGCTTGGAAGAAAGGTGCCCACAGGTGGGCTTCCGATGGATGTGGGCGTTGTGGTGAACAATGTGGGAACGGCAAAGGCCGTATACGATGCCATAAAGTTTGGAATGCCCCTCATAGAGAGGGTTGTAACAGTATCCGGCAATGGGGTTAAGGAACCGAAGAATCTGCTTGTTCGCATCGGCACAAGTTTCGAGGATGTTTTAGACCTCTGCGGGGGGCTTGAACACGCAGAGGATGAAGAGGTGGCCATACTCAACGGTGGGCCCCTCATGGGTGTGGCGCAAAAGGACCTCTCTGTGCCTGTTGTAAAGGGCACATCGGGTATAACCGTTCTGGCAGCGAGGGAGCTCAAGCCCCCTGGCTACATGCCCTGTATAAGGTGTGGAAGCTGTGTGGAGGTGTGCCCCATGGGGCTTATGCCATACAAGATAGCAGATGCCGCCAGACTCGGCGTTGGCGGAATATTCAAGGATTTCGGTGGCAGTGCCTGTATAGAGTGTGGCTGCTGTGCCTTTGTGTGTCCATCCAAGAGGCCACTTGTGCAGTGGATAAGGGTTGGCAAGATAAACTTGAGAAAGGATGAGAAGAACAGCTCTTGAGGGATTTGTCCTATGAGTGAAAGGATAGTAGTATCTTCTTCTCCACATATACTGACAGAAGAGGATGTGCCAAGGATAATGCACGCCGTGATAATGGCACTTCTGCCGGTCTGCATGGTGAGCATATATGTGTTCGGCATACGGGCACTCGTGCTCATTGTAACCTGTGTTGTGGCCTGTGTGGCAACGGAGTATCTCTGCCAGAGGGTTGCGGGTAAAAAGCCCTCTGTATACGATGGTAGCGCGGCAATAACAGGGATACTTCTTGCCCTCACCCTTCCACCTGCATTTCCCCTTACAGGGGCAATCCTCGGCAGTGTCTTTGCCATAGCCATAGGAAAGCAGGTCTTTGGAGGGCTCGGCTACAACATCTTCAACCCCGCTCTCCTTGGCAGGGCATTCCTGCAGGCGGCATACCCTGTGCTGATTACCATATGGACAGACCCCTTTGGTAATCCCTGGAGTGTGGAGACAGTAACATCTGCAACCCCGCTTGCACTGGCAAAGTTCGAGGGCAAGATGGCGCCCTACTGGGATATGTTCCTGGGCAGTGTCAGTGGGTCACTGGGCGAGACATCGGTACTTGCCATAATCATAGGAGGACTTTACCTCAGATACAAGGGCTACATAAACTGGAAGCTGCCACTGGGCTACCTTGCAACTGTGGCCATCTTTGGGGGGATCTTCTGGCTTGTAAACCCTGGCAAGTATCCTGATCCCCTGTATCATCTCCTTTCAGGTGGTGCCATGCTGGGTGCCTGGTTCATGGTTACAGATATGGTAACCTCGCCCACCACCCCTAAGGGGCAATGGATATTCGCAATAGGGGCAGGGATGATTACCATCATAATAAGGCTCTTCGGTGGACTTCCAGAGGGAGTCATGTACTCCATATTGCTTATGAACTCCATTACGCCCCTTCTGAACAGGTGGACCAGGCCACAGATGTTTGGAGAGAAGAGTTGAAGAAGAACACTCCATTTAATATGATACTGGTGCTCACACTTACGGCGGTTGTCGTTGGAGGGATGCTTGCAGGCTTCTACAAGCTGGTGGAGCCAAAGATAGAGGAGAACAGGCTGCGCGAGGAACGAAGGGCCGTTTTCAGTGTGCTTTCGGGGGTGGCAGACTACAGGGTGATAGAGAGAAGGATAGACAAGAAAGATGTGGTAAAAATCTTCAGAGGCGTTGATGGAGAGGGCAGGCTCGTTGGCTATGCCTTCATTGCAGAAGGGCCCGGGTTTCAGGGTATAATAAAGATGATGGTGGGGCTCAACGTGGACATGAAGACCCTTTCAGGACTTAAGGTGCTCGAGCAGGTGGAGACCCCTGGGCTGGGCAACAAGATAATGGAGGAATGGTTCGAGGGGCAGTTCAGGGGGCTTTCCATAGAGCCGAAGATAGAGTATATAAAGAACCGTAAGCCAGAAGAACCCAACCAGATACAGTCCATAACAGGTGCAACCATAACCACCAAGGCGGTGGCAGACATCATAAACAAGAGGGTAAGAATAGTTATAGACATCATAGGAGAATTAGAAACCCAGGGTAACGGGGGATAAGCCATGGCCACTCTCTTGAGGGAATTCACAAAGGGTATATGGAGAGAGAACGCAGTCATAAAGATGCTTCTGGGCATGTGTCCTGCCCTTGCTGTTACAAACTCTGCAGTTAACGGGCTTGCCATGGGGCTTGCATCCACATTTGTGGTCGTCTCATCGAGCACCATGGTCTCCATTATAAGGAGGCTCGTGCCATCGGGGGTGAGGATACCCACATATATCGTCATAATAGCAGGATTCGTAACGCTGGCAGACCTTTTTCTCAAGGCATACTTTCCCGCCATATCGAAGGCCCTCGGCCCCTATGTGCCCCTCATAGTGGTCAACTGTATGATAATGGGCAGGGCAGAGTTCTTTGCCTCAAAGCATCCCCTGACACCCTCCATATTCGATGCACTGGGCACAGGGGTGGGTTTTACATGGGTGCTGGTTGTGCTCGGTGCTGTAAGGGAGCTCTTCGGCTCTGGCTCTGTGTTCGGTGTGGTGTTTCTTACAGAGGCTGTGTTCACCCCGTGGATAATAATGATACTGCCGGCAGGGGCCTTTCTGTCGCTTGGGCTCATGATAGGGTTTATAAACTACATATCCATGAAGGGGGCAGGCAGATGAAGCTGATCCTCATATTCATATCGGCAGCCGTGGTGAACAACTTTGTGCTCGCCTACTTTCTGGGTATATGTCCCTTTCTCGGGGTCTCGAGAAGGCTCGACACAGCGGTTAACATGGGGCTTGCAACCACATTCGTTATGACCCTTACGGCCATAATAACATGGCTCATAAACCATCATCTTCTGATACGCTTCGATCTGCCTTTCCTCCAGTATGTAACATTCATAATAACCATAGCCTCGCTTGTGCAGCTTGTTGAGATGTTTATAAGGAAGGCCTCACCATCGCTCTACAGGGCTCTGGGTATATATCTGCCCCTTATAACCACAAACTGTGCCATACTGGGGCTCGCACTGTTCGAGGCCTTAAGGGATTACAGCTTTGTTGAGAGCATATTCTTCGGGCTTGGTGCAGGTGCAGGATTCACGCTGGCACTTGTAATAATGGCAGGTATAAGGGAAGAGATAGAGCTCGCAGAGGTGCCTGAGATATTCAAGGGCGGGCCAATAACACTGCTTATTGCCGGCATGCTTGCCCTTGCATTCATGGGTTTTGCAGGGCTTCTGTCAGTATAGGGTGGAATAAGTGTGGGTTGGATGTTAAAATGACAGGACTATCTCTGTACAGGAAGGTTGTGTAACCATGGAACTTGTTTTTCTGATAGCACTGATAGTAATGGGCGGGCTGGGTATACTCTTTGCCCTCTTTCTTGCAATAGCAAGCAGGAAGCTTGCCGTAAAGGTGGATCCCAAGGTGGAGAAGATTTACGAGGAGTTGCCCCAGACCAACTGTGGTGCCTGCGGGTATGCGGGTTGCTTTGCACTGGCAGAGAGCATTGCCACCGGGAAGGTGCCTGTGAATGCCTGTCCTGTTGGGGGGCAGGAGATGGTGGACAAGATTGCTTCCCTCATGGGTGTGGAGAGTGTGGATGCCAAAAGGCTTGTTGCGGTGGTGCTCTGCAGGGGTGGAGAAAAGGAGACGGTGAAGAACGCCGTCTACAGGGGCGATAGAACCTGTGCCGCAGCAGACCTTACAGGTGGTGAGAAGGCATGCGCCTACTCGTGCCTCGGTTATGGAGATTGTGTTGAGGCCTGCAACTTCGAGGCCATGGAGATGAACGACAACGGCCTGCCGGTTGTGTTCTATGACAAGTGTGTTGGCTGTGGAGCATGCGCAAGGGCATGCCCCAGGGACATAATAGAGATGCATCCAGAGGATAGAAAGCTCTTCGTCTTCTGCAAGAACAAGGACAAGGGGGCACAGGCAAAGAAGGTCTGCAAGGTGGCCTGCATCGGCTGTGGGCTCTGCGTAAAGGACTGTGAGGTGCCAGGGGGTATAGCAATGAAGGACAACCTCGCCGTGATAAACTATGAGCTCTGCCCACAGGACGATAAACCCACAAAGAGGTGCCCAACAAAGTGTATACTCTTCGGTGAGCCCGAGAAGATGACAAGTGATCTGTTCTACTCTGGAAAGTTCGAGAAGGCAAGTGGTGAAGAGTGAAGAAGGGGTGAAAAAATAGTAATCTATCTTTAATAAACATTTAATCTTTTTATGTTATACTGGGAAAATAAAAAAAGGTGTAGGATGTATAAAAGGGAGTTTTTGTGATGAAGGGGTTGTTCAGGATAGTTCTGGTTGTAGGACTCTTTGTGATAATTACAGGCTGTGGTGAGAGCCAGAGGCCTGTAGACCCTGCCTCTTTAAGGGGGTGGGAGGATCGTCCCACACTTTCTCCGGCATACTTCGTGGGCAAACAGGCACGCTCCTACAGGATAGCCAAGGAGATACCAGAGATTATAGATAGCCTCTACTGTTACTGTGAGTGCAAGAAGCACTTTGGCCACAGGAGTCTTTTAAGCTGCTTTGTGGACCTCCATGCGAGCAGATGCCCAATATGTATGGACGAAGCCATAGATGCATACGAACTCTACAAGCAGGGCAAAGATGTGGTGGAGATAAGAAAGATAATAGACAAACGATTTTCACGATAGAAGAGGCCATGAATACAAGGAACATGGTATTGATCCTTATTTTCGCCCTTGCCTTTGGAGCGGGCGGTTACTGGCTCGGAACAAGGAGTTCTACGAAAGAGTCCTCCCAGACCAATAGAGCCTATGCAACGAAATATTCCTCCACAAGCAATACAGCAGATTATCAGAAGGTGGTTATAACCCTCAAGGAACGCCTCAAGGAAACCCCGGATGACTGGGGCATATACGCACGCCTTGGAGATATATATTTCGGTCTCAGAAGGTTCGAGGAAGCCATAGAGTATTACAGGAAGGCCATAGAGCTCAACCCTGATGATGTGGACACATACAATGACCTTGGGCTCTCCAACCACTACATAGGAAGGTCTGTTGAGGGTCTGAGATACATAGAAGAGGGTATAAAGAGGGATCCCTATTATCACAGGATATGGCTCACCAAGGGGTTCATACTGGCATATGGGCTCGGCAGGAAGGACGAGGCAGAAAAGGCCTGGCAGACGGCCCTGAAGCTCGATCCCGATGGACAGGTGGGCAAGGCCGCGAAGGCATATCTTGAGGAATTCTCCAAGAAGTAGTAAGGAACTATGGTGGAGAGAGTGGAAGAAGTAGAAGAGAAGATTGCATGGTATCGCTCCATGGGGGGCAGGATATGGAAGCTCTTCAGCTCTGTAAAGCTTACCATCTTTGTGCTCATAACCATAGCGGTGGTCTCCATTATCGGAACACTGATAGAGCAGGGACGCCCCATGGATTATTACCGTATGACCTATGGCGAGGGCTGGGCTGCAATAATAAGTAGATTCGGTCTGGACGATATGTACCATACCCTGTGGTTTACCGCCCTCCTGGGTCTACTGGTGCTCAACATAGTGGTCTGTACACTGGAGAGATTTCCTGCGAAGTGGAGGGTGCTAATCAGGGAGAGGAGTAACGAGGACTTCGATACATCCATGATAGACAGGCTTGGTTGCAAGGAAAGGGTCGTGGTGGATGGCAGACTGGATGAGGTCAGGGAAGGTATCGTAGACCTTCTCAGAAAGAGGCGCTACAAGGTGAGGATAAAGCAGGGAGACGATGGATTCGGTGTGTACGCCTGGAAGGGCATTATAAGTAGATTCGGCTCCGATGTTACCCACTTGAGCCTTCTTCTTATACTGATAGGTGCAATGGTTGGAAGTATATGGGGCTACAGGGATTTCACTCCCCTACTGGAGGGCTCCACCGTAAAGGTGCCTGGTGCTGATTTTTCTTTAAGACTCGAGAGGTTTTGGATAGACTATTATGAGACGGGACAGATAAAGCAGTACAACTCGCTTCTCACCGTTATAGAGGATGGAAGGGAGGTTCTCACCAAGCACATATGGGTCAACGAGCCACTCTATTACAAGGGAATAAGGTTCTACCAGTCGAGCTATGGCACCGCATGGGACCGTATAAGAGAGGCCGAGGTGGGGCTGCAGAACCTGGAGAAACAGAGGATAGAGCAGGTGGTAAGGGCCAGATGGGGTGAGCCCATGCAGATAGAGGGCACAGAATATACGATAAAGGTGGTGGGCTATGTGTCTGACTTTGCCTTCGATGAGAGAACCCGCACGGTCTTTTCCAAATCTGCAGAGACCAAGAACCCTGCCGTGCAGGTGGAGGTATATAAGGACGGAAAGCTTGTTGCGAGGCCATGGCTCTTTTTCAACTATCCTGGCATAATAAAGACCATGCCAGACAAACGCTATGACCTCGTGCTCACAGGGTTCAGGACCATACCCTACTCCGGTATATCCATGAACAAGGACCCTGGAACCAACATAGTATGGGTTGGTTCTGCCATAATGGGGGTGGGCTTTGTGCTGGCGTTCTTTGTATACCACCGAAGACTGTGGGTGGATGTGAAGATGTGTTCCGACAGGGCAGATGTAAAGGTTGGTGGTGTGTCAAACAAGAACCCCTTTGCCTTTGAGAGAGAGTTCAAGGAGATTACAGAGGGGATTCGCCGCATTCCAGGTAAAAACAAGGAGGCTTGAGATATGAAAGGTCCTGAAGTAATAATGTCGCTCATGTTCTTTACCATGGCATTTGCCTTCTACGTTGTTACAGCGGCGTTCTACATACTCTACTGGGTGTTGCGGAAGGAGTGGCTGGGGCAGAGTGCCACAGCCCTTGCATATATATCGCTTCTTGCGGTTACCATGGTGCTTATAACAAGGGCCGCTGAGTCAGGACACGCACCATTTTCAAACCTCTATGAGTCCATGGTGCTGTTCATATGGACACTTACAGTTGGCTACCTCATAATGGAGCGAAAATACAAATGGAAGGCCCTTGGTGGAATGGTTATGACACTGGCCTTTATTGCCATCCTTGCTGCCTCACTTCTTCCATACAGGTTCAAGAGCGTGGAACCACTGAACCCTGCGCTGCAGAACAAGTGGAAGTGGCTCGTGAACCTTCTCTCTCCCATGGGGCTTGAAAAGTACGCCATAGGATGGCTTGACTTCCATGTGGTTACCACATTCATAGGGTATGCGGCCTTTGCCATAAGTTTTGCCCTGAGTGTGCTCTATCTCCTCAAGGAGAGGGCTGAACAGAAGGGTAAAGAGAGCCACATGCTTAATGTCTTCCCGGAGACAAGGATGCTCGATGAGATAAGCTACAGGACCATAGCCTGGGGATTCCCCTTTCTCACCATAGGAATAATATCAGGTGCCGTATGGGCAAACTATGCCTGGGGTGCCTACTGGAGCTGGGACCCGAAGGAGACATGGTCTCTCATAACATGGCTGATATACGCTACCTATCTGCACGCGCGGGTAACCAAAGGGTGGAGAGGCAAGAAGACCGCCTATCTTTCCATAATAGGCTTCATGGCCGTTATATTCCTCTACTGGGGAGTAAGTTTCATACTGCCTGGCCTGCATGCATATGCATGAATAAAAAGACGGAGGGTGGCTGGTGGCAGAAAGTGGTAACAGAAAAGGAGGCATAAACCCTGTAGCCATAATAC
This sequence comes from Deltaproteobacteria bacterium, assembly GCA_015492245.1. GTDB lineage: Bacteria > Desulfobacterota > GWC2-55-46 > GWC2-55-46 > DRQE01 > DRQE01. Next base: position 2,845 of record WGFM01000015.1, on the reverse strand, counting down.
TTGTTGTGGTGGCCATCATTGTGGTGGTCGTTGTGGTATTCACCAAACAGGAAGAATACATTGCGGTAAAACAGGGCAGCGAGGCGCCAGAGTTCAGCCTGCCAGACATTGAGGGTAGAATCCACAAGCTCTCTGACTACAGGGGCAAGGTGGTGTTCCTCAACTTCTGGGCCACATGGTGCGAGCCCTGCAAGGATGAGATGCCCTCCATGGAGGCACTCCACAGGGCACTCAAGGACAGACCCTTCGTGATAATAGCCGTAAGTGTGGACAAGAACAAGGAAGATATTGAAAAATTCCTCGAGGAATACCAGATAAGCTTCCTGATACTCCATGACCGAAAGGGCAGGATAAAGGAACTCTACAAGACCACCGGGGTGCCAGAGACATTCATCATAGACCAGAATGGCATCATAGCCGAGAAGGTCTGGGGGCCAAGGGACTGGACAAGGCAGGAAAATCTTAGGACCCTCTTCGGACTTCTGGGGATCAAAGATGGAGAGATTGCAAGGTAAGAGGATCTACTACATGATGCTGGTAGCCCTTTTGATTACCGGTTTTCTGGTCTCAACCGATGTTGAGGCTGATGTCTGGAAGAAGGCGGGTATAGAGAGGATAGGACCCTCCCCTGCACCAGAGTTCGTGCTCGAAGATGTGGGAGGAAGAGAGTTTTCTCTTGATGCCTTCAGGGGCAAGGTGGTGGTTCTCAACTTCTGGACTACATGGTGTCCACCCTGCAAGGAGGAGATGGAAAGCCTCGATGAGCTCAATCTGATGCTCAAAGACAGGGGGGTTACGGTGGTTGCCATAAACGATTTTGAGCCCAGAAAGAAGGTGGTGGACTTTGCAGAGAGGCATAACTACAGTTTCACCATCCTTGTGGATGAAAAAGGGGTGGTAAGTGAACGCTACAGGGTGGTGATGCTGCCAACCACATACATTATAGACAGAGAGGGCAGGGCTGTGGCAAGGGTGGTTGGCTACAGGGACTGGACCGAAGATGGCATGATAGAGGCACTAAAGGAGATTGCAGAGAGATGAGCCCGCATGGCTTTATGGAACTTGCATTCTGGGGCAAGATGGTTGCTGCAATGGGCGGTGGGTTTGTATCGTTCGTATCGCCCTGTGTGCTTCCCCTTGTGCCCTCCTATATATCCTTCATAACGGGCATATCCTTCGAAGAACTTGTAGACGATGATGACTCTCGAAGACTGAAGAAGGTCATCCTTACCAACTCGGTGATGTTCGTGCTCGGTTTTTCAGCGGTCTTCATCCTGATCCTCGGGCTTTCGGCCCAGCTCTTTGGACAGATGCTCATGGAATACAGAGATGTGGTGCGCAAGGTTGGTGGTGTGGTGATAGTCCTTCTTGGCGTGCATGTCATAGGGGTTGTAAACATAGGTTTTCTGCAGAGAGAAAAGAGGTTGCACTTTTTCAGGGAAGGCACCCCCGGGGTTATAGGCTCGTTCCTTGTGGGTGTGGGGTTTGCCGCAGGCTGGACACCCTGCATAGGCCCAATACTCTCTGCCATATTTACCGTGGCAGCCACATCCACAACCCCCATGGCAGGCATCCTGCTCTTCGTAGCCTATTCCCTTGGGCTTGCAATACCTTTTCTGCTCACAGCACTATGTATAAATGCCTTCCTGAGGTACTTCCAGAAGATAAAACGCTACATGCGTACCATATCCATAGTTACAGGGCTTCTTCTCATCGTTACGGGGATCTTGATACTCACCAATTCTTTTGCTATCATAACAACATATTTCTATGCGATACTTCCAGCCATAGGTTGAGGGGTAATAACTTACAACTTTCTGAACAGTAGAGAATGAGTGTGCCTGTTGTAGAAATATACGCCAAAAAGGGATGTGGTCTTTGTAAAGAGGTCAAAGAGGTGATAGGAAAGGTGCGTCAGGAGATACCATTTAGCTTCAAAGAGGTGGATATAAGCGCCAATGAAGACCTCTTCAGGATGTATAACGACCATGTGCCTGTGGTATACATAAACGGCAAGAAGGCCTTCAAGTTCAAGGTGGATGAGCTGGAGTTCAAGAAGAAGGTGAGAAAAGAGATAATAAGGGCAGGGATAATGCGCCTCTGGAACAAGAACAAACCCTCCAGAAGATAACAAGACCTTACTGCACGGAGAAATGGCTGATACAGGGTTGTTCCCCTTTTTTGCAACAGATTTTCTCTTGTACAGGCAAAAAAACCTTGACACAAACGGTAGATATGGTCTATATATATTTAATTCGAGATGTATCACCATCTTTGTGGTGAGGTGTTCTCTTTTTTTGAGCTGGCGTAGCTCAACGGTAGAGCAGCTGATTTGTAATCAGCAGGTTGCGGGTTCGAATCCCACCGCCAGCTCCATGGTCTTTGCTTGACAGTGCTGGCTGGAGAGGTTCCCGAGTGGCCAAAGGGGGCAGACTGTAAATCTGCTGGCTTATGCCTTCGGAGGTTCGAATCCTCCCCTCTCCACCATCGGTAAGGAGATATGATAGGACGAAGCGGGTGTAGTTCAGTGGTAGAACTCCAGCCTTCCAAGCTGGATGCGTGGGTTCGATTCCCATCACCCGCTCCATCTATTTTTTGTTTCTCAGGGCCCATGTAGCTCAGTGGTAGAGCACTTCCTTGGTAAGGAAGAGGTCACCGGTTCAATCCCGGTCATGGGCTCCACAGCGCAACAACATAATACTTAAAACTTTTCGGAGGGTAGAGATATGAGCAAGGCAAGGTTTGAGAGGACGAAGCCTCATATCAATGTAGGAACCATAGGCCATGTTGATCACGGAAAGACCACCCTTACTGCAGCGATAACGAGGGTATTGAGCAACCATGG
>WGFM01000014.1 GCA_015492245.1 Deltaproteobacteria bacterium | reverse complement strand
GGCACTGCTTGCCTCTGCCTGCTGTCTTGGACCCCTTCTCTTCATCCTCTTTGGCATAACGGGGCTCGGGTTTCTTCGAGGGCTTGACTGGCTGAGACCCTACATGCTGGCACTGACCCTCATCTTCGTTGCCATAGCCTTTCATTATGCCCATGGTAAGGGCGCAAGGTGTGCCGAGGAGTGTAACCCTAAGGCGTTGAGGATAAACAGAGCCCTTTTCTGGGTCCTCGTGGGGTTTGCGCTCTTTGGATTCGGTTTTCCCTATGCGGTGGCATGGGTTGTGGAATAAAAAGAGGAGGTCCCGAGGATGAAAAGAACTGCCATAGTCCTTACGCTCTTTATCTTCATCGGTATAAGCCCTCTGTGGGCAGGGGAGATGGGAAGAATCACCATGAAGGTAGAGGGGATGAGTTGTAAGATGTGCATACCTGCGGTAAAGAAGGCCCTTTACGGGGTGGAGGGGGTAAAAAAGGTGAGTGTGGACTTTGAAACCAGAGCGGCACGGATAGAGTACGCAAAAGATGTGGCAAATGTAGAAAAGCTTATAGACGCACTTAAGGGGGCAGGCTTTACAGCAGGGGTTGAAAAACCAGGGGAGACAGAGTGATGCCAGAGGTCCTCTTACTATATTTCAGGGGATGCCCCAATGTAGAGGAGGCAAGAGGAAACATCAAGACCGCTCTCAAAAGGGCAGGTCTTCCACGGAGCTGGAGGGAGATTGACATGGAGGATAAAACTGCTCCTCAATCACTGCGGGGTTTTCCATCCCCAACGGTGCTTGTTGATGGGGTGTGCGTGAGAACGGGTAGAAGCATGCCACCTGCAAAGGCAGGCTCATGCAGTGTGGACGGTGCCCCTGAGGTTGAGGAGATACTCAAAGGGCTTGAAAGGGCACATGAGAAAGATAGCTAACTATATCGGGAGTATAGGTTCTATCGCGGTGGGCAAGTTCTGTCCCATCTGTTATCCCCTCGTTGGAGGCTTTCTTACTGCCCTGGGGCTTGGCTTTCTGGTTGAGGCAGGAGTTATGAAGATTGTGCTTGTGGGATTTTTCGTAGCAGGTCTTTTAGGGCTATGGAGGTCAAAGAGGGTGCACGGCGATATTCGTCCTTTGATTTTGGGTGGCATTTCTTCGGTCCTGCTATATGTGGGAAAGTATGTTACAGGGGATGATGTCATATTTAATGTTGGGATAGCAGGGCTTATTGCAGCTCTAATAATAGACCTTAAAATCACAAGGGCTCAGGGATGCAAAAGCTGTGGTAAGACAATAACAAACGAAAGGAGGTGAACCAGGATGGCAAAGAGAAAAGTAGAGGTCTTCACAGGCGGATGCCCTCTCTGTGAGGAGGCAGTGAGGCTCGTGGAGGAGCTCAGATGCCCTGACTGCGAGGTTACAGTCTATAACCTGAACGATGTCTGCGAATCGGGCGAGTGCCTTGAGAAGGTTCGAGAATACGGTATAACAAGGGTTCCTTCGGTTGTGGTAGATAGCAGGCTTGCAGAGTGCTGCGTAACTGGACCTGTAACAAGAGAGGGGCTTATAAAGGCAGGTATCGGCACACCGCTTTAAGTAGCTTCAAATAAGGTAAAAGGGGCTGGCACCTTTTTCAGCAAGTGCCTGCCCCTTAAGAAATCTTCCTTCTTCTTACCATCACATATACCGCGGGTATGACGATGAGGGTTAAAAGGGTGGATGATACAAGCCCACCTATCATTGGGGCAACCATCCTCTGCATCGCCCGTGTGCCCACCTCTGTTGACCACATGACGGGCAGTAACCCAAGTATAAGACAACTTACGACCATCACCTTTGGTCTTATCCTCATGACAGCACCTTCTATCATCGCATCTTTGAGCTCAGCCCATCCCTTAAGTTCTCCCCTTTCCCTTCTTCTCTTACAGGCAAGCTCAAGGTATATGAGCATTACAACCCCTGTCTCTGCGGCAAGTCCCATGAGGGCTATAAAACCAACTGCAGTAGCAACACTCATCTTATAACCCAGAAGACACATAAGCCACACACCACCAACGAGGCTGAAAGGTAGTGAGAGCATTATTATGAGGGTCTCTGTGAGTCTACCGAAATTCAGATAGAGAAGCACGAAGACGAGTGCCACCGTAAGGGGCACGATGAAGGTAAGGGTCTTTCTTACCTTCTCCATCATTTCAAACTGCCCGCTCCATTCCATGTAATAGCCAGAAGGAAGTTTTAGTCTTCCCCCCTCGATTGCCTCGTCTATCGCCTGCTGTGCCCTCTCCACATAGCCCTTTATATCAACACCCCTTTCAAGCTCTACGGGGACATCCACAAGGAGCATGCCCTTCTCACTCTTTATAACAGGTGAACCATCGTGCATCTCAACACCTGCCACATGAGAAAGGGGTATGAACCCGCCCTCAGGGGTTGAGATGAGGACCCTTTTTAGTTTTTCAGGATCGTCCCTCAGTTCCTGCGGATACCTTATCGTTACAGCATAGCGCCTTCTACCCTCTATGGTCTCCGTTACAGGCCTTCCACCTATTACATGCTCCATGAGGGTTTCTATGTCCTTGACACTTAAGCCATACCTCGATAGTGCCCTTCTATCTGGCACTATATCGAGGTAGTTTCCACCCATCGCACGCTCTGAAGAGACGGAGAGGGTGCCAGGGACATCCCTTAAGATGGCCTCAACCTCAAGGGCTATGCGTTCAAGCTCGCGGGGAGCATCACCCCTTACCTTAAGCCCTAAAAGACCCTTCATGCCTGTTGTGAGCATGCCAAGCCTTGTCTCTATGGGCATGAGCCACCAGTTGGGCATACCGGGGACTTTAAGAAGGCGGTCCATCTCAACCTTTGTAAGCTCCTCGAAGCTCTCTCGCCTCAAGGGTATCCCCGCCACATGGATATGAAGTCCAGAGACAATACCCTTGAGAGTATCCCTTCTACCTGCATCCCCGATGCCACGGGCTTCAAGCTCTTTACCGATACCCTCTTTAAGCCTCTGGGGAAGCTTCCTTTTTATATCTTCCATACTTCTACCCCTTACAAGCTCCTCCCTTATCCAGCTATTTATCTTCCAGCGGACCTTATCCTCAACCCCCTCTGCCACATCCTGCACGCTTATGTCCTTTTTAAGCACTCCCTTTTCTTTGAGCCCCTTGAGCACCCCTTCTGCAAGCCCTTCGATGTAGCCCTCTTCTATGATCCTTTCAGGCCAGTTCTCTTCAGGCCTTAGTATCACATGGGTTTCAACCATGTTGAGGGGGGCTGGGTCAGTCGGGGTTGTGGCTCTACCTATTTTACCCAGCACCACCTCCACCTCTGGAAACCTTTTAAGAAGGCGGTCCTGAATCTGTAGCACTCTACCTGCCTCGCCGGAAGAAAGCCCGGGTATCGTTGTTGGCATGTAGAGGATGTCCCCCTCTTTCAGGGGTGGCATGAACTCTCCACCTATCCTTGAGTAGGGTATGTAGGTAAGGGCTGTTATAACCACAGCACAGATGACCACAGTCTTTGGATACCTGAGCACCCATTTTATAACGGGCATGTATAGCCTCATAAGAACTCTACTTGCAGGATTGTCTCTCTCTGCCCTTATTCTTCCCCTTACAAAGAGGCTTATGAGGACAGGCACAAGGGTTACCGATACAAGGGCAGAGCCTGCCATGGAAAAGGTCTTTGTCCATGCAAGGGGCTTGAAAAGACGGCCTGCCTCGTCCTTCAGTGCAAATACAGGTAGAAATGACACGGTTATAATGAGTAGAGAGAAGAAGAGCGCAGGGCCAACCTCCTTCGATGCCCTCAGGACAAGCCCTATCCTTTTGGCCCCTCCCACATTACCGCCCTCCCTTTCGATATGCTTGTGGGTGTTTTCAACGAGCACCACCGCTGCATCGACCATGGCACCTATGGCGATGGCAATCCCGGAAAGGCTCATTATGTTGGCACTCATCCCCAATGCGTGCATGAGTATGAAGGCAATGAGAACCCCCACGGGCAGTGTTACACATGCTGTAAGAGAAGACCTTACATGCAGAAGAAATACAAAGACCACAAGTGTTACGATGGCTATCTCTTCAAGAAGCTTCTTTTTGAGCGTATGGGTCGCCCTGTCTATAAGTTCTGACCTGTCGTATACAGGCTTTATTACAACGCCCTCTGGAAGTCCTCCTGAAATCTCTTTAAGCTTCTCCTTAACCTCTGTTATAACACCCGGCACATCCGCCCCGTAACGGGCAACGACTATGCCTGCAACGACTTCTCCCACACCGTCTCTATCTGCAATACCACGCTTTATTGAAGGTGCAACTGTTACAACCCCTATGTCTTTCAATAGAACCGGGGTTCCATCCCCCTCTGTCTTTACAACTATCCCTTCAATGTCCTCTATGCCCTTTATGTAGGCTCTACCGCGTATCATGAACTCTGCGCCAGAGACCTCCATCACCCCACCGCCAAAGTCCCTGTTGTTATTCTTTATGGCAGAGATGACATCCCCTGTGGATATGCGGTAGTACTCAAGCCTTTCAGGCTCAACCACAACCTGATACTCCTTTTCAACCCCGCCCACTGTTGCAACCTCTGCGACCCCTGGCACGCTCATGAGCTGATACCTTATGTAGAAGTCCTGAAGTGCCCTGAGCTCTGAAAGGTCAACCCTTCCGCCCCTATCCTCCACCGTATAGATGAATACCCATCCAAGCCCTGTTGCATCTGGACCAAGGCTGGGTGTTACATCCTCTGGAAGCTCCTTTTTAAGGCCGCTTAAATGTTCGAGCACCCTGCTTCTTGCCCAGTAAAGGTCCACCCCGTCTTCGAATATGACATAAACGAAGGACTGCCCAAAATATGAAAACCCCCGCACATCCTTTACCCCTGGTAGAGAAAGCATGGCAGTTGTTATGGGATAGGTTACCTGGTCCTCCACTGTTTCGGGATCATGGCCCATCCACTCGGTTGAGATTATGACCTGTGTGTCAGACAGCTCGGGCAGGGCATCGAGCGGGGTATTGTAGATTGCCCACACACCGACAAGGGTTATTGCAATGTACAGGATGCAGGTAAAAAGCCTGTTATTTATGCACCATTCGATGAGTCTACCTATCATGGCACATCCTCAAGCACTCTGCCGCAAGTTGACATCTTTTTACCCATGTAGGGGTTTTCCAGTGTTTCAGATGGCTGTAGCCAGCCGCCGTAGCCAAAACTTTCTTCTCCCATGGGGCAGTAGAAGGCATGAGCGATGGATAGATTGTATCGCCTGATGATTTCTATGAGGGCTCTGCTGAGTCGTGAAAAACTTTGTCTTGCGCTATCGAGGGTTTCTGCCTTCTTCAGCTCCTCTATCGCCTTTTTTAGATCCTTAAAGAGTGGCTTGAGGGATGGTTGGGTTTTCTCAAGGATACGAAGAAGTGTTTCTGCGTGCCTGCCAGTCTCTTTTATCTCGTCATGGGCAAGCCCCTTTCTTATCTCTTCATAGGGTTTGAGTATCTCTTCAAGGGTCTCTTCAAGCCCTGCTGGAAGGGATTTAGAAGGAGCTTCTTTCCCGTGGAATCTTTCGAGCATGCCCTCAAGGCTTGCCTCTGCAAGGATGAGGAATGTTCCCTTTGATACGACCTTATCGCCCTCTTCAAGTCCTTCGAGCACCTCGTGGTATCGCCTGTGGCCCTCTTCCATGTAGAGCCATCTTCTACCCACCCTTACCTCAACAGGCTTTATGATCCCATCTTCTTCGTGCACGAAGGCGATAGCCCTTCTGCCTGTAAATACGACAGCACCCTCTGGCATGGACAGAACTCTACCAACCCTGCTTTTCACCTTAACCCTTACAAACCCGCCGGGCTTGAGCAACCCCTCTCTATTTTCAACTGTAAGCCTTGCCCTTACGGTGCGCCTTCTTTTATCCACCACGGGGTCTATGAACTCTATCCTTCCTTTAAGGATTGTGCCCCTGCCGGTCTCTGGTATTACCTCAACAGGGGTTCCCACCTGTATGTATGAAATATCGTCCTCGTATAGGTCTATCTCTATCCAGACCTTTTCAAGCTCTGCAACTTTAAATAGGGGTGTGCCCTCTTCAACATACTGCCCCTCACGCACGAGCAGTTCCATCACGGTGCCTGAAACTGGTGAGTATATGGTAAGCTCCTTAAGGGGCCTGCCCATGCGTTCTATCCTTTTTATCTCCCTTTCCGTTATGCCCCAGCTTTCAAGCCTTCTTCGGGCAGACTCTATGAGGGCTTTGTCTGTGCCAGCCTTAAGGAGGGTCAGGTATTCCCGCTGGGTCGTTACAAGCTCCGGGTTGTAGAGGGTAAGTAGAGGTTCACCCCGCTGGATGGTCTTTCCCGTGAAGTCTGCAAAGAGCCTTACGATTCTACTTTTACCCTTTATCCAGACAGATATGGTGCGAAGTAGCCTTTCATCTGTTGAGACCCTGCCAGTGGTGTATATCTCTTTTACGAGCGGTCTTTTCTCAACCCTTTCAAACTCGATGCCAAGGGTCTGAATCTGGTAGGAGGTGAGTTTCAGCGTGTCTTCAGTTTTCTCCTCTTTCATCTCAACGAGTTCCATGTTGCATATTGGGCATAGCCCTGGCTCATCCCTTCTTATCTGTGGATGCATGGGGCAGAAGTAGATGGTCTTTTTCTTCTCTGCCTTTTTAAGCCCTGCCCACTCTTTAAGGCCTTCAATGAGCGAGCCATGGGAGGGGGTTGTGGCTATCCCCGTTAAAAGTCCTGCAAGTATTAGTATGAAAAGAAACGCCCTGACTTCTTTCATCTTTCTTTCCCCAGGATTTTATTGAGCCCTGCAATGGTAATGAGTGTTTCTGTAAGGATGCGCTCGTATTCAAGCCTTAAGTGAAAGATCTCTCTTTCACTATCCATAAGGGTTGTAAAGTCTCCTCTACCTTCTCTGTAGGATGTAAGGGCGGTCCTTAGTGTAAGCTCTGCAGTGGGGATGAGCCTTTCTTCGAAGAGCCTTTTTGCATGTTCAAGTTCAAGGAGTCTTTCACGGAGAGAAGTAAGCTCTTCTTCCACACGGTCAATCGTTGCCCGAAGGCTATCCCCTATACTGCTTAGCCTTGCCCTCTTCTCTCTTATCTCTGCCCTTACCCTCGTTCCTATGGGTATGTTTATACCCACACCCATGAATGGTCTTAAGTCCTCATCCATCCAAGCGGTGTTGTAGCCTGCGGTAACGGTGAAATCAGGGTAGTACTTAAGCCCTGTAAGCCTTAGGTCAGCCTCTGCCCCTTCGAGCTCTCTACGGGCTTTCTCTATACGGGGATTGTTTTCAAGGGCTATGTTCATAAGGGTGTCTATATCGGTTGTTATAGGGGTAAGAGGAGGTGGCCTGAGTTCAGGAAGCCCTGCACTTGCAGGTCTGGCCATGAGGGTGTTGAGTTTTGCCCTCAAGGTGTTCCATTTTCTTTCAAGGATGATTCTTTTGTGTTCTATCCTTGCAAGTTTCGTTTCTATAGAAAGCACATCCTCAAGCCCCACGCCACCTTCTTCATACATCGTGGTTACACTCTCTTTAAGCTCTTTAAGAAGCCTTCTTTCTTCATCCACGATCTCTATTGCCCTTTCTACATAGATGAGCTCAGAAAAGCTCACCCTTATCATGTAGATAAGCTCAAGTTTTGTCACCTCAAGCCCCTCAAGCCCTTCTTCAACCTCTTTGAGGACCACCTCACCCCTTAAGGATAACCTTCCCGGAAAGGGCCATCTCTGGCTTATACCCACCCTGTAGGCACTCCCTTCAGGATAAAGCCCCACATTGAGACGGGGGTCATCGAGGGCGACTGCCTGCGGGTATCTCTCAAGGCTTTCCTTTATCCTTTCCCTTATGGAAGAAAGCGAGGGATTGTGCCTCAAGGCAATGGCTATGGCGGTTTCAGGTGTAAGCTCTTCTATGGCTGAAAGAGGGTCCTTACCGCGGGGGCTTTCAGTATAGCTGGCCTTTAATACCTCTTTAAGGTCCTCGTATTCCCGCCAGTCTGCCCTGTAAGATGTGCCACAGCCCTGAAGGAAGAGGATGAAGATAAGGATATAGAGTTTTAAGGTTTTAAGTTCCATTTTCTACAATTGTAGAATAACTATTTAAAAAAATTTTCTTTATTTACATCCTCTCCATCCTCTCGCAGACCTTCTGGCAGTTTGTGGCATCTGAGGGGCACACGCTTTCTTTTGAAAGGCAGTATTCGTGGTTACAGCGCTCAAGCCTTCCTGACCCTGCGTAGAGTGGAAGCGTAAGGCTTGCAAGAAGAAGGCCTGCCATGATGATGGTTGCAATTATGATGCTTGCAGGCAGGGAAGTTTTTCCGCTCCCTGGTTCAAGAAGCTCCTTTACCCTTCTTTCCACCAGTGCCCTTCTATCCACAATGGGTATGGCAAAGGATAGAGGGGTGGACTTTACCCTCAATAACTTTACAAGTGCACCTGCAAGGGCAAAGGGGCTTGCAGACATGGATACCGCTCCTTCGTCTGCAGCAAGCTCTTTTGCAACGAAGAACCTTTCGAGAAGATACCCACCAAGGGGTAAAAAGAAGAACATGTCCTTTATGAAGGTAAGAAGAAAGGCCCTGAGGGGATCCCGCTTTCTCGCATGGTACAGCTCGTGGAAAAGGACAGCCCTCAACTCCTCTTCATCGAGCTCTTCTGTAAGCCCACCCGATACATAGACCACAGGATGAATCAACCCCATGGTAAATGCGGTCTTTATTGCCCCATCCTCAAAGGGGATTATGGTGATGCCATTCGTTTTAGAGAGCTTCTCAAGAAGAGGAAATTCTTTAAGGGATATTGGCACAAGCCCTTTGAGAAACCTTCTCTTAAGATAAAATGCCCTCAACGCCCTGAGCGATGCCATGAGAAAACCCACCCCGACCATGCCCATGCCCACCCATGGCATTATGGCACCTGCCATGGTGGGGCTAAGTAGACATACAGAAAAGATGGTCTCACAGCAGGCTACAGCCTCCTTTGCAAGTATGGTAAGCCCCAGTATCTTTCCCGCACCATGGTGAACCAGTGCGGTCACAGAAAGAAAGACCACCACTGCCATACCCACAGCACCAAGAAAGCTCAAAAGGGCTTCTCTCAGATAACGGGGCTTTCTCATCTTTTCTTCTCTTTCTTTTTCTCCTCTATGAAGGAAGCAAGCCTCTCTATAAACTCGGGGTCTGCGGACTCAAGGGCATCCACGAATCCTGCAACAAGGGATGTGCCCGCAACATCCATGTAGTCTTTTATAAGTCTTTCTGACACCCCCCGTGTAAACTCCTCTGCACCGATAAGGGCTCTGTAGACAAAAAGTCCCTCTGCCTTTCTCTTTTCGATAAGGCCCTTACTTACAAGCCTTTCAAGAACAGTAAGAACCGTTGTGAGTGCCACCCTTCGCACCCTCTTGACCTCCTGCCAGACCTCCTTACCCGTAAGCTCTTCTGTCTTCCACAGAGCCTTGAGTATGCTCAGCTCAAGCTCCCCGAGAGGACGGCCCGAAAGTGGCTTTTTTACGGACTTCTTCTTCATGTAGATATTCTACAAAGGTAGAATGAGGGTGTCAAGCGGAAATGGTCTTTCTCGTATCCCACCATATCACCTTAGGTAATTATAAACGATTTTTTCCATCAAATCACACAGACATTGAATCAATATAGGGAACAATGGCCTATCCCTGTTATTGTATCTGAACTCCATCTCCTTCAAGTACACTGGAAACTTCTCCTTGGAGATACCATGAAACTTTATAAGCCGTTCCTTGGCAAAACTCCAGAAACCCTTGACACCGTTTATGTAGACCCTTCCCCTGGCAAAGTATCTCGTGTGGTCTATCTTGACATGCCGATACCCGCAGAACATCAAGGCATCGTAGCCCCTGTACCTGTCCGTATAAACTATACTGCTCCTCCTCACTGTCTTTATCGCAAGATTCAATATGCTCTCGGCACTAACCCTTTTCAATACCTCTACCTTCACAATCCCATTACACTCGAGTATACCAAAAATGGGGATTTTTCCAGCAGCACCTCTGCCTCTCTTATCCTTTTGAAACAGCGGATGACTTAGCCCGAGTTGTGTGGCTATCTTCCTTGAAGATAGCTCAAGCTCAAAGAGTTTTACCAGCCACAACCAGTCCCTGCATGATATGTTCAGCTTGCCTATCCATCTGCCGCTGAAGTCCGAGAACTCATAACCACATTGTTTACACCTGTACTTCAAATGACTTTGTATCCATGCCACCATTCTATTGTGGTGGCAAATCTTTTACAATCACCAAATTTTTTAATTGCAGAGGATATGCCCCGCTCAACAGCTTCAGGGACGCAAGGGCGAGGAAGTCATCAGGCGTGTTAGAGAACATACCAGGCCGGGGAGTCTTTACTACACTGATGAGTGGCGTGCCTATGGTTCTCTTGCGGTAAGGGGAGACCATATCGTGGTCAAAAAAGATGGTGGTAGACCTAAGGGATGGAGCCACATTAATGGCATAGAGTGGTTCTGGAGTTATGCCAAGAATTGGCTTTATCCATTTTTTCCTACCCCCGTTACCAAGGTCTGCCCGTACTTCCCCAGGGCTCTTCTGCAACAGGTGAAGGATTGGAGCGCCATGTTAGCCCATAGACGGTCTACCATCTGTCGATCCAGCCTGATGGCATGGCGAAAGGATTGCATCCGCCGAAGGTGTCCGTCGAGTCTTCGTCGGTTTCGTACTCTATGGTCGTTATTATATTAAGATAACCCTCAGGGTCTTTGCGGTGGTCCGTGCGCAAATCCGCGGGCCAGCCTCTACTCCAATCGAAACCCCTGTCGGCCTCTATTACCTCGAAGTGAAGGTGGAAACTCTGTCTTAGCCCCTTGTAATAGGCCTGTGTCCCTGAATTACCTGATATACCAATCGTAGTGCCCTTTCTCACCTTCTGCCCTCTGTATGCGGTCCTTTTGTCAAGGTGGGCATAAAGCGTGTATATGTGTCTTTGGCCGCAGGGTATTTCAGGGGTATGGTCAATGACGATAGTATGCCCATAGTTGGTCCTGGTTGTTGAGCCTTCTCTTACGCCAGAATAGACGACCACCCCGCTTTCACTTGCATAGACAGGTTCCTTGTAAGACAAGAAATCCAGCCCCATATGCCGGCGGCGGCCCCTGTCTCTCGGAGCGCCGAACTGGCCGCCCTTCAGGTTGACCCCGGCGCTACAGGGCTTTTCAAAGTAGAGCTTTATCGTCTTCTTCTCCATCTTTGACCCCCTCAATCGTTATCAATCCCTGGAAATCTCTTTTACAAAGAGGTCCAGGTGATAGACATAGAACCTGCCACTCTGTTTCGGTGGTGTCTTGCTACGAAGAAAAGCCATCCACCTTCCATCGGGAGAGACATCGATCAGCTCGACCGCACGATAACGGGCTTCACCGTAGCGGGTATCAACAACACATTGAGCATCGGTTTTACGCAGGATAAGACGGCGTATACAGCGATCCCCCTCCCTCTTAAAGATAACCTCTCGGTCGGGCAAGAGGATAAGAGTAGTGATGCGCCTTCCGTGCTCATCGAGTCTGCCCAGCTCTTTGCAGGCGATCTTCCTGTTCCTGATCACACACTGCAGAAAGCGATGTCTTGTCCAGCCCCATCGTTTCGCTTCCAGGGGAGTCTCTGACAGGGTAAGATAAATCCTGTTCTCCTTGTCCACTGCTTCAAAGGTGATGCTGACACCTGGCCTCTTCCCTCCGCTGAGTTCCTCCAGGCTGAATTCCTTTGCCCAGCCCCCATCGCCGAAGAACTCCACACCGAGGGCTGAGCCATCCCCCCATATGCGGGTTACTATGCCCGAGGAGTCGGCAAACCAGAGGGTATTATCGTAGAACCATGCATTGCTCAACCATAGCTTCTCCCATTCTGGCTCTGGCATCTCTATGGTGCGCTCGTGGCTATTGCCGAGCAAAACCTTCGACCCGTCGGGAGAGACCAGACTCCCGCTATCGTCTCGCACGACTGCGAATTTATGCCTTGTGCCAGTAGCCACTTCGTAGCGATAGAGGTCCACAACGGTTCCGTGCCAGCCAGGTCCCTCATCCACCATGTCTTCTGGAATCCTGCCCAGCCTGTCCCTGTATTGCCGTGCACTTTTTCTATCCCTGTATATGACCCATTCTCCATCGGGTGTACAATCTACGGGATAATCGGTGCCCTTTGTGCTTACTGTAACCCTGTTGCCCTTCAGGTCCACCCACTGGGTGCCGAATTCATCGCCGTAGATGAGAAGTGCCTTATTCCCACACCACCTTATAAGGGAAAAGCCCAACCCACCTCCAATATCCCTGGCAATCAGTATCTCCCTCTCCCCTTCGGTCCTCAGGGGGTTCTTCAATAAGGCAGGACCTCCTGCCACACAGCCGTAAAGGACGACGAGCGAAAAAAGAATGCCAGATAGAAAGATCACGATGAAGATATTATTTTTGTGAGAGCCCTCCATCTTATGCCTCCAGCTCCCCAGACTCGGCTTCCTCAGGGTCTGATTATAGCAGGAGAGAGACAGGGAAACAAAGCCCTATATCCTGTGGTGTGTTTTTTCTACCCCTGATCTTTCATTCCGCTGTTTTCGAAGCCAGATCAGGCGGATTTTATTCTACCCCCTTCCTCAAAAGATGCTGGTTTAATGTAATATATAATCGAACAAACTTTTTTGATGGAGGGTTGAAGATGAAACTGCTGGTTGCCAGAGAGGTTGCAGGGATACTCAGGGTTTCTGTATCCACTGTCTACGAATGGGCAAAGAGAGGGGAAATCCCGGCTTACAGAGTGGATGGAACGGTGAGATTCGAAGAGAGGGAAATACTTGAGTGGATAAAGGCACGCAGATTCGGGCCGGAGAGGAAGAACCTCTGAGACCTTTTAGAAGGGCTTTGTGCTGGTAATGAAGAGATAAACCAACTAAGGCCCGGTGGATGGATTTGCATACAGAGGAGGGGGATTGTCCACCAAACCGTGTCAATCTCAAAATTAGCTCAACGCAGGAAGTGGACAGTCCCTAAGTGACTGGGCTTCTATCTACAGCCAGCTTGCCATCCTTTTTGAGGATAGGATACAATGAGGGAAAACTACTTATACAGTTCGGCGGACAGTCTCCATCCAGTCGGGCAGAGGCTCTCCGGTCGCCTCGTGGTATAGGGTCTCGGGAGCGATATCCACATCATCGGGCCAGCAAAGCACGCCCAGTTCCTTGTTGATACGGAATTTCTTGAAGTAATCCAAGTCCGCAAAGCGGCCAAATACGCCTCCCTTCCCAACATAGTCCTTGAAATCTACAATCCCCTTCCTGCCGTTCTCAAAGGCGACCTCTATCCTGTACCCATCGACATATCTTGCCTCTACAACGTCATACATGGCTTAACCCCCTTCATTTAAGCGGCTCTATCCGGAGAAGCGGCTTGTTCTCCCTGGCCAGCTCCCAGTCTTTCAAGAGCTCTTCCCTTGTGTATCTCCGCCCACTCCATGACAAGCCCCAAGGCCCTCGGCGGAAGATTCCTCTCCAGAACCGCGAAGTCCTCTATCCTTATGGCCGATCTGTACTCTCCGTACCGCACATGGAAGTGCGGCGGGTTATGGTCGCCGTGGAACATGGCGATAACAATCCCGAAAAACCTGCTTATCTCCGGCATCCTGCTCCTTCAGCCCGTATGTCTCGAAAGGTACCGTAACAACGCATCTAATCGTTCGGTCGTTTCGTGACGAAACTGGCTGAATTCCTCCCGCAAGGCATCAAGATCAGAGTACACAGGTTGCCTATTTTGCTCCACATCCGCTGATTGTTGCACGGCTTGTTTAATTTCCTCACTGAATCGCTCGGGAGCAGATTCAATAAGCTCCAGCAGGGGTTTGTACCGACGCCACACAAGAGCCTTAATGGCATGCTTGCTCATACGGTTCAGCATCTCGTCGGGAATAACGCTGTCGCCTATTTCCAGAGGATACTCCCATGCGATCGCATGGTGAACACGTGCAGGTGTACAGGTTGTGAGGTTCCAGATCGCCTCAAATGCTTTATTCATGGAGTACCAGTCCAAGCCATCTTCGGGTTCACGGTTTTTTCCATGAAGCAGTTTAGGATTCCTTACGAACTCGACAACAAGTTCAGCAGCCTCCTTTTCTTGCAGTGCGGCGCTCTGCAGTCCGTCAACGATGAATTCCGCGAATTCCTCTTCCCATACATAATCAGAAAGAGCTATAACGCCGAGCCTTTCGATATGACTCAGAAGGCCAAATTCTTCCTTGTCAAAAAGAGGGACATCAGAATTCATCGCGGCCCGGACTAAAGCCGATGGATCAGCTTTCAGCTTGGCGTACAGATCTGGCTCATATTCTTCTATGATATGACAACACCTTACCGCAAGCATGCGCACAACTGGACTCGGGTCGTTCAGTACTTTTATCTTCATTTTTTCTCCAAATAGCCCACGTGATTCTTCTAAAAAACGAAGAAGAACGCTAACGCGCTCCAGAAGACCCAACCCATCCCACATCTCGGCAAGAATCGTACTGCTGAAAGTTGTTGGTCTTAGAAGAAGTTCGAGATTTACGGCATTAATTCTCCTCTTTTCTCTCATTAGTTTTCCTCTCAAAAAGAACCGTTATCAGCAGAGAATAGTTCTTTCTGAAAAAAACAGGGCACTGCTCTTTGCCAGCACACTTGCAAGCTAATTTTATTAAAAATCCGCCAAAAACTCAAACAAAAAGGGCCCCGGTCGGCTTCCGACCAAGGCCCTCGTATCTCAAACCACACCCAAAAGGTGCGGGAATCAGTATGGTAGCGGGGGTAGGATTTGAACCTACGACCTTCGGGTTATGAGACCGAAAAAGGGAAAAATCAAAGGGTCCTGATTTCTGGCTGGTTTCCCCTTTTTGCCTTTAAAATCAAAGAGTTATGTGGCATTCCGATACTTCCAATAATTCCATATTTTCCATCCAATTGTGATAATTTTATCACAGTTTTATCACAGCGGGTGGGGTGAGGTGATGGTGAGGAATAACCCGAGGTGTGGAGGGAAGGCACCAGATATTGGATTCTCAACTTCTTCACCTATTGTTTGGGTGTCCATAAAATACATGAAATACACATGCCCTTAAAATCCGATCCCATAAACTGACCATACTCCGTCTACACCTATGATTTTGTCTATTGTGAATGGAGGTAGCGTCAAGAATTTTTCGCACATTTTTCTGGTGACCTCATCTGGTACTGAGCTAAGCAATCGATACGTCACTTTCCTGTTCCTTTATCCTCTCCATCTTAAGATATTGCCTCATACCCCACTTCGTACCGGCTATGTGGCGAAGCCTTGCTGCCACAAGCATTAACGCAGACTCACCATCAGGAAAACACCCCACCACCCTAGTCCTGCGCCTGATCTCTCGCATAACCCTCTCAAGAGGATTATTCGTCCTTATACGCCTCCAGTGCTCCCTAGGAAAAGCATAATAACTCAACGTCTCCTCTATCCCTTCCTCAACTCTCTCCGCAGCATTCTTAAGCTTCATTCCCCGCAGCTTCTCAACAACAAGCTTAGCCTTCCTCAAAGCCTCTCTTCTATCCTCCTGGGCATGTATAGCCTTCAACATCAACACTACCTCCTTGACCTTACCCTTAGGCACATAGGTAAATACATTCCTGTAAAAATGTACCACACACCTCTGCCACCTCGCAGCAGGGTAAAACTCCCCTATACTCTCTATCAAACCCATACACCTGTCTGATACAAACAACTTAACCCCCTTCAAACCTCGCT
>WGFM01000013.1 GCA_015492245.1 Deltaproteobacteria bacterium | reverse complement strand
TCCGCAGACACCTTGAAGAGGGCATAGAGGGTATCACCATAAGCGGTGGAGAACCCTTTCTACAGATAGAGGGGTTAAGGGATTTGCTAAGTCTTGCAAAAGAGGAGTACGGGCTCACAACGATGGTATACACGGGCTACAGATACGAGGAACTTTCAGGTATGGCTTCTGCAGAGAAGGTCTTCCGCCACATAGATGTGCTCGTTGACGGAGAGTTTGACATTACCAGGAAAGAGCCCACACTCCTTGCAAGGGGGTCCACAAACCAGAGGTTTCTTTTCCTCTCACCTGCATACACCATAGATGATCTCTGCATGGAGGGAAGGACAGAGCTCATAATAAACGAAGATGGAGATGTTGTAACCACTGGTTTTTCGTCCATCCCACAAAGAAGGAGCCATAACAAAATGGACAGAACTGATTCAATGTTGTGGAATAAAAAACTGAAAATAACGAAAGATTTCTTACAAGACTCCGATGTAGTTCTGTACACTGGAGACGCTCTGGACTTCCTACGACAGATACCTGACAAAACAGCGAGTCTCGTTATTACATCTCCTCCCTATAATATAGGTAAACCTTACGAGAAAAAGCTTGAACTGGATGAATACATGGAGCAACAGGAAGAAATCATTGAGGAATCTGTGCGAATAACGAAAGATGACGGCAGTATATGCTGGCAGGTAGGCAATTATGTTGAAAACGGTTCTATTATTCCATTAGATATACTTCTCTATCCAATCTTTACCAAATTAGGACTTAAACTTAGAAATAGAATAGTATGGCACTTTGGACATGGACTACATGCCAGAAAGAGATTCTCTGGAAGATATGAAGTGATAATGTGGTTCACAAAATCCGAACACTACATGTTTAATCTTGATGCGGTCAGGATTCCCCAGAAATATCCTAATAAGAAGTACTTTAAAGGTTCAAAAAAGGGCGAATTATCATGCCATCCCCTCGGCAAAAATCCTACGGATGTATGGGAAATACCGAATGTAAAAGCCAATCATCCCGAAAAGACCATTCACCCCTGCCAGTTTCCTGTGGAACTTGTTGAAAGACTTGTGCTCGCTCTGACAAACAGAGGAGACTGGGTAATCGACCCGTTCGTCGGTGTGGGCTCAACCACCATAGCCAGCATCCTTCACGGAAGGAAATCCGCAGGCGCAGATATAATAGAAGAGTATATAGAAATAGGAAGACAAAGGATAGAATCTCTTCTTAGAGGGAGGTTAAGGTTAAGACCAATGGGCAAGCCTATCTATACGCCAGCTACCGTCTCGATACATCCCAACGCAGACCTTTTTGAGTCTGTCATGAGGAAACAGAGATGAAGAAGGTATTTGAATACTCTCATCTTGGTGGGCTTGGAATACTAAAGGTGCGATACCCACATATGGAGCAAGAAATAGACAAAATCATAAATTCCATAAAGATAGCTGGTAAGACCAAGATAAGCAAGGGAAAATCCAGAACAGGGAAATTGCTGTACTCCCCCCAAGGATATGAACAGGGCATTTAAAGAAGCATTCTACGAACATGGCTACAGTGAGTTGAAGGACTTTTATGATATAGAAGCTTATGATCTAAAACACAGAATCAAGGCGTTTAAACAGATGGATTTCGTGAAAGAAAAGGTACTTGTGGAAGTACAGTTTGGAAAATATGCCTTTATGTTTTATGACCTTGCAAGATTTCAATACTTCTACAACAAAAACAGGGCAGATGTTGGCGTAGAGATAGTGCCCTGTTATTATCTTCATAAAGAGATGTCAACCGGGGTTTCGTATGGCGAACAGCTGGTTTACGATATAGAACGGCTTCAAAGAATCTTTCCAAGTGTCCCGATAAAAGTAGTCTTTATTGATGTATAACCAGATATTACTTCCAGAGTATTTATGAAGTATGGAGAACAGACACCTTGAACATATACTCTCAACGGCAGAGCTTTCCACAAGGGAGAAGGGCAGGGCCATATTGAGGCTTCTCTCCAGCCATGGGGCTACCGCCCTCTCGAGGGATACATACCGTCGGGCCTTCGAGTTCATAAAAGGCATGGATGGCCCACAGGAAAAGAGGGCATTGCTTACAGAATTAACAGAGACACTTCCCCAGGACGAGGAGTTCATTCCCCTCTGGGAGGATACACTCGATGAGACCGTAAAGACCATAGGCCTCATGGACGAGCCTGTCCACAGAAAGTCCTCTCTTCTGCGTATAGCAGACAGGCTTCCCCAGGGCCCTCTATTTCTGCCCCTCTATACGAGGCTCATGCGACAGGCCATAGATGCCTCGGACAAGATAGAGGATGCCTTCATAAGGAGGTATTCCCTCACAGAGATAGCCAAGAAACTCAAGGAAAGGGGCATCCATGAGCTCTCGCTACATGCAACAAAGGTCGCCCTGGGGCTTGCAGAGGGCGCGGGCTACAAAAAATACTCCCTTACAGAGATAGCACGGGAGCTGCCCACCACATGCGACGACGAGTTCTACCGCAACAGGACATTCCTTGGCATAGTGCTGGGCCTGCCCCTTACAGGCAGGTTCGGTGAACTCTACAGCAGGGGTATAGATATAGCCATACAGGCCTCTCTGCTCATAGAGGAGCCCTATTATACAAAGTATGCCCTCTTCTTCATGGCAAGGAGGCTTCCAGAGGGCGATGAGTTTCTACCCCTCTACAAACGATGCCTCCAGGAGGCACTCAATGCCTCGCTCAGGATCAAGGACACCTTTGCACGGGGCAGGGCGCTACTGGACATACTCAAAGAGCTACCCCCGTCAGAGGAGTTCTCAGGGCTGTTCCTTCGCACCATAGAGAATCTGCTGCCCCTCTTCTCCATAAAGGGCAGGATAGAGGACATAGATGTGATGGATGTGGTGGACTTCATAATAGTTGCAGAAGAGAAGAGGATGAAGGAGTCCAAAAAACGGCGCTACACCCGCGAGCGCTATGCAGAGCTCTTCTCAGGGGAACTTAAAAGAAGGCTCAAGGGGGTTAACGACATAAGGCTTCTCGAGCTTCTGAGGCCCTACAGCCATGTATGGGTAAGGCCCGTGGTACTCAGGGATACGGTAAAGAGGGTGATAGCCCACCTGGAGCAACTCAGGAGCCGTTACCACGGTAGAGAGATAGAGCGTCCCCTGTTACTCAAAGAGGAGTATCCAGAGTTCGAAAAAGAACCCCACACAAGGCCCCATGGCCTTGAGGAGAACGAGGTGGTCTCCATAGACCTCGGTGCCACAAACACGGTGGTGATGAGAAGAAAGGATGATGAGCCAGCCCAGTTCAGCCACCTCGAGGGCATATCACACAACTACTGCAACATCCCCATAGTGCCAACCCTGATAGACCCCAGAACCCTCTCCATAGGCACGGCGGTGGAAGATGGCGGGGTGAATATAAAGGAGCTTGTGCTTCGGGGCAGTGAGCAGGGAAAAGAGCTCATGGGGAAATACCTCTCCGCCCTTTTAAGGCACATAAGGAGCGAGCTTTCAGGCGGGGGGGTGTTCTCACTCTTCAGAAAGTCTGCAAAGGTGTACCTCACTGTCCCCGTGGGTTTCGATGGCTACAGAGAAAACCTCAGAGCCATACTCGACAGGATCGCAAGAGGGTTTTCGGTGGAACTCGTGGAAGAACCCCTTGCTGCAAGCATAGGCTACCAGATAGCAGAGAAAAGGGATAAGATGGTGATGGTCGTGGACTTCGGTGGTTGCACACTGGATGTGATGGTCCTCAGGATAAACATAGATGGTGTGCATGTGGTGGCAAAGCCCGACAGGGCAAAGCTTCTCGGGGGTAGAGAGATAGACCGCTGGCTTGCCGAATACCTCCTTGAAAGACTCGACATGAAGGGCAAAGACCCTGCCCCCCTTATGGACGCGGCAGAATCCATGAAGATAGCCCTTTCTGACAGAAAGAGTGTGCCCTTTGTATGGGATGGTAAAGAGGTGTGCCATGTAACAAGGGAGGAGTTCGAGAAGATACTTGCAAGACACCACTTCTACGAGTCTGTGGACAGAGCCATCTCCTATGTGCTGAAGAAGGCAAAGAAGATAGGTGTTACACCATCCATGATAGAGGCGGTGCTCCTTACAGGGGGGTCCTCGCAGATACCATCCTTCAGGGAGAAGATAGCCTATCTCTTTCCCTCTCTCCAGGAAAAGAACGCCATATACGACCACAGCCCCCTTACAGCCGTTGCAGAGGGTGCGCTCATGTATGGCTCGAGGCACATAATAGACAGGCATCTTGCCATGGCCTATGCACTGAAGTACACCATAAAGGGCGATGAGAAAAAAGACCACTCATACGAGATAGTGCTGGAGAAGGGTGAACCCCTGCCACTTGAGAAGACCTTCTACATAAGGCCTGCCAGAACCCTTGGGGTGCAGAGAGAGGTCTTCCTTGAACTCTTCGAGGTGCCAGACCACCTTGTAACGAGAAGATGGGTTAGAGAAGGAGACATGGAGTTCATAAAACAGGGGCTCAGAAAGTCTGAAAACATGGAGCTTCGAGGCTTTCGTATAATAACACTGCCTGTGGATGAAAAACAAGGGCAGGTTGCCATAACGCTATGCGTGGAAAAGGACGGCACCCTGAAACTTAAATACAGGGATAGTGTTGTGGAAACACCTGTAAGGCTTCAGTAGAAGGGGCTTGTAACATCTTGCATTTAATCTATACTTGTGATAGATTGTTTAGAGTCTACAATATCTTTCGGGAGGTAGTATTTTGATACTCCAGTGTGAAAATTGTGGCACAAAGTATCAGCTCGATGACTCAAAGATAGGTGATAAAGGGGTGAAGGTCAGGTGTTCACGGTGTAAGCATGTGTTCGTTGCAACCAGAGAGGAGCCTCCCGCAGAGACCGTTGAAGAAAGGCCAGAACCATCCACTGAACAGAGCACACAGGAGCCCACAGGTGGTCTGGAGCCAGCGGCCACTTCTTCAGAAGAAGGCTTTATCGCAGAAGATTCCTTTACAAGAGAAGAGTTCGAAGAAGAGGAGTTCTCCCTTGCTGGATTCGATGAGAAAGAGGAGGAGCCCTCATGGTCCTTAGGGGAAGAGAGAGAACCACCTGCCCCCGAGCCTTCTGAAGAAAAGGGCATCGAGACATCATGGGAAGAAGCACTCAAGGAGCAGGCCGAAGGAACCACGGAAGAGGAAGAACCACAGGAACCTGAAGAGAAAGGCGAAGAAGAGCCCACATGGGAAGAGGCATTCAAAGAGGCAGAGGCCGAGGAGCCACCTGCAGAGGAAAAGGTAGAGACCGAAGAGGGCCCATCCTTCAGCCTTGAAGAGAAAGAGCCCGCAACAGGTGAGGCAGAAGAAGAGGCCACTGAACCCTCATGGGAAGAGGCCCTGAAGGAACAGGCAGAAGACAAGGCACCAGCCTTCGGCGTAGAAGATAGACCCCAAGAGGAAGGAGCTATTGAAGAGCCACCTGCCACAGAAAGAGGCACTGAAGAGGCCACCGAAGGGGCACAACCCCCAGAAGAGCCAGAAGAGGAGGCCCAGGAAGGGCCTGGCCCCAGGGAGCCAGAAGAGGAGAGGACAGAAGAGCCCCCTGTAGGTGAACAAGAGGCCACCGAAGAACCCACCACAGCACAGGAGGAAGAGAAGAAGGCACCCAAGAGAAGACTGCCCGTGCTCTTGCTTCTTGTGGTGCTTCTATACGGTGGTGGTGCCATACTCTACTTCAGTGGTGCCCTGCCAGCCATACTGGGAATACCACCATCTTCAAACGCTACAAAGAGTCTCGAGATAGAACGCCTGAAAGGTGTATTCGTTGAAAACAAAGACACAGGCGGCACCATATTCGTCCTCGAGGGAAGAATCAAGAACCTCAGGGAGGAATCACAGAGGGTAAGGCTTGTAAGGGGTGTGCTCTACAACAGAGACGGCAAGCCCATGGCAACCAGGGTTACCTCCCCGGGAAAGATAGTATCAAAAGAAGAGCTGCGAACTCTTTCGAGCAAGGAGCTCACCAGACACTTCAAGGGGCAGAAAACGAGCCTCATCCCACCGCGGGGCATCATCCCCGTGATGGTGGTATTCACAGAGGTGCCAGATGGGGTATACCACGCAGAACTGGAAGTCATACCCTGATGTAGAAAATACAAACCCTTTCCAGAAAGATGCGCAGTAGAGAGAGCATACTGGAGTCTCTTCTCAAGGAGGTTCTCACCCTTCCTGAAAGAAGGATGCAGATAGACCTTATAAGGCGCAGGCTGTCTGCACAAGGCCCTGAAGAGGTGGCATCCATACTGGAGAGACTCTACGGGATGGACTCATCCATGGAGGGAGTAAGAAGGCTCAAGTCCATATTTGTGGATCCCGACACACTGCTTGAGATACTCGGTGAGGTGAGATACAGACTGACCTATCTTTCAGCCGTTGAACAGGGTGTAAAAAGGATAGCCCATCTCTTTACAAACCTTCCACCACACAGAAAGGGTGTAAGGGGTTACTTCACAGAGGAAGAGGCTGAGATGGAGCTTATAACACTGGGTGAAAGGCGTTCACTTGCAAAACTCAACAACAAGGATACCATAGACCGCCTTCTTTCAGACCCCGACCCTGTGGTCATAGGAAATCTTCTCTCCAACCCCCGTGTAACAGAGACAGAGGTGGTAAGGATAGTGTCCAAGAGGCCGAACTCTGCGGAGATTCTCAAGCTCGTTGCCACACACAGGAAGTGGTCAAAGCGGTATCGTGTCATAAAGGCCATTGTGCTGAATCCCTACACACCGCCACGGATTGCCACGGGGCTTCTTGAGTTTCTACTGGCGCAGGACCTCCGGCTTGTTGCAGAGGATAGAACACTCCATCCCCAGGTCAAGATGTGTGCGCACCAGCTCCTGAAAGAAAAAGAGACAGGCAGGGGTTAATCCCCCTTCTTTCCTTCACTTTTCGAACCCTTTTCATCATCTGTAGTCTCTCTGCGAAAGTTCTTCAGTGCCCTTCCAAGCCCGCTTCCTATCTCAGGCAGCTTGCCGGCACCAAAGATGATGAGGATTATGAGAAGGATTATTATCAGCTCTGTCGTTCCTATACCAAACATCTGTCTACATACCAGTGGTTATAATTGTGTTTTTGGGTTAAAATCTATCTATAATTTCATATTGACAGAAGAGCCCTGTTATGTCAACACAAAGTAGAAAACTGTTTTACCTTTCACTATCCCTCCTTCTGCACCTGGCAGTGGGAATAGTGCTTCTATTTCCACCATCAGCAGGGCTCATGTCCCAGAAGGAAGAAAGAGAACCCCTGTTTGTAGATGTGGTGGAATTGCCACCCCAGGTAAGGCCAACAAAGGAGAAGCCCCCAAAGCCCTCTGCCTACAGCGACAGGACCGTAAAGGTGGAAAAAGAGGAGGTTCCTGATGAAAGGCCCCTTCCTGTAAAGAAGAAGAAAAAGAAGGTTGCAAGCCTGCCCAGAAAAGGCACAGAAGGGATAAAGAAACCAGAGAAGATAGAAGAGAAAAAGCCCACTGTGGAGAGAAAAAAAGAGGTAGAAAGACCCCGCCCCCGGGAGCTCATACCAGTGGAGGACACCCCCCGGCAGAGAAGGGTTGTAAAGGAGAGGCCCACAGTGCCACAGGAACCTGAAGAGAAGATAGAAGGCCCTGTGGCCCTCTTTCCAACAGAGAAGAGGCTCAGAGAACTCACAGAGAAGTACCGCAAGGCTCCCCCGAAGAGGGAGAAGGGCAAGGTGCTATCTTTGAACACCTCTGAGCTTAAGTACAGCAGGTACCTTCTGGATATGAAACGAAGGATAGAGTTCTACTGGGAATATCCATTGAGCTCTGTAAGAAATGGCGAGCAGGGCCGCCTCCTCATAGACTTTGTCATAACAAAAGATGGCTCTATTAGAGACATAAAGATAGTGAAGTCTTCCAACTACCCTGCCCTCGACGACGCGGCGGTAACTGCCATAAGGCTCGCCTCACCGTTCAACCCCTTTCCACCAGACTTCACCATAGAAGAGGTCAGGGTGCACGCAAGTTTCGAATACCAGCTGATATTCACCCGTTATCGCTGAAAGGCTGCCACCTTACACGAGGCCTTCTCGAGGCCATTACCTCGTCAACCCTCTTTACAGGCGCATTATGTGGTGCCCCTTTCAGGACATCGGGGCTTTCCCGCACCTCACGGGCTATGCTCTTCATGGCCTCTATGAAGCTGTCTATGGTCTCGGGGCTCTCTGTCTCTGTGGGCTCTACCATTATCGCCCCCCTGACAACGAGGGGGAAATATACAGTGGGAGGATGAAACCCGTAATCCATGAGCCTCTTTGCCATATCCATGGTTGTAACCCCATGGGCCTGCTGGTATCTATCGCTGAAGACACACTCGTGCATGCAGGTCTGGGGATATGGAAGATGGAAGTCCTCCTTGAGCCTTTCCTTTATGTAGTTTGCATTGAGTATCGCCATCTTAGATGCCTCCTTGAGCCCCTCTCTGCCCATTCTCCTTATGTACGCATAGGCCTTGACCATTACAAGGAAGTTCCCATAGAACGCCCTGCATCTGCCGATACTCTTCGGGGCATCGGTTACGAGCCTGTACCTACTCCCTTCCTTCTCCACCCATGGCACCGGCAGATATGGTGCGAGCTCTCTCTTAACCCCCAGTGGGCCAGAGCCAGGCCCCCCGCCTCCATGTGGGGTTGCAAAGGTCTTGTGGAGGTTGAACTGCACGAGGTCCACCCCCATCTCTCCAAGCCGTGCTATACCCATGAGGGCGTTAAGGTTTGCCCCATCGCAGTATACAAACCCGCCCTTCGAGTGCACTATACTGGCAATCTCCTTTATGTTCTCTTCAAAGAGCCCCAGTGTGTTTGGGTTTGTCAGCATAATGCCTGCCGTATCCTCATCCATGAGCCGTTCCACATCAGCCGGCTCGATGATACCATTTTTTGAGGACCCTATCTCCACAACGCTGAACCCTGCAAGTGCAGAGCTTGCCGGGTTGGTGCCATGGGCAGTATCGGGTATTATGATCTTCTTCCTCTTCGAGCCCCTGTCCCTGAAGTATGCCACCAGCACAAGGAGCCCGCAGAGCTCACCCTGTGCACCAGCAGAGGGCTGCAGCGTGAGGGCATCCATGCCACCTATCTCGCAGAGATAGGTGGAAAGCTCATGCATGAGCCTCAGGGCGCCCTGACAGCACTCTTCGGGCTGGTAGGGATGCAGCATGGTGAAGCCCTCAAGGGCTGCCACATCCTCGTCTATCCTGGGGTTATACTTCATGGTGCACGAACCCAGTGGATAAAACCCTGTATCAACCCCGAAGTTGAGGGTGGCCAGCCCTGTGTAATGGCGAATCACATCGAGCTCAGAGAGTTCTGGAAACCCCTCAATGTCTTCCCTGATAAGTTCCTCTGGTATGAGCTCTCTGGGCTCTACATGGGGCACATCAACCACAGGGGGGGCTACAGCAACCCTGCCTTTTCTTGATTTTTCGAACACAAGCCTTCTTTCTTTCATGGTAGGAAAGACTCCTTAAAGTTTTTTCAACACCCCTCTTCTTCTTCGCTTCTCCTTTGGAAGCCTTCTTGCCGGACCCTTCTTGGTGGAGCCTCTGGATGGTTCTTCCTCATGGTCCTCCTCTTCCAGCCCTTTGAGCGCTGAATACTCTGCCAGCTCAAGGCGCTCCATAAACTCGCCGGATGATATGCTCACCCCACCGCATCGAGCCACAAACCCCCTTACCTCCCTGTCGGAAGTTACCACAACAAGGCCACTGCCCAGCCTTCTTGCATAGTCTTTTATGACGGTGTCGGCATCCTCACCGCTTCCTGCAAACACAACCTCTATACCCTTGAAGTTCTCCCTTCTTCTGTCAAGGCTCGTTCCACCCCTTGCATCGAATACGATGGTTATCCTGACACCTTTTCTGTATCTTCTGTAGGATGAAAGCCTTTCAAGAAGCCCTTCTCTTTCAGCCTCTATCCTTCCGGTAAGCCCCCTGCCTGTGGCAGCCCCCAGAAGGTTATACCCATCTATTACCATGCGGGACATACACAAGAGATTATCAAAGAGAGAGATGGACTGTCAACTTCAAAGCCTGCCTCTTTTTTGTGCACTTTTCCGTTCTGCTGCACAAACTTTAATCTTTCAAGGCGTTGCAGAAGTGGAGTAAATCGAACATAATCAAGGACTTATGGGTTAGGCACAAAATTTGCATTAGTTTCAAAAAGAGCTTTACACCTTACTCTACAGTGTGTTAACCTTTTGCATAAAACAACAAAACAGGGGGTCTTGTGATGAAGAAGATAGAGGCAATCATAAAGCCTTTCAAGCTCGATGAGGTAAAAGAGGCACTGAACGAGATAGGCATACAGGGGATTACCGTCTCGGAGGTGAAGGGTTTTGGCCGTCAGAAGGGGCATACAGAGCTCTACAGGGGAGCCGAGTATGTGGTGGACTTTCTTCCAAAGATAAAGCTTGAGATTGTGGTAAAAGAGGAGCTTGCGGCAAAGGTTGTGGACACCATAGTGAACACCGCGAAGACGGGCCGTATAGGAGACGGCAAGGTATTCGTATTGCCTGTTGACGAGGCCGTAAGGATAAGAACCGGTGAGAGGGGCGAAGAGGCCATATAAAAATATAAAATAATAAAATAGCAAGGAGGGGTATTATGACACCGAAGGAGGTAGTAAAGTTTGCCAAAGAGAACAAGGCCAGGGTGGTGGACTTAAGGTTCATGGACTTTATTGGCACCTGGCAGCACTTTTCCGTTCCCATTTCTCAGCTTTCTGAAGAGATATTCGAAGAGGGGCTCGGTTTCGATGGCTCCAGTATCCGTGGGTGGCAGGGCATCCAGGAGAGCGACATGCTGGTAATACCCGATGCCCAGACAGCCATCATGGATCCCTTCACAGAGGTTCCAACCCTTACACTCATATGCAATGTGGTGGACCCAATAACAAGGGAACCCTACTCGAGGGACCCCAGAAACATAGCCCGCAAGGCAGAGGCGTATCTCAAGTCCACAGGTGAGGGGGATGTGGCATACTTTGGCCCCGAGCCAGAGTTCTTCATCCTTGACGACATACGCTACAGCCAGGAGGCCGACCATGGCTTCTACTTTGTTGACTCCATAGAGGGCACATGGAACTCTGGAAGAGACGAGTGTCCCAACCTCGGGCACAAACCACGCCACAAAGAGGGGTACTTCCCTGTTCCCCCTTCTGATAGCTGTCAGGACATAAGAACAGAGATGAGTCTGCTCATGGAGAGCGTGGGTATAGAGGTGGAATGCCACCACCACGAGGTTGCAACCGCGGGCCAGGGCGAGATCGACATGAGGTTCGACAGCCTCGTCAGGATGGCTGACAAGCTCATGTGGTACAAATACATAGTAAAGAATGTGGCAAAGAAATGGGGCAAGACCGCCACATTCATGCCCAAGCCCATATTTGGCGATAACGGTTCTGGAATGCACACCCACCAGTCCATATGGAAGGACGGAAAGCCTGTGTTCGCAGGCGACAGGTACGCTGGCCTCAGCGAGACCGCCCTCTACTACATAGGCGGCATACTCAAGCACGCAAGGGCACTGAATGCCTTCTGCAATCCATCTACAAACTCCTACAGGAGGCTTGTCCCTGGCTTCGAGGCCCCGATAAACCTCGCCTACTCCCAGCGTAACCGTTCCGCAGCGGTCAGGATTCCCATGTACTCCCCATCACCAAAGTCGAAGAGGGTGGAGGTCAGGTTCCCCGACCCATCCTGTAACGGCTATCTTGCCTTTGCGGCCATGCTCATGGCAGGTCTTGATGGTATAGAAAACAAGATAGATCCGGGTGAACCACTGGACAAAGACATCTACGCACTCACCCCGGAAGAGCTGGCACAGGTGCCTTCTGCCTGTGGCTCACTGGAAGAGGCCATAGAAGAGCTCAAGCGCGACCACGAGTTCCTCCTCAAAGGTGATGTGTTCACCCAGGATGTGATAGACACATGGATAGACTACAAGACAGAAAGAGAAATCAAAGAGATAAGGTTGAGGCCGGTTCCCTACGAGTTCTTCCTCTACTACGACATATAGGAGGCCTCACCTGGTAAGAAATGGGAAAAGCCCGACCCCCATGTTTTTCAGGGGTCGGGCTTTCTTGTTAAAGAAGACTTCTCTGCATGCCTCAAGCTCCTCTTTTCCCGTGAAGCCTGAGTATCCTGTCTATTATCCTTGAGGTAGACCTTCCTTCAAGAAGTGTTATCCTTCTGACCCTTCCACCGTAGGACCTTACCAGCTCTTCTCCCACTATGTGGCCGGGCTTCCAGTCCGCACCCTTAACGAGCACATCGGGCCTTATGGCCTCTATGAGTCTTATGGGTGTGGGCTCACCGAAGAGCACCACATAGTCCACCACTTTGAGGGCCGAAAGCACTGCTGCTCTGTCTCTCTCACTCACCAGGGGGCGTCCTCTGCCCTTTATCTTCCGTACAGACCTATCGCTATTGAGTCCCACAACGAGTATGTCTCCCAGCCTTTTTGCCTTCTCAAGATACCTTACATGGCCTGCATGTATTATATCGAAACATCCGTTGGTGAAGACAACCTTAGCTTCCGGCCGAAGCCTTCTCAGCTCCCTCTGCAGACCTCTGAGTGTAAGAACCTTGCCCATCTTCAGCTACACCACCCTTGCCACCGTCAATGCATATACCTGTGCACCAGCCCTTTTAAGTGTTCTTGCGCACTCTTTTATGGTTGCCCCAGTGGTCATAACATCGTCCACAAGGAGCACCTTTTTGTTGCGGAACAGCCCTTCCTCTTCCACTCTGAAGGCATTCCTCACATTAACAAGCCTTTCTTTCTCTTCCAGGGCCACCTGTGGGCCTGTGTAGCTTATCCTTCTCAGGGAACGCCAGTCAACTGCTATACCTGTATGTTTCGAGAGTATCCTCGCAATAAGTAGTGCCTGGTTGAATCCCCTCTCTTTAAGCCTTCTCGTGTGCAACGGCACCGGCACCATGAGGTCTAAGTGGGCTACATCAAGAAGCTCGAACCCATGGGTTACAAACCTCTCAAGGGTTGGCTCCACTGTCATGTCATAGCGGTATTTGAATTTTCGTATTGCCTTGAGCCCTGCTCCCTGGTAGTATACGGCACTTCTTGCCCTCTCGAAGGGCTGACTTCTTTTTATACACTCTGCGCATCGATGTTCTCCTGTGCCAGCACTGAAGGGTATTCCACATACGGTGCAGAAGGGGCGTTCTATCCACCTTACGGTCTCCATACATCCTGCACACATTCCCTCGTCCGAAAGTCCTTCTCTGCATACAGGACACAGTGGTGGGAACAACACCTCAACCAGCCTGCTTAAGACACTCACTATTCCCTCGGCTCGTCTCTTTCTGCAACTGGCAGGAGCACATAGAATGTGGTGCCCCTGCCCTCACAGGACTCTACCAGTATCTCTCCCCTGTGGTCTTTTATTATACCATAACTTATAGATAGTCCAAGACCTGTTCCCCTGTCGACATCTTTGGTCGTAAAGAAGGGCTCGAATATGCGTGGCAGCACATCATCCGGGATACCACAGCCAGTGTCTTTAACGGCAAGTCTTGTGTAGCTTCTGCCGGCTCTCTCGACGAGGTCTGTAGATATGGTAAGCCTTCCACCCTCTGGCATGGCATCTTTTGCATTGCTTATGAGGTTTATCACCACCTGTTCCAGTGCCCCCCTGTTTCCCTTTATAGGGGGAAGTGGCGACAGCCTTCTTTCAACCTCTATACGGCTCTTCTTGAGCATCTCTCCTGCTATAAGAAATGCCTCTTCCACAATCCTGTTGAGGTCTACCGGCTTGAATACTGCCCTGTCTATCCTTGAGAACATCCTCAGATGGCTTATCACGCTTTCCATCTTCTCTGTTGCCCTGTTTATTAGTTCCAGTTTGGCCACATCCTCCCTGCGTAGTTCTTTGTACCTCAGCATGTGGAGCACCAGTCCCCTTATGGCTGTAAGTGGTTGTGCCAGCTCGTGGGCAAGCCCTGCGGTAAGCTCTCCCAGGGCCTTGAGCTTTGAGGAATGCACAAGTTGAGCCTGTGTGTTCTTCAACTCCATATAGGCATTGTGAAGGCGATTCTCGCTTTCTTCGAGGTCCTTGACCATTGAGAGAACCCCTGCCCTGAAGTCCTCAAGGTGCTGGATCCTGTCTGTGAGTTCCTTCTCGAGGGAGGAAAGCCTTCTGGCAATCTCTACACTCTGGGTTGTGTCCTGTGCCACAAGGATGAACAGTCCGCAATCCCTGATAAATGAGGTGGTAGTGGCCACAAACACTGCACTGCCATCTTTTGAAATCATCTCCATCTGCACCCCTTCAACCCTTCCATCCCGTTCGGTCCTTTTAAGTAGTCCTTCGCACTCTCTTTTGTGCAGGAAGATATGCTCCAGTGGTGTGCCGAGAAGTGCCCTGTAGCCAAGAAGCCTCCTTGTCCCCCTGTTTCCATAGATTATCCTTCCGCTTTTTTCTGCAACTATCACCACATCCACCGAGTTAACCAGTTCATCCACCAGCTCTCTCAACATTCGCAGTCTCTCCCTGGGCTCTACCAGAAGGTTGACTCTTTTCTTTCCTGTATGTGGCAGCCCACTCTCCACTGTTGAGGAGTATATGGGAGATACAACCATCCTTGCTATAAACACAGAAGATACCCCGGCAACGACGATTCCTGCAAGGGTGGCAACCAGGAGTGGTTCACCCTCCACTGCAGACGCAACATATGCATACACACCAGGGATGACAACTGCTGGCAGCACTATGGCTGGAAGAACCACCACAAGGCTATATAGGATGACAGGCCGCATGGGCATATTCACAGACAAAGGTTTTCTTATTGTTTTTTGTCTTCTGTAAGTATGCGTTCTTTTATCTCTTTCAACTTCATCTCCCTTCTTATGGCTATGAGGGCGAATTCTTCAAGCTCACTTACCATCTTTTTCAGCTTTTCCTTTGCCTCTTCAGCCCTCTTTCTTGCCTTCTCAAGCTCTGACATAACCTTCTTTATGCTCTCCACATCTTTCAGTACTATCACACTCTCTCCCGTGTCATCACGGATAGGGGCTCCATCAAGTTCCACCAGTGAAAGGCCCTCTTTCTTTACAACCCTTACCTGCACCCCCCTTATTGTCTTACCATTTGAGAGTTCCTCAAGTATATCTGCCACCCTTTGATGTTCCTCTTTTTCTACCAGCGAGTCGAGCCTTCTACCCCTGCTCTCTTCTCTTCCGTATCCACTCCACTCTGCAAACTCTGAGTTGGCATATAGCAGCCAGCCATTTCTATCTATCTTTATAACAGGCAGGGGCATACTCTCTGCACACACATCCATGTTGTCATTGCCAGGGGTGTCATGCCCTTTGTTGTTACGAGCCAGCAGTACTACAAGACTTGCACCGAGGGGTATGCCGAAGAACACAACAATCACTGCTATTCCATACCCTTTGAGTCTTGTGAGCCTTTCTGAAAAATCTTTCTTCATCTGGGTGTTAATATCAGCAAGGTCTTCGGCGATAGAGCTTACCGTCTTTCCGTATTCTTCAGGGTTCTGCCACATCCTTTCAAGCTCTGCGAGTTTTCTTCTCACCTCTTCATAATACCCTTTGGCATTAAGCTCCATGCCCATGTCTTTAAGCCTTACAAGGACCGCTTCTATCTTCTTCATTTCTCCCGCCGGCTCATGCCCGCTCTCTCTAATCTTGTATACTCTATGGGTGAGCTCATTTATATACGAGGTGCTTTCAATCCCTGCACTCAGGAGTCTCGCAGTAAAGATAGCCAGCACAACCATTGCAACAACCCCAGCACCTATCATGGCCACAGAGAGCATTAAAAGTCTTTCATTTTTCATGGATTTCACAAATTCCTCTTTTTAAATTAAGGCAACCTGTTGCTCAAGGGTGGGATGTCCTGGCTGGTCAAGGATCTTCTACATGGGTATATAACATAGTATCAATCCACCGTCAACCCGACTGATTCTGCCACTATTCCCTGCCTTAAAAGGCAGGGAATAAAAACTTGACATTTGTCATTATTTTTTATATGTTATTTGAGACCTATCCAGTTATTAATTTTTTTTAAGGAAAGGGAGTCGGGGAAAGGAGGTGATGGAGTTAGGCTTCAACAAGACCGGGTGAACCCTTTCGGCATGCTGAAAGGTATGTGGCAGGAGTGGATAGGTTGTGTGGCACTTTTCTTCTGGATACTAAAAACAAATGGGCTATGCTGAATAGAATAAAGCACTGGTTGTGGACTTGAAGTGTAAAAAACATAGCCTGAGGTAAAGGAGGATTAATATGAGGAACATAAAGACCCACAAGGTAGAGCAGCTGATAATCGCCGCAGTTGCATTTTTCTGGTGCTTTCTTATGTGGTTTGCAACCGCAGCATTTAGCCCGAGTATAGCACAGAAGTTCAACCTTACCATTGCCCAGATGGGCATACTTGCGAGTTCTGCTCTCTGGAGTGCACCTATACTCAGGCCTGTTGCCGGGTATCTTGCAGATAAGATAGGAGCACCATATGCATTTGCCATAATCCTTGTAACCACAGGACTTATGAGCATAGCATCTTCCTATGCCACAGATTATAAGACCCTGTTTATAGAGCGTGCCATAGTTGCCGCTGCTGGTATATCCTTTGTTGTGGGAATCCAGCATGTGGCACAGTGGTTCGAGGAAGAGGAGATGGGTGCAGCCGAGGGTCTGTACGCTGGCACTGGTAATGTTGGTGCAGGAACAGGTGCACTGCTTCTGCCCAGGATCTATGGTACAGACTACTCGACGGCATTTCTGCATCTTGGTATCGTAGCCCTCATAATAGCTGCATGGATGCTCTTAAGGGGTGTACCTGCAAAGAGCGCAGAGAGGGCAGAGATGGCGAAGAAGACTGCAACAATCAGGGACACAGCCTTTGTGTGGACAAGGTTTGCAGCCATCGCCCTCATGTTCGCCTATGCCATGTGCTTCGGTCTTGAGATAGGAATGAACGCATGGCTGCCCGGCTACTATGCAAGGGGTTTTGCAGATGCCATAAAGGACCTCGGCTTCGAGACGATCAAGGATGTACAGATAGCTGCAGGCACATTTGCAGCG
Organism: Deltaproteobacteria bacterium; assembly: GCA_015492245.1. Classification (GTDB taxonomy): domain Bacteria; phylum Desulfobacterota; class GWC2-55-46; order GWC2-55-46; family DRQE01; genus DRQE01. Next base: position 2,312 of record WGFM01000013.1, on the reverse strand, counting down.
GTGCAGTCCTTCAACGCATCGCTTTTCCGACCGTTCTCGGGCTATATGTCGGATCTGTGGCAACGAAAGGGCTGGATGCCCTTCCCCATAATAAGTAAGGCGCTACCTTACTCGCCCAGGGTGCACTGGCTGATGTTCGCTCTGCTATCTATCACGACTACGATGATACTGCTCACCATAGCCGGGCTCTCCAACAATGTGGTGCTCTCTGTGCTCATCCTGGCTGTGTTCGGTGTAACGGTAGCCTTCGGCACAGGTGGAACCTTCGCCATAGTGCCCCTTATGTTCAAGGAACGTCCAGGTACAGCAACAGGTTTCATAGGAGGTATCTCCTGTACAGGTGGAGTCATCTACCCGCTCATATTCGGATTCTCTTCGAACATCCACATGGGTTATGCCTATGTGGCAATATTCATGTTCATACCAATGATGATCTTCTATGCCTGGGCGATGCACTGGGATATACATCCAGAAGACCATGGTATTGGAACCAAGGAGTTCTGGCTTGGAGAGTATACAGAAGCTTCAAAGGACTAAAACATAAGGAGGTTTGAACTATGGGTGGAGGCAGCATAGGAAAAAGAGGGGACATACAGTACGAGCCATGGTATAAGTGGGGAGTCCTCTTTCTCTATATAGAGATGCTCATAGCCATAGGTGTGAGTATATATTCGCTCTACATGGCATTCACAGGAAGAGGTGGATTCCCTGGAAAACACTGATAACCCTCAAGAACCGAAGGGGAGGACGAGCACTCGTCCTCCCCTTTTTTTATCCTCTTTGCAATCACATCCTTCTCATATGGGTTACTTTCTGTGCATCTCTTCCTGCAGTATCATCATGATATGGAACACAGCAAATATAAGGAGCACCACCACAACCATTATCCACTCATAACCGGTAGAGCCTGAAAGATTGTAGTATAGCCTTGAGCCTTCTGAGCCTGCATATATAGAGCTATTCTCCACAAGTATACTGCCTATGAGTGTTCCCACAGCAATACCTGCAATACCTCCCAGGATGCCTGCAATGGTGTATTTTATTATCTTTATCATAAGAAATCACCACCATACTTATATTATATCACAAAATCACCTTACATTCTTTATCGGGCTTGTATGGTCAGGACTTTACCCTGTGGAGAAGGGTCGGAGGGAGACAGAAAAGCCACATCCGCGGATGTGGCTTTTCTATGGGTCTGCTAATAAACTTTTTTTTTCTGCATCTTGTGTGGAATATATTGTGTTATTTAACCACCATAACGGGACATGGTGCCTCTCTGAGGACCCTGTCCACGGTCTTCCCAAGGTATCTACCCATTCCACCCTTTCCGCCCGTGCTCATCACTATAAGGTCTGCCTCTATCTCCTTTGCATAATTAATGACCTCTGATTCTGCGGAGCCTTCTCTGACTGCCGTGGTTATTTTAACACCTTTGGTTTCGGCCATGACCTCAAGTTCTTTGAGTATCTCCCTTGCCTTCTCTCTGAGGTCTGCCTCGATGGTTGCCCAGAGGCTGTCCGATGGTGTTATAAGCTCACCAATGAAGCTTATAACCTTGATACCATAGACCTCTGCTCCCTGGTCTACTGCGAGCTCAAAAGCCTTTTCGGCGGCCTTTTTGCCTGGCCCCGAGCCGTCAAAGGGGATCAAAATTTTTCTGAATACTGCCATATTATCAACCTCCTTTCATTAAAATTTTAATAAGGCATTTTGAGTATATCAGTCAAACCATTGTAAGTCAAGGCATGGTCTTCTCTATTTTTAGTTTAGAAGTCAGGAGAAATAAGAAAAAGCCCTGCCATCAAATGGCGGGGCTTTTTCTGGATTTAATTTCCGCGGCGACCTACTCTCCCAAGGGGTTGCCCCCTCAGTACCATTGGCCCTGGGGAGCTTAACTTCCGTGTTCGGAATGGGAACGGGTGTTTCCTCCCCGGTATGGCCACGGAAAGACTTATTTCTGTGGCGTCTTTATGTTATTTGACGATCGAACAGGGTCTTTTCTGTTTTTTAAGGATTGGTGAGAATCAATAACCAGGCAAAAAATTTGAGTGGTCAAGTCTCACGGGCTATTAGTACCGGTTAGCTCAACCCCTCACGGGGCTTACACATCCGGCCTATCGACCTCGTAGTCTCCGAGGGCCCTTCAGGGACCCGAAGGTCCTGGGAGGCCTAATCTTGGGAGGGGCTTCCCGCTTAGATGCTTTCAGCGGTTATCCCTTCGGCACATGGCTACCCAGCGTTGCTCCTGGCGGAACAACTGGAACACCAGAGGTGCCGCCATCCCGGTCCTCTCGTACTAGGGACAGCTT
>WGFM01000012.1 GCA_015492245.1 Deltaproteobacteria bacterium | reverse complement strand
GAACAGCCCCTGTAAGGCCGGATTGGCTGATGAGGATGGCTGCCACAACCATCGTCGTTGCCTCCACCATCTCCGATGTCGCACCAAGCACATCGCCTGTAACCCCGCCGATCCTTCTATGTGCCACCATGCCCACGCATGCTGTAACCACGATACCTGCAAGAAGGAGAACCATCGCCCCCATAGCTCCCACAAGATATAGAAGCACCACACCAAGCCCGAGTGCCAGGGCACCACACCTTATGGTTACACCATCTACAAAGGCCCTGCCTGTGCCTCCTTCGGTCCTTGCATACCGAAGGGTTGAGGCAAGCAGAACCATCGATACCCTGGAGGTTATATATGAAGGCACCACCCACCACAGCCCCCCTGCCTTTGCAAGGTATGCCGCCCCGACAAGTTTTGTCGCAAGGAGCATCACTATCGCCACAATGCCAAAGGTTCCCGCATGGGGGTCTTTCATTATGGAAAGCCTTCTCTCCTTTGTGTTGCCTCCGAAAAGACCATCGAATGTATCTGAAAGCCCGTCCATATGGAGCCCTCCTGTAAGCACCACCCCTGCAAGCACCACAGAGAGGGCTGTAATCCACTGGCCCTCTTTGCCTGCAACATGGTCCACCCCATAGCCCACCGCCCAAACCACAACCCCGAGCACAAGCCCCACCACCGGAAACCATGGCATTGTGGCCCTGCCATCTATGGAGTCTGTCCACAGTGGCACCACAGAGAGTGTGGAGAGTGCCCCCATGAACCCCTTTACCGGTCTATCCATCCCTCTGACCTTTTCAGTCTTCCCCCTCTGATACACCTGCAGAGTGGAATGTTGCCATCTCGTTGTATATCCTGACAGATGCCTCCACCACATCCATGGCAAGGGCTGCCCCTGTGCCCTCGCCAAGGCGCATGTTAAGGTCCAGTATGGGGCTTACACCAAGTTCTTCGAAGAACCGCCTGTGGCCTCTCTCCCCTGATCTGTGGCTGAAAAACATGTAGTCCCTTGCATGCTCGCACATCTTCATCGCCACAAGCGAGCCTGCGGTGGATATGAAGCCATCAATCACTACGGGTATCCTTTCTCGCGCACCGCCGAGTGCAAGCCCCGCAATGGCAGCTATCTCAAGCCCTCCCACCTTTGCGAGTGCATCCATGGCACCATCGAAGGGCGAGTTAACCTCTATGGCCCTCCTTATTACCTCCATCTTTCTTCTGTAGGTCTCATCATCCACGCCTGTGCCCCTACCTGTTACATCCTCTACAGGAAGCCCCAGGAGCACACTGAACAGTGCAGAAGAAGGGGTGGTATTGCCTATACCCATCTCGCCTGTGCCAAGCAGTGTAACCCCCTCTTCTTTGGCCTTCCTTGCAAGCTCGATACCCACACATATCGCCCTCTCTGCCTCCCCAGGGCTCATTGCAGCGGCTCTGGTCATGTTGCCAGTGCCCCTTCTTACCTTCCTGTGTATAACCCCTTCTGTGCCTGTGAGGTCTCCATCCACACCTACATCCACTATGGAGAGCCCCGCACCCACATGTCTACAAAGCACACACACAGCCGCCCCACCTGATGCCATGTTCCTCACCATCTGTAGAGTAACCTCCCTGGGAAAGGCAGACACACCCTCTTCTGTAACACCATGGTCTCCTGCAAATGTGAAGATATGTTTTTTGCCCATGGTGGGCCTGTCCGTGCCTGTCATCAGGCAGTATTCTTTGGCTATCTCTTCGAGCCTGCCAAGGCTGCCCCGTGGTTTTGTAAGGCTATCCAGGTGTTGCTGCACCCTCTGTTCGATGCCTCTGTCGATGGGGGCAATACCGTCGAGTGTCTCTTTCAGAAGACCCATATCTTTCCCAACCTCCTCTATGATATTTTTCTCTTACCCCTTCTTTATGAAGATGGGGATACCACTTACCATGAGTATCACCTCCGTGGAAAGGGCTGCCACCGAGGAGTTAAGCCTCCCACATGTATCAACAAACCTTCTGGTATCTTTCGATACAGGCACCACACCCATGCCGAGTTCATTCGTAACGATTATGGTACGGCAGGGGCTCGCCCTCAGTGCATCAAGGAAGTCCTTGATGTTGGTATCCACCATATCCCCCTCTTTATGGAATATATTTCCAAGCCAGAGGGTAAGACAATCCAGAACCACCACATCTGCCATGTATCCATTTTTCGCCTCTTTCAACACAGGGGCTATCCTTACGGGTTCTTCCACCGTTGTGTAGGAACTGTCCCTCTCCTTTCTGTGTCTCTCTATGCGTTCTTCGAGTTCTTCATCCAGCGGTTCTGCGGTGGCTATGAAGAGTTTCTTTTGGTACTTGCTGGCAATATCCAGTGCCTGTGCACTCTTGCCACTTCTCATCCCACCTGTTATGAGTGTTATCCGTGCCATCTATCTTTGTTCCTCCTGTAGCTTCTGCATGCCCTCACTAAACTTTCTGGCACAGCCCTGTTGTAAGCCCAGTGTAGATGCACATAGGAGGCCACCACACTCTCCACCATGTATCCTTCTTGAGTCATCTCGCCTGTCCTCATGGTCTTAACCCTGTATATGCAGTGGGTCCTTCCTGTGGGCCTTATCTCCGAGTATCTGAACTGGTGTCCTCTCATCCGAGTGCCCTCGGGGCCGAGTATGGATGGCCCTGTTGTCTCGACCTCCACATATCCCAGGGCCTTGAGTCTTTCATACATAACACACTCTGCCTCTATGATGCCTGCCATCGGGAAGAGGCTTCCGTCGGTAAGCCTTATCCTGTCGCAGAGATAGATAAGCCCTCCACACTCTCCATACACAGGCATACCAGAGAGGGCAGCCCCTCGGATGGACCGAAGCATACCCCTGTTAGCAGAAAGCTCCTTTGCGAAACACTCGGGATAGCCACCCCCCATGTAGACACCATCCACGTCTTCTGGAAGCCCCCTATCCACGAGTGGGGAGAACTCCACAAGCTCTGCACCGAGGCTGCGGAGAAGCCAGAGGTTGTAGGGATAGTAGAAGTGGAAGGCATCGTCCCTTGCAATGGCTATACGAACGGTGGGGCTATCTGCAGTGGACATTGTGCCACCTTCTTCTGGCATACCGTAGAGGGGCTCTGCAATCTCGAGCAGTTTATCCACATCTACATGTTTTTCTGCAATATCTATAAGGCCATCGAGTGTTGCCTCCTCGAGGCTCCTCTCGTCTGCCTTCAGGAGTCCCAGGTGTCGGGACTTGAGGGTAAGGGCACCTTCCATCCTGGGTATGGCACCACAGAAGAACTCTCTTCCTGTGGCATCTTCGAGCATCCTGCGGTGAGTCTTGCCTGCCACACGGTTACATATGAGGCCCTTTATATTCACCCTATTATCGAACCCTCTCAGGCCGTGGAACATGGCACCTGCAGTGGCGGACATACCGGAGGCATCGAGGACGAGCACAACCGGTAGCCCCAGAAGGGCTGCAACCTCTGCGGTGGAGCCCTCCTGTGTGCCGGCCACCCCATCGAAAAGTCCCATAACACCTTCCACAATGGCAATATCTGCCTCTTTCATGGCATGGCTTAGAACCTCCTCAAGCCCCTTGCTGCCCATCATCCAGGGGTCGAGGTTTTCGCACTCCTTTCCTGCTGCCTTTGCAAGATAGGTTGGATCAAGGTAGTCGGGCCCGCACTTGAAGGGTGCCACCTTGAGGCCCCTCTTTCTGAGGGCCCCTGCGATGGCAAGGGTTATGGTGGTCTTGCCTGTGTTGGAGCCTGTGGCCGCTATTATGAGACCTCTTTTCTCCATGGGTATAGACAAAAAAATCCCCGGACCCTCAAGGGCTGGGACCGGGGATAGCCCTTTCTGTCATACAAAGCTCTTACAGAACAGGTTGCCCGGGTCCACGAGGCAAGCCTGTCTTTCCAGGCCATGTGTGGTATGGGCAGGTCTTCTGGCTTCCGGATCATCCTACTTGCCACGCCTTCCCGTCCCCTTTCAAGGACAGTGGCATAGCTGTGGCTTTCGTCCCCGGTTACAGCGGCGGGTCCGCGCCGGAATCTCACCGGCTTCCCTCTTCACACCCCTGCGGGCACCCATACCACCAGGTAAGGGCCTATACTCTATCGATGCACTCCTCTTCCATCCTCATCCAGAAGGAAGGAGCCCAACTCTTTATCGGCCCTTCCTATATGGTCCTTGAGCCATCTTACAATCCTTGTCCTTATCCTGTCAACTATCTCTGGTGAGTATTTGTTCGAAAGCTCCACCCTCAGTTCGCTCAACTCGTCTATGAACCCTGTATGCTCCTTCATGTGTGCGAGGCTGTCTGGAAACCCTGCCTTCTCCATGGCCCTCTCTTCATCGTGGAAGTGGAATACCACATACTCGTCTAAGAATTCAAGAAGTTTCAATACTTCTTCCTTTCCCCTGCCCTCTTCTATGGCACCCACAAAGAACTCCACCCGTTTGAACAGTTCACGATGTTGTCTGTCCTGCCATATGAGGCCGGTGGATGGGAAGCTGTATGTAATCTTTTTATCCACGGTCTGCCCCGAAAAAGACACAAAAACACTTCCTCTCTCAAGGTGTCCTGCTGGTCAGGAAAAACTCTGGACAGGAGACTATCCTTAATTGATGCAACATATAGTAGAGTATGGACTGGGCAGTTTTGTGTCATACCCGGGACACTCTACAGCACCCCTCGCTGCAATGTGCAACCCTCGGTATCATGAACCTGTGCAGGACAAGGAGCAATCGTCTCACCTCCCTTTATGGTTCTATTTGTAAAGGCCATAAAGGAGTCTTTCCCTGAACTCCCTGCGCTGTTTTGGTGTCAGAATGGACAAGAGTTCCTTGAGTATCCTGTAGCGACTGAGCCTGAGCTCTGTCTTCTCCCTCTCTATCTCCTCGAGTTTGGCCCTTATACTGTCCATATCGAGCTGGTTTGCAAGGAGAAGCTCTTTCAACTCCACCTCGAGTATCTTTATCCTGCTTTCTGCCCTTATCTTCTCTTTCTTGTAGTCGAGCCTGAGCTCCGTGAGCTTCACCTTCTGTTTCTGGCTGAGCTCGAGCTTGGAGATTGCCCCGTAGAAGAGATAACCCCTCTTGTGTTGTTTTTTGGGACACTTTGTGTAGGACTTTTCATGGCTGCTGCCATCCTCCTCGGCAGCCACAAAGGATGGAACAGCCATCATTACAGTAAACAGCAGCACTGATAATACAAGGCTTCTCATCTTCAGTCTCTCCTTCATGTTTTTTAAAGGTCAGCCTGTCCTCAACAGCTTATCCTCAAGCCACCTTCTTATAACCTTCCATGGCTTTCTAACAACCTTGGAGACTACCCAGCGGTAGAACTCCTCTGCCCTGATTCTACCCCTTATCACATCATAGTAGCGGTGCATTATCTCGGGTTCTTTTTCCACCATTCTGTACCAGAGTCTCGGGTGTGTATAGACAAGGCCTGCGAGCTTCGCAAGGGCCCTGAACTCCGGGTATAGCTCATTTTTGAGGTATTCTCTGTAAGAGCCGAACCCTGTGGCATTCTTCTCTATGGCCTCGATGATCGCCCTTGCCGCGGCCTGTGCCGATGCCATGGCGTAGTATATGCCCTCTCCCAGGAAGGGATCCACCAGGTGTGCCGCATCTCCTGTGGCGAGGGCCCTGCCCTTTACCACCGGGTGGTCATCACTATGGTAGACTGGGAGCATCCACCCGTGGACCTTCTCTTTGAGTGGTCTACCGGCAAGGGCACTGTGGTTTTTAAGGAACTTCTCGAAGTCCTTCCTCAACCTTCCCCTGCACCTTCTGGACTCACCTGCCATACCCACAGAGAGATGCCCCTTTTTGGGGAATATCCAGGCATAGCCAGAGGGCACCTCTCCGAAATCTATGAACAGGTTGCCAAGCAACTTTTCTGTATCGGTCTCGTCCACAGGTATCTCCATCGTATAGGAGATGCCAAACTCTTTGGGGTTGAGTGAGAAGTGCTTTCTGGCAACAAGGCTGCCTGCACCATCGGCACATGCGAAAAAACCTGCCCTGAAGCTTCTGCCACCATGGCAGATGACCTTTATGTGGTCGCTCTCCTCCACGATGTCCTCCACCTTGCAGCCTTCCACAACCATGGCCCCTGCCTCTTTTGCCCTTTCAACGAGGTAGTTGTCGAACAGGTCTCTTTTAACATTGTATGCCACGGGCTCGCTGGAGAGTATTTCCACATAGCGGCTCTGTTTGTAGCTGAATGTGGCACCATACACAGGGGTTTCTACAAGATGTTCTATGTCTAGCCCCTCGATGGAGTCTATCTTTGTGGATATACAGCCACCGCAGGACTTGTACCTGGGAAACCTCTCCCTCTCGAGACCAACAACATCGTATCCACGGCTTGCCAGCTCATAGAGAAGTGTGGCTCCTGCAGGACCAAGTCCAGAGACAACCACCTGATGCATCATTCCATCTCCTTCTCCACGCTGTATTCCATGAAATCGCACCAGAAGCCATTCTGCATGAGACTCTCGTATTCCCACCTGAGCACCTTAAGGTGTGCCTTCTCCATATCGAGCAGTTTTGTAACGAAGACCTTCTCCTGTGGGGTCTTTGCCTCACCCAGCATATCAGAGTAGAACCTGACCGCCTTTTCCTCACTCTCTATGGCTATCTTTACGGCATCGCTGTCCGTCTTGCCGCTTTTGAGCCTTTCTATAAGCTCGTTCTCTTCTGGAAACAGGGGCAACCCCTTCTGATTGCGTATATTGAGGCCTGCCTTTACGGCCTCCTGGTAGCTCATCCAGCCCTTTCCCTCCTTGAGGGAGTCTGCTATGGCAGCTATAACACCCATGTGCTCGAGCTCCTCACTTGCCAGATGGTTGAACACATCCCTGCCCAGCTCATCGGTGGTAACCTCGGCAGCGTGTTTGTAAAAGGCGTGTCCTTCTGCCTCTGTCTTCAATGCTGTGGATAGTCTTTCTATGATGGATGACTGTTCCATCTCGTGGTCTCCTATTTTTTTTCTTTGTCCGTTCTTCCGGCCTTCTCCTGTCTTATCTTCTTGTCCACCGCCTCGCTTCTTATCTTGTCCTCACAGGCGTGGCATATCGTCGTCCTGGACGGCTTTCCGCATATCATGCATTTTTCCGTTTTTTCCCTGGCTTCGCTCATCTCTTCCTTCCCTCCATACATTATAGATTATATATCTCATCTTCTGTTTTAACAACAAAAAAGGTGGCTCTTCGACTCACAGAAGCTCCTTCATGTCCTTTATGGAGAACCCCTGAAGGACCGGCATTTCCACACCCTTGTGCTGCACCATCACCTTGAGTGTATCACCCATGCCCCCGGGCATGATGAGGTCCCTTATCCCCTGGTTGTGCCGCACCTTCTCGTATACCTCTCTTTCATCTGGCAGCACACACCTGAGCTCATCCAGTATGTCCAGCGCCAGAAGATAATAGCCCTGGGTTGTAAACCCTGTTGTAAAGAGCCCTGCCCTCCTGCCTGCCAGGGCTATGGCCGTAAAGTCCACAAGGGCTGTTATATCCTGCAGCCCTATCCGCTGGTATGGATTGTCGTTCACACTATGTCTGAAGTGGCAATGGAGTGTGCCACGGGGATGCTCGAGGTAGAGGGTTTTTGCCGGCAATCCATAGTCCACCGTAACCACAAACCCTCTGTCAAGAAGACTGCCTGCCCTCTCCATCCAGCCCTTTGCCTCAAGCGCCACCTCTGCCAGCGTCTGTGGTGGCAGCTCTATATCCTCTTCTCTGAAGTGTCTCTCAAGTGCTTCTGTGGATGGGGCATTCTCTATCTCCTCGAAACCCCCATCGTGCCACACAAAGAGTTCCCTTAGGCCCTCCACACTCTTTACCACCCTGTGAAATGGCAGGGCATCCAGAAGCTCACAGGAGTATATTATGCCTGCAAACCCTGCTTCAAGCCCTTCCATGTCCCGGAACCACTGTATATCCTCATGGCTGCCCTCTTCCTTTATTCCCCTCTCTATACAGACAAACCTGAGGGCCTTAAGGAAATCTGGAAACCGTTCTTCTATGGCCCTGCGCAGTTCTTCCGTAAAGAGCCCCCTGCCAGAGCCTGCCTCAACAAAGAGAAACTCCCCGGGCCTGCCAGAGATCTGCCACATCCGGTAGAACTCTTTTGAGAGAACCCGTGCAAAGACAGGGCTTATGTCCGTATTGGTAATGTAGTCCCCCTCTCTGCCCCATATCTTCTCTTTCGAGGTATAGTAGCCACCTTCGGGATGGTACAGGGCTACCTCCATGAACTCCCTGAATGTTATGACACCCTTCGCTTGTATTCTCTTGAGGATTTCTCTTTCAGCAGGCGAGCTCATGGGCTGGTCAGCCTATCTCCTCGAACATGGTTGCAGGTGCCTCGCATATGGGGCACCTCTCGGGAGGGCTATCGCCAAGGTGCTCGTAGCCGCACACCTTACAGCACCACTTCTTCATGGGTTACTCTTCCTTTCCGGCCTCACCACCTGCAAGAAGGGTCTCCCACTGGTCAGCGTGCCCCTCTTCGTCAGCGAGTATCTCTTCAAGGAGTCTTCTCGTTACGGGGTCTCCAAGTTTCTCGCAGAGTTTTATGTGTTCTCTGTATCTCTCTATCGCTTCGTATTCACCCTGAAGGTCGTCGTTTATCATATCTTTTATGCCCCCACCGCGTTTTACATTCGTGGGCTTCTGCACAGGCACACCACCAAGATAGACAATCCTCTCGGCGAGCATCTCTGCGTGTTTCATCTCATCGAGTGCAACATCCTTGAACACGGACTGAACTGCGGCACTCTCTATGCCTTCTGCCTCGTAGTGGTGTCCCATATACTGGATGATGGCAGCAAGCTCGTAAGCCCTGTCGATGTTCAGAGCATCTATCAGCTCCTTCGGTGCCTTCTTCTGTGCCATAGTGTATAACCTCCTGTTTTTGTTTTTCTATATTATATAGGAATTTTTTTTTATTTCCATATCTATCTTATAACCTGAAGGAGTTCGTCTATCCTCTGGACAACCTGTTTGCAGCCACGACGCAGGAGCTCCTCTATGTCTGCGAACCCATAGGCCACGGCTATAAAGTCAACCCCTGCGCCACGGGATGCATCCATGTCTGCCCCTGTGTCTCCCACATAGATGGTGCTTGCAGGCCCAAAGCCTGTCTGCCTCATAACCCTTATGATGGGTTCTGGATGGGGCTTTTTGTTACGCACAGAGTCTCCACCCAGGATAACCGTAAAGTATTCCCTTATGGCGAAACCATCCATAATCCTTTCCGAAAGCCCCAGGGGTTTGTTGGTAACAAGGGCAAGGGTTTTGCCCCTCTCTTTAAGCCCCCTAAGGGTCGGCACCACACCCTCGTAAAGGTGGGTATCCACCACGAGATTTTCCGAGTAGTGCTCAAGAAACAGCCCTCTTGCCCTCTCAAGGGTTGCCTCGTCCTCACATGGAAGGAGCCTTTCCAGAAGCGCCCTTACCCCCCAGCCTATGTTGTCCCTTATGGTGTCTCTGTCCACCTCACCGTAGCCCATCTCAACGAAGGTGGTGTTCACCGCCCTTGCTATATCATCCCGTGAATCGATAAGGGTTCCATCCAGGTCGAATATTACAAGCTCTTTTCCCATGTCAGATAACAGTCCTCCTTAATGTTTAATGGAAGGGATCAATATACCACAGAGCCTCTTCAGAGCAAACCATTATAGGATGTCAAGCCTTTCTGGACAATGTTTTTTGCTTCTGGTAATATTGAATAACAGGTTCTATACTATAAAGATGACTCAAGGAGTCCTGTATGGTGGTGAGGAGACCTGCTGTGGCAGGCCAGTTTTATCCTGACAGCCCGGCCACCCTCGAGGAGGTGGTGAAGGCCTGCATGGTGGGCCTGGCGGAAGAGACCTTCAGGGCCATAATAGCGCCCCATGCAGGCTACATATACTCGGGATCAACCGCTGGAAAGGTGTTTGCCACCGCCCGCCTGCCTGACAGCATAATACTTATCGGGCCAAACCACACAGGGTTTGGCGAGAAGGTCTCGCTCATGCCCAGTGGCAGATGGGAGATACCCCTCGGAGTGGTGGATGTGGACGAAGAGCTATCGGCAAGGCTTCTTTCTCATCCTCTGTTCTCTTCGGACACAGAGGCCCATACATACGAGCACTCTTTAGAGGTGGAACTTCCATTCATATACACGAAAAACCCCCATGCCTCCATAGTGCCCATAACGGTCATGCCCCTTACCTACCAGGAGTGTGCAGAGCTCGGTATGGCCATGGCAGATGCCATAAGGGAGTATGGAAAAGAGGTGCTCATCGTTGTGAGCTCTGACATGAACCACTACGAATCAGAGGATGTAACCAGACAGAAGGACATGATGGCGATAGAGAGAATCCTTGCACTCGATCCCGAGGGGCTCTACACTGTAACCCGAAGAAAGAACATCACCATGTGCGGGGTGGTCCCTGCCGTGGCAGCCCTCGTGGCGGCAAAAGAGCTCGGGGCAGAAGAGGCAGTCCTTATAGAGCACACCACCTCTGCCACCACCAGTGGCGATTACGAACATGTGGTGGGCTATGCAGGGATAGGAATAAAGTAGAAGGAGCATGGTTTATGAAGATAAGAACCCGTTTCGCACCATCTCCAACAGGTTATCTTCACATAGGAGGGGCAAGGACGGCACTGTTCAACTACCTTTTTGCAAGGCACAATGGTGGAAGGTTCATCCTCCGCATAGAGGATACAGACAGAGAGAGGTCGAAAGAGGAATATACAGAGGCCATACTTGAGGACATGCGCTGGCTCGGGCTTGAGTGGGACGAGGGCCCATTCTACCAGAGCCACCGCTTCGCCCTCTACAGGGAACATGCAGAGAGGCTCCTCAATGAGGGGCATGCCTACAGGTGCTACTGCACACCAGAAGAACTCGAAGAGAGAAGAGAAGAGGCACTCAAAAGAGGCCGGCCACCAAAATACGACGGCAGATGCAGGGAGCTCGAGACCCCTCCAGAGGGCAGAAAATACGCCCTGCGCTTCAGGGTGCCAGAGGGCAGAACCATACTCAACGACATAGTCCGTGGCACCATAGCCTTCGAACACCAGGAGATAGAGGACTTTGTCGTACTCAGAAGCGATCGCACCCCGACATACAACCTCTGTGTGGTGGTGGACGATGCGCTCATGGAGATAACCCACATAATAAGGGGTGATGACCACATAAACAACACCCCCAAGCAGATGCTCCTCTACAGGGCACTTGACTACCCTACCCCCGAGTTTGCCCATCTACCCATGCTCCTCGGGCCTGACAGAACAAGGCTCAGCAAACGCCATGGAGCAACCGCTGTGGGTGCCTACATGGAGATGGGCTACCTGCCCCATGCGCTGGTAAACTATCTTGCAAGGCTCGGATGGTCCCATGGAGACCAGGAGATATTCTCCAGGGAAGAACTCATAGAGAAGTTCACCCTCGAGGGGGTGGGCAGATCCCCGGGGGTGTTCAACCCCGAGAAACTCCTGTGGCTCAACCACCACTACATAAAGAGCTCGAGCCCTGAAGAACTCATGGAGCCATTCCTCCGGCAGCTTGACACACTCGGTGTGGATGCCACAGGGGATGAGCGGCTACCCCTCATAATGAGGACCCTCCAGGAGAGGGCAAAAACACTTAAGGAGATGGCCGAAAGCTCGCTGTTCTATTTTACAGAGAAGGTGGAGTTTGACGAGAAGGCAGAGAAGAAGTTCCTCACCCATGAGAAGGCAGCCCTCCTGGAAATGATAAGAGATGGGCTAAAGGGGCTCGAGCCCTTTACAGCAGAAGATGTGCGGGCTCTCTTCGAGCAGATCACAGAAGAACAGAACATAAGGCTCAAGGACATCGCCCAGCCCGTGAGGGTGGCCCTCACAGGCAGGACCGTAAGCCCCGGGATATTCGAGACCATAGAGGCGATGGGCAGGGAACTTGCAATAAAGAGGCTCGAAGATGCGATAAGGCGGATAAAGGACAGGGCCAGAGAAGGTATTACTGCCTGAAACCCATCTTAAACTAAATCCTTGACATATCAGAGTATATGGGCTAAAAAGTTTCTCTACCCACATAAAAGGAGTATGGCTTTATGCTTTTCAAGAAGGTGCTGGTAGCAAACCGTGGCGAGATAGCCTCGCGCATAATAAGGGCATGCCGGGAGCTGGATATACCCACCGTGGCAATCTACTCCGAGGCGGATGCAACAAGCCTCTATGTGAAGAAGGCTGATGAGGCATACATGGTGGGCCCGGGCCCAATAGAGGGCTACCTGAATATACACAGGATAGTGGACCTTGCAAAGAGGGTTGGCGTGGATGCCATACACCCTGGCTACGGGTTCCTTGCGGAAAACCCCAGGTTTCCACTTCTGTGTGAAAGAAGGGGTATAACATTCATAGGCCCAGGGAGCAGGACCATAGCCGAAATGGGTGACAAGATAATGGCAAGAAAGATGATGAAGAGGGCCGGCATCCCTGTGCTCCCTGGCACGGACGAACCCATAAGGGATACAGATGTTGCCCTCAGGATGGCAAGAAAGATAGGCTTCCCCGTAATGGTGAAGGCTGCAGGTGGTGGCGGAGGCAGGGGCCTGAGGGTTGCAAACTCACCGGAAGAACTCAAAGAGGCCATAAGAGTGGCACAGAAGGAATCGAAGCTTGCCTTTGGTGTCTCCGATGTGTTCCTCGAAAAGTACATAGAGAGGCCCCATCACATAGAGTTCCAGATACTCGCAGATAAACATGGAAACATTGTGCACCTTGGTGAGAGGGACTGCTCCATACAGCGCCGCCACCAGAAACTCATAGAGATAGCCCCCTCGCTCATACTGGATGAGAGGCTGCGCCAGAAGATGGGCAGGACCGCGGTAAAGGCGGCACGCACCACTGGATACACCAATGCCGGCACAGTGGAGTTCCTGGTGGACAAGAAGAAGAACTTCTACTTTCTCGAGATGAACACCCGCATACAGGTGGAACACCCCGTTACAGAGGAGATAACGGGCATAGACCTTGTAAAGAAACAGATAGAGATAGCAGCAGGCAAGCGCCTGGGGCTAAGGCAGAAGGACATAAGATTCAACGGCTATGCCATAGAGTGCAGAATCAACGCAGAGGACCCGAAGAACAACTTTGCGCCGAACTCGGGAAGGGTTACCGCATACTATTCACCAGGTGGCATAGGGGTAAGGATAGACGGGGCCATATACAAGGACTATGTGATACCTCCATATTACGACTCCCTCATAGTAAAACTCATCGTAAAGGGTAGCACATGGGAAGAGGCGGTTATAAGGATGGATCGCTCACTCGAGGAGTTCGTCATAAGGGGCATAAGGACCACCATACCATTTTTGAGGAATATAATGGATGACAGGGATTTCCGCAAAGGAAGGTTCGATACAACATACATAGACAGAAAACCAGAGCTTCTTAGATACTCCGAATATGGAGAGCCCACAGACCTTGTTGCTGCCATATCAGCGGCAATCGCAGCCTATCATGGATTCTAACAAGGAGGATTAAGATGGCTACAGCCAGAACAAGGAAGAACAACAGCAGGAAGGCCGGCAATAATAAAAGGAACAACAGGAAGAATCACAGGGTCTTCATTACAGATACCGTGCTGCGGGATGCCCATCAGTCTCTTCTTGCAACCCGTATGCGCACAGAGGACATGCTAGAGATAGCCTCCCTCCTTGACAGGGTGGGCTACTGGAGCCTCGAGGTATGGGGCGGGGCAACCTTCGATAGCTGTCTCAGGTTCCTCAAGGAGGACCCATGGGAGAGGCTTCGTATCCTCAGGAAGGCCATACCGAATACGAGGCTGCAGATGCTTCTTCGGGGACAGAACCTTGTGGGCTATCGTCATTACGCAGACGATGTGGTGGAGAAGTTCGTAGAGAGGGCTGCAAAGGGCGGCATAGATGTGTTCAGGATATTCGATGCCCTCAATGACCTGAGAAACCTCGAAGCCGCCATAAAGACCGCCAAGAAGATGAAGAAGATAGTGGAGGGCACCATATGCTATACCACAAGCCCGGTGCACACGAACGAGGGGTTCGTTGAGCTTGCAAAGAAGCTCGAGAAGATGGGCGTTGATGTAATCTGTATCAAGGACATGGCAGGGCTGCTCACCCCGACAGAGGCATTCGACCTTGTATCGAAACTCAAGAAGAAGGTAAGACTGCCCATACACCTGCACTCGCACGACTCGAGCGGGCTTGCCTCCATGAGCTACCTCAAGGCTGTGGAGGCAGGTGTTGACATAATAGACACCGCAATATCTGCACTCGCCTCTGGCACATCCCAGCCACCCACAGAGAGCATAGTTGCAGCCCTTCGGGGCACCCCCAAGGATACAGGGCTTAATCTAAAGCTTCTCACAGAGATTGCCGAGCGGGTGCGTGAGATAAGGAGGAAATACAGACGCTTCGAGAGTGAATACACTGGTATAAACGCAGGAACCCTTGTAACCCAGATACCAGGGGGGATGATTTCCAACCTTGCCCAGCAGCTGAAGGAGCAGGACTCCCTCGACAGGATGAACGATGTGCTCAACGAGGTACCACGGGTCAGGAAGGAGATGGGCTGGCCACCACTTGTAACCCCCACAAGCCAGATAGTGGGCACACAGGCAACCCTCAACATCCTTACAGGGGAGAGATACAAGGTCATAACCACCGAGACCAGGAACTACTTCAAGGGCCTCTATGGCACACCCCCTGGGAGGGTGGACCCGAGGGCACGAAAGAAGGCCATCGGCACGGAGAAACCCATAACATGCAGACCTGCGGATCTACTTGAGCCAGAGCTCGACAGACTGGCAAGAGAGGTCGATGGCAAGGCAAAGTCCATGGAGGATGTGCTCACCTATGCCCTCTTCCCTGCGGTGGCACTCGAGTTCTTCGAGCAGCGCGAGAAAGGCACCCTTGAGCCCGAACCCCTCGAAGAGGTCAAGGAGGAAGAACGCCCCCATCCCATGCACCTTGCCCCAAGCGAGTTCAACATAACCGTCCATGGTGAGACCTACCAGGTGAAGATTGCAGGAGCAGGCCACAAGAGCGAGGGCAAAAGGCCCTTCTTCCTCAAGATAGACGACCGCCTCGAAGAAGTACTCGTAGAAAGCATAACAGAGGTCATACCATCAACGGCAGGCATCATAGAAGAGGAGTCCACCCCCCAGTCCGTAAGGCCCAAACCCACCAAGGAGGGCGATGTAACAACCCCTGTTCCTGGCAAGGTTACATCCATAAAGGTAAAGGAGGGTGACAAGGTGGAAGAGGGCGATACAGTGCTGGTGGTGGAGGCCATGAAGATGGAAAACGAGGTCCACACCCCCATAACAGGCGTGGTAAAGAAGATATACATAAAGGTGGGAGACGCGGTAAACCCTGACGAGACACTCATGGAGATAGAGAAAGGGTAAAAGAAGAGTTCTCTACCCTGCATCCTTCCACAGGATAAAAGCATGAACCTTTTCATAAAGGTCTTCGATGTAGTATTCCCTGTGTTCGCCATAATAGGGGTGGGCTACATCTTCGCCCACTTCAGGAGGATAAGCCTCGAGCCCATAATAGAGGCCCTCATCTACCTCACGGTGCCAGCCCTCGTCATATCATCCCTCTCTCGAAAAGAGATAGCACTGAACGATGCACTGTTTACCACCCTGTGTGCCTGCGCTGTGGTGGCAGGTGGTGCGCTCACAAGCTATGTCTACATAAGGCTTACCGGCAGGGAGCACCTTCGGGGGTTCTACCTTACCACCATGTTCATGAACTCTGCCAATATCCCGCTACCGCTCACGCTGCTTGCCTTTGGCAGAGAGGGGCTTACCATAGCCATAATATACTATATAGTGATAAGCATACTGGTCTACTCCGTTGGTATATACATAGCAAAGGGAGAAGGTGGACTGTCGGAGATGTTCAGGCTTCCGCTTCTATATTCTACGATAATAGGTGTGGGACTCAATCTTGGTGGGGTGAGGCTGCCCGAGCCACTGTTTACCAGCTTCGAGATGCTCGGGGCTGCAACGATACCACTCATGCAGGTCTGCCTGGGCTACCAGCTCTACTCAACGAGATTTTCAGAGATGACTCTCTCTGTTGTA
The DNA here is from genome assembly GCA_015492245.1 of Deltaproteobacteria bacterium. Taxonomy (GTDB): domain Bacteria; phylum Desulfobacterota; class GWC2-55-46; order GWC2-55-46; family DRQE01; genus DRQE01. The sequence continues at coordinate 189,533 of WGFM01000012.1, read as the reverse complement.
GCCTCTGTCATAAGGATTGCGGGTGGGTTCATTGTCGCACTCGTTTTCGTAACACTCTTCGACATACAGGGTGTAACCAGAAATGTGATACTCCTTTCTTCGAGCATGCCATCGGCTGTCATGAACTTTGTTATGAGCTACAAGTACGGGCTTGAGAAAGACCTTGTGGCATCCACGGTGGCGCTCACAACTATCGTGAGTGTAATAACGATACCACTTATGCTGCTCTTTATGCTTTAGGCTCACCTCACCTCTATAGTCCACCCTTCCCTCTTTTCAACCACGATGCCTACAGGTCTTGCCTCTATGCCTTCAGTGTGGAGTCCTTCGAGGAGGCGCTCTTTTCTATCCTCACCCACAGAGAGCAGTAGCCCTCCGGATGTCTGCGGGTCATGGAGAAGGAGCTCTGTGGGCTCATCCACGGCTTCAGAGAACCTCACATGGGGGGTGAGGAACTTTCTGTTGGTCTGTATGGAAGCAGGCCTGTTGCGCCTCTTTCTTACAAGTGTGGCGGCATGGTTGAAGAAGGCCACATTGTCTGCCTCGATTATGGCAGCAACCCCTGATGCCACGGCCATCTCGTAGAGGTGTCCCAGAAGGCCAAAGCCTGTAACATCGGTGCATGCGTTAACCCCTGCCTCGACCATTATGCGCGAGGCCACATCGTTGAGTGTCTTCATGCTGTCCAGGGTATCTGCGGCATCCTCTGTGGAGATTCTTCCAGCCCTCAGTGCGGTGGTTACAACACCTGCCCCTATAGGCTTTGTAAGGATGAGAGTATCGCCTGGCTTTGCACCACTGCTTGTTATCATCCTTCGGGGGTCAACAATGCCTGTTACAGAAAGGCCATACTTTATCTCCTTGTCGTTTATGGTGTGTCCCCCTCCTATCACTGCACCTGCCTCCTTGAGCTTCTGGCAAGAGCCACGAAGTATCTCCGAGAGCACCACCACAGGCAACTCCTGTGGAAAACACACTATGGTGGTCGCAACAAGCGGGACAGCACCCATGGCGTATACATCGCTCAAGGCATTGGCTGTGGCTATCTGGCCAAATAGATATGGATCATCCACGATGGGTGGAAAAAAATCCACCGTAACCACCATGGCCCGCCCTTCGTCTATACGGTATACACCTGCATCGTCCGAGGTGTGTGGGCCAAGGATGAGGTTGGGGTCATCCGATTCTGGTAGCTGATGCAGAACCTGCATCAGGGAGCCTATCTCCATCTTCGATGCTCAACCAGCACAGCTCGCCCAGGATGTAAGTTTTATCTTCTTACCCATCTCTTTGAGTCTACGCCTCCTTGAACTCATATATAGTCATATATCTGGTATACCTTGAGTGCAACAAACTCCCATAGAACCTCGGACATGAGCGATATTCTATCCTCCGGTGAGTTCCTGTAGGGTATGTAGTTGTCCACAGGTGCAGGATAGCACTCGAGCCCCAGCCTGTTGCTCACCAGTATGGCCCTCCGGATGTGGGTGGGAGATGTTACTACAAGGCAGTTTGAGAGCTTGTTGTCCTCCATGTAGTCCTTCACGGCCTCAAGGTTGGTGTAGGTGTTGGTGGACTCCTTTTCAACATAAAACACACCGGCTGAAACACCGAGGGCATCGGCTATACTTGCCATTATCTCTGACTCCACCACATCTATCGCCTCAGGGCCCTCTGAACCAGTTAGTGTGCGGACTATCTTCTCGGGTCTGCCTCTTATGGTTCCTCCAACGAAGGCTATCCTGCTGGCATAGCCGCTCTTATACAGTACAAGCCCGTGAATAAGCCTTTCCATGGATGCCCTCGAGAGCACACCATTCTCATATCCTCCTCCACCAAGCACCACTATGAGGTCAGCGTTCATCAGATGGGGCTTTACATAGAACGCTTCTGCCAGCCTGTTGACAACAGGTGTGAAGGCAACTATGATAAACACCAGATTGGTTAGAAGAGAGAGCGTTATCAAAAACCTTTTCAACATCCCTTCGCCCTTTCCTTATCAAGGATTCAGGAGCCTTCGCACATCACCCTCCCTTATGGTTACACCTTTCCTGTCGAAATACTCGAGCATCTCTATGGCAAGCCTCCTGCCACAGCCCATGAGGTCCCTGAACTCGGCTGCCCTTATGCCGCCATTCTCCTTTATATAACATTTCAGCCTTTCCATTGCCATATCGATCGTGTCCGCTGCCATGTACAGCCCCTCCTTGAGTCTCACCAGCCTGCCACTGTCTCTTAGATAGCTGAGCACCCTTTCCACCTCGTCCTTTCTGTAAGGGTTATCTGTTATGGTATCCTCTCTTATTGCACGCACACCATCCTTTATGGTAGACAGAAGCCACCTGGCTATCTCCCTATCCCTTCCCACCAGCACCGCACTGTGGCCAGAAAGCCTTACAAGGCCACCCTCTATCTGTATGCTCCCCTGTTCTACAAGAAGGTTGAAGAATGCCTCCTTGAGGCAGCCTGGAACACCTGCCCTCTCTCCAAGCTCATCGCGATGCATCCCCCTTCTTTCAGGATACCTCCTGTGGTATTCCTCCAGGGTGGATACTACCTGTTCCGTCAATCTCTTTACCACATGGGCCATTACAAGCCTTTCCCCTACAGGTTGAAAACCCCCGGCACCGCATGCCTTGATAACCCTTTCCCTTTCCACATTCAGCATGAAGGCAAGGGTGTCCACCCCTATACCATCAACCCTCTTTTCGAGCAGGAATCCTGCTATCCTCTGAATGTCTCCCCTCCTGAGTCCATCTGTATCCATATCCTTCAGGTGGGTGATGAGTCTTCTCGAGGGATAGGTAACCACAACCCTTCCACCACCTGATGTCCTTCCTATGGATGGATCCCTGAGGATGAATCTATCTGTGCCGAGAAGTGGTAGTGGGGTCTTGCTGAAGACCCTTGCAACACCACTCGTACCGGGCGAAAGCTCCTCTCGGTCTACAAGGCGTATCCTTACTGTGGCCTCTGTGGTAAAACAGTAGAGCTTGAGATAGGTGTTGTTCTTGATTGGTCTTCCAGCAAACCTTGATACATCTATAATACAGTCGAATATGGCAGCCCCTTTTGTATTCTCATATAGGGCGGCCTCCATCAGCATATCCCCCCTTCTGGTCTCCCTGTGGGATATGCCCGAAAGGTTTACCGCAAGCCTTGAGTGTGGCTCTGCCACAGAGAGCTTCTGATGGTGTGTCTGAAGCCCCCTTACCCTGACCACCTGCCCATGGGGGAAGAGGGTCAGGCTCTGCCCCTTCTTTATGCTGCCATCTATCAATGTGCCTGTAACCACACAGCCGAACCCCTTTACAGGAAAGACCCTGTCCACAGGCAGCCTGATCCACCTCTCTGCTCTCCTCTTCCTGGCCTGTGTATAAAACCTCTTTATGTGTGCCACCACATCCTCAAGCCCTGTGCCCCTGTGGGCAGAGACCACAACCACAGGCGCCCCTTCCAGTGTGGTATCTCTTGTGAGCCCCTGGACATCCTTTTTCACCTCTTCTATCCTGTCTCTGTCCACAAGGTCTGCCTTTGTAAGCACGAACACGCCCTGCTCGATGCCAAGGGTGTTTACTATCTCAAGGTGTTCTATCGTCTGTGGCATCACACCGTCATCAGATGCCACACAGAAGAGCACACAGTCTATACCACCCACCCCTGCAAGCATGTTTCGTATGAACCTTTCATGGCCTGGCACATCCACGAAGGAGACCACCCCTCCGCCATCAAGCCCCATGTGGGCAAACCCAAGGTCTATGGAAAGGGCACGTCTTTTCTCCTCCTTGAGTCTATCCGTATCTATCCCTGTGAGTGTCCTCACAAGGGTGGTCTTTCCGTGGTCTATGTGTCCTGCAGTTCCTATAACAAGCCCCATGGCCACTCCTTGCAAAAGGGTTCTGCAATAATACTAACTCAGGTTAACCCAAGTATAATACTTTTTCCACCCTCTGGCAATTTACAGCCCCTGGTTTTTCTGATAATATCTTCACTGTATGATGCGCTGGATCAAAAGACCACGGATAGCCTTCTTCTCGCTCACCTCCTGCGAGGGCTGCCAGCTCATGGTCTTGAACTGCGAGGAGGAACTGAGAGAGCTCTCCACAAGGGTGGATGTGGTCAACTTCCGCGAGGCCACGGACCTCAAAAGAGATGACTACCAGGTGGCCTTCATCGAGGGCAGTGTAACCAGAGAGGAGGAGGCAGAAAAATTAAAAGAGATACGCCAGCGTGCAGAGACCATCATAACCCTTGGGGCATGCTCCACAACAGGGGGTATAAACGCCCTTAAAAACCGCTTCTCACCAGAATATGTTACAGAGTGTGTCTACGGCAGGAATCCCCCCAATAGATTACTGGTGGAGAACATACCTGCCATGCCTGTTGAAGAGGTTATAGAGGTGGACTATCGCATCCCTGGATGCCCCGTATCCAAAGAGGAGTTCCTCGGGTTCGTGAAGGCCCTCGTCCTCGGCATACCCCCAGGGCTTCCAGAGTATCCGGTGTGCAACGAGTGCAAGATGGAGGGCAACATCTGTGTGTTCGAGAAGGGTGTTGCCTGTATGGGCCCTGTAACAAGGGGTGGGTGCAGGGCCGTGTGTGTGAGCTTTGGTTCCATATGCTGGGGATGCAGGGGGCTGCTCGATGATGCAAACACGGATGCCCACAGAGAGACCCTTGGAAACCACGGGCTTGGAGATGATGAGATAACAAAGAGGTTCGACCTTTACTCGAGCTTCTACATACACAGAAAAGGGCGATGCACAAAGACCACCACATAGAGATTCGCGAGCTCACCCGTGTGGAGGGGCATGGCAACATAGTGGTAGACATACGGAAGGGCACCGTAAGAGAGATAAGGCTTGAGATAATAGAGTCTCCCCGTTTCTTCGAGGCCCTCATAAAGGGAAGACACTACCAGGAAGTGGCCCACATAATATCGCGCATCTGTGGCATATGCTCCGCAAGCCATACCTGTGCCTGCCTGAAAGCGGTGGAGGATGCCCTGGGCATGAGAATATCCAGGAGAACAGGGCTCTTGAGGGAACTCTGCCTCTGTGCAGAGACCATACAGAGCCACATCCTGCACCTGTATTTTCTGGTGCTGCCAGACTTCATGGGCACCCACTCTGTGCTGCCCCTTCTGAAAGAGAATCCCTCTCTTATGGAGCCGGGGCTCAAACTCAAAGGCCTTGCCAACCACATATCCACCATACTCAATGGCAGGCCCGTGCATCCCATCTCCCTTGTGCCTGGCGGCACACTCCACATGCCAGAGAAATGTGAACTCATCGAGATAAAGGAGCGCCTTGAAGAGGCCACAGAACTACTCCACAGGGTGTGGGAGACCTTTCGTGGTTTTTCAACCCCCGGGTTCGAGAAGGCAAGGGAGTTCATATCCCTCAAGCCCTCTTCTGGCTACGGCATGTATGATGGCACACCATTTTCGAATATAGACGGATTCATCGAAAAGGAGGACTACGCACACCGGCTGGAAGAATATGTGGTGCCCCACTCCACAGCCAAGCATGCAAAGACAGGACATGGCACCTACATGGTGGGTGCCCTTGCAAGGCTCAACAACAACCATCGTAGACTCACACCCCTTGCACGAAGGTTTCTAAAGGATGCACCATTTTCCATGCCATGCCATATCCCCTTCATGAACAACCTTGCACAGGTAATAGAGTGCGTCCACCTTGCAGAGTACGCGATAGAGCTTGTAGACAGGCTCCTGGATATGGGGCTTAAGAAGGAGCCCCCTCGATGGGGCACCACCTGGGGACGGGGTGTAGGCATGGTGGAGGCCCCCCGTGGCATACTCTACCACAGCTATACCGTAAACAACGAGGGGCTTGTAGAGTCAGCAAACTGCATAATCCCTACAGCCCAGAACCTTCGCTCCATAGAGGAGGACCTCAGGGGGCTTGTCCCAGGGCTTCTTCCCTGTAGCAGAGAAGAGGTTGTAAAGGGTGTCGAGGGGCTTGTAAGGGCATATGACCCCTGCATATCGTGTTCAACCCATATAATGGATGTGGAGTTTGTCTGAATGGCCTGTATCCTCATAATAGACGATGACAGAGAGCTTGCCTATGCCCTCAAGATAGCACTTGAGGCCAGGGGCTACAGCGTGGAATGTGCATACGATGGTGAAGAGGGGCTCAGGAAGGCAGAGACCATCAGGCCAGACCTCATAATACTCGATGTGATGATGCGCACCAAGGACGAAGGCTTCCAGGTAAGCTACAAACTGAAGAACCACCCTGAGCTCAGGAGCATACCCATAATAATACTCACCTCTGTTGGCAGCGTTACAGGGTTCAGCTTCTCCACAGAGGACGAGGACTACCTGCTGGCAGACGAACTCCTGGAGAAACCTGTAAGACCTGCCACACTTGTAGAGAGGATAAAGACCCTCTTGAAAGAATGAAGATAAGCCTCAAAGAAGCCGAACTTACAGAGAGACTCCGATGGTACATAAACATACGGTGGCTCACCGCAGCAAGCCTCTTTCTGGCAGGCAATGTTGCAAAGGGGCTATCGATAGATGCACCACTTGTCGAGATAACACTCATAGCACTGTTCATAGCGCTCTACAACACGGCCTTCTACCTCTATCTGAGAAGGATAAAGAGCAGGTATCTCGTCTCCATAGACCTTCCGCAGAGGGCCGAAAGGTTCGTCCTCTTACAGGCAGTGGTGGACATAGTGGCCCTTACCGTTCTCATACATTACACAGGGGGTCTCGAGAACCCCTTTATATTCTACTTCATCTTCCATACCGTGCTTACCGGCATATTCCTGCCACCTGCCACCGCATACATGCAGGCAACACTGGTCTCACTCTCTGTGGGTGCAATGGTCTTTCTGGAGCATCTTTCCATCATACCACACCATCACATGGAAGGGTTCATCCCTGTAGAGCTTTACAACAGCACTGTCTATCTGTTCGCGGTCTATACGGCCTTCACAACCTCCATATTCTTTACCACCTACATGGTCTCCTCCATATCGGAAAGGCTCAGGGAGGGCGAGATTGAGCTTGCAGAAAAGACAAGAAGACTAAAAGACCTCAACCTCGCACTGAAAGAGAAGGACAGGCTCAAGTCCGAATATGTCCGAATGGTTGCCCACGATATAAAGGGCCCCCTCTCTTCCGTGCTCACCATGCTGGATGTGCTGACAGATGAATATTCAAGAAAGATGCCAAAAGAGGCTGTGGCACTTGTGGAGGGTGTGAGAAGGAAGGCAGAGTTTCTCCATGGCTATGTGGCAGAGCTTCTTGACATATCGGGGATGAGGCTGAAGAAGGGCCTTGTGCTCGAGCCCGTGGAACTTTCATCCCTCATGGGGGATGTGGTCTCGCTCATCGATGGAAGAAAAAAACGACTCCTTGTAGATATAAACCTCGAGCCCTCTACCATTGAGCTTCTTGCCGACAGGGAGCAGCTCTTCTGTGTGCTGAAAAACCTCGTAGAGAACGCCATGAACTACACCCCCGAGGGAGGAAGGATAACCATCGGCGCAACAACCCTTGATGACTGTGTGATGATAAAGGTATCTGATACAGGTATAGGTATACCCCCCGATGAGATAGGGCGCATATTCGATGAGTTCTACAGGGGCAGCAACGCAGAGAAGATTGCAAGGGGCACGGGCCTGGGGCTAAGCCTTGTAAAGCTCATCGTGGAAAGGCACGGGGGCAGGATGGAGGTGGAGAGCACCCCCGGGGAGGGAACCACCTTCAGCCTGACACTACCCCTTCACCCTGAACACCCAAAAGAATAGTTGAAAAAACAGGGCCTTCTAAAGTAGAATTGTATAATTTACAAAATCGTGGGGATCTTTGGTTGTGCGAATATATGTTGCCAGAAGTAGCGTTCTTGAGCATGTCCTCAGGAGGAAAAAACTCGAGCAGGACAGGAGCCCCTCTGAGGTGGACATAAAGGGCACCCTTAAGAGCATCCTCATGTGGGCCAACAGGTTCGTTCCATCTGAATCTGGCTCCATACTGCTGGATGACCCTGTGCTCACCGAAGAAAAGAAGAAACCCGGCAGGCTCTTCTTTGTTGCATGCTATGGCAAGGGCTCAAGAAGGCTTGCCGGCTCTGTGCTCTCTATCTCTACGGGCATAGCCGGTAAGAGCTATCGCACAGGCAGACCCTGCATAAGCAGACATGTGGAAAAGGACAGGGACTTTTACAGGGAGATAGACAGGATAACAGGGTTCAGAACACGCTCCATAATATGCGTGCCCATACAGATAAAGAATGCAACCATAGGGGTGCTGGAGCTTATAAACAAGCTTGACGGCATAAACTACGACAGAACAGACCTTGAGCTTCTCAAGATATTCGCCGGCTATACATCCACACTCATACAGAACTTCCTGGATGCAAAAAGATTCGGGGAACTCTCCATAAGGGACAACCTCACAGGGCTTTACAATGACAGGTTCCTGTTCGATCGCCTGTTGAAAGAGCTTAGGAAGGCAACCCATGACGGTAAGGACCTGGGGCTCATCTTCCTGGACCTGGACCACTTCAAGGAGGTAAATGATACCTACGGCCACCTTGCAGGAAGCGAGCTTCTCAAGGAACTCGGTTTCCTTCTTCTCAACACAGGGGATGACTCCATCATCCCTTCGCGCTATGGCGGGGACGAGTTTGCCATAATAATACCCGGCAGGGGTATAGAGTATACCAGAAGATACGCTGAAAGGCTGAGAAAGTCCATAGAGAATCATACCTTCCTTTCCAAAGAAGACGGCAGTATTCCTTCCCTGAAGATAAAAAGACTCATAACGGCCAGCATAGGGGTTGCCTCGCTCAGGCGTAATGTAAGGCCAGGGTTGAGGCTACAGGAGATGAGGGATGTCCTCATAAGGGCCGCGGATAGGGCCATGTACATGGCAAAGGATAGCGGCAAGAACATGGTCTCTGTGGCGAAGGGTTTTTTCTCCCCCTACTCGGGGCACACCCCTTGACATCCCTCCTTTCGGGTCTATATTTATAAATAGGAAGACGAGGCGGAGTGAAAAAACACAAAAGGGGGTGATTCAGATGTTGAGGCTCAGAAAATGGGATCCCTTTGAGGAACTCTCTACACTCCACAGGGAGATGGATGAGCTCTTCAAGAGGACCTTTAGCGGAATAGCACCAAGCTGGTTCAAAGGCGAGTGGTTTCCCCCTGTTGAAAGCTACATCAAGGAGGACAGACTCCACATAAAGACTGATCTGCCAGGGGTGGATCCGAAGGATGTGGACATCTCTGTGGTCGGCAACCAGCTCACCATAAAGGGTGAGAGGAAATGCGAAAAGGAAGAGGAAAAGGGTGAATACCTTGTTCGCGAGACCTCCTATGGCAGGTTCGAGAGGACCTTCACACTGCCAGAGGGTGTGGATACCGAAAAGATAGAGGCATCCTGCCGCAATGGTGTGCTTCACATCTCCATGCCGGCAGAGTCTAAGGCACTGCCAAGGAAGGTAGAGGTAAAGGTGGAAGGACACAAGAAGGAGAAAGCGGCCTGACCCACCCTGCCCCCCTCTCAGGGGTCGGGCTCTTTCCTTTGATAGACAATCTGTCCCGCCTCGTCCATAGCGGAGTGAGCTCCATTCACCCCGCTTTTTTTTGTTGTAGAGATGATGGCTTACTGTCCTATAGGGGCAAGGCGTCGGGACGGAACACCGCTCTCTGCGGCAGAAGGGTCTTTTGCAATACTGTCGAGTATGGCGTTTATGAAGCCCCCCGAGTCCCTGGTGCTGAACCTCTTTGCAAGTTCTACGGCCTCGTCTATGGCAACCCTGTAGGGCACATCATCTATGTAGAGTATCTCGTATGCCCCTATCCTCAGGATGTTTCTGTCCACAACGGACATCCTCTCCACGGTCCAGTTGGCAGCATGGCTCTCTATGATGGCATCGAGTTCCTGCCTCTTTTCAACTATACCGTAAAAGAGCCTCTCTGCATACTGATAGACCCCTTCTTCCGCCTTTCTCGATGAGAGAACATCTTCCAGACATTCCCGTGGTGAGCCATCTGTGAGGTCGAGCCTGTATAGTGCCTGTAAAGTCAGCCCCCTTGCCAGTGTCCTTTTGTACATTCTCCTATCTCTTTCTGGCAAGCCTTTTCACAAGGTTTGCCATCTCTATGGCCGTAAGGGCTGCATCTCTACCCTTGTTGCCGCTCTTGGTGCCGGCCCTCTCTATTGCCTGCTCGAGGGTATCGGCCGTTATTATACCGAATGCCACTGGAAGCCCCTCCTCGAAAGATGCCCTTGCTATCCCCTTTGCTGCCTCGGCTGCCACATAGTCGAAGTGTGGCGTATCTCCTCTTATTATAGCACCAACGCACAGTATTGCATCGTAACGCTTCTTTCCTGCCAGTGCTTTTACCACAAGTGGTATCTCGAAAGAGCCAGGAACCCTTACCACATCCACATCCTTCTCCTCTGCCCCGCATTTTTTGAGCGTATCCAGGGCACCATCGAGAAGCCTTTCGCCTATGAACTCGTTGAATCTTGCCACCACTATGGCAAACTTCAATCCCCTGGCCGAAAAACCACCTTCTATCCTGTTGACCATAATACCTCCTTGAGAACAATTTAAGGTTCTACAATCATTCCACCTTTGTAAGAATGTGTCCCATCTTTTCCTTCTTCACCTTGAGGTACTCCACATTCTTTCTTCCCGGTGTTATCTCTATGGACACACGCTCCACTATCTGGAGTCCATAGCCCTCAAGACCCTTTATCTTTCTCGGGTTGTTGGTCATAAGGCGCATCTTTCTTACGCCCAGGTCCAGCAGTATCTGTGCGCCTATACCGTAGTCCCTCAAGTCTGCGTCGAAGCCGAGCCTCTTGTTTGCCTCCACCGTATCGAGCCCTTCATCCTGTAGTGCGTAGGCACGCAGCTTGTTTGCAAGCCCTATGCCTCTGCCTTCCTGGTGCATGTAGAGTATGACCCCTCTGCCCTCCTTCTCTATCATCCTCATGGCACCCACCAGTTGTTCTCCGCAATCACACCTTTCAGAGCCGAACACATCACCTGTAAGACACTCTGAATGCACCCTTACGAGCAGGGGCTCATCGCCTGTTATCTCTCCTTTTACGAGTGCAAGGTGCTCGTTGTCATCTATATCGTTCTGGTAGGCTATTGCCATGAATTCACCCGCATACTTTGTAGGTATGGTGGACTCAGCAACCCTTCTTACGAGGCGGTCCTTTCTCAGCCTGTACTCTATTATGTCCGCTATGGTTACTATCCTCAGGCCATGCTCCCTTGCGAAGACCTCAAGGTCTGGCATCCTTGCCATGGTGCCGTCTTCCCTCATGATTTCACAGATAACCCCTGCGGGCCTGCATCCTGCAAGGCGGGCAAGGTCCACGCTGCCCTCGGTCTGCCCAGCCCTTACGAGCACCCCACCGTTCTGTGCCCTGAGGGGGAATATGTGGCCTGGCCTCACGAAGTCCTCGGGGCGTGCATCATCCTCTGTGGCCTTCAGTATGGTTAGTGCCCTGTCGTATGCAGATATGCCTGTTGTGGTGCCATCCCTTGCATCTATCGATACGGTAAAGGCCGTCCTGTACATGGAGGTATTGTCCCTTACCATGGGCTCAAGCCCCAGGGAGTCTGCCTTCTCCTCTGTAAGGGTAAGACATATAAGGCCTCTTGCGTATCTTGCCATGAAGTTTATCGCCTCGGGGGTAACCAGTTCTGCAGCCATGCAGAGGTCTCCCTCGTTCTCCCTATCCTCGTCATCCACGAGGATTACCATCTTCCCCTCTTTTATATCCTTGAGCGCCTCTTCTATCCTCTTTATGGACATCTTCTTTTCACCCTTTTTTTTCAGTCTCTTATGAAACCATGGTCTTTCAGGAATGCCCTTGTCAGCCCACCGCTGTAGCCCTTGAGGAACCTTTCCACATACTTTGCGATAATATCTGTCTCTATATTGACAGGGCTACCCACGGGCTTTTCCCCCATGGTTGTAACCTTCAGTGTATGTGGCACCAGAACCACCGAAAACCCCTGTGGCAGAAGTCCACATACTGTGAGGCTCATGCCATCCACCGCAACAGAGCCCTTCTCCACCACATATCTTCCATGCCCCTCTGGTATAGATATGTGGACAAGAACCCCCTCCCCAAGCCTTTCTTTCTTCTCTATCCTGCCCGTGCAATCCACATGGCCTGTTACAAGGTGGCCTCCCAGAGGGGTTCGCGGTGTAAGGGGCCTTTCGAGGTTGACCCTGTCGCCCCTTTTTGCCCTACCAAGGGTGGTCCTTGCAAGGGTCTCGCCACTGAGGTCAGCCCTTAAAAGGCCATCCTTCATGGCCCTTACCGTGAGGCAGACCCCATCCACTGCAACACTACCCCCTGTGGGTATGGCATCTTCGTCCCTGAAAGGGGTTTCAACTGTTATTCTACCAGAACCACCCCTTTTTTCAATATCTTTGACCCTGCCCGTTGCCTCCACTATCCCTGTAAACATGGTGTAGCCTCCACCATCATATCCTCTCCGAAGCGCCTTACCCTGACCTTCTCAAGTGTTATGGCATCACCCAACCGTTCTACCCCAAGCCCCCTCAAGGCTGGTATGCCATCTCCACCTATAACGAGTGGAGCAAGAAAGAACATGATTCTGTCTGCCAGCCCCTCTTTCAGCACAGAGGCGGCAAGGCGGCTTCCTCCCTCTATGATAACACTTGTTATACCCCTTTTTCCAAGCTCTTTTATCGCAGCCCTGAGGCTCACCCCGTTGCTGGCCCGCATTGTGGGCACAACCTCAACTCCCAGTTCTTCGAACCTCTTCTGCCTGTCTGCCTCTCCCTCCTTTGTGGTGAATATGAGCCGTTCTGTGCCATCATCTGCAAAAAACTTAAGAGAGGCTCTGAAGTTCAGCCCCTCTGCCACCACAGCCCTTACAGGGTTTCTGCCCCTTACGAGCCTTACGGTTAGCTCTGGGTCATCCCTTCTGAGTGTGCCAGCACCCACCATAACGCAATCGTAGATGTCCCTCAGCCTGTGGACATACCTTCTGGAGGCGGTGGATGTTATCCAGCGTGAGTCCCCGCCTTTTGTGGCGATTCGTCCATCCATACTTGTGGCAAGCTTGACCGTTACAAAGGGTGTGCCTGTGGTTATGTATTTTCTGTAGAACTCTATGAGTTCATCACACCTCTCTTTGAGCACCCCTGTTGAGACCTCTATGCCTGCCCTCTCAAGTGCCCTTATGCCACTGCCATTAACGGCCGGATTTGGATCCACCGAGCCCACAAGGACCCTCCTTATGCCAGCCCTCACTATGGCATCCACACATGGGGGTGTTCTTCCATGGTGGCTGCAGGGCTCGAGTGTTACAAAAAGTGTTGCCCCCCTTGCCTTTCTGCCTGCCTCACCGAGGGCCAGGACCTCTGCATGTGGTGTGCCAGCCCTTTTGTGGTATCCCTTTCCAGCCACATGGCCATCCCTTACCACCACTGCCCCCACAGGCGGGTTTGGCCTTGTTCTGCCCAGGCCCCTTCGGGCAAGCCTTAGGGCCATCTGCATGAAGACTTCTTCCTTCATGGCTTCTTCTTTGTGTGCAGAAGGTCTTTGAGCTCCTTCATGAACTCGTTTATATCCCTGAACTCACGGTACACAGAGGCAAACCTCACATAGGCAACCTCATCGAGCCTCCTTAAGGCCTCCATCACGGCCTCTCCTATGGCAGAGCTTGGTATCTCCTTCTCTCCGCTTTCTATGAAGCGCGCCTCGATCTGGTCTATGGCCTCCTCCATGGCCTCCATGCTCACGGGCCTTTTCTCGCATGCCTTCTTTATGCCTGCCAGTATCTTCGTCCTGTCGAATGGTTCCCGTGTGCCGTCCTTCTTTACCACCATGGGGAGCATCTCCTCTACCCGCTCGTAGGTGGTGAACCTCTTCGAGCACATAAGGCACTCCCTTCTTCTCCTTGTTACACTGCCATCCTGCGAAAGCCTTGAGTCTATGACCCTGTCCTCTGTATATCCACAGAAGGGGCATCTCATCTTTCTCTCCTCCTCGCCTCGTCTATTATTGTATATACCACAGGAACCACCACAAGTGTTAACAATGTTGATGCAAATAGCCCACCTATGGTAGCAATAGCCATTGGTGCCCTCACCTCGCTTCCCGGGCCCACCCCTATGGCAGTGGGCAGCACACCGAATATGGTGGAAAATGCGGTCATAAGGATTGGCCGTAACCTTACAGAGCCCGCCCTCTTTATGGCCTCGTAGAGTGGCGTGCCCTCGGCTATCTGCCTGTTTGCATAGTCCACAAGGAGTATGGAGTTCTTCGTAACAAGCCCCACAAGGAGTGTTATACCTATGAGGCTGTAGATGTTTATGGTATTGCCTGTAACCCACAGTAACCCCAGGGCCCCCACCATGCTCAGGGGAAGGGCAAGCATGACTGTAAAGGGATGCACGAAGCTTTCGAACTGCGAGGCAAGCACCATATATGTTATGAGCACTGCAAGGAAGAAGGCAAAGAGCATGCTCTCCATGCTCTCCACCATAAGCTCTGCCCTTCCGCCAAGCCGTGTGGTGTAGCCCTCTGGAAGGATCTCCTCTGCTATCTTCTTTATGTCCTCTATGGCAGAGCCAAGGGTCTTTTCACCCACGGTGTTTGCAAATATGGTTACACTGCGTTCCCTGTCCCTGCGGTTTATCACACTTGGGGAAGATCTCTCCAGTATACTGACAAGGCTCGAGAGCTTTACCGGCACCCCTTCTCTGTTCTTTACGAAAAGCCTACCTATGTCTGCGGGGGTATCCCTCTGGGAAGGCACAAGCTTTACCCTCACATCATACTGTTTTCCCCCCTCCCTGTATTTTACCACATCCCTTCCACCGATGAGTGTTCCAATGGTGGTGGCAATGGTTGTGGTATCCACACCGAGCTCGCTTGCCCGCCTGCGGTCTATGTCTATCTTGAGCTCTGGCAGGCCCATCTCGAAGTCCGTGTCCACATCCACTATGCCATCTATTCTGGAGAATCTATCGGCTATCCTCTGTGAGTACCTGTGAAGCCCATCTATTGAAGGCCCCTTTATAATGAACTCGAGGGGTGGCCCTCTTCTTGCACCAAAGCCGAACACCAGGGGTTCAACGAATGCCCTCATGTCGGGTTCCTGGTTGAACCTTTCTCGAAGATAGGACATAATCTCGTGCTGGCTCCTCTCCCTTTCGGACTTTGGCAGAAGCCTTATGAAAATGAATCCCTTGTGCACGCTGGCGCTTTCTCCTATCCCTATGGCACCGAAGAATCCATCCACCTCTGGAAGGGTCTTGACGATCTCCTCGCCCCTTGCAAGCTTTCTGTCTGTATAGTCTATGGAAGAGCCCACCGGGGTCTCGAACCTCACCATGAAGCGGGACTGATCATGCCTTGGTATGAACTCCTTACCTGTAGAGTTCCACAGAACAAGGCTCCCTGCGAATATCAGGGCTGCAAGTATTATCACAGAAAGCCTGTGTGAGAGTGCAACAGAAAGGAGCCTCACATACATTGTTTCCATGGAGCGGTACAGTGTATCCATGCTTCTATAGAAGGCTGACTCTCTGTTTGTCTCCCTGAGGAATCTCGACGATGCCATGGGTGTGAATGTAAGTGCCACAAAGAGGGATATGAGCACCGCCACCGCCACGGTGAGTCCGAACTCGTAGAAGAAACTGCCCACGATACCCTTCATGAATGCCACGGGGGTGAAGACCGCCACAAGAGAGAAGGTTGCCGCCATTGCGGCAAATGCTATCTCCTGCGTGCCCCATCTTGCAGCCCCGGTGCCGTCGAGCCCCTCCTCTCTTTTACGATATATGCTCTCTATGACTATTATGGCGTCGTCTATCACGAGTCCTATGGCAAGGGTAAGGCCCAGCATCGTCATGGTGTTGAGGGTAAAGCCCATGAAGTATATGAACACGAATGCCCCTGTTACGGCCACCGGTATGGTTATACCTGTTATCATGGTTGCCGAGAGGTTTCTAAGAAAGAGGAAAACCACCACCATTGCGAGCACCCCACCCACAAGGAGTGCGAACTCCATCTCCTCCATGCTGTCCTTTATGAATGTCGAGGCATCGAATGCCACCACAGCCTTTATGCCTGCCGGTAGTTCCGGCTCTATCTCCTCAAGCCTTTCTCTTACAAGCCCTGCAAGCTCCACCGTGTTTGCCCCCGGTTTTTTCCTTATGCCGAGACCCACTGCGGGCATACCGCTGTATCTTGCAAGGGTTCGTCTGTCCTCGAGCCCGTCTTCCACATGGCCCACATCCTGGAGCCTCAAGGGGTAGCCATCACGGTAGGCTATGATGAGGTCGTTGAACTCAGGGACATTTTCGAACTCACCGGCTATCTTTATGCTGAACTCAATCTCTCTGCTCTTGAGCCACCCGCCTGGTATCTCCACATGCTCTCTTTTAAGTGCCGAGATCACCTCATCCACACTTACATTCTTTGCCTCGAGCCTGGCCCTGTCGAGCCATATCCTTATGGTCCTCTCCCTCTTTCCACCGAGTATTACAGAGCCCACTCCCTTAAGGGTCTCTATCCTGGGCTTGAGCACATCCTCTGCATAGCTGGTAAGCTCCACTATGGGTCTCTGCCCATATACGGCTATCCATATTATGGGCTGGGCTGCAATATCGAGCTTTCCCACCACAGGTCTTTCTGCCTCTTTGGGGATCTTGTCTGATATGGCTCCCACCTTGTCTCTTACATCCTGGGCTGCAACATCTATATCCCTCTCCATCTCGAACTCCACTATGATTACCGATGCACCATGGGATGATATGCTCGAGAGGTTCCTTATACCCTCTATGGTGGCAACCTCTTCCTCTATGATGTCTGTTATGGTCTCTTCCATGACCTCGGGGCTGGCGCCTTCCATGAGGGTTATTACTGTAACCACGGGAAACTCCACCCTTGGATACTGGTCCACCCCGAGGCGCAGAAACCCTGTTATGCCAAACACCGTTATGGCACATATGAGCATGAAGGTGGTTACAGGCCTTCTTATGGCGAATTCTGGTAGAAACATATCTTCCCTACTCTACTGTCTTTACCCTCGCACCATCTGTGAGTGCCGATGCCCCGTCTGCCACAATAAACTCTCCATCCTTTACTCCCTCCACCACTATCACCTCTCCTTCGAATCTTCCTGCGGTCTTAATCCTTCTCTTCTCTGCCACACCGTCTTTCACCACAAAGAGGATTTCTCCCTCTTCATCGAAGATTACCGCCTTCTCTGGCACCACGAAGCCACCTTTTATCATGGCCGTCATTATCGTTACATCTGCAGATATACCCGGATACAGAAGCCCATCCGTGTTTTCCACCAGGGCCTTTGCAAGGAAGGTCTTGGTGCTTCTGTTTATATAGGGGCTTGTAAAGTAGATTTTGCCCTCAAACTCCTTACCGTAGGGGTCTACCTTTATGAGCACCTTCTGCCCCTGCTCTACCTCCTTGAGCCTTCTTTCCGGCACATTTATGATCAGCTTCAAGGGGTCTATGCGCAGGAACCTGAAGAGCCTGTCGCCCTTTCTCACATAGCTTCCCTCTGTTATGTATCTTTCTGCCACTATGCCATCGAAGGGTGCCTTGATGCGTGAATCCTCGAGCCTTCTTCTCTCTATCTGGAGTGCACTCTCCACCGCCCTCTTCAAAGAGGCAAGGCTATCACGCTGGACGAGAAACCTCTCGTATTCCTGTCTCGATACTATGCCCTCTTCGAAGAGCTTCTTTCTTCTTTCAAGCTCCTTCTGGGCAAACCCAAGCTCTGCCCCTATCTTTTCAAGCTCTGCCTCTTTCTCTTCTATATGGAGTCTGAAGTCTGCCTCGTCCATGAGGGCAAGGGGCTCACCCTTTCTGGCCCTGTCTCCTTCGTCCCTGAGGACTCTTCTTATGGTGCCCTCAACCTCTGCGCTTATGGTGAGCTCTTCGTCTGCCTCAAGGGTTGCTGTAAGCTCCACTGTGGCTGGCACATCCTGGGGTATGGCCCTTACAACCCTTACCATGTAGGCCTTCTCTGTCTCAGCTGTGGGTGTTCCGTTGTCCTCTCTGGTGCATGAGGTGAGCATGAGCAATACGACCATACAGTAGATAATCTTTTTCATCTTCGGCTCCGTAAACTGGTGTTTTCTTCATCATTCTTCTGGCATCTTCTTCAGTGCCTCTTCGAGCAATGTACCTGTGCTTCTTTTAAGCCTCATTATTGCAAACCTGTAATCGAGCCTTGCGTTCATGAGCGAAAGCTCGGCATCCACGAGCACTGTTTCTGCATCCACAAGGTCTGTGGAGCCTATGATACCGTGGCGGTACTGCTTCAGTGCCATCCTGTAGTTCTCCCTTGCAAACTCGAGCCTTTTCTGGAGGGCATTGACCAGGGATGCTATCTTCTCCGTATCGTTGTGGAGTCTTATTATATCGAGCTCTATGTTTCTCTTGAGGGAGTATCTTTCGAGCTCTCTCTGGCGCAGCACACTTCGTGCCTTCTTGAGCCCTGCCATCCTCAGCCCGCCTTCAAAGAGCGGCAGTTTCACCGTAAGGCCACCATAGAGTATATCCTCTATGAAGAAGCTTGTGCGCGGGCTCTGGTCTCTCCATGTGTAGACACCGTCTATCGAGAGGGTGGGCAGGAATTCTCCCTTTGCATAGCGTATGCCTTCCTTTGCGATTTCCTCTTCCATGAGCTTTTGCTGGTAGTCCTTCCTCTCCTTGAGTGCCGTCTCGAGCAACTCTTCTGGCGTGGCAACAAGTGGGACATCCTCTCCGGGCTCTTTTACCATGAGCTTGCCGTTGTATCCTGTAAGCCTTCTGAGGAGTGCCTGTGCGTCTGTAACCGCTGCCTCTGCCTCTATGAGCTCTGTCTGTTTGGTTGCAACCTCTGTCTCGGCCCTGAGAAGCTCCACCCTGGTTGCAATGCCCACCTTGAAGAGCGCCCTCGAGGTCCTAAGGTGCTCCTCTGCCCTCTTGAGAGATGCCTTTCTTATGGACACCTCCTTTTCTGCCTTCAGGAGGTTGAAGAACGCCCCGGCCACATCAAGCAGCAGGCTCTCCTTCGTGCCCTCTTCTGCCCACCTTGTGGCCTCAAGCCTCTTTCGGGCCTGCCTCAATAGAGACCACTCCTTGCCACCGTTGTATATGGTCTGCGAGAGCCTTGCCTCGAACCTCATGGCCTCCTCGGGCTGGATCAGAAAACCGCTGACCCTCTTATCCTCTGAGTAACGGGTGTATGTGCTCTCAACCGTAAGCGAGGGCAGGAGTGTGGAATAGGCCCTCTTTATATCGAACCGTGCCTGATTGAGCCCCTCTTCTGCTATGGCCGGGGCCTCGTGGTTTCTGAGGGCCATCTGCCAGAGCCTGTAAAGGGTGAGCTCTTCAGCCCACACAGGCGTAGAGGAAAATACCAGCAATAGAGAGGCAACCAGAAAAACGCTTCTTCCCATCATCTTCCCCCCTGTTTTGACATGCCCTTCAGGAATATCTCAACGAATGTGTCTATAACCTCTTCCTGTGGAAAGTCCATGAACCTCTTGAACCCGTATATCTCCTGGAACATGCAGTAATGCATGACCATACCCAGGAATGCCCTTGCACAGAGCGTGGGGTTCGCCTTTCTGAACAGACCCTTCTTCATCATGGCCTCTATCCTCCTGGAAAGATAGTCCAGGCTGTCCATGCCCTTTGACCTTATGAATATGTCAGAGAAGTTCCTTTCCTCGAGGGCACTGAACATCAGTAGCCTCGGAAAGGATGGGTCCTCGCGGTATTTCTCCATGAAGAAGCGGGCAACCTCACGAAACAGCTCCACCCCCTCTTTGTCCTCTATCCTCCTTATGAAGGCTATACCACCACCGGCATCATCACAGCAACGGTTTATAATCGCCCTGTAGAGGTCCTCCTTTCCCGAAAAATGCTTGAATATGGTGGCCTCGCTTATGCCGGCCCTCTTTGCAACCTCCCGCGTGGTCGTTCCCCTGAAGCCTTTCCTTGAGAAAAGCCCCTCCGCAACCTCCACTATCTGCCGTCTTCTCTCCTGGCCTGTAAAGCGCCTCTTCTTTCTTCCAGGCATGCAAGGCTCTCCATACAAGAAGTTAGTAAGTGCTTACTTATCTTTATATGACACACCCATTCCCTCCTGTCAAGCCCGTAGCAGCAGGAAAACTGTGGTGCAAACAACTGTTTGCAGTTTTTGGTCTGGAGCTGGTTTATCGGTACAGGTGGTTCTGGTGGGGCTACAGCTTGTTGTCCTCTTCCACTGCCTCTTTTAGTCCTTCCAGTATACCAGGTATTGCAGATATGACCCTGTTCCAGTTTGGTATGAGCGGGGCACCCAGGGGGTCATTGCCTATGGTCTCTGCGGCTATGGTTATACCCCTGGTGAAGGCATCCACGGCTCTTGCTTCTGCATGACGGTCGAACTCAAGCCCGTTTATTGCGGCATCGCCCTCGTAGCGGGCCAGGGTGTCCTCGGCAAGCTTCTGGTAGGTAACGACCAGGGTCTTGAAGAACCCGTCCGAAAACACTATACCCTCAGAGGCGAGGGTCCTGAAGAGGGACTTTGCTATGTCTATGGACATCTTGGTAAGCCCTGTGGAGGGGTCTTGCTCGGAAAGGGGCTGGTGTTTGTGCTCGTAGTTCTCTGCTATATCCACCTGGCAGACCCTTCTTGGAGAATAGTTGCGGTATACCTCTGCGAGCACACCCACCTCGAGTCCCCAGTCCCATGGTATGCGGTTTACCCTTGCAAGCTCCGTAACCATACAGACCTCTCCTGCCAGCGGATAGCGAAAGTTGTCTATGAACTCGAGGAACGGATGGTTGCCTATTATCTTCTCGAGTGCCCTAACAAGGGGTGTTACGAAAAGCCGTGTTACACGGCCGTGGAGCTTGTTTGTAACCCTTGCATAGTAGCCCTTGCAGAAGACAAAGTCCAGCGATGGATTGACCACCGGGTAACACAACCTTGCGAGCATCTCCCGCGAGTAGCTCTTTATATCGCAGTCATGGAGTGCTATCACCTCGCACTTGCCCCTTGCGAGCACATATCCATAGGCAAGCCATGCAGAACGGCCCTTGCCGTCCTTGCCGGCACCAACCCCTTCCTTGTCGAATATTCCGTATATCTCCACTATACGCTTTCCGCTGTTGTGTATAACACTTACATCCTGGGGAAGCACCGAGAGGAACTCCCTTACCCTCTTGAACTCCTCATCTGTTGCAGGCCCGAGGCTCAGGACTATCTCTTTTATGAACTTCGCCTTCTTGAGTTCTTCCACAATGCCCTTCATCGCCTCGCTCTGCACATCGCTGTACAGGGCAGGAAGCACAAGTGCTATGGGTGTTACCATGGAATAAAGCTCGAGCTCTGCCTCGAGTCTTTCGAGGCTGGGCTGTCCAAGGCGGTGAAGGGTGGTTATGAGTCTGCTCTGGTAGAAATCTGCCATGACTATTGCTCCTCTATCATATAATAAAGCTTAAGGTTACTAAACCTTTCACAGGTTGTCAAGCATCATGGTCCCGTCCGGTGCCTGTGATGGGCTCATCGGGTATCTGCATCGATAAGTCTGCGAAACAGGTCATCAAGCCTTCTTCCCGTCTCTTCAAGGCTGTACCTTTCTGCAACTCTGAATCCCCCTTTTATAAGCCCCTTCCTCAGGGCTTCATCCCCTATGATCTTCTCAACCGCCTCAGCCATAGCTGCTGGAGAGTGTGGAGGAACAAAATATGCGTAATCCCGTATCCTGTCATACGCAAGGTGTGTATCTATCTTTGTAAGTATACATGGCAGCCCGCAGCTCATAGCCTCGACAGGTGGTAGAGAAAAACCCTCACCTTCAACAGATGGAAGCATTAATATATGGGAATTTATGTAAACTTCTGCCATCTCCTCCTCCGTGAGATTTTCAAGGTATTCGTCAACAACCCCGGTTCGTTTCTCCTCTTCTGTCTCTGGTGTATAGGAGACCCTCGTAAGCCCTACTTTTAGTCCCTTCGACTTAAGTATTCTGACTGCAGAGAGCACATCCTCTATAGCTTTTATCTTCACAGTTGCAGGCCCTGTGGATAGAATCCTTACAGTATTTTCAGGCTCAAAAGACATGGGTTTTCCTCTGGGATAAAATATGGTTCTATCTACACCGTTAGGCACAAGGTGGCATTCCTTCCGGGTAGTGCTCTCCACCTCCTCTTTTATTGTCTCTGAGACGGCTACCTTGATGGTATCGAGCCTATAAAGGGAGGCAACAGACTTTCTCTTTTTTTCGTAATGACGCCTTTTTAGAAGGTATCTTATCCATGAATCCCTGTACTTGGGGATATTCTTAAACTCCCTTATATCATAATCTATGTTGGCAAGATACATGCCCTGAATGAGATGAACCACCCTCGTGTCTCTACGGGAAAACTCCTTCCACACCTCTTTCACATCCTCTGGCACCGTTGCAACTACAATCTGTGGATTACCGAGGCTTTTGTGGTCGAACCGCTCCACCATCTGTGCCTTTATGCCATAGAGTTCCTCCAGGCCGCTGTAACTCTTTGTAAAAAGGCTGGCATCACATCCCAGAGACCTTAAAATCCTCACATGCTGAAATAGGACCTTTACCCCACCGCTGAACCTGAGTTTGCCTATACAATAACAGACCCTTAAAGACCTGAAAGGAGATGTATGCGGCACCACAAACCCTCCTAAAAGAATCCAGAGACTCTATCCGAAGAGGCCATAAAATCTTAACATATGGCTTTTGAAAATAAAAGATTATCAATGATAATCTAAGCACTTGCTAAAAGTATCAATTGTATTTTATTATTTTGTGGTATTATGTTAAAAGGTTATTACATGAACAAGGGTTACGAAGACGCGTGATGGCAAAAAGGGATGAACATATTTCAGGTGAACTATGCACCACCTGTGGAGAAGAGGGGCTTACATTAAAGGACCCACGGTGGAAGCAGAAGGGCATGGTTATAGTAGCCACCTCTGGCGTGGTATTCGCCATAGGGCTGTACCTTGAGCTCTTCACCCCCTACATATGGCTTTCGCAGGCACTGTTTCTGCTCGTAGTGCTCATCGCAGGCCATGGCATCATGAGGAAGGGCATGCTTTCTCTATGGCGCAGAAGGCTGGACATGAACTTCCTTATGACCATTGCAGCAGCAGGTGCATTCCTGATAGGCCATGGCGAGGAGGGGGCAGCCGTTATATTTCTCTTCTACATAGCAGAACTCCTTGAGGACTATGCAGCAGAGAGGGCAAGAAGGTCTGTAGCAGAACTCCTGAGCCTTGCCCCTGAGACAGCAACACTCAAAAAGGACGGCAGAGAGGTGGTGGTCCATGTCCACCAGGTAAGCCCTGATGATATTGTCGTGGTAAAACCAGGCGACAGGATACCCCTTGATGGCATCGTGGTCCACGGCACATCATCGGTGAACCAGGCGCCCATCACAGGCGAGAGCATGCCGGTGGTCAAGGTCGAAGGAAGCGAGGTGTTCGCAGGCACCATGAACGAGGAGGGCTATCTCGAGGTAAGGGTAACGAAAAGGTCTGATGAGACCACGCTGTCCAAGATAATAAAGATAGTGGAGGAGGCCGAGAAGGAAAAGTCTCCCACAGAGGCGTTCATAGACAGGTTCGCACGCTACTACACCCCTGTGGTGGTGGGGCTTGCCTTCCTCGTTATGAGTCTGCCGCCACTTCTGTGGGGACTTCCCTTCAGTGAATGGCTCTACAGGGCGCTGGTGTTGCTCGTTGTGGCATGCCCCTGTGCACTGGCAATATCAACACCTGTCTCCATGGTATCTGGCATAACATCTGCTGCAAGGTGCGGGGTTCTCATAAAGGGGGGGACATATCTTGAGGAGCTGAGAAAGGCCAGGGTGGTGGTCTTCGACAAGACAGGCACACTCACAGAGGGTAGCCCTGGGGTTACAGATGTTATAGCCCTCGATGGCTATTCCAGAGACAGGGTGCTCGAGATAGCAGCCTCTCTTGAGGCAAGAAGCAAGCATCCGCTTGCAGATGCCATTGTGTCGAGGGCAAAAGAGGAGGGCATAAGGCCTGTAAGTGTCAGCAACTTCCGCTCTGTAACAGGCAAGGGGCTTACCGCTGAACTCGAAGGCGGCACATTCTATGTCGGAAACCGCAGTTTCTTCAACGAAGAGAAGATAGCGTTTCCAGAAAAGATGCTGGAGGAACTGGAAGAGGAAGGCAAGACCGTGGTGCTCGTGGGCGACAGCAGAGAGTGTATAGGCATAATAGCCCTCATGGACAGAGTAAGGCCTGCTGCCTTCGATGTGATAAACAGACTCAAGAAGAAGGGTATAAAGACCGTTATGCTCACAGGAGACAACGAGCGGGTTGCCCATGCCATAGCCCGAAGGCTCTCGCTCGATGAGTACTATGCGGAACTACTTCCAGAAGACAAGGTAACCACGATAGAGGAACTTCTTGAAAGAGAGGAACATGTGGTGATGGTAGGCGATGGAGTAAACGATGCACCTGCCCTTGCAAGGGCACATGTGGGTATAGCCATGGGGGCGATAGGTTCTGATGTGGCCATAAATACGGCAGATGTGGTGCTCATGGAAGATGACCTCACAAAGGTGAGCTACCTTATAAGATTGAGCCAGAGG
This sequence comes from Deltaproteobacteria bacterium, assembly GCA_015492245.1. Taxonomy (GTDB): domain Bacteria; phylum Desulfobacterota; class GWC2-55-46; order GWC2-55-46; family DRQE01; genus DRQE01. The sequence goes on along the minus strand of WGFM01000012.1, from coordinate 164,875 downwards.
ACCATGGCCGTTGTAAAGCAGAACATCCTTGCCTCCATCTCCATAAAGGGCTCCTTTGCGATCCTCGCCTTCCCTGGCATAGTTACGCTGTGGCTCGCCGTTGCCGTGGGAGACATGGGATTGAGCCTTGCAGTCATACTGAATGCACTGCGGATAGGAAGGGTACATTAGAAGAAAAGCAGGCGAGCACTGATAGACCATCCAACGGTTCTAAAAAATTACAGTGGCATGAACAGAACCAAACAAAATCGACCGCATCTGAGTTATACCCTATCCTCCAGCGCCTCAGTTGCCACAGATTATAAGGCTGGCAGGCAACCACTCATATACAGTTAAATTTAACCATCCATACACAATGGTAGAGCTTGTTTATTGACTCCTCATACCATACAAGTTATCTTATCATAAGGTAGTCTATCGGGAAAACAAGATTACAAACACAACTCTCTTCAGATTCTACCATGAACGATTATAAAGAACGAAAATACCTATCTTCTACAGAAGCAGCGAAATATTTAGGAATAACTGTGCAAAGTTTGCACGATTTAGTGAAAGCCAAAAAGCTCAAGTGCACTCTTGCCGCGAGTGGGCAAAAAAGATTTGACCTGAAAGAGCTGAAAAGATACGAAAAAGAGCATTCTAACCACAGCAGAAACAACAAAAGGAAGAGTGTGCCAACTGAGAACATACTGACAATAAACAACACTACACAAAGAATCTATGTAAAAAATGCGATGAAGATGGAAGACTTGGAAGACAACTCTATTCACTTGATGATTACTTCTCCGCCCTACTTCAATGCCAAGATGTACACCAAAAGACCCATGGAGAATGACCTGGGCAGTATCCATGACCTCGATGAATGGTTTGAAAAAATAAGCATGGTGTGGAAAGAGGTCTTCAGAGTTCTCCAACCAGGAAGAAAGGCTTTTATAAATATCATGAATTTACCAGTAAGGGACAACAATAATGGTTTTAAATCACTCAATTTAGTTGGAAGAACGATAGATGTAATGTAAGAAATCGGTTTCATCTTTAAAAGAAATATTGTATGGCATAAGACGCACGGAGTTAGAGCTCACTTTGGGACATACCCATACCCCGGAGGAATCTTGATAAACAACATGCACGAGTTTATCTTAGAGTTTAACAAACCAGACAAGAAAGGTTTCAACAAATACGGACACTTAACAAAAAGGCAAAAAGAAGAGTCGAGACTTGACAAAGATTTTTGGCTGAGCATAAAGAATACCGATGTTTGGACGATGAAACCGCAGAATAGCGGAGACAACAGATCACATGTTGCACCTTTCCCTTATGAATTACCATATAGAATTATAAAAGCATTCTCTTTTGTAGGAGAAACAATCTTAGATCCATTTTTAGGAAGTGGAACAACATTGGAAGCAGCTGCTGATCTTAAAAGAAATGGCGTAGGTTACGAGATAGTTCCTGATATAGCAGAGCTTGCAGTTGAGAATTTAGACAATTATCAGACCAGACTGTTTGTTTAAGAACAATGAATCTGGACACAAAAACAACATATGCCCAATCAAGCGATATTAAATCAAGAACCTATCTTGAATATCGCAAGGATATGAAACAGAAAGCAATCGTAGAGCTTGAGGTCCTGCGTTGGCTCAGAGACAAGATTCATGAAGAGGATAAAAACGCTATTGTAGAAAGGTCTGGTGGTGATAAGTTTATATGGTTTCTAAGAAAGGGTGGGATAACAAGGGATCCTGACTTTATCGTTAAATACTCAAGCGGAGAGGCTAAGTACATAGAGTTTCAATACGCAAAAGAACTATTGAGTGCATATGATTTCAAAATTTCAAAAATTGCTCCTAAAAATAGAAGGCTGAAAAAAAGGTACCCAAAGAAGATACCAAAATTCTATACATCATCAAACCAACTTACCAATATGCTATCTTAGACCCTTCCTGGATAGTTAAAAATTCTACTCAAACAGTAGCTGCAGCTTGGGGTAATGCCCCTGTCTTCAGGGTTTCTCGAGACAGATTTAAGAAAGTCTTAAAGAAAGATAAAAACCTACAACCGATTTGTGAACTTATAGATAAGAAGCTATTTATACTCAATTTTCAACACGAAGCCGTGGGACTGTCCGCCGAACTGTGTGGGCACATTGTATAGCCACAAGATAGGGTAGCGTCGATGTTCAAAAGTCGAGGTATGGTGGCGGTGGGTGGACTCGAACCACCGACTCGGGGCTTATGAGACCCCTGCTCTAACCACCTGAGCTACACCGCCGTGCGTCTCATATTATAAATCGAGTCTGTAAAAAAGTATAGAACTTTTTTTCTTCCCTGTAAAGCGTCCCTTCTCCGATGTAACAACAACGAGGGTCTTTACCCCATCCAGGGTATCCACAACAAAATCAGCCACATAGGGGGTCAGTTCATCTGTCTTCCACTCCTCACTGAAGGACACCCCGTGCCACTCCAGAACCCTTACAGAGCCGCTTTTGAAGAACCTCTTTCTTTCGGCCCACTCGCCAAATATCCCACCCGCGGCATTCTTCTTTACAAGAAGCTCTTTTCTGCCATCTTCGTCTATGTCTCTGCAGTAGAATCTGCCCTCAAAGAGCACAAAATCTTCCCTCTCTTCAAGCTCCACCCAGTTAAGTGTGCCCCCATACACAGTGGGGCTGCGCCATCTCTCTATGAAGCCGGCTGTCTGTTCTCCACCCTCTCTATTGTATACCCTCAAGTAGCCCTTACCATCGAGCCACAATAGAGAGGTAGGGCCATCCTCTTCGAGCCTGCAGAACCCGAGTCCATAGAGGGTTACACCCCTGGGCAGCCGCAGCTCTTCTTTCTTCTTAAGTGTATGCCCATCTCTTTCAAGCACAACTACCCTGTCCGTATACCCCCACTCTCTTCTGAAGCCCTGCCCAGCAATCACAGGCATATTGCCTTCATACAGAACCCTCACAAGGTAGGGTATGCCACATACCTTTTTCGGCTCCTCTTCATACCACACCATACAGCTATCAGGGGAACTCCTGCCGAGTCTGGATATATAGAGCACTCCCCCTGTGGCATCCATGGAGATGTTGCCACCTCCTGTTTCGATGGCATGGAGCTTCTCAAGCCTCTTTCCCTCCATGGAGAACACTAAGAGCTCATCTTCTGTAAGTGCCAGAAGTTCCTTCCTACCGTCGCCTGTAAGGTCATACAACTCTATATCCTTTACATCCTCCTTCACATCTATGGCCTTAACAAAGTCTACCTTGACACCCTTTGCAGGAGGAGGCACCATCCTGGCCCCTTCCTCCGGGGGCTCCTTCCTTTTCGGCTCCTCTTCAGCAGGCCTGAATTTTCCCCTGTATACAGGGCTCTCTACTCTTGCAGGCTCCTTCCATGTGCCCATGGCCTTCAGCACATCCTGTGCCACAGTATCTGCAATATCCACCACTGTGCCCACACCCCTGCTCTTTCTGTAGATGGGCACAACCTCGCCTTTGTCCACATCCACAAGCCTTGCATCCATGCTTATGTAATCACCGAGAACCGAGAGGCTACCAAAGAGCACATACTCTGCCCCCACCTCTCTGCCAACCTTTTCGGCAACACTCTCGGTAATCTCCACACCTTCAGGAAGCCTCTCTCTTACAACATCCTTTCTTATAAGCTCCACCCTGAGGTTCGAGCCTATCCTTGTAGAGAGCATATCCTGCAGTGCCCCGCCTATGTAGGCATACCTGGGCTCTGCATGGACCTTCCAGGGCAGTATGGCTATCCTGACAGAGGGCTCGCCAGCCCCTGCTCCATAGACTGCCACAGAGAAGACAAAAACCAGTATGGCAAAAATCTTCCTTATCATCATAGAAGAACGATTATAAAGAGTAGGAGGATTAAAATCAAGGATTAAAAGAGCATGGGCTTGACCATGGCGAGTCTTTCGAGCGAGGCCCTGTCCATAAGCCCGCAGGATGGCGCCACTATATGTGCCTCCATGGAGTCGTATGTGGCCGCAAGGAGGGATTCCACCTGCCTGAAAGGTTCATCACCTGATAGGGCTTTCACACAGACACCGCCCATCAGAGTGGTTTCCGGAAGGGCACCCCTCAGTTCTGCCATGGACACCACTGTATCCACGCTGAGCCCCCTGACCCCACTTCTTCCAGCTGCCTCTACCACACTGGCCACTTCCCCACATAGATGAAGTATTACCGGCACCCTTTTCTGCACCCTCTCTGCAAGGGCATTGAGGAAGGGCAGAGAGATGGCAGAAAACAGCCTCTCGCCCAGTAGTGCAGAGAACTCATCCTTTACGAACACCACATCTGCACCTGCCTCAACAAGGGCCAGTGCATATTCTTCAATAATATCTGTAAGGAATGAGAGGAAAGAGCACAGCACCTCCTTCTCCCTCACGGCAGAGAGCAACACCTTCTCTGCACTGACAAGCCCCACTGCAAGGCTCAATGGTGCCGGCACATCTCCTATGACAGGCACCTCTGGATAGCCCTTTGAGAGTATCTCCATACACTCTACCGTTGCCACCACCCTTCTGTCCCCGAAGGGCTCTGTGTCTGCAAGCCTCCTCCACTGGCAGACACCCTCCAGTGGATAGTCCACTTCCATGTGTGCCCCCCCGGGCTGGTCATTCTCTCCGCCCAGTGATGAAGAGAGCACCCTCATCGTATGGGGCAGTGCCAGGTTTTCTGCCCCTGTAACATGCCTCATCGTTACAGAAAGCCCTGCCAGAGAGCTGGCATCCTCCTTGCAGAAAGAAGGGGCGCCAACGAGGGGTGCTGCCACAAGCCCTGCTGGTATCACAAAAGGGGCTCTATCCACAGGCCTTCTGTGAAGGGTTTTCAGAAGTCTTTCCTTCTCTGTCATATGGTTGGTGGACGAAACCATCTAAGCCTCAATGCGTTTGTAACGACACTCACAGAGGATAGTGCCATGGCAGAGGCTGCGAATATGGGGTTGAGGGTTATGCCGAAGAACGGATAGAGTACGCCCGCTGCCACGGGGATGAGTGAGGTGTTGTAGAAGAACGCCCAGAAAAGATTCTGCTTTATGTTCCTTATGGTGGCTCTACTGAGTGCTATTGCAGTAACAATACCCCTCAAGTCCCCCCCTATAAGGGTTATATCTGATGCCTCCATGGCCACATCTGTTCCCGTGCCTATGGCAATACCCACATCTGCCTGTGCAAGGGCCGGGGCATCGTTTATGCCGTCGCCCACCATGGCAACTATCTTTCCCTCAGCTTGAAGCCTCTTTATCTCCTCTGCCTTGTCCTCCGGGAGCACCTCTGCAAGGACCCTGTCTATACCGAGCCTTCTGGCTATGGCCTGTGCGGTTCTGTGGGTGTCTCCTGTTATCATCAGAACCTCGAGCTTCATCCTGTGGAGAAGTTCCACGGTCTTCTGTGTATGCTCCTTTATGGTATCTGCGATGGCGATGAGGCCTGCAAGCCTTCCAGCTGTTATAACATACACAGGGGTCTTTCCCTCATCGGAGACCCGTGCAATCTCATCCTTGAGGTGTGATACATCGAGCCCCATCTCCTCGATAAGCCTTATGCCACCGACGATCACCTCCTTATCATCGAGCCCTACCTTTCCGCCCCTTCCTGGCAGGGCCGTAAACCCTGTTGCCTCTGGCACGGTTATCCCTCTTCTTTCTATCTCTTTCAGCACCGCCTTTGCTATTGGGTGCTCTGAGAACTTCTCAACCGTGCCTGCAAGACGAAGGAGTTCCTCTTCGGTGAACCCCTCATCTGGCACCACATCTGTAACCGAGGGTTTGCCCTCTGTAAGGGTGCCTGTTTTGTCGAACACTATGGTGGTGAGCTTATGTGCCGTCTCGAGCGACTCGCCACCCCTTATGAGTATTCCATTTTCAGCCCCCTTGCCTGTGCCCACCATTATGGATGTTGGGGTTGCAAGCCCCAGTGCACAGGGGCACGCTATTATGAGCACAGATACGAAACTGAGCATCGCCCTTGTAAGTTTCGGCTCTGGGCCAAGCCAGTACCATATTATAAATGTTATAACGGCTATCACTATGACCACTGGCACAAAGTAGCCGGATATGACATCTGCAAGCCGTGCGATGGGTGGCTTCTGGGTCTGTGCATCTTCCACCATCTTTATTATCTGGGCAAGTACCGTGTCTTTGCCGACCTTGCTCGCCCTGAACCTGAAAGAGCCCGTGGTGTTCATGGTGGCCCCTATGACCTCATCGCCCGGCTTCTTGTCCACAGGCATGCTCTCGCCACTTATCATCGATTCGTCCACCGCGGACTCCCCCTCCTCCACCACACCATCGACAGGTATCTTCTCACCAGGGCGAACCACCACAATATCACCAACCATTACATCCTCAACGGGTATCTCCACCTCTTTGCCATCCCTTATGATGCGTGCCTTCTTGGGCTTCATCTGTGCAAGCTTCTTGATGGCCGCAGAGGTCTGTGCCCTTGCCCTCGCCTCGAGAAACCTGCCAAGCACGATGAGTGTTATTATGGCTGCTGCAGTATCGTAATAGGCATCTATTGGAAAGCCACGGGACAGGAAATAGTCTGGAAACAGGGTAATGGTAAGGCTGTAGAGATAGGCCGCAAAGGTGCCCACAGATATGAGGGTGTTCATATCCGCGCTCCTGTGCCTCAATGCTATGAGCATACCCCTGTGAAAATCGTAACCACACCAGAACTGCACAGGCGAGGCAAGTATCAACTGTATCCACAGGTATTGCTTCTTCGACAGTCCCAGAAGGGCATCTAACCCTGAATACTCCGGATATGTAAAGGCGAACACCCCTGTGGTGAGCACAACCCCTGTTACAAACTTTATCCAGAGCCTTCTGAGGGCCTCCTTCTTCTCCCGCTCCTGTCTTGCAACAATGTCTTCGGCCTCAAGCCCCCCGGTCTCTGCCACATGGTAGCCAAGCCCTCTTATGGTCTCGATTATCTCCTCAAGGGATACAACAGCGGGCAGGTATGTAACCGTTGCCTTCTCTGTCGCAAAATTCAGCGAGACAGAAAGAACCCCCTCTTTCTTCTTGAGTGCACCCTCTATCTTCTCCACACAGGAGGCACAGCTCAACCCCTCTACAGGAAGCACCACCTTCTGGGATGGCACCGAGTAGTTGAGCCCCTCTATGGCCCTTATGAACTCTAAGGGTGAGGTCTTGGAGGCATCAAACCATACTGTTGCCCTCTCTGCGGCAAGGTTCACCTCTGCCTTTATGACCCCATCTATGGAGCGAAGCGCCTTCTCTATCTTCGCGGCACAGGAGGCACAGCTCATCCCCCTTATATCGAGGGTTACAGAGCTTCTGCCACCAATCTCCTGGGCACCGGAAGAGGGGGATTCCTCCCCCTCTTCTTCCTCCTCTTCTTCGAGGTAGCGCTCTGGCTCCTTTTCGAAACTGTTCTTGCAGTTCACATTACAGAAGTAATATGTCTTGCCTTTGTATTCTACCGTGGCAGCGGCACTCCCTGGTGCCACATCCATGCCGCACACTGGATCCCTGGCCATATGGGGACCACCTCCTTTACTGCTTTTCTCTACTTTTTCAACTTCTCAAGGTAGCGCCTTGCATTATCAGGATTTTCGAAGTAGATGGCTATACCCAGTGGGTCTGCCACTATGTAGGCCTCTGCCTTGTCCACCCTGTTGCCAGAGATGGGGTCTACCCCATACCGTACCGACTCGTCGTTCTTCAGTGCCCCAACACACCCGGCACAACAGCCATAGTAGGTCTTGCCCTCTACCTCAACGGGTATCTGGGGAGCACCCATTATCCTGTCGTTTACCATGCAGACGAGCTCAGGCTTTATGAAACCCTCGTATGCCTGGACAGTGGCCGCAAACAACAGCACCATGAAGATAGCTGAAAAAAGTCTCCTTAACATCTCTGCCTTTCCTCCTCATCTCTTTTTTTCAACCATTATAACACCTTCTTTCAGATTATTCTACAAAATGTAGAAATGTCAACCACATCTTCCCTTCCCTTCCAGTCTGTGATACCCTTATCCCCATGGTTATCGAGCCCATGGAAGAGCCCATAGGGCCCCTTTCTGCCTACTGCAGGATAAGGGGGCTTGGAAGGGGGTTCATCCTCTCTGTAGAGGATGGTTCGAGAAGGCACACCGTGGTTGGTGCGGCGCCATCGTTTGTAATAGAGGTGTTCAGGGACTCCATTCGCCTTAACGGCAGGAGGCTACCCTTCAAAGACCCCTTCTGCTACATTGCAGAGCTTCTGGAAGAAGAGGCCATGGCAGCCCGGGGGAAACCTTTCTTTCCCTTCTCTGCAGGTCTGGTTGGTTTTTTCTCCTATGAGCTCAACGAAATCATAGAGCCATCGTTGAAGAAGAGGCCGGCCCCGGGGGACGAACTAAAGGAGCTTCCCCTTGCCTCGCTGGGTTTTTACAGGACTACCTATATATATGAAAGGGCTCGAGCAAGGGGATTCGTGGCCTCCCTCGATGGGAAGACAGCCATAATGCGTATGAAAAGGCTCATCACAGGAAAGACCACACACACTGTGCCGCCCTTTCTTGCCAGGCCCGAAGAGATGGACTCATCCTTTACAGAAAGGGGCTACAGGGCTGCAATAGAGAAGGCACTCCACTACATAGCCATGGGTGATGTATACCAGATAAACCTTGCCCAGAGGCTCAGGATCCCTGCCTGTGGAGATGCACTGGCACTGTACGGAAAGCTATGTAAAGATGGATGGGGGAGGTTCTCCTCGTTCATGGAGTTCGATGGCTTTCAACTCATATCGAACTCACCCGAGAGGCTTCTGCGTATAAAAGACAGGGTGGCAGAGATAGAGCCCATAAAGGGCACACGTCCAAGGGGAAAAACACCTGAAGAGGATGCCCTCCTTACAGAAGAGCTGCGCACAAGCCCCAAGGAGAGGGCAGAACACCTCATGATAGTAGACCTTGTAAGGAATGACCTCGGCAGGTTCGCCCTGCCAGGCACAGTGGAGGTGGCAAGCTTTCAGAGGATAGAGAGCATGCCCCACCTGCATCACATGGTATCCACGGTAAGGGCGACACTGACAGAGGGGCTCTCACCCCTTATGGCCCTGAAAGAGTGCTTCCCCGGTGGTTCTGTAACAGGCACACCAAAGATAAGGGCCATGGAGCTCATAGATGAGCTCGAGCCCGTCCCCAGGGGGATATACACAGGGGGGGTGGGCTGGCTCGATGTGTCGGGCAGTATGGATATAGCCATGGCCATAAGAACGGCTGTATACAGAGAGCCCTGTCTTTATCTACATGTGGGTGGGGGCATAGTGGCAGACTCCAATCCCATGGCAGAATACAGGGAGACCCTCCTCAAGGCAGAGGATTTTCTCAAGGCATTGAGGAGCATGAGGAGATGCACCATAAGATGAAGGTGTATGTAAATGGTAGGATAGTGCCTGCAGGCAGGGCCATATCGGCCTTCGAGTGGGGGCTCAACTATGGGTATGGACTCTTCGAGACACTCAGGACATACAGGGGCAGGCCTGCCTTCCTTGAAGACCATATCGAAAGGCTCAGTAACTCTGCCGCAGCCTTCGAGATTGCCACAGACAGGCTCGAAGAGGTAGAGGCAGCCATTGGGAGGGTCCTCAGGGCAAACGGGCTTGAGGGCAGGGATGCAAGGGTCAAGATAATACTCACAAAGGGTGTCTCAGAGGCTGTAACAGAACCTCCAGACTCACCGACACTCGTAATCACCGCAACCCCCCTGGATACAGAAAGGATAGAGAGGCTCAAAAGGCATGGCATAGGGGCCATGATACTGGATGGCTGGGGAGGATGTGGGAGATACAAAACGCTCAATCACCTCAAGAATATCATGGGCAGACTCGAGGCCACAAAGAGAGGTGCCCATGAGGGCATACTAACCACAAAAGCCGGCCAGGTGCTCGAGGGCACGGCATCGAACCTGTTTATCATAGAGGGCAGAACCCTCAGGACCCCGCACACAAGGGGTGGGCTCATACTGCCAGGGGTTACAAGGAAGAAGACGATTGAGGCCGCAAAAGGCATGGGACTGTGTGTTGAGCAGTGTGTGGTGAGGAAAGAGGAACTCTTCGGTGCCGAGGGGCTGTTGTTGACCAACTCTGTGCTCGAAATAGTGCCGGTGAGGACTCTCGAGGGGCAAAGGGTTGGCTCTGTAACAGGGCGTAAGATAACAAGAAAACTGCAGAAAAGCTTTTCTGAAATGATAGAAAACCTGCCATAGAGTTCTGTATATTGTATACAATATTTTTCTTGACATATATCAATTTTAGTGATAGATAGTCAAAAGTATTTTGGTTTGAACTTGCTTTAATCTTTACCGATGGTTCCAAATCAAAGGGGGGGCTTGTCAAGTGTATAGCCGGTCTTACTATACATCTTCCTTTCTATACTATGTATCCTGCATTAATCGAAATCCATATGATGGTGTTAACATCTTTCAAGTTCAGTAAGGAGGTGAAACCATGTCCCACACAATACAAATACTTGTAGGGGTATCCATACTTGTGTCAACCGTGGTCATTGCGGCTATCTTCTGGTGGGTCGGTTCAAGGACTCAGCCACAGCAGGACTATAAGAGTGTAACCGAGAGGGGCTATCGTCTGAGAAGGGAGTATTTCTGGGGGCTCCTGATAGTGAGTATATTACTGTTTGGTGTGGGTATCTACTCCTTCCCCTATCCGCAGATAGTGGAGTCAAGGGTAACTGGCAAGCCCTTCGTTGTGAAGGTTATGTCGAGTCAGTTCATGTTCGACATGTCGGAGACAGAAGTTCCAAGGGGCTGGGTCAGGTTCGATGTTATGGCAAACGATGTGAACCATGGTTTCGGTATCTACAAGGATGGCTGGCTTATAGCCCAGACACAGGCCATGCCAGATTATGTGAACCGTCTCTATGTGAACTTCACAGAGCCTGGTAAGTATGAGGTATGGTGTCTTGAATACTGTGGACTGGCTCATCACATAATGATGACAGAATTCGAGGTAAAATAGAGGAGGTGGACGATGACTGACTCTTTTTATCAGAGAAGAACCGCTGGCATTGCTCTGGGCATAGGGGCAATCACGATTGTTCTTTATGGTGCAACACTTTTCTTTGGAGTAATAGCCAGAACGAGTCAGGGTGGCTTCATAGAGCTGAGGCCGGATGTTCTCTACGAGTTCGTTACGCTTCATTCGGTGGGTGTGGCGGGCTCTCTTATGACAGGTGTAACGGCCTTGATGTGGTACGCGCTGAGCAAGCATGTGCGGCTCAGCATGAACCTCATGTTGATAATGTTCGGCATAATAGGTGCAGCGGTTGTCTCACTGCTTGTCTGCACGCTCATGGGTTATTATGGTTCTGGCTGGACATATCTCTACCCCCTGCCATTCAAATCGGCAGGAGCATGGGATGAGTGGGCGGGTGCCCTCTACCTTCTGGTTATCATGTGCGTCATAATAGCCATGTTCATCGCATGGTGTGATGTCGTGGTCTCCTGTTCGAGAAAATACGGTTTTGCAAGCTCTATGGGATGGAATCTCATATGGGGCAACGACACACCTGACACAGCGCCTCCTCCTGTGGTCATAATATCCACGATAACGGCCCTGTGTGGCATAATGGCGCTCTTTTCTGGTAGCATTACAGTGGTTCAGCAGCTCATCTACTGGGCTAATCCATCCTACTACATAGACTATCTCTTTATAAAGAACCTCATCTACTACTTCGGCCACATACTCATGAACATGGTCATGTACATGTGCGCAGCCATCGTCTATGAGCTTCTTCCAAGGTATGCCGGAAGGCCATGGAAGTCCAACAAGATAGTGGCCATATCCTGGAACACCGCATTCATAGCGGTTACCCTTGCCTATCTGCACCATCTGTTACAGGACTTTGTGCAGCCACTTGCCTTCCAGGTAATAGGTGTCTTCGGCTCATACATGGCGGCATTTCCCGCAACGGTGGTTACCATAATAGGCTCATTGATACTGGTATACAGGTCCGGCATGAAGTGGAGTGTGGCACCCCTTTACTTCTTCCTGGGGCTAATGGGATGGGCAATAGGTGGTTTTGCAGCAGTCATGGATGCTGGCTTTAACCAGCAGTTCCACAACACCATGTTCGTTCCCGGCCACTTCCACACATATCTGCTTGCAGGTGCATCATTCGTATTTGTAGGCGCACTCTACCATCTTACCGAAGAGCTCGGCGGATGCACGGACACCTTCGAGGACAGGGTTGGCCTGTGGACATGGTTAATCGGTGCCTACGGGGTTACAGCCATGTTCATGTACTCAGGGATATTCGGCACACCCCGCAGGTATGCTGTCCAGATGCCCGGAACCGAGGTCTACAGCACCATAGCGGTATACTTCGCATGGATAGTGGTCTTCGGTGTAACCATGGTGATAGCAAGGTATCTCACGAGATTGCAGAGGGTAAAACCTTTAAGAGGCTGGTAAAGAGGATTACAAACCACAAACTGAAGGAGGGTTTTAGCCATGGCAGACGAAGAAAGAAAAATAGAAGAACAGGAAGAAGAGCCAATCCCTGCATGGCAGTTGTTTTATGACAATATAATGCTCCTTTTCTTCTTCGGTGTCGCAGTGCCGACCCTGGTATATACAGTATGGGGGCTTATGGAGATAGTGCAGATACCTGACCTTCCCTCATACAGTCCTTAAGGAGGTGATAAGATGGCGATAAAAGAACCCGAAAGGATCTGGTGGAAACCCTACACATGGGATGAAAAATTCTGGGTAGCTGTGGCGCTCCTGTGGATGCTCACCACCTTCACATTCATGCCTGTGTACCACTTCATAGGCAAACAGAATCCACCCTTTGAGACATACAGGGTCAGGAATCCAGAACAGTTCACAGCCCTTGTGGATGCAATGGTGGAGAAATACAAGGTAGGTGAAGAGGAGGGCATACCGGTTGTGCATCCAGAGCCTGGCTCGGATGTGTTCCTGCAGGCAAGCATGTGGCAATGGTATCCCATACTGCAACTGGAGAAGGGAAAGACCTACAGGATTCATGTATACTCACTCGATATAGTGCATGGTATGTCTATACTGCCTATAAACATGAACTTCATGGTCCTCCCGGATTATGACTATGTTTTAACGCTTACTCCAACCACAAGCGGAGAATATCACATCGTATGCAATGAGTACTGTGGACTCGGCCATCACATGATGGTGGGCAAATTATATGTGAAGTAATGTAGGGAGGTGTTGAAATGGAATTCAGAACTTGCTCCTTCACAGGGCTTAAGATACACAAGCCAGCAGAGGACCTTATAAAGTGGAATGTGATAACCGCTGTGCTGTTCCTGACCCTCGGAGGTCTCATGGGTCTCCTCATAGGTATTACACGCTGGCCGAGTGTTCACTACCTTGATCCAACATATTATTACCGATACCTTACTCTACACGGGTTTGATGCCCTGCTGGTGTGGATAATCTTCTTCGAGGTCGCCCTTGTGCACTTCACCTCGGCTGTTCTTCTCAACACAAGAACCGTCATCCCGTCTGCCGGCTGGATCGCCTACTCGTTGATGTTGATAGGGGCCATCTTCGTAAACATAACCACATTTGCAGGTAAGGCCGATGTGCTCTTCACATCCTATGTGCCTCTCAAGGCCAGCGGTGTGTACTACACGGGTGTGATAATATTTGCAGTGGGTGCGCTCACAGCCTTTGGCCACTTCTTTGCAAACATAATACAGGCAAAAAGGGATGGGGCATACAAGCACTCACTTCCCCTTGGCTCCTTCGGCATGGCCGCTGCCTCGATCATAGCTGTGGTTACCCTTGCCCATGGTGCGGTAATAATGATACCGACCCTTCTGTGGTCCATAGGGCTTATAAAATACCTGGACCCTGGCACATACAGGCTCATATTCTGGGGGCTCGGTCATCCCAGTCAGCAGATAAATGTGTGTGCCATGGTGGCTGCATGGTACATGGTGAGTGCCTTCGTTCTCGGTGGTAAGCCTGTGAACGAAAAGCTCTCAAGAACGGCCTTCGTGCTCTACATCTTCTTCATAAATGTGGCAAGTGAGCATCACCTGCTGGTTGACCCCATATTCAGCAACTGGCACAAGATAATAAACACAAGCTATGTGATGCACCTTGCGGTGTTTGCAAGTATGGTGCACGCCTTCGCGATACCTGCCTCAATGGAGGTGGCACTCAGGGAAAAGGGCTACACCAACGGGCTCTTCGAGTGGCTAAAGAAGGCACCATGGGGCAACCCGGCATTCTCTGGCACATTTCTTTCCATAATAGGGTTCGGCTTCCTTGGTGGCACCACAGGTGTCATAGCAGGAACAGAGCAGTTCAACATAATAAGGCACAACACCTTCTTCATAACAGGACACTTCCACGGCACGGTGGTGGTGGGCACCACACTTGCCTTCATGGCATTCTCCTATCTGCTGATGCCCTATATCTTCAAAAGAGAGCTTATAATGCCAAGGCTTGCATCTGTGCAACCCTACCTCTACTTCATAGGGGTATCGATGGTATCCATAGGTATGATGGCCGCAGGTGCCCTTGGTGTGCCCAGAAGGCACTGGGACATAACATTCTCTGGTGCTCCATTCTCCTTCACCTTCGACCCATCGGTGGATATGTTCCTGAGCATAATGGGACTGGGAACACTTCTTGCCGTTTTTGCTGGTGTAATATATGTTGTGGTAATCATAGGTTCTGCGCTATTTGGCAGAAGGGTGGCACCATAAACCATAAACAGGAGGAAGAGAAACATGGCAGACAAATACGATGACGAGGAACACCGCAACAAGATAGAGGCGCCAGGCACTCTCGCACTTTCTCTCATATTCCTGGTGGTCTTTATGGTGCTCTGGTTCCTCCACTTCAAGTGGCTCGTAGAAGTATGGTGGGTAGAATAATGGAGGAGGTAATAAAGGTGGAACAACAAAGATTCAACTGGCCATTATGGATAGGCGTTATAACAACTGTCATCATACTTGTCATGGTAATCCTTCCATGGAAGTAAGAGGGGTAAGCTACGGGCTTGCCCCTCTCTTCCCCTCTGTTGAACCCTCCCTTCAGTCTGTGATATAATGAATTGAATCTACCCGAGGTATGATGGTGAACCATATTATCTATATCTTTATACTCCTCTTCTCCCTGCACACCGCCCATGCCGAGATCATAAGTGTAGAGGTGGCCAGAAAGGCCGTTACCCAGGCAGAATGGGCAGAGGGTGTTAAACTGCACGACTACGAACTTGTAGACCAGGATGGCGTAGGGTTCCATCTGCATGACTACTTTGGGCAGGGAAAACCCCTTCTTGTAAGCTTCGTATACACCCACTGTACCGATGTATGTCCGCTCATAACCACCACACTCATGGAGGCGGTAAAAGAGGTAAAAAAAGAGATGGGCGACAGGTTCAATGTGCTCATCCTGGGGTTTGATACAGAGCGTGATACCCCTGCAGCACTCAAGGCATACAGCCAGCGTCATCTTGACTCCACCGGGCTTATAAGGTTTGCCACCGCAGACCGGCAGACCATGGAACGGCTCACCCGTGAGTTCGGTTTCTTCTACAAAGAGCGTGATACCCATGGGTTCACCCATCTCACCATGGTGAGCGTGGTGGATGAAGACGGAACCATATACAAACAGGTATACGGATTCAACCTCAAGCCCGAGGACATAAGGACCCCCCTCGTGGAACTCCTTACAGGCAACATACCCATGGAGACAGAGCCCACTTTTCTCGACAGGCTCAAACAGCTCTGCACGGTGTATGACCCTGTAAGTGGCACCTTTGTTCTGAACTGGCCGGTGGTCATGGGCTTTGTGTTGCAGATCATACTGATAACTGCAATACTCATAGTATTGTTCAGGAGACCCCTGGGCACACTTTTCTCGAAGATATTCTCTGTGCAGAAAAAGTAGCCAATGGAAGACAGGGTAGAGACAGAACATAAACACCTCGGGGTGTTCCACCTGATGTGGCTCCATCTTGAGGGCCTGCTCAACAGGATATACCGCAACAATCCGCTGTATCATCTCCACTCCATCGGTGTGTTTCTCATATGGGTGGCATTGTTTACAGGCATATACCTGTTCATATTCTACAAGATAAACCCAGAGGGCGCCTATGAGTCTGTAAGGTATCTCACAGAGGAGCAGTGGTGGCTCGGGGGTATCATGCGAAGCCTCCACCGCTACGGCTCTGACCTTCTGGTCACAGTGATGCTACTTCACCTTGCAAAGACATTTATAACCTCTCGCCATGGTGGCTGGCGCAGACTCGCATGGATAAGCGGGGTCTTCATATTGTGGATGGTATGGATATGTGGCATATTCGGCTACTGGCTCGTGTGGGACAGGAAGGCCCAGCTTGTGGCCCTGTTCTCTGCAGAGATGCTCGAGCGAATACCCATCTTTGGACAACCTCTTTCCATAAACTTTTCAGGTGCCGGGAGTCTGGATGCCATATTCTTCTACATACTCTTCATAATGCACTTTGCCCTCACGGTCTTCCTTTTCATACTCCTGTGGGTGCATGTCAGCAGGATTGCATCTGCAAGGATAAACCCGCCTTTCAGGGTAGGGCTTGCAACCCTGGGGTTACTTCTCCTTTACTCCATCCTGTTTCCTGCAGGCCTTGAACCCCCTGCAGACCTTAAGAGCCTGCCTGCCACTGTGGATGTGGACTGGTTCTTCATGTTTCTGTATGCACCACTCAAGCACCTATCTGTGCCCACCATGTGGTTCATAATAATAGTGGCAACCGTGGGGATTGCACTCGTTCCATGGCTTTTTCCGACAAGAAAGGGTCTCACCGCCTCTGTCATACTGAAGAACTGCACAGGCTGTGAGCAGTGTGTGTTCGACTGTCCCTATGAGGCCATCTACATGCAACGGAGGAGCGATGGAAAGCCCTTCAATCTCGAGGCCCTGGTCTCTCCCGAAAGGTGTGCCGGATGTGGCATATGCGTGGGAGCCTGTGAGTTCGATGCCATCAGTATGGATGGCTTAACAGAAAGGGAGTTCAAGGAGCAGATACTTGCCATCTCCAGGGAGCTGGCAGGCACGAAAGAGGGGCCAACTCTTCTGGTGTTTGCCTGCAGCTGGGGTGTGGATGCATCTGCCAATCTCGATGGCCTCACGGCAAGGGTGCTCACAGTGCCCTGTGGTGGTATGGTGCAGCCCTCCATGGCAGAGATCGCCCTCGATGCAGGGGTGGATGGGGTGGTCATAGCGGCATGTGCTCCCAATGACTGCCACTACAGAACTGGTGACGAACTCCTGAAACTGAGATTCAGTGGCCTGAGACACCCCTCTTTCAAGACATCTGTGGGCAGAGACCACCGTATAAAGATGCTCTTTCTCCCACAAACAGCACGGAGAGAGTTCCGCCAGCAGATAGAAGACTTTGCCGAAGAACTCAGAGACGGAGGCAAAAACACCCCATGCGTATAGCAGCCTTCATTGTATCTGCCATACCCTTTGTGCTCATATACATGCTCTCTGCCGCAGAGTTTCACTTTTATGCACCCTCTGACAGTATGCTCAAGATAGCCTTCAAGCACTCGGGCAAAAGGCTCGAAGAGTGCGATGAAGCAGGGTTTCTCCTCAGAGAGGCCGAGCGGTATCGCAGGGAAAACAGACAGACACAGGGTGTAAGGATGGACATAGGGATCCTTGAGAAGACAGGCTGCTCAAGAGAACGATACCCCGTGGAACTGCGCCTTGTGGTGGATGGAAAGATTCTGCTTGAGAAGACATACCAGCCTGTAGGACTGAAAAAAGACGGTGCCTCATACATATACGAAAGGTTTCTGCTCAAAAAGGGTGTGCACAATGTGAAGATAACTCTTAAGGATGGTAAGAACAGCCCGCCCTATTTGCTTAAGAAGATGGTAAACTTTCCGCCACAGGGGATAGTGCTCGTAAGGTTCGATAAGAGAAAGGACTCCCTCATTATGGAATAGATTTATCTGCCCCTTAGCCGAACAATGACTTCATCATAAGCTCTACGAACCTGAAGAGCTGGTCAAAATACTCGGAAAGAAGCACAATACTTACAACAAGCCCCACGAGCCCCATCATGGAGACTGCGCCAAGGTGTGGTCCCCACTGATATTCGTTGCTCATACCCCTCACTCTCCTTTCCTTGTGTTTATATCTTTTTACCACTTTACACAGGAAAGGTCAAGCTATTAGGCGGCGTAAATAGATTTTTTACTTGACACGGTGGTATTACCAGATGTAGCCTTTTCAGATTATGGGAACTGTATCTTACAGACTCAGGATAAACGCCCCGCGGGAGGAGGTATTCGAGCTCATAGCAGATGTTGAAGGATTCAGGCGGTTCTCTGGTGTCATAAAGGATGTTCGTAGCACAGGGCCTCGCCGCTATCTGTGGAGTGTGGAGATTGTGGGTATACCCCTTGAGTGGGAGGCAGATGTGGTGGAGTTTGACAGACCAAGGCTTTTTGGATGGCAGTCGATCCGTGGGGTATACAACAGGGGTAGATACCTGTTGAGCCCGCTGGGTAGAGAATCCACTCTTGTAGAGTTCGAGCTCACCTACAGGATAGGAAACCCTCTGGTAGACAGACTGGCCTCTCTCCTATCCGGTGGTATGGTGAAGGCGATCTACCGTGAGCTTCTGGACAATATCAAGAAGGAGCTTGAGAAGTAAAGATACTCTCCCTCTCCCCCCTCGTGTGTGGTCTGTGCCATCAGAACTGTATGAGCGAGAACACATTGTGGGGGTACAACCTGTCTCTTCCCCCAATGTCTTTTAGCTCTATGACGAAGGCGCATTCCACCACCTCTCCACCGAGCTTTTCCACGAGGTCAACCACAGCACGAGCTGTTCCACCGGTGGCAAGAAGGTCATCTGCTATGAGCACCTTTTGTCCCCTCTCTATGGCATCCTCGTGGATTTCAAGGGAGTCCTCGCCGTACTCGAGTGTGTAAGAGGCACTCCTGGTCTTCCAGGGCAGTTTTCCTGGTTTTCTTACAAGCACCACCCCTGCGCCAATCTTGTAGGCAAGGGCCGATCCCACTACAAATCCCCTTGCCTCAATGCCTATGACAAGGTCTATCTTCCTTCCCACATAACGGTGTCCCAGAAAGTCCACCATCGTCTGGAAACAGTGTGGGTCTCTGCAGAGTGTGGTTATGTCCTTGAATACTATTCCCTTCTTAGGGAAGTCGGGCACATCCCTTATAGCCCTTTTGAGTTTCTCAACCATAGGGGTTCACCTCTCGATGTGTTGTTTATTTAGATGGAATCCAGAGAGTCTATGTTTTTGCTGTTGACTATCTGGCGCAGTTTGTTCAGTGCCCTCGCCTCTATCTGCCGTATCCTCTCTCTTGTAACCCCGAAGCGTTTACCTATCTTCTCGAGGGTCTCTGGCTCGCAGTCGAGACCGAATCTCAACCTTATTATCTTTCGCTCATTCTCATCGAGCACAGAGAGCCACTCTTCTATCTCCTTGCTCCTTATTTCTGCACTCATAAGTTCTATGGGCTCGGGGAATCTTGTGTCCTCCAGTTTGTCGAGCAGTGTCTCGTCTGTATCCCCACCGAGGCTGGCATCTATTGAGCACACCTTATGGCTTATGTTGGAAAGCCTCTTTATGTATCTGCCGCTCACTCCCATACGCGAGGCTATCTCCACCGGGGTGGGCTCTCTCTTGAGGGCCTTTTTCAGCTCCCTTCTCACCCTGTTCATCTTGGATATATCGTTGGTTACATGTATGGGAAGTCTTACCGCGAGTGCCTGGTTCATTATGGCCCTTTCCACACTCTGCTTTATCCAGTATGTGGCGTATGTGGAGAACTTGCATCCCTTAGATCCCTTGAACCTCTCCACAGACCTTATAAGCCCTATGTTGCCCTCCTCTATCAGGTCCTGCAGTGGCAGTCCCCTGTTCATGTATCTCTTTGCAATATTCACCACAAGCCGAAGGTTGCTCTCTATCATTCTCTTTCTCGCCTCTCTATCGCCTCTGGCTATCCGTTCGGAGAGGAATTTTTCTTCTTCTGCAGTAAGAAGTGGATATTTTTTTATACTATCGAAGTAGGCCTTCAGGGAATCGGTAGGGACAGGAAGCTCCTCGAGGATCTCTTTTTCCACGCCACCATCCTCAGCTACTATGTTTTCTTCTTTCCTACCACCCATAGGGTTATATTTTTTTTCACTCTTCGAATCCATGCTGAGGATCGGGGGTGTAATCTTTTTGAACATGATTCAATATACTATAAAACATCTTTCAGGGCAAGAAAAAAAGGGGGTTTATCGCCTTGCTTCCATCCCTCACCTCGAAATGTAGATGTGAAGTAGTAGCATTACCTGTATTCCCCACATAGCCTATTATCTGCCCTTTCTTCACTTCATCACCTTTTCTTGCAAGGTTCTTCCTGTTGTGCGCATATACGGTAAACAGGTTGTTCCTGTGTTCTATGATGATAACATTTCCATAGCCACGCATTCCATCATCTGCGTAGACCACCTTTCCGTGGTCTGCAGCCCTGATTGGTGTGCCTTCCTTTGCCTTTATGTCTATACCCTTGTGCATGCTATCTCCGCGCATTCCATAGCCCGATATGACCCTACCCTTAACAGGCCAGATGAGTTCAACCTTCTTTGCCACAGCGGGACTCTTCTGTGCCGTCTTCTTTTTAGTTATCCTCTTTGTATGGTATTTTTTCTTGCTCTTTTTGACCTTTTTTGTGCGTGGTATGTATATCCTCTGGCCTGCCTTGATGCGCGATGGGTCTTTTATGTTATTTATCTCTGCCAGGTCTTCTATATCAACGCCGTATTTGTAGCTAATCCTCCAGAGGGTCTCCCCTTTCCTTACGGTATGATATACCCCCCTTCTGGGGGCACAGCCAGCCAGAAAGATTACAAGGCTCAACACACATGCTATGGCTTTAAGGCTACGCATCTTTTGTGGTCTTGAGTATTACATCTACAGCCTCTTCAGGGTCTTTGGCCCTTACGATACCATCTGGCAGGTTCCAGGTATCAAGCCCCACCACAGGTTTTCCGTTCTTCAGTGCTATGGCTATCTCAGAGAGTGTTCCGTACCCACCACCCACGGCTATAAGCCCCACTGATGCCCTCACGATGAGTATATTTCGCATGTCTCCCATACCGGTGGGTATGGCAATGTCTATATAGGGGTTGGCATCTCTACGGGATGTGCCTGGAAGAAACCCTATGGTGAGCCCACCCCGCCTCTTGCATCCCCTTGCAGATGCCTTCATAACACCATCGAGCCCACCATTTACAAGCACAGCCCCCCTGTGGGCTATCCACATACCCACCTCTTCGGCAAGCTCTTCGAGACGGGTTGTGGCATCCCCGCTTCCTACAACCCCTATGAGGGGAAGGTCTCTCAGGTTCACAACCATTTGAGAAGAAGGACTATTATCATAAGCACCGTGGCAATGACCACAGTAATGATATTGAAGTATCTGTCTATGAATTCCCTTATGGCATCGCCATATCTGTAGAGTATTAGTGCCTCCAGGAAGAACCGTGCACTTCTGCTCACGGCAGATGCTATAAGGAACACGGTAAAGTCTATGCGAAAGGCACCTGCCGTTATGGTAAAGAGCTTGTAGGGTATGGGTGTGAAACCTGCTATACCCACTGCCCATGCGTCGTATCTGTTATAAAGGTCCTGTATGTAATGGTATCTTGCCTCGAGCCCGTATGTATCTATTATTATCTGCCCTATCATGTCCATGAAGTAAAGCCCTATCAGATAGCCTGCCACCCCCCCTGCAACAGAGCCCACTGAAGAGACCCATGCATAGAAGAATGCCTTCCTGGGCAGTGCCACAGCAAGGGCTACAAGGAGCACATCGGGTGGTATGGGGAAAAAGCTCGCCTCTATGAATGCCACCACCAGCAGTGCCTGCCAGCCGTAGGGTGTGTGTGCCCACGAGAGTGTCCAGTTATACAGGCGTTTAAGCATCTATCCTTTTTCAGTCTTCCTGCCAGCCATATCTGCCTACAAGTTTTACGAACCTGCACCCACCGAGGCTCTCCCTTTCGATTCTTCCCTTCTTCTTCGTTATTCTCATAAGTTCCTGGACGAACTCACCACCCACAGGTATTACGAGTCTGCCACCCTCTGCAAGCTGCTCCATGTAGGTGTGGGGCACCTGGGGTGCACCTGCGGTAACCAGTATGGCATCGAATGGGGACTCTTCCTCCCACCCAAGAGTTCCATCGCCTATCTTTATGACTATGTTGGGATAGCCAAGGCTATCCAGTGTCTTTCTCGCCCTGTCTGCTATGGAGGGTATACGCTCTATAGAATATACCCTTCCCGAGAGCTCTGCCACCACGGCTGTCTGGTAGCCCGAGCCTGTGCCTATCTCGAGCACCCTCTCTGTGCCCCTAAGCCCCAGTGCCTCTGTCATGAATGCCACCATGAAGGGCTGGGATATGGTCTGCCCCTCTCCGATGGGCAGGGGGTAGTCGCTATATGCCTGGGCCATGAGGGCCTCGTCCACAAACAGGTGTCTTGGAACCTTGAGCATGGCAGAGATGACCCTTTCGTCCCTTATACCCCTTGGGATGAGCTGGCTCTCCACCATGGTCTTCCTTGCCCGTGTGTATATGTCTTTTCCTCTCATAGGGTCAGAACCTCCAGAACCTCAGCTCACTCATGGCTGAATAGTTCGTCATATCGAGGTGTATGGGGGTTATGGATATGTAACCCCTGGATATTGCAGCAAAGTCTGTATCCTCACCACCTTCCCACCTGAGCATGTTTCCCCCTATCCAGTAGTATTTCTTTCCCCTGGGGTCTGTCTTCTCCACCACCACATCTCCGCCGAATATGCGTTTGCCCTGCCGTGTTATCCTGTAGCCACGGATTCTGCCATGAGGAACATTCACATTCACGAGGGTATCTGCTGGCAGCCCCTTCTTCAGCACATGCCCCACTATCTTGACGCCAAAGGCTGCGGCCTCCCGGAAGTCAAACCTTCTTTTTGCAACAAGGGATATGGCTACAGATGGTATCCCCAGAAGGGTTCCCTCCATGGCAGCGGATACGGTGCCTGAGTAGGATATGTCTTCACCAAGGTTGCCTCCCTTGTTTATGCCAGAGACCACCACATCCGGTCTCCCTGACAGCAGGCCACCATGTATGGCAAGGGTTACACAATCCGTAGGTGTGCCATCCACCGCATAGCGGCGGGCAGACAGTCTCTGCACCCTCAGGGGTCTGTGGAGGGTGAGTGAGTGGCTCGAGGCAGACCTCTCCCTGTCAGGGGCAACCACATACACGGAGCCAACCTTCTTCAGTGCCGTCTCAAGGGCCTTGAGACCTTCAGACATTATTCCATCGTCATTGGATACCAGTATAAGGGGCTTTTTTGTTGCCATGCTGAACTCTCCTGTAATACAATAGGATTCAAGAAATAATAACAGAAAACAGTGATAATTTAAACACAAACTTATGCGCGCACTTCTTTTCGATGGCACATTGGGCTATACGGATGGACTGCCCGAGCCATCCCCACAAAGGGGAGAGGCACTCATGAAGGTCAGCATGGCAGGCATCTGTGCCACTGACCTTGAGATAACCCGTGGCTACATGGACTTCAGCGGTATCCCTGGCCATGAGTTCGTGGGCACTGTGATAGGGGCCTGTAGCCCAGAGCTTGTGGGCAGAAGGGTGGTGGGAGAGATAAACTCCGGGTGTGGCAGGTGTGGGTGGTGTCTTAAAGGAGAAAAAGAGCACTGCCCCGATAGAACGGTGCTCGGCATATACAGAAGGGATGGTGCCTTTGCAGACTACCTCACCCTTCCAGAGGAAAACCTCCACCCAGTACCCGATGGACTTGAGGACCATGAGGCCCTCTTCACAGAGCCTGTGGCGGCAGCCCTCGAGATAGTCGAGCAATGCCACATAAGGCCAACCTCAAAGGTATGTGTTGTGGGCGATGGGAGGCTGGGCCTTGTTGTTGCACAGGTGATAAGGCTTACAGGCTGCAGTCTTACGGTTGTGGGTAAGTACAGGGAGAAGCTTGCCATACTGGACGGCATGGGCATAGAGACACGCAGGCTTGAAGACAGCTCTTCTATCGGTGGCTTCGACACGGTGGTTGATGCAACAGGCACACCCTCTGGCACGGGTTTTTCTTCCAGCCTCTTGAGACCCGGGGGCACCCTTGTTGTGAAGACCACTGTGAAGGAAGGTGGAGGGATTGAGATGGGCAGGGTCGTTGTGGATGAGCTCAAGATTGTGGGCTCGAGGTGTGGCCCCTTCGTGCCTGCCCTGAGGCTTCTCTCGGCAGGGCTTGTGAGGGTAGGCCCCCTTGTATCCAGTGTGTTCCCCATAGAAAGGGGCGTTGATGCCTTCAAAGAGGCGGAGAAGAAGGGTGTGTTAAAGGTTCTTATAAGGATGGATTAACATATCCTGGGCAGATTCTCTCCTGAAAGCTTTCCCACCACCCTTTCAACCCCCATGGTTGTCCTCAATATCACGGCTCTTCCCTGTGCCACGATTCTACCCACCACGGCTGCGCCCCTGCCCATGGGGTGGCAGTGCATGGCATGGAGCACCCTGTCCGCAGCTTCAGGGCTTACTATGGCAACAAGGCGTCCTTCGCAGGCAAGGTAGAGTGGGTCCATCCCGAGTATCTCGCATACCCCCCTCACATCTTCTCTTATGGGCACAAGCCCCTCCTCTATGATTATACCCTTTCCAGAGGCATCCACAAACTCATTGAGTATGGTTGCAAGCCCACCCCTTGTAACATCACGCATGAGCTTGACACCCCCTGCACGGAGCATGACACTTGTAAGCCCGTTGAGTGGTGCACAATCGCTCCTGAAGGGTATGTCTATATCTGCCCTTTCTGCAAGTATTACCGCACCGTGCTCTGCAACGGTGCCTGAAAGGATGACCACATCGCCCTCCTCTATGTTAGTGGCAGACAGCTCTACATGGTCATCCACCAGGCCCACCCCCGTGGTGTTTATAAAGAGGGTGTCTGCCTTCCCCCGCTCAACCACCTTTGTGTCAGCTGTAACTATCCTTGTGTTACACTCACGGAGGGCATCCCTCATGCTCTCTGCAATACGCTTAAGGAGTGAGAGCTCCGTGCCCTCCTCTATTATGAATGATGCGCTCATGTAAACAGGGGTTGCCCCACCAACAGAGAGGTCGTTGACTGTGCCGTACACAGACAACTTTCCTATATCACCACCCCGGAAAAAAAGTGGCGAGACCACATAGGAGTCTGTGGTAAGGGAAACACGTTTTCCCTCCATCTCTACCGTTGCCTGATCCGAGAGTTCCTCCAGTATGGGGTTGCCAAAGGCCTCGAGGAAGACCCCTTTTACGAGTTCCTCTGTCCTTGTGCCCCCTGCACCATGGGCAAGGGTTATCCTCTGGCTCATGGGTTATCTCCTCTCGTATCTGTAGTATGCCGAACAGGTGCCCTCTGTGGATACCATGCAGGGCCCGAGCGGGCTCTCTGGTCTACAGAGGGTGGAAAAGAGGCTACATTCCTCTGGTGTTATGATACCCCTTATTACATCTGCGCATCTGCAGCCCTGGTCCTTATCCACAGCCTCCATCCTTCTTATGTAGAACCTTCTTTCTGCATCGTATAGAGAGAACTCCTCTTTTAGCTTGAGCCCACTTGCCGCTATGAGGCCGAATCCGCGCCACCTGGTGTCCACAACCCTGAAGAGTCTTTCCATAATCCTTTTTGCCCTTGTGTTACCCTTCGGGGTTACAACCCTTGAGTACTCGACCTCTATTTCTGCCCGACCATCTTTTATCTGCTTAAGGAGCATGTATATGGCCAGCAGTGCATCCAGTGGTTCGAACCCTGCCACAACGCAGGGTGTGTTGTACTCTCCTGCAAGGAACCTGTAGGCCTCACTGCCTGTGATTGCGGTTACATGGCCGGGGCAGATAAAGCCATCTATCCTGACCTCTCCTTCTTCCATGAGTGAGCGCATTGCCGGTGGAGTGAGCCTGTGTAAAGAGATGACAGAGAAGTTATCCACCCCAAGCTCCATGGCCTTGAGCACCGTTGCACCCACCGTGGGGGCGGTGGTCTCAAAACCCACGGCACAGAAGATGACCTCTTTTTCTGGCTCCCCTATGGCCACCTCCAACGCATCCAGTGGTGAGTATACCACCCTTACATCCGAGCCCTCTGCCCTCACCCCCTCGAGAGAGCCCACACTTGCGGGCACCTTGAGCATATCGCCAAATGTGGCTATCACCACATCCCTGTTCTCTCTTGCAAACCCTATGATGGCATCTATCTCTTCCTCCGTGGTTACACACACAGGACAGCCTGGGCCTGAAAGAAGCCCTATCCCCCTGGGTATGACCCCCCTTATTCCATACCTGGATATGGAGTGGGTGTGGGTGCCGCATATCTCCATGAGGTTTATCCCTTCCCTCAACCCCAGGGATTCTATCTCATCGAGTATGCCCTTTACCTGTGCGCTGTCTCTGAACTCGTCTATGTATCTCATGGTCTTCTGCCGAGCTCTCTTATCATCCTTATCGTTTCAGCTGCCCTGTCTGCGTCTATCTTCTGTATGATAAAGCCTGCATGGACTATCACATAGTCTCCCTCTTCTATGCCCTCTACAAGGGCGGTTGAGACCTTTCTTCTTGCGCCTGCAACATCAACGAGGGCCTCTTCCCCCTCAAGCCCTATCACAAGCGCTGGTATACCAAGACACACAGATTCTGCCTCCCTGTCAGTAATAAAGCAATGGTCGGATTATCAACCTCTTCTGGCTCTTTCAAGCCCTATGAGTGCCTGCCCCAGTGATAGCCCGCCATCGTTTATGGGAAAGCGCTGGTTGTGGTATACATTGAGCCCCATCTTCTTTAGCCCCTCCACCACCCCATGGAGCAAGAGCATATTCTGGAACACCCCGCCTGAAAGGACAACATCGCGTATGCCTGTTCTCTCACAGAGTATGTCCACCACCTCTACCATCATGAGCACAAGGGTGTTGTGAAACCTTCGGGATATGATGGATACAGGCACACCATCCTTCATCTCTTCGGCTATGGCCTCTACTGTGGGCAGGGTATTGATCTCCATGGTGCCGTTCTCCTTTATCTCGAAGGGATAGCAGCCACCTTCTTTCTCTCCTTCGGCCAGCTCTGTCAAGACCATGGCGGCCTCGCCCTCGAAGGTTACATGGTCTTTAAGCCCTGTAATGGAGGCCACCGCATCGAAGAGTCTTCCCCCGCTCGATGTAAGGGGGGTGTTTATCCTGTGTTCTATGAGCTTTGATATGGCCACCACCCTCTTCTCACCCACCCGCTCGAGAAACTCCGCTGGCCAGTCCTCCAGTCTTTCGCCATGTATGGCATGAAGATAGGAGGCTGCCATCCTCCAGGGCTCCTCTATTACCTTTTCTCCGCCTGGCATGGGCATATACCTGAGGTGTGCCTCCCTTGTAAAGTCCTCTCTCGTTGCCACCATGAACTCTCCACCCCACACGCACCCATCGGTCCCGTAGCCCGTGCCATCGAAACTGACCCCTATCAGTTCATCCTCAAGCCCCCACTCTGCCATGACACTTGCTATGTGTGCATGGTGATGCTGGGCGGCAATCACTCTGGCGTCCTCTATGGAATGCTCTCTTGCATATTCCTTTGCGAACCCTGTGGTAAGGTAGTGGGGGTGCATATCGTGGACAACAACGGTGGGCTCAACAGAGAACAGCCTCTTGAGTTTTTCAAGGCTCTCCTTGAGGAACTCAAGGGTCTTTACTGTAGAGAGCTCTCCTATATGCTGGCTCATTATGGCGTAGCCAGAGCTCACAAGGGTGAGGCTCTGCTTCTTCTCTCCTCCAAAGGCCACAAGCTCGGGGCCTCTTTGGGCTATGCGCACCACATGGGGGGTATAGCCCCTTGCGCGCCTCAAGACAATGGGACGATTCTTACCGACCCTTACTATGGAGTCATCCACACGGGTGTGTATGGGGCGGTTGTGAAGAAGGAAGTAATCTGCAATACTGTGCAGTCTTTCCAGTGCCTCCTCGTTGGATATGGCTATGGGCTCATCTGCGATGTTGCCACTTGTCATGACCAGCGCTCTGAACCCCCCTGTGAGCAGATGATGCAGCGGTGTGTAGGCGAGCATGACGCCCAATATTTCCATACCGGGGGCTACAAGTGCTGAAAGGGGATTTCGGGGAAGCCTCCTTACCAGCACTATGGGGCTTTCCAGGGATGTAAGGAGCCTTTCTTCTGTGGGGCTTACCTCTGCGTAGGTCCTCAGGGTCTCAAGATTCTGCGACATAACCGCCAGTGGCTTTGCGGGGCGGTGTTTTCTCTGTCTCAAGGTCTTCACCGCCTCATCGTTTTCGGCATCGCACACAAGATGGAACCCCCCGAGCCCCTTCAGTGCAACTATTGCCCCCTCTTTTATGAGTTCTCTTGCCTTCTCCACCGCCATCTTTTTTTCACAGAGGGTAGCGCCCTCTCTGTCTACAAGCCACACCTGTGGGCCACACTGCCAGCAGGCATTGGGCTGGGCATGGAAACGGCGGTCCCTGGGGTTGTGGTATTCCTGGTGGCAGGCCTCGCACATCCGGAAGGTGCGCATGGTGGTGCGTTCCCTGTCGTAGGGAACATCTTCTATTATGGAATAACGGGGGCCACAGTCTGTGCAGTTTATGAAGGGATAGAGGTATCTCCTGTCTTCTCTGCTGAAAAGCTCCCCCAGGCACTCTCTACAGATGGCCACATCAGGTGGTATGAGGGGAAACCTCTTTGTGCGGGTCTGGCTCTCCTCTATCCTGAACCCAGAGAAGGTGGCAGGCTCGAGCCTTTCTACAGACAGGGACTCTATCCTTGCAAGTGGAGGATGACACCTCTTGATCTCTCCTATGAAGCCCTCCATATCTGTCCCCTCCACATCTATGAGCACACCCTCTGTGTCGTTCATGCAGAACCCCCTGAGACCATATTTTTCTGCAAGATTGTACACAAAGGGCCTGAACCCCACGCCCTGCACAATCCCCTTTATGCGTATTCTCACCCTCTGCATCTTCTCTTTCGTAGCCTTGCCCCGCTCTTTCTGACCTCCTTCTTTATGGCCTCTGCAAGTAGCGGCATCCTCAACCTTACAACCGCAGACAGCTCTGTGGAGGGCGAGAGTTCCATGGGTTCCATCCCTGCAAGCACTATATCGAGTTTATCATTGAGAACCCTTGAAAGCCCTACAATCTCGTTCATCCCCAGTTGATGGAGGCTGAAAAGGGGTCTTATCTCGGATGGCACCTCCTTCAGCTCAAGACTGTATACGAAGCCCGGTGGATTTCCACCCCTTATGGCATCCACTATTATCACCTTCCTGGCATCGAGCAGGCAGTCTACAAGGCTGAGCCCCGTGGTTCCACCATCGAGAAGGGTCAGCCCCTCGGGGATGTGGTAGTGTTTCTCAAGGTATTCCAGCGTCCTCACACCGAGCCCTTCGTCTGAAAAAAGGATGTTTCCCACACCCACTATCAGTATGGGTCCTTCCTTCTTCTTCATGTATAGATTATAGCAGATTTATGCGGAGCTTTCCTTCTCTTCGCCAAGTATGGTGTAGGCTATGTTACATATGTAGGAGTTTATCCTCTTAAGGTTGGTCAGTATGTCCAGGTGTATGGCGCTTGTGTCTATGGATTCCTTGAGCCCCCTGTGGAGCCTGTCTATATGGGCCTGGCGGAGCCTTCTTTCAAGTTCCGCAACCCTGGCCTTTCTCTGTAGAAGCCGGCGGGCAAGTTCTCTGTCGCTATTGGTGAATGTTATAACCCCTATCTCGAAGTTCTCGAGCACCTTTCTGTGGAGACTCTCTATCTCCCTCATTCCCTCTTCTGAGAAGGAGAGATGATTTTCTATCTTCTTAAGTGCCAGCTCCATGAGGTTCTTGTCTATCACATCACCTATGTTCTCCATATTGTTGGTGAATGCCAGTATCTCGAATTCGCGCTGTGCCTGCTCTTCGGTAAGGCTCTCGCGGGAGAGTTTTGTAAGGTAGAGCTTTATCTCGCGGTCAAGAAGGTCCACATCGTTGTCCCTTTCCTGTAGCCTCTCGCAGAGTGCCCTGTCGTTTCTCTTGAACACTATTATGGAGTCCTTGATCATCTCCTGCACCATGTCTGCCACCCTGAGGGCCTCCCGTGATGCCTGCCCCAGTGCGAGTGATGGTGTTGTGAGCACCAGTGGGTCGAGATACCTTGGCCCCATCCTGAGGGGTTCTCTCTCCTGTGGAATCATGTATCTTACCGCACTGGTGAATATGGATGTAATGGGCAGGAAGATTATGGCTATCCCTATGTTGAAGAAGGTATGGGCATAGGCTATCTGGCGGGGCATATCGTCTGATGCAAGTCTTACAAGCTCTGTAAATGGTCCTATCAATGGAAGTATGACCACCACGCCTGCCACCTTGAAGAGTATGTGTGCAAGGGCAACCCTTTTCGCATCCACCGTGGAGCCCATGCTGGAAAGTATGGCGGTTACACATGTTCCTATGTTCGCACCCAGCACTATGGGTATGGCTGCCTCAAGGCTGAGGGCACCAGAGTAGGAGGCAGATATGGCTATACCCAGGGTGGCAGCACTCGAGTGGAGTATGGCCGTAACAAGGGCGGATATGACGATGCCGGCAAAGAGGTCCTCTCCGAGACCTGCTATAAGGTCTGCCATAAGGCTGTTGCCACCCCCTGGGTCGAAGGTATCTATGAGTATCTTTATGGCAAAGAACACAAAGCCGAAGCCGAGTATGGCTGTGCCACCGTGCTGGAACTCTTCCCTTCTGGATACAAGCCTTACCAGTATCCCCAGGCCAACGAGTCCCAAGGCATAGTCGTATATCCTGAAGGCTATTATCTGCACCGTCAGGGTGGTTCCTATATCTGCCCCCAGGATTACCCCCATGGTCTGGGATAGCCCTATGAGGCCAGAGCCCACAAGGCCCACTAACATCACGGTGGTTGCACTGGAGCTCTGAAGGAGTGCGGTTATTACCGCACCCACAAACACACCACGCATCCTGTTGGCGGTCGCGGTGAGCAGAAACCCCCTCAACCTTGCCCCGCATGCCTTCTGAAGCCCATCTCCCACAAGCCGCATGCCATAAAGGAGCAGAAACACCCCGCCGAATATGTTCAAAAGTGTGAGTGTATGCATGAGAACACCTTCAGAGCCATCTATAATAAATATTATATCGCATGGCAAGTCAAATACTTGCTTTTTTTCTGCCTGAAAGTATAATAAGAATAGCTTTTCATCTTCATACTTTCACAATCAAGGAGGAGTTATGGCAACGATAGTAGAGGTATTTGCTCGCGAGATACTCGACTCAAGGGGGAACCCCACCGTTGAGGTGGAGGTTATAACAGAAAGTGGCTTTTCAGGGCTCGCACAGGTTCCTTCAGGGGCATCCACCGGAAGGTTCGAGGCGGTGGAGCTGAGAGATGGAGACAAAAAGAGATACCATGGCAAGGGGGTGAGAAAGGCCGTAAAGTGTGTGGAAGCTCGTATTGCCCCTGAGATTACAGGGCTCGATGTGAGGGACCAGCCCCTTATAGACCATATCCTCATAGAGCTCGATGGCACACCGAACAAAAGGCGGCTCGGTGCCAATGCCATGCTCGGGGTGTCCCTTGCGGTTGCAAAGGCCGCCGCACAGGCCACGGGTCTTCCACTCTATGCATACATAGGCGGGGTGGGCGCAAGAACCCTTCCCACACCCCTTATGAACATAATAAACGGTGGTGCCCATGCAGACAACAACCTGGACATACAGGAGTTCATGATAGTGCCAGCTGGTGCACCCTCTTTTGGCGAAAGCCTCAGGATGGGCGCAGAGGTCTTCCACACACTCAAGGGCATACTCCACAAAAAGGGGCTGTCCACCGCAGTGGGCGATGAGGGCGGCTTTGCCCCGAACCTCTCGACAAACAGCGAGGCCATAGAGCTCATACTCGAGGCCACAAAGAAGGCAGGCTACAGGCCAGGCAAGGATGTGTTCATAGCGCTCGATGTGGCATCCACAGAGCTCTACAAAAGGGGTAGATACACGATAGAGGGTAAGGCCCTGGGCAGGGAGGCCATGGTGGAATACCTCGAGGGACTCGTCAATGCCTATCCCATAATATCCATCGAGGACGGCATGGCAGAACAGGACTGGCAGGGCTGGAAGCTCCTTACAGAGAGACTATGCGCCAGGGTGCAGCTTGTGGGCGATGACCTCTTTGTAACCAACACGGAAAGGCTCGCCCGTGGTATAAGAGAGTTCGTTGCAAACTCCATACTCATAAAACTCAACCAGATAGGCACACTTACAGAAACCCTCGATGCGGTGGAGATGGCGCACAAGGCAGGCTACACCACCATAATCTCCCACAGAAGCGGCGAGACCGAGGATACCACCATAAGCGATGTGAGTGTTGCCACCAACTCGGGGCAGATAAAGACAGGCTCGCTTTCCAGAACAGACCGACTGGCAAAATACAACCAGCTTCTAAGGATTGAAGAAGAACTTGGCTCCACCGCAAGGTTCGGTGGACTCTCTTCATTCAGAACCATTGCGGACTGACACCCTATGGCAAGGATAAATTCCTATAGCTTTGGCTTCATGGATGTGGATGGTGTTGCCTACACCACAGACCTTATCATCCTCCCCTCTGGTGTGGTGCCCAACTGGTGGCGGAAGGAGGGGCACACTCTCTTAGTGGAAGACCTTGAGCCCGTGCTGAAGGAGAAACCAGTGGTGCTCGTTGTCGGCACAGGTTACGATGGAAGGCTCAGGGTATCCCGGGAGGTAGAAATTGTGGCAGAAAGGGCTGGTATAAGGCTCGTTGTGGAGAGGACACTTTCTGCCTGGAAGACCTTCAATGAGCTGAAGGAGAAGAGAAAGGCAGGTGCCTTCCATCTTACCTGCTGACCAGAGGGTGTCAGCTTGTAAGTGTCCCCTGTTCTGTGCTATAATTGGAGATGAAAGGTTTCCATCTTGTAAAAGGGGACTTTCAAGTTCTATAAGGAGGATAGGTGTCGAGCATAGAAGGATTGCTTATAGAGGCTATTATAATATTTCTTCTCATACTCCTTAACGGCTTCTTTGCAACATCTGAGATAGCCATAATCTCATCCCGCCGCAGTGTAGTAGAAAAATTTGCAAAAGACGGTAAGGGCTCTGCAAGGCTTGTCTCGAAGATGAAGGACGAGCCCGAGCGCTTTCTTGCAACCATACAGGTGGGTGTAACCCTCATAGGCACCCTTGCCTCCGTCATAGGTGGTGTGGTGGCCATAGAGTTCCTCAAGCCCATCTACAGGGCTGTTCCCTTCGGGCCCGTTCAGGATATGGCAGAGCTTCTTGCAGTGGGCACAGTGGTCATACTCATATCCTATGCCATGCTCATTGTGGGCGAGCTGGTGCCCAAATCTCTCGCCCTGAGATACTCAGAGCGCATAGCCTTTGTGATTGCAAGGCCCATAGAGCTCGTCTCAAGGATGTTTTCTCCCTTCGTAAGGGTTCTCACTGCATCAACCACATTTCTTTTAAGGCTCATCGGCATAAAAGAGGGCATAAAAGAGGTGCTCATACCAAGAGAGGAACTGAAATACTACATAAAGGAGAGCCGTGAAAGGGGAGTGCTACAGGAGACAGAGGCACAGCTTCTGCACGGGGTGTTCGAGTTCGCAGACACAACGGTCAAGGAGATAATGGTGCCCAAACCGAAATTCTGTGCCATAGAGATAGACACCCCACCCGAAGAGGTGCTGAAACTTGTGGCAGAGACAGGTTTTTCCAGATACCCGGTATACAGGGAGACCATGGACAACATGGTGGGAATACTCTTCAACAAGGACCTCTTCAGGGCAATAGAGCAGAAAAAGACCATAGTCCTTAGAGAGCTTGTGCGTCCACCATTTTTCGTGCCGAATACCATAATGATAAGCACCCTTTTGCGAGACATGCAGAAAAGGAAGACCCACATAGCCATAGTGGTGGACGAACATGGCGATGTGGACGGGCTCGTTACGATAGAGGACATCCTGGAAGAAATCGTGGGAGAGATAGAGGACGAATACGATGTGGAAAAGGGCGGGCTCGTGGAAAGGCTCAGAAACGGCACAATGGTCATAGATGCATCTGCCTCTTTGAAGGACCTCAAGGAGATAGGCCTGCCCTTCTCAGAGGAAGACCTTGAGGAATACAACACCCTTGCAGGCTTCATGCTCTCAAAACTCCAGCGTATACCTCGTGGTGGAGAATTCGTTATACACAGCGGTTACAGGTTCACCGTGGTAGACATGGAAAAGAACAGAATAGCAAAGGTGAAGGTGGAATCCATGCACCTTATGGGACGCATGCACCAGAAGGCCCTTTAACCCTTCCTTTTGAGCACCTTGAGAAGCCTGTCAAGTGGCATGGCATTGAGCACATCCTTTGCCTCAAGCCATCCCCTTCTTGCAGTATGCACCCCATAGGTTATGTGCTCAAGGTGATACACACTGTGCGAGTCTGTTCCTATGCTCACAAGAACCCCCTTGTCCTTTGCGAGTCTCAAGTGGCTGTCGTTGAGATCAAGCCTTTCTGGATAGGAGTTGAGCTCAAGTGCCACACCATACTGTTTTGCACAGTCCATTATGGCCTCCATGTCCACATGGTAGGGCTCTCTTATGCCTATGAGCCTTCCAGTAGGATGTGCAAGTATGTGCACAAGGCCTGTGCTTAAGGCCCTTATTATCCTTTCCGTCATCTGTGCCTGTGGCATATCGAACCTTGAGTGTATGGCAGCAACCACACAGTCGAGCTCACCCAACACCTCTGGTGAGTGATCAAGTGTGCCATCGGCTCTTATATCCACCTCTGTGCCTTTGAGAAGGGCGAACTCAATGCCCCTCTGCTCAAGTCTCTGGTTTACCCTGTCTATCTCCTCGAGCTGGCCTCGTATCCTTTTCTCATCCAGCCCGTGGGCTATACCCACCGCCTTCGAGTGGTCTGTTATCGCCAGATACTGGTAACCCCGTTCTATGGCCTTGAGTGCCATCTCCTCTACGGTGTTTGTGCCATCACTGTAGTGGGTATGGGCGTGAAGGTCTCCCCTTATGTCTTTCTCCTCTACGAGATGTGGTAGCCTGTCCTTTTCTGCAAGCTCTATCTCTCCGTGGTTCTCCCGTATCTCCGGCGGTATCCACACAAGCCCCACCGCGGTGTAGACCTCTTCTTCGGTTCTGCCGGCCACCTTCCTGCCAGTTTTTTCTTTGAACACCCCGTATTCGCTTATCTTAAGGCCCAGTCTTTTTGCCCTGTCCCTGATGGCTATATTATGGGCCTTTGAGCCTGTAAAGTACTGCAGTGCCGCACCGAAGGAGCCCTCATCGAGCACCCTCAAGTCCACC
Organism: Deltaproteobacteria bacterium; assembly: GCA_015492245.1. GTDB lineage: Bacteria > Desulfobacterota > GWC2-55-46 > GWC2-55-46 > DRQE01 > DRQE01. The sequence goes on along the minus strand of WGFM01000012.1, from coordinate 129,447 downwards.
TGAAGCCCCACATTGAGCACCACGGAGGACTTTGTCTCCCCCTTTGCGAGCACATCCCTCACCTCTGGATAGCTTACAAAGTGCTCCATGACATCCATTGCAGCCCCTTTTTTTCTGCATGTAACGAGAATATCCACATCCCCTATGGTATCCTTCCACCTGCGAAGACTTCCTGCAATCTCTATCTGGGAGATGTGGCCAACCTCCTTGATATGGTCCACATATGCTGCTGCATAGGGATAGGCAACAGAGAGTCTGAACCTCTGGGCTGCAATCTTAAGGTTCCTGTAGTCTTCGATGGACTTGAGTATCTTCTTTTCTGTCTTCTCCCCCATGCCGGGCAGCCCCCTGAGAAGCCCCTTCATTGCAGCCCTCTCAAGGTCATCCACCGTCTTTATATCGAGCCTTTTGTAGAGGAGTTCCACCTTGCGTGGGCCAACCCCTGAAATCCTGAGAATTTCCAGCAGCCCCCGGGGCAGCTCCTCCAGGAGTTGCTCCTGGAAGGTGCATCTGCCTGTCCTGAGGATTTCCACAACCTTCTCGCGTATACTCCTTCCTATCCCCTTTATCTTCTCGAGCTCGCGCTCATCCCTCTCCACTATGGACTTCACACTTACAGGAAGCCCCTCTATGACGAGCCCTGCATTCCGGTAGGATCTTACCCTGAAGGGGTTTTCACCCTTTATCTCCAGAAGGTCTGCTATCTCGTAGAAGATTCTGGCTATCTCTGTGTTCTCCATGGCTCAATCTGGAAAGTATGCCCTGTAGATATAGAAGAGGCTGCGTTCCTCGCTCTCTATCCTTTTCAGCACCTCTGCCTCAAGGTTTTTAAGCTTCATGGAAAAATCTGCCTGGCGCTCGGCTATCTCCTCTGGCGTGGAGTAGTCCTTGAAGAACACCTCTGCCCTTGAGGTTATCTTTCGCATCTCCTCTATGAAGAGGTCCAGTGCAGGCAGGAGGGCATCCTGGTTGAGTTCCACCGCCTTCCTGCGCAGTTCCCCATAGAAGAGTTCATCCTCGTCTCTTACATGCTCCACAAGGGCATCTTTGAGTCTTTCAAGCTTCTTCTCGACATATTCGGGGTCATCCACAACGCAGGCGTCCATAACAGGCTCAAGTTCTTTGAAGAGTTGTCTTATCACCTGGTGTTCCTTCTCCAGTTTCTTGAGATACTCTATTCTGTCCATAAAATGGAGATTACCACAATAATTTTCCATTGACAATATCATCATATTAAAATATTCTTTTATAGATATACGATGAGTAGAAAGAGCCTTCCCATAGGTATATTCGATTCTGGTATAGGTGGCCTCACTGTGATGCAGGAAGTGGTGCGGGTTCTGCCAGGTGAGGACATAATCTACCTTGGAGACACCGCCCGCGTGCCATACGGGACAAAATCCAGGGAGACGGTAGTAAAGTATGCCCTTGAGAACGCTGAATTTCTTGTCTACAGGGGAATAAAACTTCTTGTTGTGGCATGCAACACCGCATCTGCCTATGCACTGAGTGAGCTTTCCGCAAGGCTCTCTGTGCCAGTGGTGGGTGTCATAGAGCCTGGTGCAAGGATGGCGGTGGGTATAACAAGGACAAAGAAGGTGGGTGTTATCGGCACAGATGGAACCATAAGGAGTGGTGCCTACTTCGATGCCATAAAGAAGATAGACTCAAAGGTTGTGGTATATCTGAGAACATGTCCACTCTTTGTGCCCCTTGCAGAAGAGGGGTGGACAGACAACCAGGTGGCCCTCCTTACCGCCAGGGTATATCTTGAATCATTCGTGGAAGAAGGGATAGACACCCTCGTTCTCGGCTGCACCCATTATCCGCTTCTGAAAAGAACCATAAAGAGGGTTCTTGGTGAAGAGGTGGTCCTTATAGACTCTGCAGAGGCCACTTCTCATGAGGTGAGAAGGGTGCTGTCAGAGCACAGGCTTCTGAGAACAAGGCAGAACAGAGGCAGATTCAAATTCTTCGTTACAGACTCCCCCCAGAGATTCCAGGAAGTAGGCATAAGATTCTTCAATGCCCCCATCAAGGCCCGGCTTGTAAGCATAGGAAACTGAGAATTATGGCGAGAAAGAAGAAGGACTTTCCATGGTTGCTGATAGGGGCTGCGGTTGTAACATTTGTTGTGGCTGTTCTGCTCTTTACCATGTCCACAGAAAGGCTGTTTCCTCCTGAAAAAAAGCCTCCGGTGGTACGCACAGTTACCCTCTATTTCTCGGACGAGACGGCAAAGAGACTCGTCCCACTGAAACACTCCATAGAAAGAGGCACCCTTGAAGAAGAGATAGCCAGAACACTCGATGCCCTCACAGGGACTCCTGAACCACCTCTTATAAGGACGATCCCGCAGGGTGCAAGGGTTCTGTCTGCCAGGGTAGTAGACCATACCGCCTACATAGATTTTTCCAGGGAGCTGGTCAGCAACCACCCTGGTGGCTCATCTGCAGAGCTTCAGACCATATATTCCATAGTAAACACAGTGGCTCTTAACTTTCCTGAGATAACCCGTGTGCAGATACTTGTGAATGGAAGTAAAAGGAAGACCCTTTCAGGCCATATACTGATAGATATACCCCTGAAACCCGACAAGAAACTTATAAGAGGCTAATCTCCCTATACCTCCTATTGTCTTCTATACATGTCTGAACTGCACTATTCGTGCAAAGTCCTCTGCCTTGAGGCTTGCACCACCAACAAGGGTTCCATCTATGTTTGGCTGGGCCATGAGGGAGTCTATGTTGTCAGGCTTGACACTTCCACCGTATATGATCCTTACATCCTGTGCGGCATCCATGCCGAACTCTTCGTAGAGGAGTTCTCTCATGGTGTTGTGCACCTCTTCGGCCTGTTCCGGGGTGGCGTTTCGGCCTGTCCCTATCGCCCATACCGGCTCATAGGCCACAACTACATCTTTTATACCACCTGGTCCCAGCCCCCTGAGCGCACCTTTGAGCTGGCCTGTTACAATCCTTATGGTTCTGCCCCTCTCCCTTTCCTCGAGGGTCTCACCCACACACACGATAGGCTTTAGCCCCACCTTGAGCAGTGCCATAACCTTTCTGTTCACATCCTCATCGGTCTCTGCGAAGTATCTTCTCCTTTCTGAATGACCCACTATCACATACTCACAGCCCACATCCCGTAGCATCTTTGCCGAAATCTCTCCTGTATATGCACCACTTTCTTCCCAGAACACATCCTGTGCCGCAAGCTCGATGGGGCTATCGGCCACAAGGAAGTGCAGATGATATATGGATGTAAAGGGGGGGGCTATCACGACCTCTACTGCATCCATTCCACGCAGCAGTTCCCGTAGTTTTATTACCAGCTCCACCCCTTCCTGTATGGTGGTATGCATCTTCCAGTTGCCTGCTATAAGTGGTTTGTGCATGTCAAAGGCTCCTTTGTTTTTCTGTTTTATTGTCTGCCCCTGCCCTTCTCTTCAGGCAAACTATCCCTGGGAGCTCATTTCCCTTGAGGAGATCAAGGAAGGCTCCACCCCCTGTGGATATATAGCTCATCTTTGCGAACTCTCCTGCCCTGTGGATCGCCACATCCGTATCCCCACCGCCCACTATGGTCATGGCATAGGTATTTGCCACACTCGTTACCATTGCAAAGGTGCCACGGCTGAAGGCGTCCATCTCGTATACACCCATTGGGCCGTTCCATATTATGGTCTTTGCGTTCTGGAGGGCCTCGCTGAAAAGGGTTACCGTTGCAGGCCCTATATCGAGTGCCATCCAGTCCTTTGGTATCTCCTGGTAGGTTACAACCTTCGTCTCGGCAGAGGGGCTGAATCTGTCTGCAACAACGAAGTCCACGGGCAGGAAGAGTTTTATGTTGTGCTCCCTTGCCTTCTCTATCACCTCTCTTGCCTTTGGCAGGGCGGTGTCGTCTACAAAGGAGTTGCCAACCTCATAGCCAAGGGCCTTGAAGAAGGTTAGTGCCATGCCACCACCTATTATGAGTTTATCCGCCCTATCACAGAGATTCACCAGCACACTAACCTTATCGGAGACCTTCTTTCCACCTATTATCGCCACAAAGGGTCTTACAGGGTCCTCGAATGCCTTTGAAAAGTAGGCAAGCTCTTTCTTCATGAGAAACCCTGCACCCACCACATCGATATACTTGGTAATTGCCACATTCGATGCGTGTGCCCTGTGGGCTGTCGCGAAGGCATCGTTTATGTAGACATCTGCAAGACCTGCCAGTTTCCTGCCGAACTCATCGTCGTTTGCCTCTTCTTCAGGACGGAACCTCAGGTTCTCAAGCAGCACTATATCTCCCGGCTTCATGGCTGCCACCATCTTTTCAACCTCCGGGCCTACACAATCGGGGGCGAGTTTCACCTCCTTTTCAAGGAGCCTGGAGAGCCTTTTTGCCACAGGGGCAAGGCTTAAGTTTTCCACCCTCTTGCCCCCCGGTCTTCCAAGATGTGAGGCAAGTATTATCTTTGCCCCTTCATCGAGTGCGTAGTTTATGGTGGGCAGCACACTCCTTATCCGTGTATCGTCTGCTATATTGCCCTTGTCATCCATGGGCACATTGAAGTCCACCCTTATGAAAACCCTCTTGTGTTTTATTTCCAGATCGTCCAAATAGGTAAGCTCTTCTATTACCAAGACGATTACCTCCTTAAAAAGGCTTCTTATATACCTTTCTCCGCAATGTAGAGGACCAGGTCTCTCATCCTGCAGGAAAAACCCCACTCGTTGTCGTACCACGCCAGAACCTTCACGAGGTCCCCCTTTATGAGTTTTGTAGATGGTGCATCGAATATGGAAGAATGGGGGTTTGCCCTGAAGTCCACAGAGACGCATTCTTCCTCACAGTACTGGAGTATACCCCTGAGCTCCCCTTCTGCTGCAGCCCTGATGGCGTCGTTTATCTCTTCAACCGTAACCCTTCTTTCGAGCTCTGCCGTAAGGTCAACAAGTGAGACCGTTGCCACAGGCACCCTTACGGCCATCCCGTCGAGTCTTCCCTTAAGCTCTGGCAACACAAGAGAGACGGCCTTTGCAGCCCCTGTGGTGGTGGGTATCATGGAGAGGGCTGCTGCCCTTGCCCTTCGAAGGTCCTTGTGGGGAAGGTCGAGGATACGCTGGTCATTGGTGTAGGCATGTATGGTGGTCATAAGCCCTTTCTTTATGCCGAAGTCCTCGTGCAGCACCTTTGCCACAGGGGCAAGACAGTTGGTGGTGCACGATGCGTTGGATATTATGTGGTGTTTCTGTGGGTCATAGGCCTCGTGGTTTACACCCATGCAGATGGTCATGTCCTCACCCTTTGCAGGTGCAGATATTATGACCTTCTTCGCACCTGCCTCCATGTGTCCCGATGCCTTGTCCCTTGCGGTAAAGAGCCCGGTGCACTCAAGGACCACATCCACGCCGAGCTCCTTCCATGGCAACTCCCCTGGCTCCCGCACCGAGAGTATCCTTATCTCTCTACCGTTTACGGTGATAGAGTCCTCCCCTGCCTCAACGCTTCCTGGGAATCTTCCGTATATGGAGTCGTATTTTAGAAGATGTGCCAGTATCCTGGGTGAAGTGATGTCGTTTATGGCCACAAACTCAAGCTCCTCATCCTCCACAGCCCTCCTCAGTATGTTACGGCCGATGCGTCCAAAACCGTTTATAGCGACCCTTACAGCCATTGCAATACCTCCAGAATTTTTTTGTTTTTTATAATACAGAAAGGAGCCTTCTGAGCTCCTTCAGCCCCGGTTGTCCTGGGGCTGTCTTTCGGGACACGGTGGCATATGTCAGAAGTGAGCCGAGATATGGAAAAAACACCCTCGTAACGAGCCCCTTTCTGCCCATGCCTACAACTATCAGGTTCTCTTCCTTCAGGAGTAGTGCCGCAAGTCTTTTAAGGTCTTCCCTTTCCTTCACAGTGGTGGCTATCTTCACCACATCTGCCCCGAGCCTCCTTCCCCTTACAACAAGGGCACGAAGCCTTCGCTCATCTGGTGTGGCACCGAAGTTGTGGTACGATAGTATCACCTTCTTTCCCCCCTCTGTTGCAACCCTTACCACATCCTTTACGATGGAGGCGGCTCCCAGTTCCACATCCACGGCATCAACAAGGGGTGTAAGCTCTCTGTAAAGAAGGAGCCTCTCTCTCTCGTCCATCCCGGCCCGGCCCCCTTCCTTGCTGCTTCTTACGGTAAGAAGGAGGGGTAGCCCAACCTTACGGGCACTGGCCACATCCTCTTTGAGCACCTCTACATCGCGCCTTCTGAAGGTATCGATGCGTAACTCCAGAAGGTCTGCCCCATCTCTCTTTGCCTCTCTCAGAACCGATGGAGAGATACAGCCCGTTATGACGGCCCCTATCCTAGGCTTCGAGCCAAGTGTGAGTCTGCCAAATCTCATCTTTATTTAACACATTTATGAATACTCAAATATATGTTAAAAGTCAAGAAGTTTGGGTAGAAAACTTTTCCAGCCCCTTAAAGGGACAACTGCTCCATCGTTATCGTGTCTGCCCCATTCTGTCTCATCTCTTCTATGGCCCGCACAGAGTCTCCCTCTTCCACATCCACCCCCTTTATGGCATCGAGAAGGAGGGTTACCCTCAGGCCTTCCCTTAGTGCATCGAGCACGGTTGCCCTCACACAGTAGTCTGTTGCAAGTCCTCCCACATGGAGGTGTCCTATGTTCATCTCTTCGAGCACCTCTTTGAAGCCCTTTCCATCATCTGTATGTGCCTGGAAGACCGAGTATGCGTCCTCATCGGGTCTGTCGCCCTTGGTGAGTATTATGGCAGATGGAGGCAGCCTCAACGCAGGGTGAAACTCTGCCCCCCTGGTGCCCATAACACAGTGTGGCGGCCATATCCCGCCGTATTCCTTGAAGTGGCTCGTCTTGGGGGGATGCCAGTCCCTCGAGGCAAAGATGGGAAGCCCCTCTTCGGTGAACCTTTCCATGTAGCCATTGAGGATGTCTGCTATCCTGTCGCCCTCTGGCACCGGTAGAGAGCCACCAGGACAGAAATCGTTCTGAAAATCCACTACAACGAGAGCCCTGGTTTCCACCGCTTCCTCCTTTCTGTTGAAAAAAGATCCTCTATGGTATATCCTTATGTGTAAAAAAAGGCGGTAAGACCATGATTACAAGAGCAAACTCTCTTATAATAGCACTTTTTCTGCTGATTTTCATCCCCTTATCTGCAAATAATGCAGATGCCCGCATAACAACCACTGTTCTTCCCAACGGGCTCACCGTAATAGTGGATGAGAACCACACCTCCCCTGTGGTTGCCATACAGATGTGGGTCGGGGCTGGCAGTGCGGACGAAGAGCCAGGGGAGGCAGGCATAGCCCATGTGTTCGAGCATATGCTCTTCAAGGGCACAGAAAGACGGGGCATAGGCCAGATAGCCCGCGAGGTGGAATCCGCCGGTGGCTACATAAACGCATTCACCTCCTTCGACTACACGGTCTACCACCTTGCCGTTGCAAGCCGATACTTCCACAAAGGACTCGACATAATAAGCGATGCCATACAGCACTCTACCTTTGACCCCGAGGAGTTGAAAAAAGAGCTCGAGGTGGTCCTCGAAGAACTCCGCATGGGTGAGGATGACCCTGGAAGAAAACTCTACAAGACCATCTTCGAGAAGGCATACACCGTGCACCCCTACAGAAGGCCTGTCATAGGATACAGAGAGACGGTGAGTTCCCTCACAAGGGACGATATGCTACGGTTCTTCGAAAAGTGGTATGTGCCTTCCAACATGACCCTTGTTGTGGTGGGAGATGTAAACACCGAAGATGCCCTCGATAGCATAAAAGAGGCATTCAAGGGGTTCAGGGGCTTCCCCCCACCTGAAAGGCTACGGCCCCAGGAGCCACCACAGGACTCCCTGAGGGTTACCCTTATAAAGAGAGACATAAAACAGACACGCCTTGCCCTGGCATTTCACATACCCCCTGTGATAGATGAGGACAGCTACCCGCTGGATGTGCTCTCCGGCATACTTGCAGGGGGTGTAACATCGAGGCTCTTCAAACGGCTCAAGCTCGAAAAAGAGCTTGTGCACACCATATCCGCCTATGCCATGACACCCAGAGATAGCGGGCTCTTCCTCATAACCGCAACCCTCGATACAGCCCGTGTGGAGGAAACACTCAAGGAGATAACCCGTGAGCTCGAGGGACTGCTCGAAGAAGGCGTGGCCCCCGAGGAGCTGAAAAGGGTGAAATTGTCCATAGAGAGTGATTTCGTCTATGCACGCGAGACCATGCAGGGCAGGGCCCGTCAGCTGGGCTACTACCAGACTGTATCAGGCAGCATAGAGTTCGAAAGAAACTACCTTGAAAGAATAAGGGCCGTAACAGAGAGGGATGTGAAAAGGGTCGTGGCAAAATACTTTAACCCCCGTAACCTTACGGTATCACTTCTCCTGCCAGAAAGAACAGATGTATCCATAGACGAAGAGACCATATCTTCCGCCATACTCGCCTCTTTTAGAGTGAAGAAAGCCCCTGGTATTCCGGAGAAGACACAGCAGGGTATAAGAAAGGTTGAGCTTGAGAACGGTATAACCCTCATAGTAAAGGAAGACCACTCCAACCCCACGGTGGCACTCTACGGTGTGTTTCCAGGTGGACTCATGTTCGAGACAAAGAAGACCAACGGGCTGAGCAACTTCGTTGCCAGGATGCTAACAAGGGGCACAGAGAAGATGACAAGGGTCGAGATAGCCCGCAGGATAGAGGACATGGCAGGCTCTCTGAGTGGGTTTTCAGGAAGAAACTCGACCGGTGTCAGCGGGGTCTTTCTCTCCCGATTCTTCGATGAAGCCCTGGAGATATTCGCAGATGTGGTGCTCAACCCCACCTTTCCTGAAGAAGAGATAGAAAAGCTGCGGAAAGACATCCTTGCAGCCATAGAGCGAGAGGAGGACTATCTGCCAGGCTACACCTTCAAGCTACTCTACAGGGAACTGTTCAAGAAACACCCCTATGGCATGCCTGTGCTTGGTGAATACACAACGGTGTCAACCTTCAAGAGGGCCCACATAGTAGAGCACTACAGAAGGGTCTTCGTTCCCCAGCGCATGATACTCACTGTGGTGGGGGATGTGGACCCTGACCATGTGATAGAGAAGATAAAGGCTGCCTTCTCAGGGTTCAAAAGAGATGGCACGGCCCTTCCGAAACATGCTGCTGCGAAAAAACCAAAGGGTAGAATATCCACAGGTGAGGTAAGACAGAAGGAACAGACCCACATAGGCATAGGGTTTGTGGGTCCGTCGCTCAGGGATAGGGACCGCTATGCCATGGAAATCGTGGCAGAGGCGCTGGGCTCTCAGGGTGGAAGGCTGTTTGTGGAGTTAAGGGACAGGCAGGGCCTTGCCTACTCTGTGAGTGCCTTCATAAAGGCAGGGGTGGACACGGGCATGTTCGGTGTCTACATAGGCTGTGCCTCGGAAAAGAAGAAGAGGGCCATAAAGTCCATCTTAAAGGAGCTAAAGAAGTTGAGAAAGAAGGGGCTAACCCCTGAAGAGCTGGAGAGGGCAAAGAGGGCCCTTGTGGGTAGATACGAAATGAGTCTTCAGGGGGTGAAGAGCCAGGCCTCTGACATGGCACTGAACGAACTCCTGGGCCTGGGCTATGACCACTTCAAGAAATATCCACAGGTCATAGAGTCCATAACAACAGAGGACATCGAAAGGGCGATAAAACGATACATAGACCTCAAACGGTATGTAATATCCACCGTGGGGGCTGAATAGACCTATTCTTCGGCCTCGAGAACCATCCTTACGATAATATCAGGCAGGGTGTCCCTGTTGGCCACCCTCAGTGTTATGAGTGTAACATCTGGCCTGCCCTCGAGCCTTTCTGTAAAAGGAAGCTTAGAGCGGGTAACCGTTGCGACAACTGTGGATGGAGAGTCCATGGCCTCAACTACAAGGGCCCTGAACCCTCGGGACTTGAGCTCCATGTAGCCTATCTCGTCTATGAATACTGTAAGCCCCCTTCTTATGGCATCTTCAAGGGCTGGAAGGGCAACACGCTCGAGGCAGGCAAGGTCTACACCGTATCTGCCACACCTTACAGGGCCTTTTATGTCCACATGGGCGAGTATACAGGTCCTGCCATCCAGGGTGTGTACCTCAAAGCCCTTTCTCTGTTCGCCTTCCCTTATCTCCTTGGTATAGAATCCGCCGAGGCTGGTGTACCCCCTATGTTTGAGCCCCTCGATTATGCGTCTTACAAGTGTGGACTTTCCCACACGGGGTCTTCCTGTGATGAGTATGTTCTTCATTTCTCTCCTGCCCTGTAGACACCGTCCCAGCCCTCGGGAGGCGGGCTCTCTGCAAACTCCTCACACCTTCTTACATAAAGTAGTGATGGGCCATCTTCGGGAAACCTCTCGAGTATTGCCTGGAACAGACCCTTTGCCTCCGCAAAGCGTGAGAGCCTGTAGAGCCTCAAGCCATCTTCGAATGGTCTTACAAGTCCTTCCATGAGGGCCTCGTCTTTGTGCCCCACAAGCTCATAGATTCTTACAGGTCTCTTCTTGCCCTTCACCCTCACCAGATCAAGTTCTCTGAAGAGGAAGCCATCTTCGGTTCTCTCGAAGGTGGCCTGGCTGACTATAATCCCTGTGCCATACAGCCTGTTCATACCCTCGAGCCTTGAGGCAAGGTTTACCGTATCTCCTATGGCAGTGTAGTCGAAGCGCAGTTCTGTGCCCATGTTGCCCACCACCGCCTCGCCGGTGTTTATGCCCACCCCCATATTGAGGGACGGACAACCCTGTCTTTGACACTCTCTTCCGAGCTCTGAAATCTTCCCCCTCATCTCAATGGCCACCCTGCATGCCCTGTGGGCATGGTCATCGAGCCTGTGTGGGGCATTGAATATGGCCATTATGGCATCACCTATGTATTTATCCAGTGTGCCCCTTTCTCTGAAGAGTATCTCCGTTAAAGGGGTAAGATACTCGTGCAGAAGGGTTACAAGCCTTTCTGGCTCCATGGATTCAGCGAGCGTGGTAAAATCCCTTATATCTGCAAAGAGCACCGTTATCTCTCTTTTTTCTCCACCAAGGCTCAGGCGCTCTGGCTCGCGCACGATTTCCTCCACCACCTGTGGAGGCACATAGGTTGAAAAGGCCTTCCTGTAGAACCTGCTCTTTCTTTCGACAACCATGTTTCTATATGCCTCTGTAGCCACATACCCCAGAGAAAGGGAAAGCAGAGGATAGAGGGTGCTCAAAAGGATACTGTAGTGTATAAAAAGGGCCACCTCCAGGGCTATGGTAAGGATGGCCACAGCCGCGAATATTCCAAGCCCTGCATACCTGTTGCTCACCCTGCCTGTTACAATGGCCATGATGAATGGAAGCACCACCACAAGGAGTGCCCCAAGAAGCCCCGTGGTGAGGCTATCTCCAAGGTATCTATCCTCCATCACATTTGCACTTACCGTTGCATGCACCTCGACCCCCGGGTATACCACATCCACAGGGATGGGACGCATGTCGTATATACCCAGTTCTGTTGCACCAACGAAGACAAGCTTGTCTCTGAACTCTCCTGGTGCAACCCGTCCCTTTATTATGTCCACAGCCGAGTAGGTGGTGAATGTGCCACCACCTCCATAGAAGTTGAGTCCCAGGGAACCATCTCCCTCAAGGGGGATATTCTTATCACCAAGCCCTATGCTGTCGAGCCCATAGGAGGCAACCCTCAACACAATATCTCTATTGTAGTATCTTCTGAGTGCTTCAAGGGACAGTGCAGGGTAGAGCCCGTCCCTGTAGCCCAGGACAAGATGGGAGCGCCTGTATACCCCATCCTCATCTGGTATTATGTTGAACGAGCCAAACCCCTTTGCGAACCTTCCAATCTCCGGGATATTTGGCTCTATCCCTGAATAACGGGGCACAAACTGAAGGGGGTCTGTCCCTGTGGCATCGATGGATGCAACCTTCCTTATGGCAGACCTTTCGAGCTGCTCAAGGACTGATTGCCGCGGTGGTGGGCCCTCCAGATTGCGCATGAAGTATCCAAGCACCACATTGTCGGCCTCTTTTATGGCAGCTTGAAGGGTGCTGTCTGTTTCTTCATCCTCTCGTTCAGAAAACACAATGTCCATGGCCACAACCCTTGCCTCCCCGAGGCCCTCCACAAGCCGTGCAATATACATCCTCTTCCAGGGCCATCTACCAAGCTCGTCTATGCTCTCTTCATCTATGGCCACTATCAGGATGTTCTCAGGTGGTGTGAGTTGTGGACGCATCCTGTATACAAAGTCCCTTCCACTCGAGTCTATGAAACCGAGAAGGGTGGGGTTAACGATATACAACAGAAGCACCACCGTGGATACAAGGAAGGCTATGAGGTAGAAGAAAAGCCTTTGGGTATGTTGGCTGGAAAACATATATCAAAAGTGTGTGGAGTTCACTCCCTCAGGGTCCAGAGAAGCTCTGTAGAGCCCTTTATGCCAGAGACCTTAAGCCTTATATACTCACTATCATCACCTATTGTGTGTCCCTCTGGTGTAAGGCGTGGGAATATGACCCTGTATGGAGTGCTCCACTCATCTATAAAGGGAAAGAACTCCCTTGAGAGGGCGTCCTTATCGAGTCTCTCTATCTTAACAGGCTCCACCCTCTCGCCATCCTCGTCAACAAGGTAGAGCCTCCATATGGAGTCCTTACTGTCCAAGTCGTTCCACTCTTCTACAGGTGTGGCTGCAACCAGGATGAACTCGTTATACTCTTCGAGTTTAGAGAGCTCTGTCCTTTTAAGGCCTTCTTTCTTCTCTTCGGTCAGGCCGAGCCTTCCTGCATACTCTTCAATGTAGGCGGCCCTCGTCTCTCTACCCATATAGACCACATCTATATGGAGGGCAACCTCAACCCCGCTGTAGACCCTTTCTGTGCGGGTCCATCTTTCGAGTATGGTGTAGTAGTCCACTTCTTCGGGTTGCCCGGGCCTCTCTGCCAGCATGGTGCAACCTGCAAAGATGAGAGAAACAATCGTTATGGATATGTAGTGCCTGACGGTCTTCATCTACTTAAACAGTATAAGTTGTGGCTGTCTCTTCTCCTGTGGTATCTCCACGGGATATTCGCCTGTGAAACAGGCATCACAGAAGCTCGAGCCTGCCTCCTTTACGGCCCTGTAGAGGCCATCCATACTCAGATACGAAAGTGTATCTGTTGCGAGAAAACCGTTTATCTCTTCCACGGACTTTTTTGCTGCTATGAGTTCATCCTTCGTTGGCGTGTCTATACCGTAGAAGCATGATGCCCTGGTTGGTGGGGAGCTTATCCTTAAGTGTACCTTTTTTGCCCCTGCGTTGCGTATCATCTTTATAATCTTTCTACTCGTGGTGCCCCTCACTATGGAGTCGTCCACCACAACAATCCTCTTGCCCTCTATGACATCCCTTACAGGGTTGAGCTTTATCTTGACACCGAAGTCTCTTATGGAGTCCTGTGGCTCTATGAATGTTCTTCCTATGTAGTGGTTTCTCACAAGCCCCATGTCGAAGGGTATCCCGGACTCTTCTGCATACCCTATGGCGGCTCCCACCCCCGAGTCTGGCACAGGGATTACCACATCCGCCTCTACAGGATGCTCCCGTGCCAGTTCTCTTCCCAGGTTCTTCCTTATGGTATGGACATTGGCGCCGAAGACATTGCTGTCTGGTCTTGCAAAGTATATGAACTCGAATATACAGGGTGAATAGGGGGCCTTTGGAGAGGGCTTGTGAGAGGAAAGCCCCTTTTCGTTTATTATGAGGAGTTCGCCTGCCTCTATCTCTCTCATGTAGTCTGCCTCTATGAGGTCGAAGGCACAGGTCTCGGACGAAACCACCCAGCCATCCCTGAGGCGCCCCAGGACAAGGGGTCTGAACCCGTATGGGTCCCTTGTTGCTATAAGACAGCTATCTGTGAGTATCACCAGTGAGTACGCACCCCTTACCCTTGCAAGCGCATGGACGAGACGGCCCGTAAGGGTCTCTTCCCTGCTTGAGGCTATAAGGTGCATTATGACCTCTGTGTCCATGTTGGACTGGAATATGGACCCGTAGGCCTCGAGCTCATCGCGCAGTATCGATGCGTTCACAAGGTTTCCATTGTGTGCTAAGGCAATAGAGCCCCGCGCATAGTCCACCACAAAGGGCTGTGCATTGCGTATGTGGGACTCCCCTGCCGTGGAATACCTTACATGGCCTATTGCACTCCTGCCAGGAAGCCTCTTGAGTATCTCTCCTGTGAATATGTCTGCAACAAGGCCCATCTCCTTGTGGGAATAAAGCCTCTTTCCATCCGAGGATGCTATGCCGGCACTTTCCTGTCCACGGTGCTGGAGGGCATATAGCCCGAGATAGGCTATGTTCGACGCCTCGGGGTGGTTGTATACACCCACTATACCGCACTCATCATGGAACCCATCAGACATCCTTCACCTTGCCCCCTTCGATAAACCCTTCGAGGCCTCCCTTCCAGAGGCTCCTGAGTCTTTCTACCTCCACATCCATGAGCCCATCCACAACGAACCTTTCACCCCCAACGGTTCCAAGGACATCAAGGTTCACACCCCTCTTCTCTGCCACCTCTGCCACCTTCTCTCCGTTTTCGGGGCTGAAACTTACGAGTATCCTCGATTGTGCCTCGCCAAAGAGCAGGGCATCGGCCCTTATATCTCTTTTACGGAGTCCTATCCTGACACCGAAGGTCCTCTCGGGCCCAAAGCACATCTCTGCAAGGGCAACCGCAAGCCCGCCCTCTGATGTATCATGGGCAGCGTTTATTATACCATCCATTATACACTGCCTACAAGCCTCCTGCACCCTTAGTTCTCTATCCACATCGAGCTCTGGCATGCCCCTTTCAAGCCCGTGTTCTACAGAAAGATACTCACTACCTCCAAACTCCTCTGCGTGCCAGCCAAGAAGGGCCACCATGTCTCCATCTTTCTTGAACCATGGGGTCATACATCTTTCCACATCCTCTATAAGCCCCACCATGCCAACTACAGGTGTGGGATATACAGAGACACCCCCTGTCTCGTTGTAGAAACTCACATTACCGCTCACAACCGGCACACCGAGCCTGCAGCAGGCATCCCTCATCCCCTCTATGGCTTTCTCAAACTGCCACATCACCTCTTCCCTTTCGGGGCTTCCAAAGTTGAGGCAGTCTGTAAGCCCTATGGGGGTTGCCCCACTTACCGTAAGATTTCTTGCCGCCTCGAACACGGCTATGAGCCCACCCCTGTAGGGGTCTAAGTAGCAATACCTGGGGTTACAGTCCACTGTAAGGGCTACTGCCTTCTGTGTGCCCTTTATCCTCAGAACCGCAGCATCTCCACCTGGCAGCACCACCGTGTTGGTCCTCACCATGTGATCATACTGGGTGTATATCCACTCTCCTGATGCTATGTTAAGAGAGGACAGAAGCCTCTCGAGCACCCTTGCGTAGTCCTGTGGCAGGGGGATGCCATCGGTATCGAGCCTGTTCAGATCATCCTGCCATGTGGGTCTTCTCGAGGGTCTTCTATACCTCGGTGCATCCTCTGTGAGTGCACCTACAGGGATTTCTGCCACCACCTTATCACCCTCTTTTATCCTCATCACCTGTTCCTCTATCACTCTACCTATTATGGCGGCATTGAGGTCCCACTTTCTGAATATCTCAAGCAGCCTCTCCTCACCCCCCTTTCTTGCAACAAAGAGCATCCTCTCCTGCGACTCGGAGAGCATCACCTCATAGGGTGTCATACCTTCTTCTCTTCGTGGCACCTTTTCAACATCTATCTCTATGCCAGAGTTTGCCCTTGCGGCCATCTCAGAGCTCGATGAGGTAAGCCCTGCAGCCCCCATGTCCTGCACCCCTACCACACAACCTGTCCCGAAGGCCTCGAGACATGCCTCAAGAAGGAGCTTTTCTGTAAAGGGGTCTCCCACCTGCACGGTGGGACGCCTTTCCTCCCCACCTTCGCCGAACACATCGCTTGCCATGGTGGCCCCGTGTATGCCGTCTCTACCTGTTGGAGAGCCCACATATATGACAGGGTTGCCCACCCCCTCTGCCAGGGCCCTGAAGATACTCTCCTTCTTTGCTATACCCAGTGCCATAACATTCACAAGACAGTTGCCGTTGTAGGAGGGGTGAAAGTACAGCTCTCCACCCACTGTTGGTATACCCACGCAGTTGCCATAATCGGCAATGCCAGAGACCACGCCTTTAAGAAGATAGGAGGTCTTCTTCTGGTCGGGCGAGCCGAACCTCAGAGAGTCCAGAAGCGCTATGGGCCTTGCCCCCATGGTGAATATGTCTCTCAGTATGCCGCCCACCCCTGTTGCAGCCCCCTGGTATGGCTCTATGAACGAGGGATGGTTGTGGCTCTCTATCTTGAAGACCACACAGAGCCCATCGCCTATGTCCACGACCCCTGCGTTCTCTCCAGGGCCCTGTATGACCCTCTCCCCCTCTGTGGGAAACTTTCCAAGGTGTAGCCTCGAGGACTTGTAACTGCAGTGTTCACTCCACATAACAGAGAATATGCCCAGCTCAACAAGGTTGGGCTCTCTGCCAAGCAGTTCCACTATCCTCTGGTATTCGTCCTCTGTAATGCCATGCTCTTCTATGAGTTCAGGTGTTGTCTCCATGTCTTCCATACCTCTCCTATTGTTTTTCCTCCTGCCACATATTTCTCCTTACAAGTATCTCCTTTGCCTTCCTGAGTATATCCTGCTCGTCTTCGAAGGATACCTTCTTTATCGCCTCCTCGAAGGGAAACCACCGTGCCTCGATGACCTCGGTATCGTGATCTCTTGTGTCTCCCCCGGCATACTCCATAAGGAAGAAGTAGACTATCTTGAAGTATCTGTTGAGTGTATCCCCGTCTCTGAATGCATAGAAGTAGTGTATGGAGTCTATCTTCTCTATAATCTTTCCATCCACCCCTGTCTCTTCTTTCACCTCCCGGTGTGCGGTGTGTGCCATGTTCTCTCCCTCTTCCACAAGCCCCTTTGGAAGTGTCCAGCGCAGCCTTCCGCTCTTACCCCTCACCTCTATGAGGACAACCTCCCAGCCCCTTCTGGCCCTTCTTACCACCACTCCACCGGCAGATAGCTGTCTTCTCGCCTTCTCCTTCTTCACGGGGTCTGCCTCTATTCTGTGATACCGCAGAGCCTTGTAAGCCCCACTCTGCGGGCTGACTCCAGGGCATCTCTGAACTCCTCTTCTGTTATCCTTCTATGGAGCGGGGGTTCTGCCCTGTAGCATGGGTAGTACTGGTCCATTATGTTCACATAGGAGTTTCTCGATATCTCCTTTGCTACAAACTCCACAACGGCCCGTGTGCCTGCCACCCCTTCGGGAAGCACCAGGTGTCTTATAAGAAGCCCACGCTGTGCCACGCCATATTCGTCCATCACCAGGTCTCCCACCTGCCTGTGCATCTCCTTCACGGCGGCTCTTACCACATCCCAGTAGTCCGGCACCCCTGAATACTTCCTTGCCATCCTGTTATCACTGTATTTTATATCCGGCATGTATATATCGAATATACCATCGAGTAGACTCAATGTCTCTGTAGACTCGTATCCCCCACAGTTGTATACAAGTGGTAGATCAAGCCCTCTCGCTATGGCCCCTGGCAGTGCTGCCACTATCTGTGGTATCTGGTGTGTTGGGGTTACAAGGTTTATGTTGTGGCAACCTGCGCCTTTGAGCTCGAGCATCATTTCTGAAAGAGCCTCTATGGATACCTCCCTGCCTGTGCCCACATGGCTTATGTCATAGTTCTGGCAGAATATACACCGCATGTTGCAGTATGCAAGGAATATGGTTCCACTCCCGCCTGAGCCAACAAGTGGTGGTTCTTCGCCGAAGTGGGGATGATGGCTTGCAACCCTTGGCAATGCCCCGACCCTGCAGCGGCCTACCTTGCCGGAGGTTCTGTCCACCCTGCACATCCAGGGGCATACTGTGCAGCCCTTGAGCATCTCCTGGAGTCTGTCTATCCTCTCCTTAAGCATGCCTCTATCGTATAGCTTTATATATCCTGGTGTGAATGACGACATGACAGGCTTCGCCTCTTCCAAAGTACTCCTTCGACTATACCGGGAATGAATGGGCTCAGGAGGACTCCCTTGTGCTCTGGCACTCCACGCAGCAGGTGGCAAAGGGCATAACCCTGAGTCTTTCCTCGTCTATCTCTTTGCCACACTCATCGCACACGCCATAGGTGTCCTCTTCGAGTTTACGCAGTGCCTCCTCGATCTGCACGAGTCTTTCCTTGTGTATGTCCGCTATGGTAAGCCCTGTATCCTCTATGAGGTCTATCAGCGAGAGGTCTTCTGTATCCTGGGGGTTGTGAAACTGCTCGCTGTATTCCTCGCCGAGTCTCTTGAAGTATTCCTCCCTCAGTTCTACCCAGAGTCTTCGCTTAAGCTCCTGTAGATTCTGCCTCAATCTTTCCCTTCTTTCTCTATCCATCTAACCAGTACCTCCAGCCGGTAGTTTTTTAACATATCGGGTGCTCGCCCCTTGCGAGTTCTCCTGTGAAGTGCTCCATGCCGGCCATGAACTCGTCCACTATCTTGAGCACATCCTTTCTGACCCTTCCATGGTGGAGTGTGTCCTCTGAAAGTATCTGCACCGATACACTCTTTGGCCTGTTTATGGGAAGCCCTATCTCGCTTAACAGCCACACATAGACCTCTGCCACGCCATCCACCCTTTCGTATACCTCCTTTGCCATAAGGTGTGAGAGTATGCTGTATATCTTTCCCACATGGCTTACCGGGTTCTTGCCTGCAGCGGCCTCGGAGCCGGAGGGCCTGTTAAGGGATATTACCCCGTTGACCCTGTTGCCCCTGCCCACCTGGCCAGAGTCTGCACTCTCTGCCGAGGTGCCGAGCACCGTAAGATACACCCCGCCCATACCCCTTCCAGGTCTATCGAGGGTGTTGAAGTCTATGTTCACCCTTCTGAAGGGAAGGTTCTTTGCGAATCTTTTAAGGGCTACCAGCACCTCTTTCTTCTTCGAGAAGTATTCCTTCTCCGACCTTATCATCTCTGCTATGAATGGCATTGCCACGGTAAGGTTCAGCTCTTCACGGTATCTGAAGCCCATCACCTTTACATCCTCGCCGCTCTCTGGAAAGCTGGTCTTGAAGGCAGTGCTGTTTAGAAACCTCTCGCACTCGTATACAGCCCTCTCTACCGGTGTAAGGGGTGCATAGCCCACGGCAGCGGATGTATCGTTTGCAGCCTTTATCCTTTCCTTCTCTTTGAATATCTCCTGTAGTTCCACAGAGCCTGGCTTGAGCACAACCCTTACCCTTACATCCCTTTCCGGATCCACCCTCTTGAGATTTTCTCTGAACCACCGTTTTACACACTCTTTTGCAACTGCCTCGACATCTATCTTTTTCCTGCCCACGCTGAATGTGGCCCTATCACCTATGATAAGTTCCATGGGTGTAATAACCCTGCCCACACCAAACCCTTTTTCCACCGAGCCAGCCACAAGAAGCCCCTTGTCTATATTGTGATGCAATACATCACCAAACTCCTTTATGTAGACCCTGCTCAGGGCAACTGAGATGCTCTCCATCACGGCATCGCATATGTAGTCTGGGTGTCCCACGCCCTTTCTCTCCACAAGCTCCACCTCTTTAAGGTGTGTAGGTGTGGCCCTTATGAGCTCGAGGCTGAAGTTATCCATATCAGCTACTCATAGCCCCCTTTCGATCTTGCTGAATATACAGCCACAGTAGCGTTGCCTGTAGAGAGACATCCTTCTTGACTCTTCGATGCCCCTGCGCCAGCCTGATCTGAAGTCCTCGTAGTAGAAGGGTATGGAGCATCGTTCCGAAAGCTCCAGGCCTATCCCTGTTATCAGCTGATGTGCCTGGTATTTGCTGTAAAGTAACGAAGAGGAGAAGCAGTCGAACTCCAGCTCTTTTGCCACCTCTGCGGTCTTCTCAAGCCTTATGGTGTAACAATGCATACATCTTGAGTTTTTATCCTCGCCTCTACTCACCCCTTCGAAGAATGGCTGGGGCATGTAGTCTTCGAACAGTATCACCTCCACCTCCATGAGCTCTGAGAGTCTCTTTACTGCCTCAAGCCTCCTGCGGAACTCGTCCTCGGGATGTATGTTCGGGTTGTAGAAGAAACCCACCACATGGTATCTCTCCTCCAGGACCCTCTTTAAGGGATATATGGAGCAGGGCCCACAGCACATATGCACGAGCATCTTCTTCTTAGAAGAGTCCACGCTGCGTGTCATCCTCTTTCCTTTCTGACTCCTTACCCATGTGCTCGTAAGCAAGCCTTGTTGCCACCCTTCCACGGGGTGTTCTTTTGATAAAGCCCTC
Source organism: Deltaproteobacteria bacterium (assembly GCA_015492245.1). Taxonomy (GTDB): domain Bacteria; phylum Desulfobacterota; class GWC2-55-46; order GWC2-55-46; family DRQE01; genus DRQE01. Next base: position 109,061 of record WGFM01000012.1, on the reverse strand, counting down.
CTGTATGAGGTATGGCTCGTAGAGGTCTTCCAGGGCGTCCTTGTCTTCATGGAGGGCTGTTGCGAGAGAGTCTATGCCAACAGGGCCTCCGCCGAACTTCTCTATAATGGTGGCGAGTATGATACGGTCCATCCTGTCGAAGCCGCGCTCGTCTATATCGAGCATCCTGAGCGCCATCCTTGCCACATCCTCTGTTATTATGCCATCGGATCTTACCTCTGCGTAGTCCCTGACCCTCTTAAGCAGCCTGTTTGCAATCCTCGGTGTGCCGCGAGACCTTCTGGCTATCTCCTCTGCGCCATCCTCTGTTATCTGTATGCCCAGTATACCTGCCGAACGGATGACTATCTTCTTGAGCTCCCCATGGCTGTAGAACTCGAGCCTCATTATCACACCGAACCTGTCCCGAAGGGGAGATGTCAGAAGCCCTGCCCTTGTGGTTGCCCCTATGAGTGTGAACCTTGCAAGCTCAAGCCTTACTGACCTTGCAGATGGCCCCTGGCCTATCATTATGTCTATCTCATAGTCCTCCATGGCAGGATAGAGCAGCTCTTCCACCTGGTTCGGCAGCCTGTGTATCTCGTCTATGAAGAGCACATCTCTGTCCTCGATATTGGTCAGTATCGCTGCAAGGTCTCCTGCCCGCTCGATTGCAGGCCCTGAGGTTACACGAATACTGGTTCCCAGCTCGTTGGATATTATATGTGCAAGGGTGGTCTTGCCAAGCCCTGGTGGGCCGTAAAAGAGCACATGATCGAGGGGCTCGCCCCTGCCCCTTGCGGCCTCTATGAACACCTTGAGGTTCTCCTTGAGCCGCTCCTGGCCTATGTATTCAACAAGCCTTCCTGGTCTTAGCCCTGCTTCGAAGGTCTCCTCGTCCTCAAGCCTCAATGGCGTGGACTCTCTTTCCTTCTCTTCCATGGATAGGGTCCCCTTACTCTGAAAGTCTCTTCAACGCCCCCTTGAGCAGGGCCTTGAAATCCTGTGTGTCTTCTGTGCCTGCGGCCTCTTCCACAGCCTCTTCTGCCTCTCTGAGCCTGTAGCCAAGGTTTCTCAGTGCCGATACCACATCCCCTTTGAGCCCACCTTCGATCCTCTTTTCTCTCCTCTCGGGTCCCTCTTTCAGCCTGTCCTTGAGCTCCATTATGACCCTCTGGGCGGTCTTCTTACCCACCCCTGGAAGCCTCTTTAGAGCCGCCACATCCTCATCTCTTATGGACCCTACGAGCCTCTCTATGGACAACCCCGAGAGGATGTTTCTTGCAAGCCTTGGTCCCACCCCTGTAACAGAGATGAGGAGCCTGAAGATACTCTTTTCTTCCTGGCTGAGGAACCCATAGAGCTCTATGGTATCGTCCCTTATGACCGTTATGGTATGGAAACTTACCCTGCCACTCTCCTTTGGAAGCCCGTAATAGGTGGAAAGCGGTATGAACACCTCGTAGCCGACCCCTCCAACATCCACTATTGCGGAGTCAGGTGTTTTGCTTACAAGCCTGCCTTCCAAACGGGCTATCATAGTGGAAAACTGTTACAAGGGGAAGCCTTCCTGTCCTTCCCCGAGCATGTCAGGTGGTGTATGTGGCATATGGCAACTGCAAGGGCATCGGAGGTATCGAGCCTGTCTATCCCCTCACTTCTAAGGAGCCTTCTTACCATGCCCTGCACCTGTTCCTTCGATGCGTTGCCGTACCCTGTAATACTCTGCTTTACTGTGGAGGGGCTGTACTCGAAGACCTCGAGCCCGAACCTTGCGGCATTCATCAACACCACACCCCTTGCATGCCCGAGCATCATGGCGCTTCTCACATTGCGGGCAAAATAAAGACCCTCCACGGCAACACATGTGGGTCCGTATTCTTCTATTATGTTAGATATTTCTTCTGAAAGGATAAAAAGCCTTCTCGAGAGGACCCCATTCTGCGGGGGCTTTATCTGGCCACCACCCACATAGCTCAACCCCCTGTCCCTCGGCTCCACTATACCATAGCCTGTAACCCTTGTGCCAGGGTCTATTCCCAGAACCCTCACCACAAAAAACCTTCCTTACGCTACTTTTTCCATCTCTTCAGATGGCATATCGAAATTGGCATATACCTCCTGCACATCGTCGAGATCTTCAAGCTCTTCCACAAGGCGTATGACCTTCCTTGCCCTATCTCCCTCCACACGAACCGTGTTTCTGGGTATCATGCTCACCTCTGCCACACTGTAGTTCAGCCCCTTCTCATCGAAGGCCCTCTTGAGGGCTGCAAAGTCCTCCGGGGCGGTGTATACCTCGAAGACCCCATCCTCTGTATTCTTCTTTATATCCTCTGCGCCACCCTCTATCGATACCTCTGTGAGGGTGTCCTCATCCACCTCGTCTATATCGAAGGTGAAGAACCCCTTTTTCTCGAAGAGCCAGCTCACCGAGCCACTCTCACCCATCCTTCCACCACACTTTGAGAACACACCCCTCACCTCTGAAAGTGTGCGGTTACGGTTGTCTGTCAGATACCTTACGAGCACTGCAACACCCCCTGGGGCGTATCCCTCGTAGATGCCCTCCTCGTAGCTTACCCCCTCGAGCTCTCCGGTGCCCCTTTTTATCGCCCTCTCTATGTTTTCAGCGGGCAGGTTCTCACCCTTTGCCCTCTCTATGGCTGCCCGCAATCTCGGGTTTGTATCAGGGTCCCCACCACCGAGCTTGGCTGCCACCATGATTTCCTTGGAAAGCCTGGAGAAGAGCCTTCCTCTTCTTGCATCGGCCCTCTGTTTTTTGTGTCTTATATTGGCCCATTTGGAGTGTCCTGCCAAGGGTATGCCTCCTTGATGTGGAAATATACAGGAATTTATAAGAGTTTTTTACCACAAAACCGTATATTTTGCAAACCTTAAAGGAGGGCCTGTTTCAGTACTTATGGCGGGAAATCCCCCTCTTTATACCCAGCTCCTTCATCTTGTAGAGAAGGGTGTTTCTGTGTATCTTCATGAGATTTGCAGCCTGCATGCAGTTCCAGTTGGTCCTCTTCAGCATGTTGAGTATGTAGTGTTTCTCGAAGGTCCTGCAGGCCTCCTTGTAGTCGTCTATCTCATAGGCTGATCTTACAGCCCCTGTGTCTGAGCATATAATCTCCACCGGCAGGTCCTCGTAGACTATCTCTGCCCCATCCCTTGCAAGCACCACCATCCTCTCTATGAGGTTTTCCAGTTCCCTCACATTGCCCGGCCATGGATACTCCACAAGCGCATCCATCACCGCCCTGGATATACCCCTTATGTTCTTGTTACACTTTTTGCAGTGCCTTTCGAGAAAATACTCCACAAGAAGGGGTATGTCCTCTCTCCTCTCCCTCAATGGCGGCAGCTCTATGGGCACCACCTTGAGCCTGTAGTAGAGGTCTTCACGAAACCGCCCACTCCTTACAGCCTCCTCCAGGTTGGTGTTTGTTGCTGCTATAACCCTTACATCCACCTCTATGGGCATGTTTCCACCTACACGCTCAAAACTTCTTTCCTGCAGCACCCTCAGAAGCTTTGCCTGCAGATGCAGCGGCAGGCTCGAGACCTCGTCCAGGAAGAGTGTTCCCCCATCGGCATACTCGAACCTGCCGATCCTCCTCGTTACAGCCCCTGTAAATGCCCCCTTCTCATAGCCGAAAAATTCACTTTCCATGAGCTCCGATGGAACAGCCCCGCAGTTTACAGGCACAAAGGGCTTGTCCTTCCTCGGGCTCAGGCTGTGTATGGCCCTTGCAACAAGCTCCTTTCCAGTGCCACTCTCACCTACGATGAGCACATTGGCCGATGTGGTGCTCACACGCTTTATGAGCTCGAACACCCTCTTCATCCTTGGTGTCTTGCTTATTATGCTGTGGTAACCCAGTTTGTCCCGCAACTCGTTCCTCAAAAAGGCTATCTCTCTTCTCAGGTTCACCCTCTCGGAATAACGCTTTATTATGGAAAGCAGCCTGTCTGTATCGAAGGGCTTTGTAAGGTAATCATAGGCACCCATCTTTATGGTATCCACCGCACTCTGGGCACTGTCTGTGGCGGATATAACGATTATGCCTATATCGGGGTCAACTTCTTTCAGAGCCCTTATGGCACTGAACCCATCCATGTAGGGAAGCTTGATGTCCATGAGGACAAGATCCACAGGCATGCTCTTTACAACCTCCACGGCCTCAAGTCCATCCGAGACAGATACGACCTCATAGTGTTCCTTCAGGATGAACTTGAGGAACTCCCTTACCTCGGGCTCGTCATCAACGATCAATACAATGGGCTTCCTCATCGATGTCAGCAACCTCTGTGTTAACCAAATGTTGATACATGTAGAATGCAATAACATGCCGTTTATACAGCCATGAGGCATCCCTTACTTCATAGCACAAAACATCCATGTTGTCAAATACAGGGAGTTCGTGTTGTAATTTTTTGTTAACCGTCTTGTCAATCCTGCTCGATGTCGTAGGATTTAATCTTTCTGTAGAGGTGGCTTCTCTCTATGCCTATTGCATCTGCTGTTCTGGAGATGTTCCAGTTATACTCCCTGAGTTTTCTTTTTATGAACTCTTTTTCAAAGTATTTTCTTGCCTCCCTGAGGGTCTCGCTTTTGAAGGGGTTGGAATCTTCGGTGTTCTCTGGAAGGTGTTCCCTTATATACTGTGGCAGGTCATCGATGGTTATGGTGTTTGATCGCACCATTATTACCAGTCTTTCCATGAGGTTTTTCAACTCCCTCACATTACCGGGCCAGTGGTAGTGGAGGAGGGCACTCATGGCCGCATCTGTAAGGTGTGGTATATCCTCTCTGGCCGTTGCAAGGGAGAATTCCTTTATGTAGTGTTCAACAAAAAGTGGTATATCCTCTCTTCTCTCCCTCAGGGGTGGAACATGGAAGGGTATCACATTGAGTCTGTAGTAGAGGTCTTCACGGAAGTTTCCCCTGCGGATTTCTTCTTCCAGGTCCTTGTTTGTTGCTGCTATAACCCTTACATCCACGGTTATGGTTCTGGTTCCTCCCACTCGTTCGAAGCTTCTTTCCTGCAGTATTCTCAATATCTTTGCCTGTGTCTTGAGGCTCATGTCTCCAATTTCATCGAGGAATATGGTTCCCCCCTCTGCCATATCGAACTTGCCCTTCTTTGAGCCACTCGCCCCTGTAAATGCCCCCTTCTCGTAGCCAAAGAGTTCACTCTCTATCAGCTCATCCGGTATCGCGGCACAATTTACCGCAACGAAGGGTTTGCCTGATCTTCTTGAGTACAGGTGGATATTTCTTGCCACAAGTTCCTTTCCGGTGCCGTTCTCACCTGTTATGAGCACCCATGAGTTGGTGGTTGCAACCCGTTTTATGTCTTCTTCAAGCTGTTTCATAACCCTCGAGTTCCCTATGATGGCGTACTCTCTTCTTGCTCGTTCCAGAAACTCGCGGTTCTCTTCTACCAGTCTTTTCTGTTCCAGGGCGTGTTCTACGGTCAGGAGCACTTTTTCAAGGGAAAGGGGTTTTTCGAGAAAGTCATAGGCCCCCAGCTTTGTGGCCTTCACAGCGGTCTCTACATTACCGTGGCCTGAAATCATTATTACCGGCACTGCCGGCTGCCTTCTTTTGAGTTCTTTGAGCACCTCTATACCGTCCATACCTGGAAGCCATATGTCGAGCAGCACCAGCTCTGCCCTGCCATCAGAGAACTGCTCAATGGCCTCTTCCCCATCTTTTACGGTCATAACCCTGTAGCCCTCATCTGAGAGCACGCCCCCAAGTGTATCCCTTATATGTTTCTCATCATCCACTATCAGTATGGTTTTACTCATACCGTCCCCACCCTTACCGGTAGTTCTATAACAAACCTTGTGCCCCTGGGATGGTTGTCTTTCACCCTTATGTATCCGTTATGGTCTGTTATTATCTCGTTCACTATGGCAAGTCCCAGCCCTGTTCCCGTCTTCTTTGTGGAGAAATATGGCTCGAAGAGGCGTGCCTTGTTCTCCGCTGGTATGCCACAGCCGGTATCACTCACCTCAAGGCGTGCGATGCCAAGGGTGCTATCATAGTGGGTCTCTACGGAAATGGTCCCACCTTCTTCCATCGAGTCGATGGCATTATCTATAAGGTTTATGAGCACCCTCTTTATCTTCTCCCTGTCTATCTCTATGACGGGCAGCATGGAGTCTGTATCTATCCTGAACTCTATGTTCTTGTGTCCTGCCCTGTAGAGGGAAACCGTATCCTCTATTATGGAGTTGAGGTCATTCGGTGCCGGGTTCACAGAGGGCATCCTTGCAAAGCTTGAGAACTCGTTGACAAGGGCCTTGAGCTCTTCGGTCTGCTGTATTATGGTCCTGGTGCACTCATCGAAGACCCTCTCTTCGGTATGGAGTTTATCGAGGTATTTTCTTCTCAACCTCTGGGCAGACAGCTTTATGGGTGTAAGGGGGTTTTTTATCTCATGGGCGATCCTTTTTGCCACCTCTTTCCATGCGAGCATCCTCTGGGTCTTGAGAAGGTCTGTAAGGTCATCGAGCACCGCCACCACACCCAGGTAGTTGCCGTTCTCGTCTCTCAGCACATTGAGGTTAAGCAGCACCGTTATCACCCTGTCTTTAAGTGCCACCTTTATCTGCCTCTCTATGGACTCACCCCCCCTGTCCTTGAGTTCCAGGAGCATCTTGTCAAAGACCTCTTGCTCTTCTGCCCTCAGGACTGCCCTGTAGTGTCTGTCGTTAACACCCTGTCCTTCAAGCCCCAGGAGTTCCCTGGCAACCTTGTTAAGAGAGGTGATTCTACCATCCTTGTCTATGGACAGCACCCCTGCTGGTATGTTGCTTAAGACTATCTCTATGTATCTTCGCCTGCTGTCCAGCTCTGCGTTTATCCTCCTGAGGCTCAGGTTTGCCTCTTCAAGGCGTGTCTTTCCTGCCCGCAGGTCCTCGGTCATACGGTTGAAGGATTTGACCAGCAGTCCTATCTCGTCATTCGATGCCACATCTATTCTGTAGTTCAGGTTGCCGCTTGCCACGGCATGGGTTCCCTCTGCAAGCTCGAATATGGGCACCGTTATCTCCCTGGCTATGTAGCTGCCTATCCATATGGAGAAGAATACTATGATGAGGGTTATAACCAGAAGTATTACGAAGTAGCTCGTCTTTATGGGGTATCTCAATATCTTGAGTTGCTTGTAGCTTTCGAAGGCACTGGTAATCTCCTTCATCTTCATAACAAGGCTCTGTGGTATGTAGTAACTTGTAACAACTGCGCCCACAACCTTCTCGTCTGCCATCACCGGCACAATGCCTCTTACCACATCTCCTGCGTTTATTGTCTGTATTATGGTCTTCGCACCGTTGTTGATCACATCCTTTACGGTATTCTCATCCAGAGGGGGCACCATGTTCTGGTTGACACTCTCAGCCATACTGTATCCGAGCATCCTGCCATCGGCAGAGTATATCTCAACCGCAGATATATCCTGTTTTTCAAGTGTTGAATAGATGAGGCTTGTCAACCCCTCGTCTTTTGCGTCAAGACCCTCTGTGGCCACGGCCTTTGCCACCTGTCTTGCCCCAGCGAGCATCCTGCGCGATGTATCCCTGTAGTAGTTGCGGGCAAGCTCTATGGACTCTTTGAGTGAGTCCTCCACCCTTATATCGAACCAGCTGTCGATACTCTTGTTTATAAACCCTATGACCACGAAGAACAGAAGAAGCGTCGGTATTATCGTGAAACCCACGAAGGCACCAACCAGCTTGTTCCTGAGCTTGGAGCCCATAAGTTTTCTTCTGCTCTCGAAGAACAGTTTTGCGGCATTGCGCAGTATGAGGAATATTAACACCACGAGCAATATGATGTTTATGTTTATGAGTCCAAATACGAATATATTGGTCTGGACCGGTATGTTCTCACTTATCATGGCTATGTGGGATTCTACATAGGTTAGGATGGCTATGAGGGACACTATGGCCAGTACTATGTACAGCTCTCTCTGCCGTTTCCTCAGGCGCTGTTTTCGCATATGGTTTGAGCTTTCGGTCATGGCACGCTCGATCTTTTAGCTAAACAGTGAATCTATAGACATACCAACTTGACTCAACATCCCAGAACTTAAGGAAGAACAGGACATATTTCAGAAGGAAGGGGAGCCTTACGGTATAGAGTTTTGCCTTGATCCTCAGCTCATATACCTCGCCCTCTTTGAGTACAGGTGTAGGAGAGATAACCATATCACTGACCGTGGACATGAGGATATGCATCTTTTTCCTATCCTTCACCTTCTCGGTGGTGTTCTTTTCAGCGAGCACCACCTCGTATACCTCCTTGAGGATATCGTATCTTACCGTATGGTCGAACCTCCAGGAGCCCACAAGTTCATCGGGCCAGAGGGTCTTCTTCCTGTAGAGTTTTATAATGAAGGTGAAGGAGGTGGGTATACCACTCTTTATGGCCTCTTCTATATCTTTGGTGAAGGCATCCTTTATGAAAAAAGAGACCCTGAATTGAGGCGAATGCTCCACCTTGAGCCTCGTTATATCGGCCCCCTGTGCAGGTGAGCAGTAAACTATAAGGATAAACATTACTATAGCAAGACAAACTCTTCTCAAGAAAATCATCTATGCCAAAGAGGGGTATAAGATTTCGAGCCTTAATAACATATCTCGGTTTACCACAAATTGCAACCATCTGGCAGGGCTACTCTGCCTGTGGCACGAGGAGCGCTAATGCGAACCTTTCGTGCTGATAGGAGTTGAAAGTTGGGAACTTCTTGAACACCCAGCCCTTTGCCACACTCCTGTCATCTCTTAGGAGCTCAACGAGTACTGCAGGGTTGTTGGGTTCTGCAGAGCGCGAGCCTATGTGATCACTGAATACGGCATAGTCTGGCAGGAACGCCTCCACCCTTATGGAGTATCCTGTCTTGCCAACCCCAACCTCCTTGCCTATCTCAACCTTTACAATATCCTTTGTATTCAGTTTGCGGTCTGTAATCTCAAGTTCCACGGCCTTCCATTTTGTCTTCACCTCATCACTGACCACCACCTGCCTCTGGGTCTTCATACCGCCATGATTCACCATGTTCTTGTTGCCACCCCTTTTGATGGCGGGATGTCCTTCGGGCAGCTTGCCACCCTCCTCCTTTGCCTGCAGCTTCTCTGTGGCAGGTGGGCTCTCTTTCCTTGCGGTCTTCTCTCCTTCAGCAGAACACCCGCCAGCAAACAACAGGGTTGCCATGAATACAAACACTATATTCCTTAACATAAGCTTTCCTCCTTCCGTAGGCCAGACTGACTCAGATTACTATATCATCATACAGGCTTTTTTGAAAGCCTTTTTTCTGTATTGACAGTCTGCAAGATTTTGTGATTTATTTAATAAAAAATCTTCGGTAGAAAGGAGGCAGCGGCATGAAGAAAAGACTCCTAAAGTTTATGGCGCTCTACCTGGTAGCATTCATGTTCACCCTCAACCTCTTTCCTGTAAAGACGATGGCATATGTGGTGGGCTCGGGAGAGTTCTCCGGCATCAGGGCTGATGACATGGCAAAGATCCAGCGTGTGCTCGAGACAAAGATAGTCAAGGAGCGTCTTGAAGATATTGGACTTACGGAAAAAGAAATATATTCAAAGCTTGACTCCCTCAGCGATGAAGAACTCCACAGTTTCGCCCAGAACATCGAAAGTCTCTACCCGGGTGGCGATGCCCTGGGAGCCGTCATAGGGCTTCTGGTCGTTGTCATCCTGGTTCTGGTATTACTGCACATTACAGACCACAAGATAGTAATAGAGAAGGATGAATAAGCCTTAACCATGAAGCCTGCTCTTTCGAGGGCTGTGTTCTATATCTGTGTGGGTGTGCTATCCGTATCCTGTGCATCCACATACAGGCTTCCCCCTGCGGGGAGTTTCGATGGATACATGATAGAGGGGGTTCCTCTCTATACACAGAAGAGGCTTATGTGCGGGCCTGCCTCCCTTGCCGGTGTGCTCGGTTATTACGGGCTGAAGCTGTCTCCTGACAGGATAGCCACAGAGCTGTCCACCGAGCGGCTTGGCGGCAGCCTTGCGATAGACATGCTGCTTTTTGCAAAAAAACAGGGGCTCACTGCAAGATACTACAGGGGCTCGGTGGATGACCTCAAAGAGAGGATAAAGGGCGACCTCCCTCTCATAATATTTGTGGACCTCGGTGTGGGCAGCTACCGTATAGGCCACTTCATGGTGGTTAGAGGCTACGATGACTCAAGGGGTGGCATTATAGTCCATTCCGGAAAGGCCCGTCCAGAGTTCATCCCCTACAAGAGGCTCGAGAAGATATGGAAGAAGACAGGTTTTGCAACCCTTCTTATAAGACCCGCCGCTTCGTATTGATACTTGTTGCGGTGGCACTACTTCTTCTCACCTCCTGTTCCAGGCAGTTCGTGAGGGTATCCAAGAAGAGCCCCCTTACATACACTGAACACATAAGGCTTGCAACCGCATACGAGGCAGGCGGAGCCCTCGGGGCAGCAATAAGGGAATACAACGAGGCGCTAAGGCTCAACCCCAGAAGCGCCCTGGCATACTTCGGGCTGGGCAATGTGTACCTCAAGATGCAGAACCATCCAGAGGCTGAAAGATACTACCTCAAGGCCATAGAAATAGACCCCTCCAAAGGGGTCTTCTACAACAACCTTGGCTGGGTCTACATAGAGACGGGGCGCTACACAGACGCCTATGTAACCATATCCCGTGGGCTCACACTGGACACTGAAAGAAGCTACATATATCTTGACTCCCTCGGCATAATAGAGATGCGGCGGGGCAACCTTGTACAGGCAGAAAGGCTCTTCGAGGATGCAGCAATACGCACACCACCTGCCAACATTCGGGGCATGCTCCGTATAGAGGAGCATCTCCTCGAACTCTACACCCTCATGGGCGACAAAGAGAAGGCAGAACAGACCAGGGAGAAGATAGAAGACCTCAAAAAGGGCATACCGGTGGTGCCATGAGGACCATTTACGGCATAAACCCCCTGAGAGAGGCACTGCGTTCGGCCACAGCCCGCAGGATAAAGACCATCTATATCTACAGGGAAAGGGAGGACAGGGCCATAAAGGAGATAGAAGAGGTTGCCACAGGGCTCGGCATAGACATAGAAAGGGTGGAAAAAGAAAGAATCGGCTCCATCGCCGGAGGTTCTTCTCACCAGGGTGTGGTGGCACTTGTAAAGGGAGGGTTTCCCTACAGGGAGCCTGAAGATATTCTGGATGTGTGGAGGGCCTCTGGAGATAGGGCATTCATCCTTCTGCTCGACTCCATCGAAGACCCTGTAAACCTGGGCTCCATAGTAAGGAGTGCCCACTGTGCGGGCATACATGGCATAATAATCCCCAGAAGGAGGGCATGCCATGTAACACCGGTTGTGGTCAAGAGTTCTGCCGGGGCCACAGAGCACACCCCCATAGCACTTGCAACAAACCTTACAGGGGTTGCAAGGTTGCTCAAAGATGAGGGCATATGGGTGGTGGGGCTTGAGGCAGACACAGAGACCCCAATATACAGGGTAGACCTCACGATGGACATAGCCCTCGTTGTAGGTGGTGAGGCAAAGGGTATAAGAAGGTTACTGCGCCAGGAGTGTGATATACTCTGCCACATACCCATGAGGGGCAGGCTGAACTCCCTCAATGCAGCCCAGGCATCCACCATTGCACTATTTGAGGCCCTGCGTCAGAGGATGGGGTAACCCTATGGAACTTGTTGGGCTTATAGAAAGGGCACACAGAAGGCTTAAAGGGGTGGTGCACGAAACTCCCATTGTATATTCCACCTCTTTCTCCAGGATGTTCGGCGTAGAGGTCTATCTTAAGCTCGAGAATCTTCAGAAGACTGGCTCCTTCAAGGTAAGGGGTGCGTACAACCGTATCTCATCGCTTACAGCAGAGGAGAAGGCCCGTGGAGTGGTTGCCGCATCATCTGGCAACCATGCACAGGGTGTGGCCTGGGCATCGGGGCTTGTGGGCATCAGGGCAACCATCGTCATGCCAGAGACCACCCCCATAGTGAAATACATGGCAACAAGGGGCTATGGGGCAGAGGTCGTTCTTCATGGCAGAACATTTTCTGAAGCCTACGAGCATGCCCTCCATCTTTCCAGAACCAGAAGGCTTGCCTTCATCCACCCCTTCGATGACGAGGTTGTGATGGCAGGCCAGGGCACCATAGGGGTGGAGATACTCTCATCCCTTGCAGGGGTGGACTGTGTGGTGGTTCCTGTGGGTGGAGGCGGGCTCATAGCAGGTATTGCCACATGGATAAAGGAGCACAGCGGTGGGGTGAAACTTGTGGGGGTAGAGTCCACCCTTTCGCCATCCTTGAGTGAGGCACTCAAACACCACCGCCCGGTGGCAGTCCAGACAAAGCCCTCGATAGCAGATGGCGTAAACATAAAACAGGTGGGCAGCAAGACCCTGCCCCTTGTAGAACGGTATGTGGACTGTGCTGTAACCGTTGAAGAAGAGACCATTGCAGAGGCCATAGTCAAGCTCATGGAACGGAAGAAACTCGTCGTCGAGGGGGCAGGGGCCACAGGTATGGCAGCCCTTATGGAAAAGAAGATACCCCTTGAGGGCATAAGAAAGCTGGTTGTGGTGTTAAGCGGTGGCAACATAGATGTTACAACCCTCGACAGGATACTTCACAAGGGGCTTGTAAAGGAGGGCAGGGTATGTTCCATAACCACTGTCATAGAGGATGCACCTGGCGAGCTTGCAGCCCTGGCCTCTGAGGTTGCTGGTATGCGTGCCAACATCCTTCAGGTAACCCACAACAGGGATGCACTGGATGTCCCTGTGGGCAGAACAAGGGTGGAACTTGTCGTTGAGGTGGAGGGCAGAGAGCACACAGAGCGGATAAGAGAAAGGCTCGGGATGCTGGGATACGAGCTTACCTGTTAGCCCATCCTTCCTGAAAGAGACCTTCCTGCAAGAAGATGCATGTGGAGGTGAAAGACCGTCTGGCCGCCCTCCTCGTTTGTGTTCACCACAAGGCGAAACCCCCTGTCAGAAAGACCCTCTTCTGTGGCAACCCTTTTCGCAACATCCACCAGGCCACCAAGTATCTCCGAATCGTTACAGTCAACGAGTGTGGAGTAATGTCTCTTGGGTATTATCAGAAGGTGCACAGGTGCCTGGGGGTTTATATCCTTTATGACAACAAACCCCTCGTCCTCATACAGTTTCGTGGATGGTATCTCTCCATCTATTATCTTGCAGAAGATGCAATCCATACAACCCTCTCCTTTCCTACTTTTTCCTGTTTATCTTCTCCTCTATACCCGATCTCCCAGACCTTCTTCCAAGCTCTTTGAAGACATCTTCAAGTTCCACCCCCTTGTAACCCAGGAGCACAAGGGTATGGTACCAGAGATCACAGAGCTCATGGACGATATTTTCTCTACCCTCCTTCTTTGCGGCAACTATGAGTTCCGATGCCTCCTCGTATATCTTCTCTGCTATCTTTGGAAGCCCCTTCTCATAGAGTGAAGCGGTGTAGGATTTCTCTGAAGATGCCCCTTTCCTATCCTTTATGGTGTTGAATAGCCTTACTATTATTTCTGCTCCCACCGCTGCGTCTTCTTCTGTAACAGGGGTGAAGAAACAGCTTCTCTCGCCTGTATGGCAGGCAACACCCTGCTGTTTGACCTTAAGGAGAAGGGTATCGCCATCGCAGTCATGGTATAGGCTTACAAGTTCCTGGAAGTTTCCAGAGGTCTCGCCCTTGAGCCACAGTCTTTTGCGGCTTCTGCTGTAGTAGTGCACCCTGCCTGTCTCGATGGTCTTCTCAAGGGCCTCCCTGTCCATATAGGCGAGCATGAGGACCTCGCCTGTGAGCCAGTCCTGCGCAATGGCTGGAACGAGCCCCTGCTCATCGAACCTTATTCTTCCTGTATCCACCATGGAACATATTTTATGACATCCCCCTGCCCAAATCCAGCACTTATTTTGACACTGGTTGACCACCCTGGTATTACCTGCTAAACTTTTTCTGTATGCCTTACAGGGTCATCGATAGTTTCGAGGTGAGATACCTTCAGATAGTGGACGAGGCAGGCAACCTCGATGAGTCTCTCTTTGATGGCTTTTCAGAATGGCTTGTAAGGAGCTTTTTCGAAAGGCTCGTCCTTTCCAGGACATTCAACTCAAGGTGTCTCTCCCTCCAGCGGGAGGGCAGAATCGGCACCTATCCTTCCATCTACGGGCAGGAGGCAAGTCAGGTGGGCAGTGCCCTTGCCCTCGATGCTAAAGACTGGGTGTTTCCCACCTTTCGGGAAAGTGGTGTCCTCGCGGCTCTGGGCTATCCCATGGAGCTTCTCTTGAGATACTGGATGGGTGATGAACGGGGCATGAAGATACCCCATGGGATGAATATCGTGCCCATGAGCATACCTGTAGGCACCCACATACCCCATGCCACAGGATGCGGCTGGGCAATGAGGCTTGAGGGGGCAAGGGCTGCCGCCCTCTGCTACTTTGGAGACGGTGGTTCTTCCAGGGGGGACTTTCACGAGGGGCTCAACATGGCAGGTGTGTTCAAAGCCAACACGGTCTTCCTGTGCCAGAACAACCAGTGGGCCATATCTGTGCCCAGAACCCGCCAGACCGCCTCCAGGACCATAGCGCAGAAGGCCTTCTCATACGGGTTCGAGGGCATACAGGTGGATGGAAACGACATATTCGCCGTCTACAGGGCCACCCTCGATGCCCTCAATAGGGCAAAAAGGGGCGAGGGGCCCACCCTGATAGAGTGCTTCACCTACAGGCTCGATGACCATACCACCGCAGACGATGCCTCACGCTACAGAGACCCTGGGGAGGTGGAAGAGTGGAAAAAGAGAGAGCCCCTTTTGAGGCTACGCCTTGTGATGCAGAGAATGGGGCTGTGGACAGAAGACTACGAGAAAGAGGTGGTAAAACACTCTGAAGAGGTGGTAGACAGCGCCATAGAGAAGGCAGAAGCTGTGAGCCCACCAGAGCCATCTGACATACTCATCTACACAAGCCACACCCCAAGTGGTCGCCAGAGGCGGGAACTGAAGGAGCTCTGAAACACATGGCAAAGGCAAACCTTGTGGATGCCATAAACCGGGCACTCGCTGAAGAGATGGAAAGGGACGAAAGGGTGGTCCTCCTTGGCGAGGATATTGGCAGAGACGGCGGGGTATTCAGGGTAACGGCAGGGCTTCTGGAGAGGTTCGGGGCAGAGCGTGTGGTGGACACCCCGTTGAGCGAGCTTGGCATGGTGGGCGCAGCAGTGGGCATGGCCCTCTGGGGGCTCAGGCCTGTTGTGGAGATACAGTTCATGGCCTTCATATACGAGGCCATAGAGCAGATATTCTCCCATGCTGCAAGGATACATTCCCGTTCAAGGGGCAGATACAGCGCCCCCATCGTGGTAAGGACACCCTACGGGGTGGGCATAAAGGGGCCAGAACTCCATTCAGATTCCACGGAGGCCATCTTCTGCCACATGCCAGGTGTGAAGGTGGTTGTGCCCTCCACCCCATACAATGCAAAGGGGCTTCTCAAGTCTGCCATAAGGGATGAAGACCCGGTAGTGTTTCTCGAGCCATCGAGACTCTACAGGACCATAAAGACAGAGCTACCCCAGGAGGACTACACCATACCCCTGGGACATGCAGAGGTAGTAAAAGAGGGAGGAAGTATTACCGCCATAAGCTGGGGCACCATGCTCCACAGAACGATGGAGGCAACCGAGGGGTTCGATGTGGAGGTGATAGACCTGCAGACACTCAAACCCTTCGACGAAGAGACCCTCCTTAACTCTGTAAAGAAGACCGGCAGAACCGTCGTAGTGCACGAGGCAACAGGCTTCTGTGGGGTTGGGGCAGAACTTTCGGCCTTCTTTGCAGAACTCGCCATGCTCCACCTTCGCTCCCCTGTAATGAGGGTTACAGCCCCTGATGGGGTGGTGCCCATGGCAATACTCGAAGACCACTACATGCCATCGGTAGAGAAGATAAGGAGGGCCTTCGAGGAGGTAATGAACTATTAAGAAAGGAGGCTTACATGCGCTTCGAGTTCACTCTGCCTGACCTTGGCGAGGGTATAGCAGAAGGCGAGATAGTCAGGTGGCATGTCGAAGAGGGAGAGAGCGTTGAGGAACACCAGACACTCGTTGAGGTGGAGACAGACAAGGCGATAGTAGAGGTTCCGTCACCAAAGAAGGGACGCATAGTAAAGATAGGACACAAAGAGGGTGAGACCGTCGAGGTGGGCGACACCCTTGTTGAGCTTGAGCTCGAAGAGGAGGAGGCAAAGGAGGAAGAGAAGAAGGGGTCTCTCTCTGTTGTGGGAAGCCTTCCTCAGGAGGAAGAGATACTTGCAACCCCCATGGTGCGAAGACTCGCCCGCCGCCTCGGGGTGGACCTTAAAGAGGTGAAGGGCACGGGAAAGGGCGGCTGGATAACAGAAGAGGATGTGCGTAACCTTGCCCAGAAGGCCGAAAGACCATCCACAGACAGATACGGCCCAATAGAGCGCATACCCCTTAAGGGTGTAAGAAAGAGCATTGCAAAAAACCTCTCCCTTTCACTCCACACAAAGGCATTCGTTACAGGCATGGACCTTGCAGATGTTACAGAACTGTGGAATATAAGAAGACGAGAGAAGGAAGAGGCCAGGCGCCGTGGCATAAGGCTTACATTCCTGCCCTTCTTCATAAAGGCCGTCCAACACGCACTCAAAGAACACCCGCTTATGAACGCAGGGGTGGATGAGGAAACGCTGGAGATAGTGGTGAAGAAGTACTACAACATAGGTATAGCAGTGGATACCCCCGAGGGGCTCATGGTGCCTGTCATAAGGGATGTGGAAGGAAAATCCATACTCGTGCTTGCCGAAGAGCTCGAAAGCCTGAGCGAGAGGGCAAGAAAGCGAGAGCTCTCGGTTGAAGAGCTAAAGGGCAGCACCTTTACCATAAGTAACTATGGCACCTTCGGCGGGCTCTTTGCAACACCCATAATAAACCTGCCTGATGTGGCAATCCTTGGCACAGGCAGGATAGAGGACCGCCCCTGGGTGAAGGATGGCGAGATAAGGATAAGAAAGATTCTACCCCTTTCACTCACCTTCGACCACAGGGTGGTAGATGGCAGCGAGGCTGCCACCTACCTGAACCGTGTAAAGGGCTACCTTGAGGACCCGGGCCTGCTTTTCATAGAGAGCTAATAGCCCCCTCAGGGGGAAACCACCCTTGCAAGCCTTCCCTCACATACCTGCCAGTTTATGTTCTCCATGAAGGCCTCCACATAGGGTGGCCTTTTGACACCATAGTCTACCATGTAGGCATGCTCGTACACATCTATGACGAGCACAGGCCTGAGGCCTGCCGGAAGCCCTACGGAATGGGTGTCGAGACACCAGTTGACAAGCCTGTCCTCGTTCAGGCACATTCCCAGCACAACCCATCCCCTCGAGGCCATTGCACAGGCCTTGAACTCTTCCTGCCAGCGCTCGAAAGAGCCGAAGTCCTTCGCTATAAGCTCCTTCAGCGCACCGCCTTCAAGGGTTCCGTTGCCGCCAAGGTTCTCGAAATAGAGTTCATGCAGTATCACTCCGTTCATGGCAAAGCTCTCTTCCACCTTGAGTGAGCGGAGCTCGCTGAAGACCTGGTTGGCACTGGAAAGCTCCACCCTCTCGAGCCTCTCCCTTATCTCGTTGAGTTTCTTTACATATCCTCTGTAAAGAACATCTATGTGCTGGCCAATCTGTTCATCCGATATGCCTCGAAGCCCCTTCAGGCTGAACTCCTTTGCCACATAACCCATGATACACCTCCGTCTTTAAAGGTTTTCAGGAACACCTTCCCATGTCCTTACAAGATTAATATCCCTGAATCCTCTGTTGTCAAGGGGTGCGCCCTGCGGAACTGAAGAGTTCCTTGTGTTTTGCAAGATAGTAGACCACCGCACAGTTGAAAACAAGTATTCCAACCTTTACGATGGTTATCTCTCTTATTACCTCGTAGAGCTCGAAGGGAATGAAAAGGGAGGTGGACACAACGGTGAGCCATTCTGCCCATCTTCTTCTTATGTAAAGACCGTATCCTTCCACGAAGGCGAGCACACCGAAGAGAAACAACACCCCTGATGCCCCGACTATGATGTTATTGCCTACAAGGCCTGCCTTCTCTATGAAGTATCTTGCATATCCCTTGTCAGCATCCAGATTGCAGTATCCTGCAAACCATTCTGCCATGGCCCCTATATCCTTATCGAGAAGGGCGAGCACACCGAGTGCCAGTGCAAACTCTATGATACCTACTATGAACTTCTGTGCAATTATGACCTTGAGAAAATATGCCCTGTTCTGTTCTGTCATCCCGGTCTTACCGTTATACCCCTTTCTCCGAGGTACTCCTTCGTCTCTCTTATGGTGAACTCACCGAAGTGGAATATGCTGGCTGCAAGGGCGGCATCTGCCATACCACGGACAAATGCCTCGTAGAGGTGTTCGAGCCGGCCTGCCCCGCCAGAGGCTATCACAGGTATGCTCACCCCCTCTGCCACCGCCCTTGTGAGCTCTATATCGTAGCCATCCTTTGTGCCGTCCATGTCCATGCTCGTAAGGAGTATCTCTCCGGCACCAAGTTCTTCTACCCTCTTCGCCCACCAGACAGCGTCTATGCCTGTTGGTCTTCTCCCTCCGTGGGTATATACCTCCCAGGTGCCATCCCTTCTCTTTGCATCTATGGCAACAACTATACACTGTGAGCCGAACCTCTCTGCCGCCTCCCTTACGAACCCAGGCTCTTTCACAGCAGCGGTGTTTATGGAGACCTTGTCTGCCCCTGCGATGAGGAGGGCCCTTATATCCTCTATGGTGTTTATGCCTCCACCCACGGTTACAGGCATGAAGACGACCTCTGCGGTTCTTCTTGCCACCTCGAGCATCGTCTTTCTACCCTCGCTCGATGCGGTTATGTCAAGAAACACGAGCTCATCCGCACCCTGCTCGTCGTATATACGGGCACATTCTACAGGGTCTCCGGCATCCCTGAGCCTTACAAAGCTTATACCCTTTACCACCCTTCCATCCTTGACATCGAGACAGGGTATTATCCTCTTTGCAAGCATGGTTAACTACAAGCCCTCTCTATAGCCTCTTCAAGTTCTATGGTGCCATCATAGAGGGCCCTGCCTATTATGACCCCCTGGACACCACACTCCCTGAGCCCTTCTATATCAGCCATGGTGGTAACCCCACCTGATGCTATGACCCCGCTGCCCACCTCGTCCGCGAACCTTCTTATCCCATCGAGGTCAGGGCCCATCAGCATCCCATCCCTTGAAATCTCGGTGTATACGAACCACTCAACCCCTTTCTCCTTGAATCTTCTGGCAAGCCCACCTGGTGATAGGGATGCCACCTCAACCCACCCCTTTATTGCAACCCTGCCATCCTTAACATCTATACCCACAGCTATTCTGCCAGGGTATCTTCTGCCAAGCTCTTCCACAAGCACGGGGTTCTCTATTGCCACTGTGCCAAGCACTATACGCTCCACCCCTTCAAGCGATAGATATGCCTCTGCAACCTCCTGTGTCCTTATCCCTCCACCCACCTGAAGCCTCACATCCACTGTTTCTGCAATCTCCTCTATAAGCCCGTAGCTTACGGGCTCACCCTTCAGCGCACCATCGAGGTCCACCACATGCACCACAGCTGCCCCCTTGTCCTTCCACATGCGGGCAACCTCAGGGGGTGAGTCATAGTAGACCGTCTCATCCTCCATGCGGCCCTGTCTGAGACGAACGCATCTGCCCTTCTTAATGTCTATGGCAGGTATTATAAGCATATAAGTTAAAGTCTGCTGAAGTTCTCAAGCAGTTTCAGTCCCACAGACTGGCTCTTTTCAGGATGAAACTGCACGCCAAAGATGTTGCCTCTTTCGATACTGCTTGTAAACTCCATCCCGTAGTCTGTCGTGGTAAGCACACACTCCCCCCTGTCTGGCACCACATAGTAGGAGTGGACAAAATAGAAGTAGGCCTCCTCGGGTATACCCTCGAGGAGGGCTGACCCCTTCTTCTTTATCTTTATGGTGTTCCATCCCATATGTGGCACCTTAAGGGGTGCTCCACCGGGCTCCCTCATATCTGTGGTGAACCCCTTCACCCTTCCCTTTATTATGCCGAGCCCACGGTGGATGCCACCTTCCTCGCTCTCTTCAAACAGTAGCTGTAGCCCAAGGCATATCCCCAGAAAGGGTCTTCCTGTGGCTATAAACTCCCTTATGACATCTGTAAGCCCCAGCCTTTCCACCCCTTCCATACAGGCCCTGAAGGCACCAACCCCTGGCAACACAAGGTGTGTTGCAGCAAGTATGTCCTCTCTTCGGGCTGTTACCACGGCCTCTGCCCCAACACGCTCGAAGCCCTTGGCAACGCTTCTCAGGTTTCCCATTCCGTAGTCTATTATGGCTACCTCAGGCATCCCTTTGTTGAAAGAACCCCTTTTATCCTTGTATTCTTTCTCGTTGCCTCCATCAGTGCCCTCGCAAGGGCCTTGAATATGGCCTCTATGGAGTGGTGCAGGTCTCTACCATAGTGGAGTATCACATGGATGTCTGCACCCAGTGTAGAGGAGAATGCACGCAGAAACTCCTCCACAAGTGTGGCATTGAGTGGTGGCATGCCCTCATCGGTCTTCGGTCTTCTTCGTGGCAGCCTCACCCTGTATTCAAGGTGGGGTCTTCCACCAATATCTGCCACCACCTCTGCAAGGGCATCCATCATGGGCACCTTTGCCTGGCCAAACCTCTGTATGCCCTCCTTATCACCAAGTGCTTCTGCCACGGCCTGCCCAAGAACAAGGCCTGTATCCTCCACCGTGTGGTGGTAGTCCACCTCGATGTCTCCCCTCGCCTTTATCCTGAGGTTGAATAGTCCGTGGCGGCACAGGCTATCGAGCATGTGGTCGAAGAAGGGTATTCCAGTCTCAATAGATGCCCTGCCCCAACCATCGAGCTCTATCTCCACTGTTATGTCCGTCTCTCTGGTCTTTCTCCTCGCCTTCCCTTTGCGTGCCATATCTACCTCTCCTTCTTTCTTATGGCAACACTCAGTCTGTGTGCCTCAAGCCCCTCTGCCCTGGCAAGCCTCTCTACCAGTGGTGCGAGTGCATCGAAACCCTTCCGTGTCATAAGGGTTACCCCTGAGAACTTGAGAAAGTCGTATACCCCCAGGGGAGAGAAGAACCTTGCCGTAGAGCCTGTTGGAAGGGTGTGGTTCGGGCCTGCCACATAGTCGCCAAATGCCTCGGGGGTGTGGCTTCCAAGGAATATGCTGCCTGCATTCCTTATACCCCCAAGCAGCTCAAGTGGATTCTCCACGAAGAGCTCAAGGTGTTCAGGGGCTATGCGGTTTGACAGCTCCACCGCCTCATCGAGCCCATCCACAACTATCGCCAGCCCGTATCTCTTAATAGAGCTTTCTGCAATCTCTCTTCTCTCAAGCCCTCTAATAAACCTCCTGAGCTCCCTTATCACCCTTCTTGCCATCCTCTCCGAGGTGGTCATGAGTATGGAGGAGGCGAGCTCGTCGTGTTCAGCCTGGGACAGTAGGTCCATGGCCATCCACTGTGGGTCTCCTGTGCCGTCGTTTATTATGAGCACCTCGCTTGGGCCTGCTATCATGTCTATATCCACCGTGCCGTAGACCTTCTTCTTTGCCGTCGCAACATATATGTTGCCAGGGCCCACGATCTTGTCCACCCTTGGTATGGTCTCCGTTCCATAGGCAAGCCCTGCTACAGCCTGCACCCCACCTACCCTGAAGACCCTGTCCACACCAACCACCTGGGAGGCCACAAGCACCCAGGGGTCCAAAGAGCCATCCTCTCCTGGTGGGGTTACCATGAAGAGCTCACTCACGCCTGCAACCTTTGCAGGCACCCCGTTCATTATAACCGTGGATGGATAACTCGCCTTGCCCCCTGGCACATATATGCCTGCACGCTCTACAGGGGTAACCCTCTGGCCAAGAAGGTTTCCATGCTCATCGGTCATGAACCAGGAGTCAAGCCGCTGGTGTGAGTGGAACTGGTAGACCCTCTCCACGGTCTCCTCTATGGCCCCCACATCTTCCCTGGAAAGCCTCTTGAGCGCCTTGTTGAACTCCCTCTTCTTGATCTCTATCTTTCCCCTTATATTGACGCAATCGAACCTGTGGGTGTATTCAACGATTGCCTCATCGCCCCTCTCTCTTACATCACAGAGGATGGCCTCCACCACCTCTTCCACCTCTTTCTCCATGGTAGCTGCCCTTGAGAGGAGCTCATCGAGTATGGTGTCAAACCCTCTATCCCTTGCCCTTACAAGCCTCATCCTTCAACGACTCCTCTCAACCTTTCTATAAAGTCCTTTATGCGAGACGGCTTTGTCTTAAGGCTTGCCCTGTTGCATACAAGTTTTGCAGTAACCTCCATTACTGTCTCCACCTCGACAAGGCCGTTTTTTCTGAGGGTCTCGCCTGTCTGCACAAGGTCTACAATCCTTTCGGAAAGCCCGAACAGTGGGGCAAGTTCTATGGAGCCGTAGAGTCTTATTATCTCCACCTCTATGCCCCTCTCCAGGAAATACTCTGTGGCTATGTTGGGATACTTTGTTGCAATCTTAATGTGTGTCCATCCAGAGGGATCATCCCTCTCCTTAAGCTCCTCTGGCTCTGCAACCACCATCCTGCAACGGCCTATACCGAGGTCGAGGGGCTCGTAAAGGTCTCTGCGCTGCTCGTAGAGCACATCCTTTCCTGCAATACCCATATCTACCGCACCGTATTCAACATATACAGGCACATCCTGGGTTCTTATGAGCATGAACCTCATGCCCTCTTCTGGCAGCTCGAAGACAAGCCTCCTTGGATCCTCCAGTATGTCCTTTATGTCTATACCCATCCCTGCAAATAGACCTACGGCCTCCTGCAGAATTCTACCCTTTGGAAGGGCTATGCTCAAAAGGTCTTCTCTTTTCATTCCTTCACCCTCTTTATCTCTGCCCCCAAGCATCTAAGTTTCTCTTCCAGCCTTTCGTAGCCACGGTCAAGATGGTATATCCTTGAGACCTCTGTCTGCCCGTCTGCAACGAGCCCTGCGAGCACAAGCGAGGCGGATGCCCTGAGATCCGTTGCCATCACAGGTGCCCCACTGAGCCTCTCCCTACCCTTTACTATTGCGTATCTACCATCCACCATTATATCTGCTCCCATGCGCTTGAGCTCTGCCACATGCATGAACCTGTTCTCGAAGACCGTCTCCGTTATAACACTCAACCCTGTGGACATGCACATCATGGCCATCATCTGTGCCTGCATGTCTGTGGGGAAGCCAGGGTAGGGGTAGGTCTTTATGTCCACGCTTCTTATAGGGTATGAGCCCACAACCCTTATGCCTCCATCCTCCTTTTCGACCTCTGTGCCAGCCTCCCCGAGTTTTGTAACAACCGAGTCCATGTACTCATGGGGGCAGTTCTTTATGAGCACATTGCCCCTTGTCATGGCAGATGCCACCATAAGGGTGCCTGCCTCTATTCTATCGGGCATAACGGTGTATTCAAGGGGATTGAGCCCTTCAACCCCTCTTATCCTTATCCTGTCCGTGCCCTCGCCATCTATTGTTGCACCCATCTTCTTGAGCGCCCTTGCAAGCTCCACCACCTCTGGTTCAAGGGCTGCATTCTCTATAAGTGTCTCACCACTTGCGAGGGTGGCGGCAAGCATTAAGTTCTCCGTGCCCGTAACGGTTGGATAGTCCAGGTATATATGCACACCCTTTAGCTTTTCTGCCCTTACATCTATGTAGCCATGCTCTATCCTTACCTCTGCACCCATGAGCTCAAGCCCCTTAAGGTGCAGGTTCACGGGCCTTGCCCCTATGGCACACCCCCCTGGCAGACTCACCCTTGCCCTTCCACACCTCGCCACAAGGGGGCCAAGCACCAGTATGCTCGCCCGCATGGTCTTTACAAGCTCATAGGGTGCAACAGGTTCTCCTATCTCTGTAGAGTCAACGGTAAGGGTGCCATCCCCAACACTTTCCACACCACACCCTAAAGAAGAAAGGAGGGCCGAAAATGTCTCCACATCCTTGAGTTCCGGCACATTGCCCAGCCTGTGCACCCCCTCTGCAAGAATGGTGGCAGCCATTATGGGAAGTGCCGAGTTCTTCGAGCCACTTACCTCCACCTCTCCTATGAGCCTTCTTCCACCCTCTATCAGGAGCTTATCCATCCATACCCATCCTTTTAAGTTCTTCTGTCTGGTAGTGTGCTATAAGCGAGTCTGTAAGTTCATCCAGCTCCCCATCGAGTATTTCTACCAGCTTGTAGATGGTGAGCCCTATACGATGGTCTGTAACCCTGTTCTGCGGAAAGTTGTAGGTTCTTATCTTCTCAGACCTCTCGCCTGTCCCCACCTGCTGACGCCGCTCCGAGGCAATCTTTTCCTGCTGCTCTCTTAGCTTTATATCGTAGAGGCGGCTGCGCAGTATCTTCATGGCCTTCTCGCGGTTTTTGTGCTGGCTCTTTTCATCCTGGCATGTAACAACCATGCCAGTTGGTAGATGCGTAATCCTTACCGCCGTCTCCACCTTGTTGACATTCTGCCCGCCATGCCCGCTTGCCCGGTATGTGTCTATACGGATTTCCTCGTCCCTTATATCCACCTCCACATCCTCTGCCTCTGGCAGTATGGCAACGGTAACAGTGGATGTATGTATTCTGCCCGAGCTCTCTGTCTCTGGCACCCGCTGGACCCTGTGCACACCGCTCTCGTACTTGAACCGCGAATATGCACCCCTGCCCCTTATCATGGCTATAACCTCTTTATAGCCATCAAGCCCTGTGGCACTTGCGCTCAACACTTCCACCTTCCAGCCCCTCTTTTCTGCATAACGGGTATACATCCTGAAAAGCTCTGCAGCAAATATGGCGCTCTCCTCCCCGCCTGCACCGGCCCTTATCTCCAGTATTATGTTGCGCTCGTCATTCGGGTCTTTCGGTATAAGCATGAGCCTGAGCCTCTGGGTGATCCCCTCTCTACGCTTCTCAAGCCATGAAATCTCCTCCTTTGCAAGGGCTCTGAGCTCTTCGTCTTTTTCCTCCAGCAATTTCCTGTTCTCCTCTACCTCTTCCTCCACCTTCTTGAGCTCCCTGTAGGCCTCCACAATCTCCTTGAGCGAGGCATACTCGCGGGCATACCTCTGGTAACGAGCCCTGTCCTCCATGAGCTTCGGGTCTCCCAGGAGTCTCGATAGCTCTATATACTTGTTTTCTACCTCTTTGAGTTTCTCGAGTAACATGGTTTTATTAAAGGTTTTTGAACTTTCTTCTTGTCTCGAGGGGTCTTCCACAGGTCATCTCTCCCTCGCTGCAGGCGCCCGCCACGCACGATGGGCCTGCATCCTCGAATATGACCGGGGCATCTTTCTTTACGAGCTCGAGCATACGGGTTGCCATCTCCCTTATCTCCCACTGGGCACGCTCGCAACAGCGAAGTCTGAAAAAATGAAGCAACTCCCTTGCGTTCATGGTTACTATAATCTTCGTGGTTGCTGCATTGGGAAGCACATAGCGTGCATCCTCTCCGGGTATACCGGCCTCTACCATCTCCTGGTAGAACTGGTATATATCCTCCACCACATCTTTGAACCTTGCACAGAAATCCTCGTTCTTCTCTACAGATGGTGGTATCACATATTCATCCCTGGAGCGAACATACCGCTGGCTCTGCTGTGAGTACGAGGCTATCCTGTGGCGCACAAGCTGGTGGGATGTTGCCCGTGATATGCCCTCTATGCCGAAGGTGAAGCTTGCATGCTCAAGAACAGATAGATGCCCCATGCGGATTATCTTTCTGAGGAACTCATCTGTTGAGACACCTTTGAGCCTGTCCTCGAGCTCGTCTATATTGGAGTCAGAATAACAGAGTTTTGCCGCAAGGCAGACGGTCTTCTGGGGTTCTGGTGTGAACTTCAGGAGAGCTACCTTCACAACTTCTCCCTGGGGTGCTAACTTTTGTTACCATACTTGCGTCTGAACCTTTCGACCCTGCCCGCTGTGTCCACAAACTTCATCTTGCCGGTGTAGAAGGGATGACAGTTCGAGCATATCTCCACCTTTATAGCCTTCCTGGTGGAGCGGGTGGTTATCTCGAAACCACAGGCACACTTTATGGTGGTCCCTTCGTATGAGGGATGAATACCTTCTTTCATCTTCAAACACACTCCTCTCCAGATAATTTAAGTATTATATGTTAACAGCAAGTATGGCCTTTTTCAAGAGAAAACAGGCTGTAAATAGGGGCTTACACGATGGATTGCTTGCTATGGAAGGATTTTAGCCATGTGGACTCAACATGACCATGAGGGGTCAATCGCATTCTCTGAAGACACCTGTGCCATCTGTCAGCTCTGTTGAGCGCAACTCTTCCTCGCTCTCCTTGATCATGCTTGAGAATGCCTTCAGAAGCTCCTTGTCCCAGTAGCCCTTAAGTGCCTCTGCTTTCATCACTTCCACGGCCACCTCTGAAGGTATCTCCCCGCGGTAGGGTCTTACCGAGGTGAGTGCATCGTATACATCCACAATGGCCAGTATTCGCGCACCCAGGGGGATGCCATCGCCCTCAAGCCCATCAGGATAGCCCGTGCCGTTGAACCTTTCGTGGTGTCCCCTTATGATGGGAAGCAGTGGCTTTGCAAACTTAAGGGGCCTGCATATCCTCTCGCCTATTACAGGATGCTGTTTCACATGTGTGTACTCGTTTATGTTAAGAGCCCCTGGCTTATGAAGTATGTTCTTGTCCGTTGCTATCTTTCCTATGTCATGGAGTATGCCTGCATTTCTTATTATCTCCTGCTGTGAAGAAGGAAGCCCTATATATTGAGCAAGCCTTGCAGACAGCTCGGAGACACGCTGTGAGTGTCCATGTGTATATGGATCGTTGTAGTCAAGAGCCAGAGCGAGAGAGAACAGCACATTCTGTGCGTTCTCCAGCTCATCGAACAGCATCTTCATCTTTATGAGGGACTTTATCCTTGCAAGAAGCTCTGGCTTCTGGAATGGCTTGGTTATAAAGTCGTCTGCCCCTGCCTCTATGCCCCTTACCTTGTCATCCACCCCATCGAGGGCTGTGAGCATAACTATGGGGATGAAACGGGTCTCCTTTTTTTCCTTAAGACGCCTGCAGACCTCGTAACCATCCATCTGTGGCATTATAATATCAAGAAGGATTATATCAGGAAGAACCTCCTCGACCTTCTTGAGCGCCTCCCTGCCACTGTACGCCTTTATAACCCGGTATCCCTTGGATACAAGGAGTGCCTCCACAAGTTCAACATTCTGCACATTATCATCTACTACAAGCACCCTGGCACTGTAACCGTTGCCTTCGCTTCCATTGGTCTCAGAGACAGCCTTATGTTTGTAGTCGAGTTTCACCGATGGCTCCTCCTACCCATATGGGGTATATAAAAATTATGCCATAAACAGATACGCAGAGCAACATCTTTTTGTATGGCAAGGGGACACAGAGAGACAGCCAGCTCTTACCTTATGCCCATGGTCTTCTTTCTGACATTATGGCATCTCTGACAATTATCAAACCCCTTTGGCTGGAAAGCCACCTTGCCATGGCACCTGCCACAGTACTCACCATTCCAGATGTCGTACATATTGAACTTGTTGGCGCCTCTTTTCTCCTTGAATATGCCGGGATGACAGTTCTTGCATGAAAGCCAGAAGGTGTGGACCTTATGGGAAAAACGAACATTTGCCATGAGCCTGTCGTTGATCTCGAAGAGTATATCAAGATCAAGGGGTTCGGTGTCTGGCTTATCCTCTGTAACATAGTTCCGTGGTTCTATAAGTTTTTCATCCACAGCCCTTGTCCAGTCAGGATAACCGTATGTATCCTTTGGAAAGTCCTTGAGCGCTGGTGGCAGTGTATCTGGATCTACAGGCTGGGGTGGAATCCATGGGTCATCGAGCCCGGATATCTGGGCCTCCTTTATCCTTCTTTTTATCTCCTCACGTCTTTTCTTCTCAAGTTCTTTCCTCTTTTCAAGAAGCCCTATGGCCTGTCTGGTGCTGAAAGCATAGGTACCCTTCTGGTAGACCGGAATGGTGGTAAGCCCTGGCTCTGGTGTGGGCTCCTGTACTTCCTTCACCACACAACCCGCAATCAGCAAAAGGAGAAAGATGTATACAGCCCCTCTCAACATATTATTGATCGCCTTCTACAAATATCTGCACCCTGTTACCATCTATGGTATAGATTCTGTCCTCCACATCTATGTATATATAGCCAGGATTGTAAAGCTCCCCTGGAGATACACCTTTTCGTAAAAGAAGGTATTGCAGGTCTCCTCTGCCGCTAAAGACCAGTATTCTTCCGCTATGCCTGTCAAGCACATATACATATCCCCTCGAGTCCACAGCAACACTTACGGGAAAACGCATGATCCGGTTATCTGCACCAAATCTTCTTACAAGTTTGCCTGTCCTGTCGAACATGTATACCTTACGTCCAAGAGTATCCACCGCATATATATAGCCCTTCTCATCCACCTTCACATCCACAAAACCATAAAGCCCTTCAACACCTGGCTCTATGGTCTTAAGCAGTGTGCCATCTCTTCTTAAAACGAGTATCCTTCTGTTGAGCCTGTCGGTTACCACAAGATTCTCCTTCTCATCCAGGGCGAGTCTGCCTGCCACAAATCGTTCCTTCTCGTCCATACCTTTTATCCTTAGGGGCACTATGGTCCTGTTCTTAACATCCACAAACTTTATCTGACCTGTCTCGGCATCTGTTATGTAGAACTCTCCTGTGGATGTCTTTACTATACTAAGTGGTATGGAAAAACCTTTGTGTGAAAGCTCGGAGAGATACCTGAACTCCTCATCAAAAGAAACAAGCCTTTTGTTTCCGCTATCTGTAACATAGAGTCTCTTTTTCAATCCATCGTAGAAGACACTGCCAGGTTCGTTAAATCTCCCCATGAACTCATCTGTAGCTATAAGATGGGCAAGCCTTACTTTCTTTGTTTCCACCCCGTAGGCACTACCACCACAGAGTGCCACAAGCAACACTACTATTATCAGGACATTTGTTTTTACAGCATCAACTATATTTGATGACATTTTATGCATAGCTCCACAACCTTTCCTGCCCTCAGTATAAACTCCTCTGGCGAGCCCATGGGATTGTGGCATGTGGAGCAATTCATGGGCTCCCTGGAGCGAGGGTCTATGGCCTTCTCTCCCACCGGATGTGTGAACCTCCCCTGTGAGGGATGACATCCCTCCATCGAGCATGTGTTGTCTCCCGCGGTGAGCATATATCTTGCGTTCGAACCGTGAGAAACATGGCAATCAAGACACTTCTTGAGGTCTGGATGCACATACCTTGCACTGTGTGTAAACCCTTCTGTATCCTCATGACACTGCCAGCATGTCTTGTCCTCTCTATCTTTGAGCAGTGCCCTCTCATCGCTTGCATGAGGGGTATGGCAATCGGCACAGAAGTTGCCCTCCTTACCTGCCATGAGATGGTTGTATCTCTTGTAAAAGCTCTGCATGGTGCCATCATGACAGGCAAGACACATATTGTAGCCCTTTCTTGCAACTTCCTTTGAGCCCGGTTCGTGGCACACATCGCACCTTTTCTCGGCAAATGGCTTGTGCACATTGGCCTTTACTATACCAGCGTTATCTGAAGAATGGGGACTATGGCATGAGAGGCATCTGGTGCCTTTCACATTAAGCCCTGAGTGAGCCATCTTAAGACCATCAGAGCCTGCATTATGGCAGGATATACACATATTCTCCTTTACTATAAGCCCCATCAGTGTGGAACCATGTGGATCATGGCAGGTGGTACACCTGCCACTTTCCACTTCAGGATGCACGAACTTCCTTCCCTGTATCTCTTCTTTCTTATGGCATCCGAAACAGAGCTCCACCTCCTTACCCCGCAGAAGCCAGGGGTTGTCGCTCGAGTGAGATGCATGACATTCAAGGCACAACCCCTCCACCACCGGCTGGTGCACCACTTTGCCCCTGAAAAGCCTGTCCTTAGGATGACAACCATAGCAGAGCTCTTCTCTATCGGCCCCAATGAGGTCCTTGTGTTTCGATGCATGTGGATTATGACAGGCTGTGCACTGCCCCCCTGCAACAGGTTTGTGCACCCTCTTTTTATCAAAAAAACCGTCCACTTCCTTATGACACTCCAGGCAGAGCCTGCGCGTATCCTTCTTTGCGGCATAAGCGGCGCTGTAGAACACAAAAACCAGACCTGTCAGTGCTGTCAGGCATATGATCGTCATAGTTCTCTTCATGACCAAAATACCACTCCGAAATTATATACGGCTATGACACCTTTTACAATCACCATCTTTAAAGGGCTTATGCAAAACCCTGTGAAGAAGGCTCCTGTCCTTGCCCATGTGCGGCTCGTGGCAGCCGAGACAATCAGAGCCCTCTATCTTTATACTACTGTGTGCAATGGTAATCTCCTCTGTGGATGTATCATGGCAGTTGTTACACAATGTGCGCCCGTCCCTTCTAAGCAGCCACCGCTCTCTGGTAGCATGGGATTTATGACATTCAGCACAACCACCATCCTTTACAACCTTGTGAACAAACACACCCTCTCTTTCCATCTCTTCTCTGAAGTCCTTATGGCATGAGTAGCAGAGAGAGTCAGGTGGCCTTGAAAGTGCCCACCTGAGTTTGCTACCATGTGGCATATGGCATGTTGTGCACTTGCCAGCCTCGAATGGCTGATGTACATTTCTTCTGGCAAGGTCTTCCTTGACAGGCTCATGACAACTGTAACATACCTCAGGCACATCGGTAAGGAGTTGGTGGGGACTGTTGCTTGCATGTGCACTGTGGCATGCCAGGCATCTGCCGTCTTCGAATACCTTGTGGCGTCCCTCTCTGGAAACCTCCCTTATGGTGGTAAAGTGGCATTCAAAACACAGCCGTTCTGGACTATCGGTAAGAAGCCCTGCGTAGGAAGACCTGTGCGGCATGTGGCATGCAGAACACCTGCCCTGCTTTACCCTTGGATGAACACTCACCCTGTCAAAACTGCTCCTCTCTGTGGCATGACAACTGTAACAGAGCTCTCCCTCGGTCTTGAGTATGAGAAAGTCTTGTTCAGAAGAATGAGCATCATGACACCTTATGCACCCGTTCTCTCTTACCGGCCTGTGCACCACCTTGCCAGAAAAATCGGTCTTTTTATGGCACTCGTAACAGAGCGTATCTGTAGACATCTTCAGGAACTTCTCTGTGTCTGAAGAATGTGGCTCATGGCATCCACTGCATTGCCCCTTCTTGAGAGGGGTGTGCATGTATTTCTTTGCCTGCTTCTTCTTCGTGTCTCCATGGCAACTGTAGCACAGGACATCCTCTTTTGAGACAAGCTCCATCTTCTGGTCAGAGGCATGGGGGTCATGACACCTTGTGCACTCACCGAGCGGTGAATGCACAAGCCTTCTTTTATCAAAACGCTCCTTGAGGTCCCTGTGGCAGGAATAACACAGCTCACTGCCCTTGAGGCGGGTCTCAAGAGGCTCTTCAGAGTCTGCGGGATTATGACACTCTGTGCATGTCTTGTCCTCAAAAGGCTTGTGGACAAAGTCTCTTATGAGAGTCTTGCTCTTAGAATAGTGGGGGGTGTGGCAGGAAAGACAATCCGAACCGGCAACCTTGTAGTCGAAATGGCTTCTGTTAAAAGAAGCACTCAATGGATCATGACAATCCGCACACAGCCTGTTGCCCTCGTCTTTCAGATTGTAGGAATATTCAGACGAATGTGGCTCATGACAACTGTTACACCCCCTGTCCATTGCCCTGTGAACCCTATTGCCCTGGAAGTCTTCCCTGGGATGGCATGTATAGCACAGCTCGTTTCCACCTTTGATGGTAATAGCCCTGTATGGAGATGAGTGGGGGTCATGGCATGTAAGACACTCTCCCTCTTTCAGGGGAGTATGGGTGGATTTGCCCTCCATATCCTCTTTCTTGTGGCAGCGGTAACACAGGGAGGCATCCTTACCCTTGAGAAGAACCCCCCCTATAAGACCATGCGGTGAATGGCACCCCTCACACCTGCCCTCTGCAACAGGAGTATGGAGAGTGCCCTCTTGTCCGAATCTTTTCACTTCCTCTGAGTGGCAGTCAACACAGCTCTTTTTGATCACCCTCTGGGGCCCGTAACACCCAGCGGTAAAGACCAGTACGACCAAAACAACTGTTGAAAAAAGATACCTGTTCAAAGTAGACCTCCCTGCTTAGTAGAAGCGAGCAAGTTCCTTTTCGTTTATCTCTATCTTGACAACCTTCTTCAACCGTTTCAGATAAAGCTCAAGGGTCTCCTTGAACTTCTTTCTTCCAATGGTTATATCTATATCTCTTCTCACCTTTTCAAGAGGAAGAGGCTTTCCCTCTCTATAATCATTGAGATTGTATATGATAAGAAGCCTTCTGTTTCTAATGGGGCCTATAATCTCACCCTTCTTGGCCTTCTTTATAAGAGCCAGCACATTGCGAGGCAGGCTCCTCTCTGAGACCCAGCCAACAAGACCACCATTGACACGAGAGGAATCTACAGAATGCTCCCTGGCGAGATAGCCGAAGTCTCCTCCCTTCTTGAGCTCTTTTGCTATGGTGTCTGCAAGCTCACCGTTGCGAAGGGCTATTATGCTTATATTGAACTTGTCGGGTTCTTTGTATTCTTCTTTATTGTTTTCATAGTACTGCTCTATCTCCTCCTCTTTCACCTTTACAAGGGGGAGTATAACCCTGTTCTTGAACACCTCTACAAGAAGTTTCTTTCTGTAAAGTTCTATCCTCTTTCTTATCTCAGCGTCCTTTTCATACCCCCTGCGGAGGGCATCTTTATCGAGCAGCTTGCGGAGAACAAGGCCATCGAGGGTTTTCTTCTTCGTTGTCATATCATACTTCTTGACTCGTTCCAACTCTCTTAAGAGCTCCATCGCATATACAGGCTTATCGTTTATACGGGCTACAACCTTCTTGTAATCCTCCTTCCTGGAGGAATCCTCTGACAGGGCCTTCAGCACATCATCGTATATCTTTATTCTCGCCCTCCTGCGAAGACTCTTGAAGTATTCTTTCTCCCTCTCTTTGAGTTTTTCCGTGTATAGCGCCCTCTCTATGGCATACCTTTCTTCCTGCGTGGGCTTTTCTCTGTCGCCCCTTTTTAGCTTTTCTCTGTAATAGTTGAGTATATCGTCTTCGGTTATCTTGACATTTTTGACAACCTCTTCTTTTCTGAGCCTGTCGAGGAACAGGTTCAACCTGAACACCCTCATGGCTTCCAGAAAGGCAGGGTCTTCATGGAGCCCAAGGTTCTCTGCCTCCATTATCATCAGTTCCCTCTCTATTATCTCGTCAAGGAATTTCCGATAGTTCTGTTTTCTGAAGGACATCTCTTCGCTTTCAGAGAGTTTCTTGCCCACCCTGTCAAGGGTATGAAGCCTTCGCACCTCTTCCATGAACGCCTCTGTGGTTATAACCCTGTCTCCTATCTTTGCAACATAGGGTTTCTTCTTGAATACAGAAAAAAGTGAAAGGGCATTTGCATTTCCATACAGAACAAGCAAAACAGCAGGTACAAGAAGGGAATGTGGTATGTATCTTTTCATAATATTTTTATACACCAGGCTCCTTTCTAATCTATTTTTTCTATCATCTCTTTTGCTATCTTTTTTGCAAGCGCTGTGGCCGAGCTTACAAGTCCTATATCGAATATTACTATATAATCATCACCTCTTCTTTTTATACGCTCGTACCAGAGGATACGCCCCGTCCTGGAATCCACCATCCTTGCAGATATACTAACCACAGGCACCCCACCCTTTCCATCATCGAACTCCTCAACAGTGCCTGCCACAACTGCATCCACCTTGAGGCGTCTGCCCAGGACCTTGAGCCTCTCTATCTCCATCTCTCCTATGGTGGTTATGTGTTCCTGTATGAGAAACTGTTTTATGTTTCCAGGTTCTTCAACGCGATACTTTCCACTTCTAAATAGTTCCGCAACATATATATCTGCCACCATCTTGCCTGCATCCTTTCTGCCACTTATATTGTTGAAGGGAAGCACGGCTATCTTCTTGAGTTTTCTGTACTCAGAAGAGTTCACAAGCTTGTCAAGCCCATCAGTTCTGTGTGTGCATCCCGTCCATGCAGAAAAGACCAGCACAAACAGCAATATTATGTGCACAGTCCTCTTCACAGTTTAAACTCCTTGAGTATTCTTTCCAGCATACCTACTGTCTCTCTAAGTCTTTCTCTGTCTATGTTCTGATCCTCTGAAAGGGCAGAAAGCTCATCCGCAACGGCATTGAGTCTTTCTATCTTTGTTCGCAACTTTCCCACCATCGTATTCAGTGCATCTGCAAGGTCTCCCACCTCATCACCATCGCGCACAGTGAACCTGACCCTCAGGTCCCCCTCTCCAACCATCTCTTTCACCTCTCTTTCTATTCTATAGAGAGGCCCCGCAATCTTATGGGGGAAAAACAATGCTATTGAGATGGCAACAACAAGTCCCACCATAAAGGCTATTGCTATGCCCGGCAGGAGAAAATCAAGGAAATTTCTGGCCTGTATATGGAACTGCCTGTAGGTCTCTCCCACCTCCTGGTTGGACATGTAGAAAAATATGGCCGAGGAGAGCACAAGCCCAAGCAACACCACTGAAAGAACCTTTAAGAAAAGCCTCATCTGCATCTGGCGCTTTATCGAATAGTTCAGCCTCCTTCTTCTCTCCTTTGCTCTGTTAACCATATCTGCCTCCTAAAACTTCTAAGTAGGTTTCCTGTTATTACAACCCTTTATGACACATCTCACAGATTTCATCGAAGTCGAATCTTGCAAAGTAAGGTTTATCTCCACCATGTGGGTAGTGGCATGTAACACATGTTATGACCCCGGCCTCTATGGTTGGCAGGTCTTCCGGTATGTCTATATCAGCCCTGGTGTTTCTTACACCTACAGGATGTGATATGCCTGCCCTGTGGCACTGGGTGCAAACATTAATATTTGTATACCTTGCTGATCTCAGTCCATAGCCGTGCTTGGTGTTCTCTATAATCTCTCTTATACTTACAGACACCATAACCGGCTCAGGAGCCATCAGGTGAAGACAGAGGTCTGCCGCAGGAGCAGGTCTGAAGACCTTTATGGCAGTCTCTGCCACCCTGCCTCCATCTTCACCGAGAGCATCAACTCCCATGCCCTCTTTTTTCTCTCCGGCAAACAAAACACCCTCGCTTATACTTCTGTTCCCGAAAACATCCATCACTATTACTCTGTATCTGTACCTATCTGCCTTCCTGATGCCAGAAAGCCTTACAGTGTGCTCCTTCAGGAACACCTTGAGGTTCACGACCCTCTCCCTGTATCGCTCGTCTTTCCAGTACTCCACCACACTCACTGCAGGTCTGTCCGTCTCGAAGTAGAGTATACCTTCTGGTATAATACCCTCTCTTATCCCAAGGAATCTTATGGTCCTAACACTCGGCGGGGCGCCGTCACCCTTTTCCACCGCTATACGTGA
The DNA here is from genome assembly GCA_015492245.1 of Deltaproteobacteria bacterium. Taxonomy (GTDB): domain Bacteria; phylum Desulfobacterota; class GWC2-55-46; order GWC2-55-46; family DRQE01; genus DRQE01. The sequence continues at coordinate 73,420 of WGFM01000012.1, read as the reverse complement.
TGGCTTAAGTTTCAGCACTTTCCTCTGCACAACACCTTTACGCTGATCTTTAAACTTAAGCTCTACCTCGTACTCCTTGTCGAGTGAAAGCCCTGTTAGAAAGAATATACCCTCCGTGGTGCTACCTGGAAAATATAGCTCACTCTCTGCCTTTATCTGAAACTCCTCTATAATATGGCATCTTCTACACTCTCTACTCACATTGTTATGCCGGAATCTGTAACTGTAGATTCCGGCATACACATCCTTTAAACCCCATTTTCGGGCCTCCGTTCCCGAATGACAGGTCTCACAGTCTGTCTCTGCCCATGCAGCCTTGCTGTAGATCAATATGATGAAACAGGCTAGTAGATACAATACTCTCTTGCGGTAAACCTCCAACCTACACTTCCACATAGTGATATGTTAAAAGTCTTCCCATACATCGGTCTTTCCTTTCAACCTTGCGAAGGGCATCTTCGTTGCAAACACTGAAGGCACACTCTTTTTCAGCTCGAGCTTATTGCCTGCCACATCTGTGGCCTTAAGTATAAACTTGAGGTCTCTTATGTCCACATCATCACCCACAGGATACTCCACCTTCTCAGGCAACTTCCCCTTATCGTTGGTAACGGTTTTCATCAATTTCCCATCCTTGTCGAGTATGGTAAGGCTCCATGTTCTTATGTCTTCCAGCTCTGCCGACTCGAAGTTGAACAGTATCACCCCTTCTACCATGTCAACAGATACATTGATCCTTGGGGGCGTGGTCTTTACCTTTACCTTACGGGCCACCAGGGTTTCATTGCCCGCGTTGTCTACCACAATAAGATTAAAAGAGTACTTTCCGTCCTTTACCACCCATCCCTCTTCAGACTCACCCTTCCATATAAACTTTGGGGGTATGGCTCCATAGCCATACTCAAGCTTTACCACCTTACCGTCTTCATCTCTTACCTCCACACGCCAGCCCTCTATGCTGTCCACACTCAAGACTCTGGTTTCAAATAGAACATAACCATTTCTTCTGTCTCGTGTTGAAAATATCTTTTTTGTTGCATACATCTCAATCTGGGGGGGTGTATTGTCTACAACGGCCTCACCTACTGCGTCGAAGAAGTGGGATCCGCCCTTTTCATCTGTTGCAACAAGGCTTACCATGTATGTTCCTTCGGCCTCGGGAACATGGATATAACCTCTGTACTCCTTACCATACCTTGAAAGCATATACACTTTACCATCAACTACAGCCTTTACTTTTTCAGGCTCTCCCGACAGGGGAAGGAACTTCACCCTTATCTCCCGTTTTTGTGGCCCCCTCCCTATGGATGGCTGCAGTATAACCCGCTCTATCTCGAAAGGACTCATTGCAGAGTCTCTTATGAAGAACCTGTCGGCCATACTGCCCACAATATCTCTTACCACCATGTCTGCAAGGACATCGAGAGACTTCACCACGCCGAGTCCAAACAGTCCTTCGAAGTCTTTCCCGGTGTATGTAATGTTTTCAGCCCACAGTATACTGCCATCGGCTGTGCTCAATACCCTCAGGGCTACCCCTACGATTATCTTGTCGCGTATCTTGGTGTAATAGAGAATCGAACCGACCACCACCGCATCCACACCAAGCCTCTTACCCATCTCTCTTACCGCGAGCCGTGTTATTGCTCCTGTATATCGTATTCTTCTTTTTGCCAGAAAACTCTCTATATCGGCATCCCTTGCTATAAGTACCCAGCCCTTTCCCGTAAGTTCTCTTTTTATGTAGTCCCTTATTATCTCGTCTGCAGCAGGATTGTCAGACAGGTTCTCAAGGGGCAATATGGCCACACTCTTTACCACCTTCGGGCTGGCCATACCTTTGGAGCCGTAATATGGAAGCAGAGGTGTTACACTTCTGTAGGAGTAGAGCTCGGAACCAGCGTGGAGGTGTGTAACCATGCAAGCAAGCATGAATGCTCCAATCCCTGCACCCGTCAGGACAGTGGAGTTGAAGAGTATGGATAACATCCTGCGCATCTTTCACCTACCCCCTGCTCATCCTCACTTATAGGAGTGTATCGAGCAACTTCCTTACCGCCTTTGTGGTCAACACAGTGCGGTCGAGCTCCTCTATGCCTAATATCTTTCGCCATGCGCTGGAGCTCGTCTCATAGGCCTTTGCCTGCCATAGCACAATACCAGAGCTCGTATCTATCATTCTGGCTGAAATGGACACAACGCCTTCTCTGCCTCCGCCGTACTCCTCCACACTTCCAATTATGATGGCCTGCACACCAAGCCTCTCACCGAGTATCCTTATGGTCTCTCTGTCTGGCTCGAACACTCCACCTTCAAGCGCACCTGCAGCCCTTAAAACCATGCTAACAACCTTGTTAACCTCTCCCTCTTCAACCACATCGAAGACACCCCTTGATAGAAGCTCCACCATTATGGCTGTCCTTACCTTCTCTCCGGCGAATCTGTCGCTGCTGAAGTTGTTGAAGGGTAACACTGCCACCTTTTTGATGTAAGAGAAATTTGCCTCCGGATTCACATAACGCACCACCTTGGCCGAACAACCCAGCAGCAAAACCGCAATGAAAGGAATCACAATTCTTGTTGCAATTCTTGCCATTTTAATGTTATTATACTCCATTTCGCCTCTCCTTGCAAAGCATTTATGTGTTTATATTATGATGAGTGAGCCCCTTACAAACACTGTTTCTGTCTCGTCATCGTCCTTCCATGTCTTGTTATAGTCGGTGCTTATGGAGAACCTGCGCACCGGATACCAGCTTATACCTGTTCCTACAGACTCTGTATCACTTGATGGATTGCTTGTATAGTCCAGCGACATCCTGACCTTGCTCGTGGGAGTCCATATCAGATTATAGTTCTGCATCTGTGTCGGCTCTATGTTTATACGGCTTCCCACAAATACCGCCCTTGTGGGAACAAAGCTCATGGTAAGATACTGGCTCTGCGTGGTTGTGGAGGAGCTACTTCCTGTAGTGGCACTATCTGTTGTAGAGCGCACCACACTCCCATCGTATATGAGCGTGAGGTAGGACCAGGGAACAAGCTTAAGGTTCCATGAAAATGTCCTTGAGTCGGTATCGGTTCCTGTCGTGGGATTCCCGGTGGAAGAGAGGCTTCCACCAAGTGTCAGGTCTACTCCTCTGTAGACACGCATGGAGACATGGGTTGACACTATATCACTGGTGCTTGTGGTAACCCCATCTACACTGGACTCGGAACTCCTGAATCCCATATTGGCGTTTATGGTGGGTAGTGGTGAAGAAGTTGCAACAAGCGAGTATGTATTGATTTCTGTGTTAGTTCCATCAACTACATCCACAGTTGATGTGGAATAATCACCGGACAGAACAAGATATACAGGTACCACTACATACCGTGTATTGAATCCATAAGATGCTGTGGTGTATTCACTTTCTGTGTCGCCTTCCCTCAGGGTGTGGTCATACCTGACCCTTGCCCCAATGGTTAGCCTCTTTGAGGGAGTGTAGGTCAGGGTCATGCCTCCGAATTCCCTTGTCTCTGTGGTCTCTAAAGTGGTTTTCGGGATGGTGAGCTGGTAGCCTATACCCTCTATTTCTGTAACCCTTATGGCGTCTGTTCCTGCTCCAGCCGTGTTGACAACCTTGAAGTATCTTGCGCTCGCCTCTGAGAAGGAAAACTCGAATCTGTTGTATATGCTGTTATACGATGGCGTTATGATGCCCCTGTCAGTCCATACTGCGTTGTCAGAGCTTGTATAAAGCCTCCATCCAAAATTGTAAAGCCCACCCACTATGTTGGACTCTTCGGTTACCGTGGTGTTTATGTAAAGGTATATGGCATGCAGGGACTCGGCCTTCATGAACCCCACACCTATGTTCCAGCCAGCATTGTTAAGATTTATCTCGGGTGTTACAGGGGTATTTCTGTTGTTGTCTATAAGCTCTGTTTCCTGAGAGAGGGTTACACTTGTCGCATCAGGTGGATTGAACTCTGCAAGCCCCTCTGATGGCGCAACCTCATCCTCAAACCTTGTTGCCCCTCCGAGACTCTCTGTCTCAGTTTCATAATAGCTATAGCCTATATTGGCGTTGGCACGAAGCTTTCCAGAAAAAAAGGTTCTACGGAAATTAGACGATACTGTGTGATAGGGCGAGTCTGTCCTGGCAGCGCTCACCTTGTCTTCAACCTTGTAGTATCTGAAGGAATAACTCAGTGTGCCATCTGTATCTAAAAGGGTAAATCTGTAGGATGTATTTATGTTAAGGGTGGAGTCTTCGCTATCGAGCTTTCTCGGTGTGTTGTGGTCCTGTGAGGTCGAACGGGTATAGGCCACCCCAAGGGAGGGCCACTCTGTCTGTGACATGGTGAAGGATGCGTTCATGAATGAAGTGGTTGTCCTGTCCCCCTCTGATGGCAATGACTCGTTACGGTTGTAGCTGAACCGGAGCTTATACATTGTGGGAGGATTAAAACTCAAAGACAGAAATGGGTAAGAGCTTTCGTTCTTCTTGCCGTCCACATCCGTTATAAACACCCTCACATCACCGAGTATCGTTATGGTATTGGTGAGCCTCTTGGACACACCAAGTGTATAGAGCTGATCAAAGCTCTGGGTGCTCGTTTCCACACCACCAATAATACTACTTGTGTCTCTATAGTTCACATCAGCCCTCGCATTCAGATAGGCATAACTATAGAGCGGCAGCAGAACCACCAGCATGGTTGCACCGAAAAGAATGAATCCTGTATATATCCTCATCTCACTTGTCAAGCTGGACAACCCAGTAAGGCTTGCTACCCACCACGATCTCTTTTACTATTACCTCTCCTATGGGATCTATGAATATGAGCTCTCCATCCCTGTAATCTGTTATGTAGAGCCTGTTTCTCGTCTCATCTGTTGCCAGTTCTACCGGCTCACCATCGAGTCTGAGTATTCTGGTTATCACATCTGCGGAGCTGAAAAAGGTAATCATCCCTTCTCTCCTGCTCACAACGAACATCCTTCCGCCAAACCCCTTGAGCCCTCTCGTTGGGGGCTCGGTAAGGGTTATCTCATTTGTTACCTTCCTGTCAGTCTGCGAGATAACCTCTATTATGCTTCCTCCCTCACAGAACACATACAACTTGTCGTTGTAGCGTGTAATACCTGTTGGTCTGCTGTCCACCTTCACAGTGTCCGCTACCGAATCATCCACCGTGTCTACGATTGTGAGCTCGTTGGTATCCTCTGCCGTAACATAGACCTCCTTTCTATCAGGGTCTGCCAGTATGTAGGAAGGGGCAAGCCCCACATCGATACTCTTTATCACCCTTCTGGTGAATGTATCCACAACTATCACATTGTTGTAAAGCCTGTTGGTTACATAGAGCTTTCCCTCAAGCGAGTTCTTTGCTGATGGCATGAATGCCATATCCCTTGGCTCTATGCCAACATCTATGTTTATTGTATCCCTCACCCTCATATGGGCGGTGTCCACTATGGATATGGTATTGCTTCCGGCATTAAGCACATAGAGGAAGTCCCCTGTCTCGTTTATGGCCATGGCAGTTGGATACAACCCCACGGTTACAGCACCTATAATGCGCTCCAAACTTCTGTCGATAACGCTTATGTAGTTGGCTCCGCTGTTCGATACGAAAAGCAGTAACTCCCTTGCAGATGGCCTTTCGAGCTCCACATTGAATGCCGGGGAGAATATTATCCTCTTCTTTATGGACTTTTCAGGGTTCCAGCCAATCTGCAGGACTGTGCTCTCTGATCTGGCAAGCCTAAGATGCTTAAGGTTGAACTCTATATCCTCTCTATCGAGTCTGAGTGACGAACGCCCCTCGCCTCGCCTTATGGAGACAGACTCAAGTGTTACGACAAGCCTGTTGTAGTCCCCTGGCTCCACGAATCCCTCTGCCACGAAGACCTGCCTTTTTGCCACCTCCATGGAGCTTATCCTTTTCGAGCCCTCGAACACCAGCGCATCTCCACGCTCTGAGCCGAGCACTATCTTTGAAATGGTAAAATCTATATCAGGCGGGAAAAACGAGTCGGTATGAATATATACAAGAACCCTTGCCTTCGAAAGTGGAAAGGAGGGTCTCTCTTGCACAATCTTACAGGATGTAACCAGTAGTAGCAAAAAAACACATACTACTACCCTTAACCCCACCGATCTCACCTGCAGCTCTCCTGTTTTAAAAAACGAGTTTCTCAAAAAAATGCCTCATAAGGGAAATGGACACCAACCCCTATGAGGCATCATCACCTCAGAATTCCATACTACTATTAGATTATTTACCACACTTTTGTGCAAGAATGCAACCCTTTATTTAGTGCAAGCTCTACCCCCAGATTACCATCTAAAGGGCATGTGCATCTTTATATCCATGTCGAACACATGGTATGTGGCCCATGGTATGTATACGAGCCCCCAGTAGAGCACAATCGTTGCAACAAAGGCTGCAATGATCCAGCCAGCCACCTTCCTGTCATCCCATCTCAAGAGCACCCTGCCATGCAGCGCAACACCATAGAGAAGCCAGCTTATAAGGAACAGATACTCCACCGCATCCCACACCCACCAGCTTCCGTGCAACCTTGACGAATAATAGGAACCTATAAAGAAGGAGACACTCTGGGCCACAACACCATAGAGAAGCCCTCTTTCGAGTGTCCACCTTACTATCTCTTCATCCCTGTATCTCTTACTCCACAGAACATGCAGGGCACCCAGAAAACACAAGGTATAGATGCCATACCCCATCCATGCAAACAGGACATGAAAGTAGACCAGAAGACTCTGTTCCGATATAACAAGCGGTCTTATTTGAGTATCAAAAAACAACCCGTAAAGCAAGATAAAAATGGCCATACCCAGGATGTGCACAGAGAACACCCCCTTTCTATCCACAACAAGGGATGTTACAAGAAGTGTAAATGCTGCCATGATGGTTTTCTCGAAGGTGCCGAGCATGGGTGGATGCCCCGAGTGAATCCACCTGTAACCTATAACATAGCCCACAAGAAACAGAGAGGCGACCGTCAGATACCTTCTGTATCTCCTTACAATCAACCCTGCTGCCATGACGAGGATGGCCCCTGCGAGGGGTATGTATGCCAGAGTGTTCAACCCTTTCTACTCCTGCCCTTGAGTCTTAAAAGAAGAGAGGCACCTGCAATCAGAAACCCTGTAAAGACGAGCCACTCGCCAGGGTCTTTCACTATTCCCACCATCACAAAGCGTCTTGCACCGGTGAAGGTGAGTTTCATATCCATGAACCCTACACTCTCTCCCTGCCTTAACACGCCACTATAGATGGTGTTGTAGAGCCACTCCACCCTTACAAACAATGCAGGCCCTCTGATGTACATGCTTCTGGTCGAGGGTTTGCCTCTTTCGTCCATATGATAATCAGGATAGAGTCTCATGTACATCCTGTAGTTTTTCAACATTATGTGGTCCTCATTTCCAGGTGGGAAGACACCGACCATGAGAAGGTCTTTCAGCACAACCCTGCCACCCTCTTCCAGGACTACCTCCGGGAATATGCCGTAGCCTGTAAGCCTGAGGCGTGCACCTCCTATGGTTGGTCCCCCGTTGAGTTCTATCCCGGCTGTTGTGCTTCCTGTTGCCGGTGGATAGCGTATAGTGGCTTTCAACCCTGTAAAATAGAGTCTGTTCTGCCAGAACACAGGCTCTATGCGCTCCACATGGAATCCCACATCCCTGGGGGCAAGGGTGTTGAAGAACCTTCCCGCATTGTGTCTTACATACTCTGCCTCTTCTCCCATGAAAAGGCCATCTTCAACGACTATTGCCTCTCCCTCGAACCTGTAGAGAAGGCTTACAACTATACCGGTGGCTACTATAACGAAGGATACATGGAACAGAAGGTTTGCCCTGTGGACATAGTGCTGCACAAACAGACTTGCCACAAGGTTTACAAGAAAGGCAATGCCCCACGCCATGAGGGGTGCCCACACCATGTAGAATGTAGGGGGTCTTAGATCGAGTATCCACAGTATGGTAAGTATTGCAGGAACTATGGGGCCTGTTTTAAGAATTGTCAGGGTAAGCCGTTTTGAACCGAGATAGTCTATTATATTCTTCACCATAGTGTTTTCAAAACGGGGCAGGCTGATAATAGAGGGGAAGAGGCCGGAACTTCTACATGGCTGCCTTCTTCTTTTCCGTCTTTCCTCTCATGATGCCAAGGTATCTTTCCACCTCTTCTGGTATCTTGCCAAGGTCTCCCATCTTTTCTACAAGGAAGGAGCTTCTCATCATAAGTCTCATTGCCTCGAGCATGTAGTCTCTTTTGAACTCATCCTTTATCGAGATTACCTCCCTGAGTTTACCCATATAGAACCGCCTGTAGCAGTCCACTATGGCATTGTCTATCTCCTCAAGGCTCAACCCTTCTGGCCTTACCACAGGGTCTATGAGGTTGTATCTTCTATAGTCTTTAACCTTTATGTATGGTTTGAGGGTCTCGTACATATCTGCATAGGGCCATGGTGCGATTGCAAGAAAGTGGCAGAAATCGGGGTTGTATTCCACCGCCATCTTGAGGTTCTTTTCTATGGACTCTTTCGTATCATCCGGCAGTCCCAGTATAAGGGAGGTCTCTGTTATTATACCATGGTCATTAAGCAGCCTCAGTGCTGTCTTCGCGTCTTCAACACTTATATCCTTCTTGAACACATCTATTGTGGACTGTTCTCCCGACTCTATACCCACATATATGTGGATTATGCCTGCCTTTCTATACTTACAGAGTATATCCCTGTCTCTCAATATGTCCTCCACCCTTGTCTCCATGAGTATGAAAACATCCAGTGATTCCTCTATGAGCAGATCCAGGAACCTTTCCCAGCGTGTTCTGTCATGTGTGGGATAATCGTCTGTAAGGAGGACAACATTTACACCGAACCTGTGGTGCTGAGTCTTTATGTCCTCGATAAGGCTCTCGGGTGAGCGAGGGCGCCATGTCTGGCGCCAGAACATGCGCTGTGAGCAGAAGCTGCACTCTTTATCACATCCCCTCGAGGTATCGAGGGCACCGAGCCGCGAATCTGGTATCACAAAGTATCTGTAGTCCTGCCAGTCGAGAAGCTCCCATGCCCTGGGAAGGGCATCGAGCTCTTCCGGGCTCATCAACTCCCTTTCTTCTGTTACAACCACAGAGCCATCCTTTCTGTATGCAACCCCCTTTACACCCCCTGGCTCCGAGCCTGCCTCGAGGCAGCTGAGAAGCTCCACGATGGTTCTTTCCCCCTCGCCACGCACCACATAGTCCACATGCTCGGAAAGGCTGAAGACCTCCTGGTACATGAAAGTAGGGTGTATTCCACCGAGTATGGTCTTTATGGAAGGCTCTATCTTCTTTGCTCTTTTCAGTATCTCCAGTGCATCTGGAAGGGTGCAGGTAATCGATGTGGTTGCAACATAGTGGGGCATGAGCTCTTCTATCTTTTTCTCTATTTCACCATGATCAACCATCTTTGTCATGGCGTCATAGATGAAGGGCTCATAGCCTGCCTCCTTGAGGCTTCCTGCAAGGTAGACCAGGTGTAGCGGAACCCATCTTCCGGCCACCTCCACCACACCTGCATGGAATGGTGGGGTTATTAGCAGTATTCGTTGTTTTTTCATATCAGCCAGCAATCCTGTTCATCGCCTCTTTCAGGGCCTCACCTTCTATGACACCCACAACACGCTCCACTATCCTGCCCTCTCGGTCTATGAAAATGGTAAGGGGCAGGGTGTTGACCCCATAGTTGCGCGTAATGGAGCCATCCTCGTCATATCCTACAGGTGCGGACATGTTGTGCGCCCTTATGAAATCTATGATGTTTGCCTTTCTGTCGAGCACCCCTATGCCCATAACAAATGCCTCCCGGTATCCCTGTGTGAGGGCATGGAATATCCTCTCACAGGCATGACACCAGCTTGCGGTAAAGTGAATCACCACGGCCCTGCCCCGAAGTTCCGAGAGGGTGATTGTCTTACCCAGCCACCTGTCGCCCCCGCCACCAACCACCTTTATGGTGAAGTCGGGGGCCTCCTTGGGGGCCTCATTGCTGCCGCATCCTCCAAAGACTATCAGAAGACAGAGCAGAACGAGTATCTTCTTCATTTTCTCATACTACCCACTATAAGGCCACCCAGTGTTCCGAGCACCATGCCGGCAACCTCGTGTATTATGGCCATGGAGTGGAAGAACCCTGCCTCCGTGCCGAACCACCAGGACACAAACCACACACCCACGCCAAGCCCCACAAGGGCTCCAACCAGTGCCGGCACAATCAGCCTGTTGCCTGTCTTTATCTTTCTACCGCATGTTGGACATACATCCATGGAGGTATCCATCATGTGTGTCTTCTCCATCTATTATCGGTATTGGTGAATTATATCACACTGATCAGCCCTTTTTAAACCCTTTTAATTGTGCAGTATATGGAGATGGCAGTGAAGGAATAGGGAGGCCACACCCCGGAGGGTTCAGAATCTCTGGGGCATCTCTTCGAGGGTGAGTCTTTTTTCGGTCCTCTTTCCTCTTCGTATTATCGTTACGGTTATCTTCTGGCCCACCTTGAGCTCATCCATGACCTCATCGAGGTCATCCACGGTCTTTATGGTCTTTCCATCTATTGCGACTATCAGGTCTCCTCCTGCCACGAAGAGAAGGTTTCCTGCCCTTTTGCGGTGTGTGCCTCCCTTAAGTCCTGCCCTGTGGGCAGGACTGCTGGGGAACACCTCTGCGATGAGCACCCCTGCCTGTGGGAGGCCAAGAAGGGGTGCCAGCTTTTCATCCACATTCTGCCCCCTTATACCGAGCCATGGTCTTGCCACATATCCCTTTTCCATGAGTTCACCCACCACCCTTTTCACCCTGTTTGCAGGGATGGCAAACCCTATCCCTACATTTGCCCCCACAGGTGAGAATATGGCGGTGCTCACCCCTATCATCCTGCCCTCTGTGTCGAGAAGTGGTCCCCCCGAGTTTCCAGGGTTTATGGCAGCATCTGTCTGGATTACACCCCTTATGAGCCTGCCATCCCCTGTTCTCAATTTTCTTCCAAGAGAGCTTATTATGCCCACAGTAAGGGTTCTCTCCAGCCCGAAGGGGTTACCGATAACGAGCACTTTCTGCCCCACCCTGAGGGTGGAAGAATCACCGAAGGGTATGGTCTTAAGGGGTCTGCCCTGTGCATCTATCTTCAACAGGGCAATGTCATCCTGCGGTGCTATTCCCACAAGTTCTGCGCTGTATTTCGTGCCGTCATGGAGTGTAACCTCAAGGTATCTGGCATTTGCCACCACATGGTAGTTGGTTACTATGTAGCCCCTTTCGTCTATTATCGCGCCAGAGCCGGTGCCTTTTTCTGGTACCGGGTTGTAGAAAAAGTCGTATGCCACTATGGTGGTGCTTATGTTCACAACGGCACTGCTGTATTCTCCGTATACCCGTATGTTTACCTCTTCATCCGGTGTGAGCCCCTGGGCTGGAGCAGAAACTCCAGAGGTTGCCAGTAGAACCACATACAATGCGAGCCTTCTTATCATAGAGATGAATATACCATGCACCCATCTTTTTTCAACATCTATAAATTATGTTTACCAATGGCCCTTTTTTCTGTATAATCTAACTGGTCTATCTTTCCGATAATATTTAAAACCATACACAAGGAGCATTCTCATGGCAAAAAGGTCCGTCTCATATCTGTTACTGGTTCTATTTGCCATCCTCATCATTCCCCCCATGAGCAGTGCGAAAAAGTCCTTCCGGGAGCAGTTCATAGACAACTACAGGAACAACAAGTTCCAGGCACAGGTGATACTGGTAAAGAGAAACAAGGCTATTCTGGAGCAAGAGATAAGAAAACTCATGGAAGAGGCACATCGGCCCGGCCTCAGCTTCAGAGAAAAGATAGAGCTTCTTGATCTTGCCAGTGCAATGGCAACGATGCACATGCACTGGAACAAGGGAAGCAAAGAGCTTGTGGACGAGATAGCAAGACTGCAGAAAGAAGAGATAGAGAAGGAGAAAGAGAGGAAGTCCTTCATAAGAGGCATACAGGAGGTTGAACGAGTTCCTGGAAACTTCGTAATGCTCACCCACTTTGACGAGATGCAGGAGAAGGGGCTAAGCCCTGTGGTATATCCCCACTGGGTTCACAGGCTATTTTTCAGGTGCAAGGTGTGTCATGAGGACATATTCAGGATGGCTCGTGGAACAAACCCTGTAAACCAGAAGTCCATAGAGGAAGGAAAGTCCTGTGGTGTATGCCACAATGGCAAGCTCTCGTTCGATGCCACATCAGAGAAGGAATGTGAAAGATGTCATATCCTGGGCAAACCAGAGGCAACACCCCTTGTGGACCTATCCCTTATAGACCCGCAGGAGCTTTCGGAGATGGCAGAGCGTGTGGGGGCATACTGGGATGTTGAAAAACTCCCTGGGGGCAGGTATCCCCTCGACAGGTTCGGCTTCATAGACTGGATAGCCCTTGAGAACACGGATGCCTTCGAGCCCGCAAGTAGCCTTGGAACAGAAAATGGTGAGAAGGAGGAGACAAGGGACAACAGGATATTCTTCCGATCAACCAGCAAGTTCATGAAGAGCGTAATATTCGACCACAGGATCCACACCACATGGGTCAAGTGCAGCCTCTGTCATCCTGCGCTGTTCAAACCAGAGCTGGGTGCCAACAAGATACGAATGCGCGAGATGAGCGAGGGCAAAAGCTGCGGGAAGTGCCACGGCAAGGTCTCATTCACCTATGCAGACTGCAAGAGATGCCACAACCACAAAGGTGCCCCACCTGAAGGAGTGCTCACAAGGGAACCACAGGATGCAGGCCGGGCCATCCCGAGGTAGTTGGCTGGACGAGGCTCAATAGCCCTTTCTGTCATGTGCCTGGGGCAGTGCCTCTGTCTCGCCCATGAGGTCCCACAGAAGATAGGCTATCACCTCCGGGGCTATGACGGTATGCTGGTTGCCAGAGCGTGCAAGCTCACCCCTTAGGTTCTTTCGTGCCTCCGCATTGCCTGTAAGGTCGAATATCACATCCACATCCTCTCCAATGGCAACTATCTCTTTCGTATCGGTGTAGACAGGTATACCCTTATTCTTGGCAATCTCCATCCCCTGGGCATCTGCTCTCTTCTCTGCACATGCAACTATCTTTAGCCCCGAACCCTCCTTCTCTGACAACCTCCTAAGAAACACTGAACCAACCCTTCCAAGCCCCACTATTGCAACCTTTACAATCTTTTTCTCCTCTGCCATTCTCTCACCTCCGTAGTTTTTCACCATGTTATCAAAGATATTAAAGATATAACATAGTGGCTACCTGAGTCAACACAAAATTCCCTGCTGAATTTCAGCAGAAATCACCAGGGACTACAGGAGAAAGTTTTTTCCTTGACCCGTATGTTCCAAAAAGGTTATAAGTCTTTCATGTTCAAAGAGGTAAGAAGACTTTACTTGAGCGTTGGCGAGACGGTGGTCCACCTGCAGCATCCCGAGTGGGGTAGAGGGCTCGTGGTAGAGGAGATGAACTCCACTGTGCCAGGCGGGATGAGCATGGTAAGAATAGAGTTCAAACACGCGGGCATCAAGACCTTCAATAACGACATAGACAGTCTTTACTGCTGTTACCATGCGGGCATAAGAAGGTTTAACGGGGCATAGCCCATGGCTTTCTGAATGGTTTCAGAAAAGTGGACTGCCACTCATCTCGGCCGGTATCTCAAGCCCCATGATACTTAACACCGTGGGGGCCACATCGTACAGCCCTCCTTCGCGCAGGCTCACCGCCCTGAGCCCATCATCCACCAGTATGAAAGGCACGGGATTGGATGTATGTGCAGTATGTGGCTCACCCGTGGCGGGCTCTCTCATCTGCTCCACATTGCCATGGTCTGAAGTAACCATAATCGTCCACCCCTCTTTGAGGGCCTCTTTCACGGTTCTTCCTGTTGCCAGGTCTACCGCCTCGCATGCCTTGACTGCGGCCTCAAGCAGGCCTGTGTGTCCCACCATATCGCCATTTGCAAAGTTCACCAGTATGAAGCCGTAATCTTCCTTGAGCCTCTCTATGACGGCGTCTGCTATCTCGGAGGCCCTCATCTCGGGTCTCTTATCATATGTGGCGACATCCCTAATAGATGGTATCAGAAGGCGGTCCTCTCCCTCAAAGGGTCTTTCCACACCACCGTTGAAGAAGAATGTAACATGGGCATACTTCTCTGTCTCAGAGACCCTGAACTGCCTTATTCCATTGCGGCTCAGCACCTCTGCCAGTATACTGGTAAGCCTCTGTGGTGGAAACAGAACGGGCAGGCTGAACTTTCTGTCATACTCCGTCATGGTTGTGAAAAAGAGCAGGGAAGGTTTCCTCCTTCTTTCGAACCCTGTAAAGTCCTCTTCTGTAAAGGCCCTTGTGAGCTCTCTTGCCCTGTCTGCCCTGAAGTTGAAGAATATCACCCCATCACCATCTTCCACAGTTGCAACAGGCCTTGCATGCTCAACGATGACCACCGGTCTTATGAACTCATCTGTAAGGCCATCCTTGTAGGAATCCTCCATGGCCCTTATGGGGGAGTCCTTCTCCACCCCATGGCCTTCTACCATGGCGTTGTATGCCCTCTCCACCCTGTGCCACCGTCTGTCTCTGTCCATGGCGTGGTATCTGCCAGTTATGGTGGCAATCCTGCCTACCCCAACATCTTCAAGTCTTCCTGTAAGCTCCTTTATGTAGTTTATACCACTTTCTGGTGGGGTGTCTCTGCCATCCATGAAGGCGTGTATGAAGACATCCTTCAGGCCCGCGTCCCTTGCCGCCTCAAGCAGGGCATAGAGGTGCTCCACATGGCTGTGCACCCCTCCATCGGAAAGGAGCCCCATGAGGTGAAGCCTTCCGCCCCTCTCCTTGAGCTCTGCAAGGTGTCCAGTGAGAACAGGATTTCTCTGAAACTCTCCATTCTTTATGGCCATATTTATGCGGGTGAGCTCCTGGAATATGACCCTTCCTGCCCCCAGGGTGAGGTGTCCCACCTCCGAGTTGCCCATCTGTCCTTCCGGAAGGCCAACCGAGAGCCCTGATGCCTTCAGCCTTGTGGTGGGATATTCCTTCTGGAGTGTATCTATGTTCGGTGTATCTGCCAGCCCTGTGGCGTTACCATCGTAGTCCTCACCCACCCCCCAGCCATCCATTACGATGAGGAGAACCCTTTTCATTACTGTATAACCCTCTTGTATATGGAGGTCTCGGTAACATCTGGCGAAACCTTCTTGCCATAGCCTTCGAGCCTCATGGTATTCCACCTTTCGCAGGCCGAACACCTTGGTGCCCAGTCTCTTCTGGTCTGGCCACAGTTTCTGCAGATAAAGATTGGTATAAGATCGTCCCCTGCTATGATGGTCTCAAAGAGTGTGATGGCTCTGTCTGGCTGGTTCCTTCTGAGATAGGCCTCTGCCAGCAGTATATCCCTGTAAGTTGTATCCTCTGTCTCTATGGATTCAAGCTCTGAGATGGCATCATCCACCATCTCAAGGCGCAGATAGAACCTGGAAAGAAGAAGCTTCAGTGCCACACTTGCAGGTGCCTTCTCCACGGCCTCTCTGTAGATGGCGAGCATTCCATCGGGGTTGGACTCTGCCATATATATGTCCTCGAGTTTCATAAGGAATACACAGTTGCCTGTCTTCTCGTAGGCACTCTGCCATGTTCTTCTGGCTTCTTCCGTGTCTTCAAGCCTCAAGTGGCACACCCCGAGCAGCACATAGCAGGCTACAAACCCCCCGTCCAGCTTGATCCCCTCCTTGAGCAGCTCCACCGCCCTGTGGAGCTTTCCTTCCTCGATGAGGTTCTGTGCGGCCTCGTAGTATAGCCCCTTGAGTGTCTCCATCTGTTTTTCCACGCACTCCTTTGAGCCATGCCTCTCGCAGTATTCTATGAGCCTTTTCTCGTAGGCGAGTGCCTCTTCTGGCTCGCCATCTTCAAGCTTCATGTTCCTCAGTTCCCTGAGTGCATGGGGATTGAGATCGTCTATGCTCAGTATTTCCTTAAGGACCTTCTCCTTCCTCTCCTTCGAGACCACTGCCCCTGAAAGCTTAACGAGCATCTCCACATCCGAGGGATTCTTGCCAAGGTAGCCCTCTATCAGCGAGGCAGCCTTCTCTGGCATGGAGGCATTGAGGTATGCCTCTGCCAGGTATACTATGGTAGCCCTGCTTGTGGGATTGAGTTCAAGGGATCTCTTAAGTGTCTCAACAGCCCTGTCATACTTGCCCCTGAAAAGAAGATCCACCCCCTCTTTGTGGAGCTTCTCTGCCTGCTCAAGTGCCTTCCTCCTGCGTTTTTCCCTTACATCCTTCATGAGTCTTTTTGCATCCACGAAGAGTGAGTTTACGACCATCACAACAACACCTGCCACAAACCCTGCAAAAAGTATTATCGTTACAGGAAGGACAAAGGTCCACTCGTCTGTTATGATGAACTTCACCTCCAGGGGGTTGAGGGTATGGAGATAGAAGAATGCACTCATCACTATGATTATGAACAGAAGCACTATTCTTGTATGCATGGGGTTCGGCTCCCTTTTTAAAGTAAGTCAGTGCGAGTAAGGTTCTCCCTTTATTATGGTGAATGCCCTGTAGATCTGTTCCACAAGAACAAGGGCTGCCAGCTCATAGGCAAGTGTCAGCCTCGAAAGTGATAACACCCTGTGCGCCCTCTTCTTCATGGAATCAGAAAGCCCATAGCTTCCACCAACAACAAAGCATATTCGCCTTCTCCCGGATAGATTCATGGTATCCTCCAGCCAGCCCGAAAACTCCATGGTTGAAACAGACCTGCCCTTTTCATCGAGTGCCACAACGAGGTCTTCTCTTTTGAGTATTTTCTCAACCCTTTCGGCCTCCTTTTTGAGGAGCTCTTCCCTTGCAACCCTGCCGGAGGCTGCCTTGACCTTTATAAGCTCAACCCCTGTGTATCTTCCTATCCTTTCGATATACTCCTCTATGGCCTCTCTTATGTATCCCCTCTTTATGGCACCAACCACTATGATGACTATCTTCAAGGCTCTATCAACCAGCCTTCTTCTCTTCCGTGAGCTCAAGCCTTGGGCAATCTATCCACAGCCCCTCTATATCGTAGAATGTGCGCACCTCGTCGAGGAATACATGGGCTATAACATCGGCATAGTCCATAAGGACCCATCTGCCCGTCTCGAACCCCTCTATGTTGAGCGCATGGATGCCCTTCTTTTCCATCTCCTCTTCAATATGCCTGGACACACTCTGGGCCTGTCTTTCAGATCCCACAGTGCATATTAGTATGTAATCGGCTATAGACGAAACACTGGAGACATCTATAACCACCACCTCTTCTGCCTTCTTCTCCTTTACGAGCCGTGCTATCTCGATGGCCTTCTTCTTTGCGCTCTTCTTTATGGAGTCCCTCCTTTCTACTGTCTCCATAGGCTTCAGTCTCTGTAGAGCCTGTTTGCCCCTATATACTCCTCCACCTCAGGTGGCAGGAGATACCTTACCGAAAGCCCCTGTCTTATCCTCCTGCGTATGTCTGAAGAGGATATATCGAGGAGTGTGGTGTCTATATAAGTTACCCTGTGGTCAAAGGAATTCATGTAGGCATCTATTGCCTCATCATACCAGAACTTATCTGCCAGTTCAACAGGCAAGCACTCCTCTATCTTCCTCGTGGCATGGCCTGCCCTCTTTACCACCACGAAGTCGGCATGATGGAAGAGCTCATGGTATCTGCACCATGTGGCTATTGAGTTGAACTGGTCTGTGCCGGTTACAATACTCACCCTGTAGCCCTTCCCTGTGAGCTCTGTAACCGTGTCTATGGTGTAGGAGACCCCACCCCTTCTTATCTCTATATCGGACAACATGAAGAAGGGGTTGTCCTGTATGGCCAGCTCTATCATCCTGGTGCGATCTCCTGCTGGAGCAAGCTTGTGTGTGTACTTGTGTGGTGGGATGTTCACAGGCACAAAGAATATGTTGTCGAGACCACACAACTCCCTCACCTCTTCAGCGGTTCTAAGGTGTCCGTAGTGTATGGGGTTGAATGTCCCCCCCAGTATGGCTATCTTCATGTCCATTTCAGGTTGTCTCACCGGTACAGCTCGAACCGCTACCAGCGGTGCATCCATAACAGTGAGGCCCTGTGGTGATGACCCTGTGTTTCAGTTCTTCCATGCAGAAGTCTCTTATGTGGTATGGTGCACCACTGTTGCACCTTAAAGACAGCATCTGGTTGAAGTCGCAATCATAGAGGGTGCCATCCCAGCCCACGCTCAGTGTGGTTCTGCACATAAGGGCACTGATTGTATCCCTGTTGCATGAGTCCACAAGGCGTTGCATGTATGGAACAAGGTTGCCAGAGCCCTTGAGGAAGGAGAAAAACCTTCCCACAGGCATGTTTACCAGTGTGTAGAGCTTATTGAACCTTACTCCATGTCTGGAGAGTGCCTCTCTGAACTCATCTTCGAGCCTCTTCTGTGGAGGCGGAAGATATGCCCCTGCGCTGTTATACATGATGTTGAGTTCAAGTTCTCCTTCTCCGTAGCCAAGGCTGTTGAGCACCTCAAGAGCCTCCATGGAGGCCTTGAAGACACCCCTGCCACGGATTCTGTCGGTAATACCCTCTGTATAATGGGGCAGGCTTGCCACAACCTCTGCCCCACTTCTTGCAAGAAGCTCTGGTATATCCCTGTAGCCCTGCCGGGTTAGTATGGTAAGGTTTGTCCTTACCATGAGGTGGATATTGCTTCTGGCACACTCTTCGATGAGCCAGCGGTAGTGCGGGTTCATCTCGGGTGCACCGCCTGTTATGTCCACACAGCCGATATTGTGCTCATCCACTACCCTGAGGCAGCACTCCATGACATCTTTCGACATGAGCTCAACTCTCTTCGGGCCTGCCTCAACATGGCAGTGTTTGCAGCTCTGGTTACAGAGGCTGCCAAGATTCATCTGGAGTATTCTTACATCCTCTGCCCTCAGAGGATACAGCCCGCTCTCGCGAAGCATGTCGTCGAAGCTTCTGAGTCCTTCAAGCCCTTCCATGGTTTCTAAAGGCTTATCTTCTCTATGACATTCTTCATCTGCACACCGTGGACAAGGCTCGCCCCGCCCCTTATGGCAGATGCCACATGCACCGCCTCTGTCATCTCCTCGGGGGTGGCGCCCTTCTCAAGGCATGTCCTTGTGTATGCATCTATACAGTAGGGGCACTGTATGGCATGTGCCACCGCAAGGGCTACTATGGCCTTTGTCTTCTCATCGAGTGCACCATCCTTGAACACCTCTGCGTACCACTCGCTGAACTTTTTCCAGAGCCTGGGCGCATGCTCGCCTACTGAAGAGAATTTGTGCAGGTCCTCGGGCCTGTAGTATGTATCCATCGGCTGTGCCTCCATTTTTTTCTTAATACTATTAGAAGAGCCTTCTCAAGTCAAGCCTCTGCGGTTGTCGTTGCGCCTCCTTCTTTTAAGCTTTATTCCAAATATCTCCCCTATTGGCTGGGCAATGCGCCTGCGCGTCTCTGGTGGGGCATACTTGACATAGAGCATACCCAGGGTTGCCACTATTATACCTCCCACAAGGTCGTATATCATATCCCACATGGTATCTGCCAGCCCCTTCTGGGTCTGTTTGCCGAAAAGATTATCCACACTGAACTCCAGTATCTCCCATATGCCACCCATCGCCATGGCGAATATTACGGTGAAGAACCCTACAAGGGGCACAGAAATCCTTATCTTCCTCGTATAGTGCAGTGAATAGACGGTAACGAATGCGAGAAGCGCGATTATGGCAGAACCCAGTAGATGCAGGAACTTGTCCCACATCCACACCCTCTCGTAGAACATGAGCCACTCACCAAGGAATGTGTGCAGAAAGAGTATGAGGGTTATGAGAAAATCGAGCTCGAAGGGGAGGTGTATCCTGTGGTTGCGCTCCACGATGCTGGGCACAAAGCTCAACACTATGGCAACGAGTGTGGCAACGGCGAAGAGATAGTCTGCCCTGTACACAAGATATGGCAGCAGCAGTATGAGAAGTATCTTCATTACCCATGAGAGTATGTAGCTCACCTTGCAGAGACCTCCACTCTATATGAGTATAAAACAATTTATTATAAAAGGAAAGCGAAGGAGAGGGGATTAAAAATATTGCCATGGACAGAAATTGGGCTATAATAGGAGAGGTATACCATGGAGGTGGCAACCGATGGTCATGGCCGATGAGACATGTCCTGTGTGCAGAAAGAGTGTGGACGATTGCATATGTTGCCCCGAATGCGGGCATGTATGTGTTCTCAACGAGGGCGAACTCTACTGCCCTGTATGTGGCCCTGTAAAGCCACGGGACGAAGGAGAGCCCTGATACCTTCTGAGCCTTCTGAGTATCCGTTTGAGACTCCTGGTAAGTTCCTCCCTGTCTCTTCTCCTCAATATATAGGCTGGATGGTATACACACGCCACAACCCTATCGTCTTCTTTCAATATCCTTCCATGCTCGAAATCTCTACTGCCTGTAACCGCCCTGAAGGCCACCCTGCCTGCACATATTACTATGCGTGGTCTTACCACCTCAAGTTCCTTCTCAAGTAGAGGCAGGAAGAACTCTATCTCCTCTTTCGTGGGTGGTCTCGTCTTGAGCCTCCTGGTGGGCAGGGTGGGCCAGAGCTTTACCACATTGGTTACATAGAAGGCATCCCGTGGTCTTTTGAATACCTCCTCTACAACATCCATGAAGAAACTGCCTGCCCTTCCAACAAAGGGAAGACCCAGCTCGGTCTCTTTTCTTCCAGGTGCCTCGCCAACTATGGCAACAGGGCTTTCAGGTGGGCCGCTACTGAAAACAGGCCTTCTGGTGGAAAGGCCCTCTCTTTTTGAGAGCTCCTTCTCTAACCTTCTGAAGAGCCTCCTTATTTCTCTGGCTTTTTCCACAGGGTCAGTTCTTCCACATGGGATACTTCGCTTCCCGGGGGTTCTTCACGGGGCTCTTCCTCAGAGATGTATCTACCTTTATATATGTATCTTTCGAATAGCCTCTGGTATTCAGACCAGTTTCCCCTGCCCCCTTTCTTCTCCATCAGGGCCTCCATGGCGCTGACCTTTGCGTCCATATCATCGAGGTAGAATAGCACCATGGCCTCAAGGGTCTTTGGCCTCTTTGGCGAGCCGAACTCAAGGTGTCCATGATGGCTCAGTATCATGTGTTTAAGGAGCATGGCAAGTTTCTGGGGGAAGCCCCCGAGCACCCTTATCTTCGATTCCACAAGTTCTACTCCCATCACTATGTGCCCGAGGAGTCTACCCTCGTCGGTATACTCGAAGGAGCCTGTGCAGGAAATCTCCCGTATCTTTCCTATGTCATGGAGTATTGCACCGGCAACGAGAAGGTCTCTGTTTATCCCCTTATAGTGTGATGCCACAAGGGTTGCAAGCCTGCAAAGAGACAACACATGCTCGATGAGTCCACCCACATAGGGGTGATGGAAACTCCTTGCAGCAGGGGCCACCATGAAGGGTTCTCTTACTGCAGGGTCTTCGAAGAGGGCCTTAAGGAGTCTCTTTATGTGCCTGTCTGTTATATCCTCTATTATGGCATCGAGCTCTGTTATCATCTCTTCAGGGCTTAGCCTTGCAGAGGGCAGATAGTCCGCTATGGTGAACTCCTCTGGGGCGAGCCTCTTCATGTCCATAACATTTATCTGTATACTCCCCTGATAGGGCACCGATTGACCCCTTATCGACACCACATCGTCTCTTTCGAACCTTGTGGCAAACCTTTCTGCGTCGTTCCACACCCTGGCATCCACCTCACCCGTTCTGTCCTTGAGTTTCAGTATGAGATAGGGGCTTCCACTGCGGCTTATGCCTGTATCCTTCCTTACCACAAGAAAGCTCGTCTCCACAGGCTCCCCTGGTTTTATGTCTTCTACGAACACCTTTTTCATCTGTTAAGCCTCTTCTCTCTTTCTACAAACCATTTTACATATCTTTCCACACCCTCTTCAAGCCCTACCTGTGGTGAGTATCCCAGAAGCCTTTTTGCCCTTTCCACAGAGGCAAAGGTCTGTGGCACATCTCCCTTCACCGCTGGCAGATACTCTGTATCCGCCTTTCTGCCGAGTTTTTCCTCTATAATGGCCACAAGCCTTTTCAGTTCCACGGGATGAGAGCCACCAAGGTTTATGATTTCATACCTGAAGGGTGTGTATACGGACCTTACAAGCCCCTTGAGTATATCCCCTATGTAGGTAAAGTCTCTTTTCTGTGTGCCATCGCCGTATACGGGAACCTTTCTTCCTTCCCATACAAGGCGTGTAAACTTTGCAACAGCCATGTCGGGCCTTCCCCTCTCTCCATAGACTGTAAAGAACCTGAGGCAGGTAATTGGAACCCCGTATACATGTGCATAGGTGTGGAGCATGAGTTCTCCTGCCCTCTTGGTTGCCGCATAGGGAGATGCAGGGGCTGTTATGGGGTCATCCTCACTGAACGGCACCTTGCTGTTGAGCCCGTATACCGAAGAGGAAGAGGCGAACACAAGGTTCTCCACCCCCCTTTTTTTCACCGCCTCCATGATGTTGAGTGTGCCAAGGCAGTTTACCTCTTCGTAGAGATGTGGGTCTGAAACGGATGGTCTCACCCCTGCCCTTGCAGCAAGGTGGCATATAACATCCGGGGCCTCATCCTGTATGATCTTTGTGATGGCCTCTCTGTCTCTTATGTCTGTCTCGTATAGGGTGAAACGCGGGTTTTGAACAAATGGGACCACGTTTTCTCTTTTAAGGGAGGGGTCATAGAAGTCGTTGAAGTCATCCACGACACATACATCCTCTCCTTTTTGGAGAAGCGCCTCTACGAGATGTGAACCTATAAAACCTGCTCCACCTGTTACGACTATCTTCATGGTCTTCCTTTTCTCAAATTCACCAGAGCAGACAAAAACACGCGGGGCTAAAAAGAAATCCCGTATCGAAATATTCCATGCCCCGCGTGCAAAATTTTTTGGCACTAATAAACTTACTTTCCAAGGACTGCGTCTTTGCAAGCCTTTGCAAACCTGAACTTCAAGACTCTCCTTGCAGGTATCCTTATTTCTTCACCTGTCTGTGGATTTCTTCCCTTGCGTGCCTTTCTTCTGGATACACTAACCTTTCCTATGCCAGGGATTGTGAAAGTATTTTTTGCCTGTTTGTAGGCAAGAAGCGTAAACTCCTCGAGGAAGCTTGCCGCAACTTTCTTGGGTACACCCACCTTTTTGGCAAGGTGGTCAACGATCTGCGCTTTTGTCATGGGCTTTGCCATCGTATCAACCTCCTTTTAAGATTTTAGTTTTTCTACATTTACAATATTTTATAACAACTTGCAAGGAAAAAATTTCTCAATTCCCTTTTATATCAAGTAGTTTTCGAATGTTGCCTGTAGCTGTCAATGCCTCTGTCAATCCTCAGCCACAGCCACAGTGAAAAGAGTAGCATGAGAAGAAGCAGCCCATATTTGAACCAGAGCGTTGTTGAAAACCCTTTGGCCGCCATATCCTCGAGCTCCGTTCCCTCAAGGGTCCTCAAAAGTGAGCCTGCAACTGCTATTGCAAAGGTGAGCACAAAGATGGTGCGGAACCTTTCGTATAGATACAGCACAAGCCCTCTTGTATCCTCTCTCCATGAGGGCAGGTATTTTGTTGCAAACCACATGAAAAGTGCCGTGATGAACACTATGGACACAAACATATCGTTAAAGTAGTTGTTGAGCATGATAAGAACTTCTCCCACTGCCTTCCCCTCTCCATCTTAAAGAAGTGGTGTGTGCACCCCACCTACGAATCCTATTCCGCCAAAGAGTATTATTATGGTTATCACCGACACTATGGCAAGGTATATGAACCTTCTGCCTCTCCACTCGTAGGTAACCCTCAGGTGTATGACCAGTCCATACACGAGCCATGATATAAGGCTCCATGTCTCTATGGGGTCCCACGCCCAGTATCTGCCCCACAGCCCATATGCCCATATGGCGCCAGAGCCGAGCATGACTATGTGTGCTATGAACCCGTATACTATGAGTTTGAATGTAACCTCTTCGAGTACCCGACAGGCAGGAAGCAACCTGTAGAACCATCCATCCTTTCCTCTTCTGAGTGCCCATTCTTTTATGAGGTATAGTATACCTGTGCCGGCTGCTACGTGGTAGGAGCCATAGGTGAGCCATCCGAAGCCCACGTGTATCCACAGCCACCCACTCTGATAGGGTGGTGGCAGGGGCTGGACCTGTTTAGAGCTCATAAGCCCGTATCCCAGCATCAACAGGGCAAACCCGCTTACCATTATGCCAGCAACCCTCAGGCCCTTTGCGTTCTTCACCACCGCAAGATATATGGCCATAACGAACCAGGAGCCTGCCAGTGCGTGCTCGAACCTCCACAGAACCGGTGGGTGTCCTGATTCTACCCATCTTATGATTATTGTAAGCGTATGCACTCCGAACCCTGACACGCAGAGCCACCATGCCTTCTCTATAGCACCCTTTCTATTGAACACCACACCTGTAAGAAAGAGCATGAACCCTGCCAGATAGAGCGCTATTGCAACCCAAAGCACTACAGCATTAATTCCGCCCATCCAGGGCCTCCCTCATCTTTTTAACCCTCCTGTAGGACCACACCCATATGTATATACCATAGAGTGTAATGGCGAGGAGTATTATGTGTTTTATCACAAGCACAGGCACCTGGGCCCATCCTGCTCCCTCTACCCACTCGAACCAGTTGTATGTAAAGGATCTCACAATGCCTGCCATCAGTAACAGTGCAAAGACAACGGCGGTAACATGTAGCAGGGTTGGATACAACTCTGCTACAAACCTCTTTGCCTGTTCCCTGCCCCCTGCGGCATACCCTGTAAGGAGGTAAACCATGTATGTGGCAACAACTATGAACGCCGTTGCAAGGTCATGAAAGAGGTTGTTCAGCATTACCAGTAGCGGTATCATGGACAAGACCCCTTCTTGTTACACAAAAAAAGCCCCAAAGCCTTCGTCCTTAACAAGGCCCTGAGGCAGCACCCCTTCTTGAGTGTCCTCCCTCACCCTGGCTATTATAAGCCAACCGGTTCAGGGAGGTCAAGGAAGAGATGGTCTGTGGGTGATATGGGCCACTCTGCAGGATTCCTTCTCCCATGCAAAAATTTTTTAAAAAACCTCTTGACAGCCATGGGGAGATGATATATAAAGAGGACTAAAAAGGTCTTAAATATCTATAAGCCTATGTTCAGACTAAGCAAAGGTGCGGAATATGCAATAAGGGGTGTGCTTCACCTTTCCCTTCAACCAAGGGGCAGGGTGGCATACATAGACGAGATTGCCACAGCCCAGGGTGTGCCAAGGGCATATCTTGCCAAGATATTCCAGTATCTCTCCAAGAAGGGGTTTCTCAAGTCCACGAGGGGTGCAGGTGGTGGGTTCGTGCTGGATCGAGACCCTGGTGAGATAACCCTGCTCGATGTGATAGAGGCCATGGAGGGGCCAATACATCTCAACGATTGCCTCATCCACAAGGACTTCTGCGAGAGGGTGGACACCTGCCCTGTGCACGATGTATGGAGGGAGGCACAGGAGAGGTTTCTGGAAAGCCTTTCATCCTGCACCTTTGAAAAACTTGCAGAATCTCCGAAGCTTAAAAAGGCCACGAAGACAAAAAAGAAGAAGTAATACCGTCTTCACGGTGTTTGGATAAAACAAGGAATCACTACAAGGAAAGGGGGCGAAATGGTGAGACAAAAAAGGATAAATCTAATCTTATTAATCCTGTTATCTCTTGCTCTCTCCATCCCGGCTGCCGAGGCCGCAGGGCTCACAGAGGCAGGAAAAAGGGTCTACAAGAAATACTGTGTGGGCTGCCACGGCGAAAAGGGTGATGGCAAGGGCAGGGGCACGGCTCTACTGGTGGTAAAACCCAGGGACTTCACCACCGGTATCTACAAGTTCAAATCCACCCCTGGAGACTCACTTCCAACTGATGAAGACCTCATGCGCACCCTGGTGCGTGGACTTCCCGGAACATCCATGCCATCTTACAGGCTCCTTTCAGAGGTGGAACGCCAGAGTGTAATAGCCTACATAAAGACCTTCTCTGCAAGGTGGCAGACAGAAAGCCCTGCATCAACTGTAACCATACCGTCTGTACCTGGCTACCTCAACACACCCGATTCCATCGAGAAGGGCAGAGCCATCTACGGAGGAAAAGGCGGATGCAGTGTGTGCCACGGTGATAGGGGAGATGGAAAAGGCCCGCTGTGGAGCTCGCTCAAGGATACCTGGGGCGAGCCTGTAAGACCTGCAAACCTGAGGTGGGCCATGTTTCGTGCAGGAAACAGCCCGCAGGAGCTTTTCAGAACCCTCAAGGCAGGTGTTGCAGGGACCCCCATGCCAGGCTTTGGTGGAGTGCTGACTGATGAGGAAATCTGGCATCTCGTCTCTTACATACTTTCTCTGAAGGGAGGTAGGTAGCAATGGAACATAGAGAGAACATAATGGACTATAATATAGTAAAGGCACACATACTGGCAGCGCTACTCTTTCTTGGTGTCTCCCTTATTGCAGGGCTTCTCTACTCGCTACAGTTTACCGGGGACTATCCCTTCAGGAGTGTGGAGTTTCTCTCACCAGGAAAGATAAGGATGCTCCATACAAATGCTGTTGCCTACGGATGGCTCTTGAACGGCCTTCTTGCAGGTGTATACTGGGTGGTCCCACGGCTTACAGGCTATCCACCACTCAGCAGGGCATTGAGCTGGTTCATCTTCTGGGTGCTGCAACTGCTCGTGCTTGCAACCGCTGTGGGCATACTCGCAGGATACGCACAGGCAATAGAGTGGGGTGAAACACCCATATTCGTGGATCCGTTCATAACACTGGGGCTGATACTTCTTGCTGTCAACTTTGTGCCTCCCATAATAAGGGCAGGCAAGGATGCTCCACTTTATGTGTCCCTGTGGTATTTCACCGGTGCCCTTGTGTGGGTAATCCTTGTCTACATAATGGGCAACTATCTTCCCCAGTTCTTCGTACCCGGGGCAGCAGGGGCTGCCATAACAGGCAACTTCATACACGACCTTGTGGGTCTTCTGGTTACCCCACTGGGATGGGGGCTCATGTACTTCTTTGTGCCCATAATCATTGGCAGACCCATATGGAGCCATTCGCTGAGTCTTATGGGCTTCTGGGGGCTCGCCTTCTTCTACCCCATGCAGGGGCTGCATCACTTCATGTGGTCTCCTGTGCCCATGTATGTGCAGTACAGTGCTGTGGTGGCGACCATAGCCATAGAGGTGGTGGTAACAACAGTGCTTGCAAACTTCATACTCACACTGCGTGGCAACGGTGATTACCTGCGGCACAACTTCCCCATAAGGTGGTTCTACACGGGGATGATATTCTACTGGATAACATGCTTCCAGTGTGCCATACAGGTAACCCTTACGGTGCAAAAATTGATACACTTTACAGACTGGGTTGTAGGACATTCACACCTTGTCATGTTCGGGGTCTTCAGCTTCTGGATTATAGGCATGATAACAGAACTCTGGCCAAGGCTCACACAGAACCAGTGGTACTCTGAAAGGCTACATTCCTGGGCATACTGGCTCAACACCCTCGGGCTTGCGCTCATGTTCATAACCCTTACGATTGCAGGTGTTGTGCAGGGTGTTACATGGTGGGGACTAAACCACTTCATGGATTCGGTGGTATTCTCCCTGCCCTTCTGGTATGTGAGAACCATTTCAGGGCTCATGATAATAGCAGGCATTGCCATCTTCGTCTTCAACATGTGGATGACAGCCCGTGGTCATGTGAGAGACGAGGCAAGGCTTGCCCAGGAACAAACGGTAGCTACATAAGGGAGGTGTGGAAGGATGGAAAAGAAGACACTTAGAGAAAGCTTTGGCTTTATACTTCTCGTTGCTGGCATAGGGTTCTTCGTAGTGGGCTTTATATTTCAGATGCTCGGCCCTGTGGTGTTTCTGAACAAGATACCGATGAAGAGTGTAGAGGAGATGGCAAGCAGGGTCTCGCCAGAGTTCACACTCCTTTCGGAGGACTATCCCGAAGAGTTCAGGAAGGCCTTTGGTGAGCCCACCCCGGAGTCCTATGCACAGGCACTTCTTGAAGGCAGGGACATATACATAGCAGAGGGTTGCTGGCACTGCCACTCCCAGTATGTAAGGCCCATAGCCAATGAGCCATTGAGATATGGCGCTGTATCTGTGGCTTCGGAATACCAGAACGAGCTTCAGCTCCCCCAACTGTTTGGCACAAGAAGGGTGGGGCCGGATCTCATAAGGGAGGCAGGAATCAGAAGCAACGACTGGCACATGCAACACCTCTATGACCCACAGTCTGTGGAACCAAAAAGTGTGATGCCAGCTTACCCGTGGCTCTTCGATGAAGATGGCAGACCCACGAGAAGGGCATTCAGCATGGTGGCATATCTTCAGTGGCTCGGTAGCTGGCAGAACCCCGAAGAAAAGGAGAGGTAGACCATGAAGAAAAGAACAAAGAGAGAGTGGATAACCCTTACAATGGGCTTCTGGGTAATAGCAGGCATAAGCTTTGCTGCCCTCACCTTCGCTTACAAGGTCTACGAGATAGTGAACACCGTTCCCAACGGAGAGATGGCTGGCTTTGCGGTAATGCAGGTGCTTACATACCTCATAGTGGCCGTGGGTTTTTTCTCCCTCTTCATATGGAGTTTCCTCAAAGGGGACTTCGCACAGTGGGAAGACTGTAAATACAGGGTACTCGAGATGGAAGAAAAGATGAGAAGAATCGAAGAAAGGAGGCAGTGAAGGCCATGGCAGATAAAGAAAAACTACAGGTCAGCGAAAACAGACCGCCTGCATGGATCATATGGATGTGGGTTCTCTTCTTCCTGTGGGGAGCACTCTACCTCATATTCTACGGTTTTTCAGACCTCACCCTCTGGCTTGGCGGTGGAGACCCTGATACGATACAGTGGCAGTTTCTGAACAAATAAAGCTTAAGAAAGGAGGTAACACAACATGGAAGCAGCAAATGTGCTTGAAAAGAAAGAATTCACCGACGACAAGGTAAACAAGGCAACCTACATCAAGACCGATGCCCTTGCGCAGGACACCTACTACTTCAAGCCAGGGCAGGTCCTGCCATACCACAGGCATCCTGGTGGAGACCAGGTATTCTTCGTCCACACGGGCACAGGCACCTATTATCTGGACGATGGTGAGGAGAAGACGGTCAGGCTCGAGCCAGGTTGCGTCGTGCTCGCACCAAAGGGTGTGTGGCACAAGATAGTGGCAGAAACAGAGCTCGTGGTCTCTCAGGCAACTGTGCAGCCCGCAGGGATGGAGACAAGAGAGTAAAGAACTTCCCTTCTACTCCTTACACCTCTACTGCCCCCTCTCAGAGGTGTAGCGGTAGTCCCGGGCCCTCCCCGGGGCTACCACCTCACTTTTTAATAAATGAAGCTATCTGTCAAGCCTGAATACCTCGAACCCTCTTTCTTTCCAGTTGAAGTAGTCCTCGAGGATTTTTCTGTGGTCAAAGGCCATATTTTCTGGAAGGCTGTCTTTTGTAAAGACCCCTGTGTTCTTTGCATCGTCGCCTGCCAGGGGTCTGCCCACCGCCTTTGCCACAAAGACCACACTTATGGTATGAAACCTGGGGTCTCTCTGTGGGTCCGAGTAGGCGTGCATCTGGCAGACAAGCTCCACCCGAAGGCCGGTCTCCTCAAGGGCCTCTCTTCTTGCACACTCTTCGAGGGTCTCACCTGTGTCCACAAAACCACCTGGTATGGCCCACCCGTAGGGCAGATTGCCTCTTTCAACGAGCACTATACCGCCATCTTCGAGCTCTATTATTATGTCCACCGTTGGTATGGGGTTGGGCTGCCTCACACTAAGGCTCTACCTCCACTGTCTTCAGAAACTCGGCACTCTCTTCTGGCACACTTATGTTTATGTACATCCCTGTGCCGAGCTCAAAGCCTGCCGTGTGTGTGAGCCGGGGCACAAGGCTCACATACCAGTGGCAGTATTCGTTCTCCATGTCCATGGGCCTGCTCGAGCGTATCACATAGTTGTAGTCAGGGTCATTCAACCCTGCATAGAGCTTCGCCAGAATGGTCTTCAGATGCAGGGCAAGCTCCCCTATCTCCTCATCGGTTATGCCAGAGAAGGAGGCGCAATGGCGCCTGGGGAATATCCATGTATGGAAGGGTGAAAGGGCTGCATGGGGAATGAAGGTTACGAAGCACTTTGTCTCGAATATTATTCTTGCCCTGTCGTTAAGCTCTGTCTCTATAATATCACAGAGAAGGCAGTTTCCGGTATCGTCGAAGTAATGCATGCTCGCACTAACCCTATCACGAAATTGCACGGGAACCACAGGGGTGGCTATGAGCTGTGAGTGGGGGTGTCTTAAGGATGTGCCTGCGCTCTCCCCATGGTTGCGGAATATTATGACATGCTCAACCCTGGGGTCCCTGTAGGCATCGAGGAAGCGCCCCCTGTATACCCTTATTATATTCTCCACATGTTCGAGTGGCAGATGTGCAGGGCTTGTATTGTGCAGCGGGCTTTCCACTATGACCTCGCATCTACCAACCCCTGTCATTATGTGCTTAACACCGTCTCTTCTTCTTACCTTCTCGCCCTCGTTACTCAGGGCGGCATACTTGTTGGGCACAACCCTTAAGAGCCACTTTCCCTCTTCTTCGAGCCGAAACTTCTCTGGCGGGGTCATCTCCTCGTTGCCTGGGCAGAAGGGGCACCCCTTAAGGTATGCCTGTAGAGAGCCTGCCCCGGGGGTATAGCTTCTTGTAAACTCCTCGGGCCTTCTTGCCCGCTCCTTTGCTATTATGACCCATTCTCTTGTAACAGGGTTCAACCTCAGCTCAGACACGGCCTCTATCTCCTGAACTTCCTCTTAAGTTCCGAAAGGAGTTCCGGGGTTATCTCTCTTATGCCCTTCATCCTTGCATACCGTTCTATGCCGTCCTTTATCATGGGCCTTATAAAGAATGGTATGCGATGTAGTCTCTCGAGGGCATCCTCTCTCCATCTGGGCTTGACCCTCTCTGGGCGGGCCTCTCCAGGGGTGTAACCACACATGGGGTCTTCTTCCATCATATCGCCCCTGAGTGCAAGGGCCCTTGCCCTGCATCCACCACAGAGCTCATTGTACTCGCAACTACCACACTTGCCACCGAGTTCTGGTGTCCTCATGGACTTGAAGAGGGGGTTTTCATACCATATATCCTTAAGGCTTCTGTTCTTTATGTTCATATCCCTGGAGCCATCCTCCGGTATGTATGGACAGGGTGTTACATAACCATCGGGTGTTATCCTCATGTAGCCCTTGGCAGCGATGCAGCCGCTGGTAAGCCCCTTCAGAAGAGATGGGTTTATTCTATCGGCAACCCTGAATATGTGAGGGGCACAGCGGGACCTTACCATTATTCTATCCTCGTGGTCTCTCGAGAGCTCTGCAATCTCTGTGATGACAGCCTCGTACTCCTGGGGGCTCAAGTCTGTGGATTTTTCTCCCCTGCCTGTGCATACAAGAAAGAATATGTTAAGGGCGGTAGCCCCCTTACGAAGTGCGAGTGCGAGCATATCCCTGAGCTCATCCTTGTTCTCTCTTGTAACACTGAACTGCACCTGGAAGGGCATCCCCTCTTGTTTCAACACATCCATCGCTCTTATGGTCTCACGCCACGCACCTTTGAGTCCTCTGAACTCATCGTGCACCTCTTCCCTTACAGAATCGAGGCTTATCCCCACCCCCTTTGCCCCGCTCTCTTTAAGTCTTCTTACGGTGCTACCTGTAAGCCCTGTTCCATTGGTGCCAACGAACACCGTAAAGCCCCTCGTGGATGCATGCCTTACTATGTGGAATATGTCCTCCCGCAGAAGGGGCTCGCCCCCTGTAAGTATGAGCATGGCAGAGGGGTTCAGCTCTGCAATGGAGTCTATGACAGAGAGCACCTGGGCAGTGGACATATCGGTTCTGCCCTCGAGCTCACCTGCATCGAGATAACAGTGCCTGCATTTGAGGTTACACCTCTTTGTAAGATTATAGGATATAAGGTAGGGCTGTGGTGTCTGCACAGTGGGTTGACTCCTTCTGTTTTTATGCTCTATTTTATCTCAGACGAGGGGCAAATAAAACCCCTTTTTAAGGGGCTTGACAGAAGACCTCCACAGGGGTTAACCTAAACTCCATGAGAGGGGGCATGGTATACATCACAAAAGATGTGGCAGATAGGGATATAAAAGAGACCATTTCAGGGCTTCTCGACAGGATAGCCCTTAAGCCACCTGATAAGGACATACTCATAAAACCCAACCTTGTGGATGCCATAGCCCCGCCTGTAACCACCCCGGTCGATTTCGTAGAGGCCATAATAGAGTGTTTCAGGGAAAGATGGGAAGGGTTCAAGATAACCGTTGCAGAGGGCACCGGCTCTGCAGAGCTATCCACCCACCAGGTGTTCAAACACCTGGGCTACAATCTCATGGCAGAGAGAAAGGGGGTCGGGCTTGTGGACCTCAACGAAGAACCCCTTACGAAGCTCTCGATGCCATATCTTACACGCTGGAAGGAGTTCTACCTGCCCACCATAGCGCTGGACTACTACATAGTATCGGCCCCGGTGCTCAAGGCACACACACTTGCAGGTGTAACCCTTACCATGAAGAACATGATGGGCTTTGTGCCACCCGCTCATTACAGGATGGGTGGATACTGGAAGAAATCTGCATTCCACACGAGGATAGATGAGTCCATATTTGATCTTAACAACTACCGCTCACCTGATCTTACAATACTCTACGCAATGAGGGGTATGCGCGACAGCCACCTTGGTGGTGCACAAATATCACCCGGCATTATAGCCATTGGTTCTGACCCTGTTGCCATGGACTCCTACGGCACAGAGCTTCTTGGAAGAGACCCACAGGATATAGGCTACATAACCATGGCACATGGTGTGCTGGGCATGTTAGAGGAGATAACCGTTGTGGAGGTCTAATCGAAGGTTACGGTAAGCTCCACATCGCCCTCTGGTGATAACCCTCTATAGACAGCCCTCATGGTGCCCTTCTTCTTTAGGGGCAGAAGCGGGGTGAGGCTTCCGACAGACACTATGTCTCCCCTTTTGAGCTTCTTTCCCTGTCTCTTGAGAGACTCTGAAAGCCATATTATAACATTGAGGGGATGTTCCAGAACACTGGCGCCAGTGCCCTCGGCAATCCTGTTGCCATCCTGGTCGTATAGCTCCACCCTGAAGGATGCAAGCCTTTCGAGCCACTCCCGGGTTGGCTTCACCTCTATGGGCTCGCCTATGATGCCGAGTCTTGTCCCCACATTTATTGCCACCACAAGCGGGGCATCGAGTGTTGTGCCCTCTTCGTAGACGAGGTCGGGCAGCTCCATGAATGGTATGACCCGCGATATACCCCTCAATGCCTCTTCGATGGTGGTTGCCCTGTTCACGGACTCGTCTTTTATCTCCACCATGAGGTCTCCTTCGAGCATGAGCCTTGTGCCGAACCCCAGTGGCACCGTAGCCGGTGAATGGCGCAGCATCCTTTCGAGTATAAGCCCTCTCACAGGCTCTCTGATGCCAAACCGCTTCTGGACTGTGGGGTTTGTAAGCCCCACCTTGTAGCCCACCGCCTGCCCATAGGCCCTGCCTATCTGCTGGATGAACTCCTTCTGCACGGCCATGGCTTCCTCCATGGTGAGCCCCTCTGGAGGTGGCTTGACAGGATACTCCTTTATATACCCCTCTGCAAGCCCGTGGGCTATATGGTCTACCTCCTGTCTGCCGTGCTCTGTAAGCCTGTAGAGTAGCGTAAGAACAACGACAAAGCCTGCTGTAAAGACTATCACTCCCCATGGTATCTTTCTTTCCTTTTCTTTCAACTCTTAACCCTCCTCCTTTTCAGAACAACCTTATGTATACATAGGCTTCCACATGTTCAGGGCGTACCACAGAGGCAAGGAGCATCAAACACAACAGCCCCCTGCCAGCCCGTGCCCATCCTGGCAGATGCATTTTTCCTGTATCCTTCCATTAGGGGCCTCTATCTTCAGCCTCCTTCGCTGAGTATCTTCATGGCCGCAGAGAGCTCTGCATGGCTTCCCACCACAACGAGGAGGTCTCCTTCCCTGAGTGTGAAACTCTTCGGTGGGTTTGTATGGGGCTTTCCCCCTCTTATGACGGCTATAACAGCTGCACCACCTGTCTTTGTGCGTATATCCAGCTCACCGATGGTCTTACCCCTTAGGGCCGAACTCTCCTCCACAAGAAAGGTGTCCATAACACTGGTCTCAAGGATGGAGGTGAGCTGGGCAAGGCGCTCGGCATAGATGGAGGGGGTGCGCAGCATGGCATAGCCCCTCTCCCTTACGAGTTCTATCTGTGTCTGGATAATATTGCCCGGCACCCTGTATTCCTTGAGCACCCTTGCGAATATCTCCACCGAGGTCTCGAACTCCTCTGCTATGACCTCGTCAGCACCGAGTGAGTAGAGTTCTTCCACCTCGTTCACATACCTTGTGCGCACGATTATCCTTATCGAGGGGTTGAGCTCCCTTGCGCTCTTGAGGGTTCTGCGGGTTGCAACAGGGTCTGTTATGGCGAGCACTATGATGCGCGCCCTTTCTA
Source organism: Deltaproteobacteria bacterium (assembly GCA_015492245.1). Lineage (GTDB taxonomy): Bacteria > Desulfobacterota > GWC2-55-46 > GWC2-55-46 > DRQE01 > DRQE01. Next base: position 38,674 of record WGFM01000012.1, on the reverse strand, counting down.
TGCCCATCCTTTTGAGAACCTCGGGATAACTGGAATCCCCGAAGTATGCCCTGTGTCCCTCCTTTCTGGCACGCCTTACCCTGTCCATGTTTATGTCCAGTACCAGGTGCTCTATGGCTGTCTCCTTCAGCACCCTTGCAAGGTTCTGCCCGTTGAGCCCATAGCCCACTATTATAACATGCTCCTCCACAGCTGGCCTTGCAACAGATGTGGCCCTGAGAGAACGCCTTCCTATGGAATACCCCATCCACATGGCCGCCTTCGAGGCCGTGGCGAACATAACAGGGGTGAGTGCCATGGTCATGACAGAAACAGTCAAGATGGTCTGATATAGATCGTGCCCAAAGAAGTTGAACTCTTCTGCCATCTTTATGAGTATGAACGAGAACTCCCCTATCTGTGAAAGATGAAGCCCCGTTATTATGGAAAGCCTGAGTGGGTATCTCAGAAGCTGGCCTATGGCGGCTATTATAAGGGCCTTAAGGAGCATCACCCCTGCTGTAATGGGCAGTATCATGCCCGCATGCTTCATGAAGTAATCGAGCTCTACGAGCATCCCGATGGATACGAAAAACAGTGAACCGAAGGTATCCCTGAAGGGCAGTATCTCAGCCACTATCTGGTTGGAGTATTCTGACTCCGATATGACAAGCCCTGCTATGAACGCGCCTATGGCAAGCGAGAGCCCTGCAAGAGAGGCAAGCCACGCGGTGCCGAGGCAGACGAGCACCACGGTGAGTATGAACACCTCCCTGTTTCTGAGTTTTACCACCTCGTGAAAGAGCCTTGGGGCAAGGTAGGCAACTGTAACCACTATTGCCACCATTATGCCCAGGGCAGCTGCCATCTCCCATGCAAGGGTGAACATCTCGATGGAGCCACCACCTTCACCAAGATTCTGCAGAACCATGACCATGAGCACCATGGATATGTCCTGAAAGAGCAGTATGCCCACTGCCACGGTGCCGTGAGACGAGTGTATCTCCATCCTGTCAACAAGGAGCTTCAACACTATCGCAGAAGACGACAGGGAGATTATAAAACCCAGCGCCAGTGCCACATGGGATGGCATGCCCCACAGTGTTGCAGCCACCCATACAAAAAAGATGGTAACGGCAAGCTGCAATACGCCGCCTATTATCGCCTCTCTACCCATGCTTAGCACCCTCTTTACAGAGAACTCAAGCCCTATCGTGAAGAGCAGCAACACTATGCCCACCTCGGCAAGGGTCTTTACCGTATCGGTCTCTGTAACGAAGCCCAGCCCATAGGGCCCTATGATGACGCCTGTAAGAAAGAAACCCACAACCGTGGGTATGCCAACCCTTGTGAGCACAATACTCATGAGCACAGATACACCCATGAGTATGACCATGTCTCTTAAAAGTGGCAGTTCCTCCACACCACACCTCTTTAAGGCTTATTTGCTGAATATATTGGAAAGTATGTCGAGGGTGTTCTCCTCACAGATTATATCGAGATGGTCTCCTTCGAGCAGTTTCATCTCTGGCTTTGCTATGAAGAACTCCCCCCTCCTTTCCACAACCACAGGCAGGGCATCATCGGGGAGCTCGAGCTCCGCTATGTGCCTGCCTATGTGTTCAGGTTTTCTTATGATGGCGGTAAACACCCTTATGGTTCCGCCCACCAGTGTGGACATCTCAAGGGCATGGTGTCTCCTCACCATGCTGGCTATGAGACGGGCCGTTGCAACCCTGGGGCTTATGATTTCCTCTATACCCAGCTTGTGGCACACTATGTTGAAACCCGGATCATCGAGCTTTACCATGACCCTTTCAACCCCGTACTCCTTTGCAACAAGAGCTGTTATAAGGTTCTGCCTGTCATCTTCTGTAAGGGCTATGACAAGGTCTGCCTTCTCTATGCCACCACGCTCCAGCACATCAGGTCTTGTAACATCACCACAGAGAACCATCACATCATACTGGTCGGCAAGATAAGAGCATACATCCTCTCTATGGTCTATAACTGTAACATCGTGGCCCATCTCGACAAGGCTCTCTATAACCAGCCTTCCCAACTCTCCTCCACCTGTAAGTATTATCCTCATCTTTAATACTACTCCGTAGCCTTTATGGTGGCGTACAGCCATAAAACGATGGGTATAAACTCGAGCCTGCCTGCCCACATGAGGCCTATAAAGAGAAACTTGACATCCCATCCCATATCCGGTGATACAAGGCCGCTTGTCAGTCCCACTGTGGATACAGCAGATGTAACATCGAAAAGACTTTCGAGTGGCCCATAGCCACGCCATATGAGATATATGGTGGCAAATGTTATTACTATAACATATATCAGTATAAGAGAAAATAGACCCACAGGGTCTTCCCTTCCCTCATGGGTCATCCTTCTGTGATGTGGGAGCACCTTTTCTCTGGGATAGAGCCTCGAGACAAGATAGCTGTTTATAAACCTTGCAGACTCCATGACCCTGTATATCTTTATTCCACCTGCTGTGGATCCCATGCATCCACCTATGAACATGGAGACCACGAGAAGACTCATAAGATGGGGCCCAAGCCCGACAAGAGGATGCACATAGAACCCTGTGGTTGTCTGTGCGGAAAAGGTTATAAAGAGGGCATCGAGTATGGTCCAGCCATCTGGCAGCGATAGGGCAAAGAGCAGAAACAAGGGGACTACAAGAGAAAGAAGCACAAGGGGCTGTAGATTGTCCCTGAGGATATTTGCCACAGAGCTGCCCTCACCCCTTTCCTTCCATATCCTGTAGTAGACCACAAAGTTCACAGCCCCTGAGAGCATTACAAATAAGACTATTACAGACACTGCCCTTCTCTGCAGCATGTCTCCTGAAGGGGTCTCCGGGGTGAAACCTCCCGTGGATATGCCAGAGAGGGCGTAGCATACACTCTTGACTATATCGAGCCCTGCAAGCCACAAGGCCGTGGTGGCTGCGATAGTAAATATAAGGTAGGTTACAAAGACTATACGCATGTGTGCCGTTATCCTGGGGACAAGCTTTCCTTCCTGCACATCCTCTTTGAGCATAACCACGGCAGGTCTGCCCGAGACCATGAGGAGTGTTACCGTCAGTGCAATGAACCCGAGGCCACCAAACCACTGCAGGAGGGAACGAAAAAACAGCATGGTTCGTGGAAGATTCTCTGGTGTAAGCAGGCTGAACCCTGTTGTGGTAACCCCGCTCATGGCCTCGAACCAGGCATCGAGCGGAGAAAGACCTGTTATGAGGACAAAAGGCAGTGCGGACAGAAAACTTACAACCAGAAAGGACAGGGCTGCTACCGCGCCAACCTCCACCCGTTCTATGGCCCTTTCAGGCACACCCTTTCTCAAATACCATCCACAGAGGAATGTGGCAAGCGATAGACCCAGAAAATGGAGGATAAAGTCTTCTCCTGCAAGAATAGAGACCACGGAAGAGAACAGATAGGCCCCGCTTGTTACAAGAAGTACTCCTCCTATATACTTGAATACAACCCTGTATCTTAAGGTATCCACTCCTTGCAGAGGTGGTTATGCAGGGGGATCCTTCTTTTCGGGTTCTGTCCTGGGGGGCTCTTCTTTTCCAGGCTCCTGTGGTGCCTCCTTTTGAGGCTCTTCTGGTGCCACGGCGTGTTCAGCCCCTTCGGGGGCTGCCTTCTCTGGCTCCTCAGTCTCTTTCTCCTCCACACCACCTTTGCGGATATTCTCTATCTCTTCTTCAAGCTGGGCTATCTCATCCTCTATCTTTCGTATCTCTTCCACAAGCCTGGTAATCTCTGGCCTTGAAAGGGGGTTTTCATAGGGTGGTTTTGCCGTCTCGTATACCATACCACCGAGCTCGTTAAAGAGCTTTTCGGCCTGTTTGTGGTTTGTGTATATACGGTAGCGCAGTTTTCCTATCTTTGCCATCTCCTCGCTCTTTTCCACGGCAAGCTTCGCACCACCCCTTACGGCCTCCCAGCCACCCTGCGCCGCCCTTTTGAGCTCTTCTGTAACCTTGTCCCAGAATGACATGATATGTACCTCCTTCTTTTAAAATTTGTTTTACCCTCACAATATAGATTATGCCCTCTGTACCCTGAGGTCAAACCGTTGTTACCTCACAGCTTTCTTGCAAACAGGTTATACAGCACCGCCACGATGAGGCCTGCCAGCATGCCATCCACGAATCCCCACATACCCCCCACAAGGGCACCTGTGAAGGAAGGGGTGAACCCTATGTATACAGAACCCATCACCCTTACAAACTCAACTCCCCATCCGGCTGTGGCTGTCCACCCTACAAACAACATGGCACCACCCCAGCATAGCCCTATGGAGAGTGCCAGCGCCCTCACATTCAGTCTATGCACCATCACCCATCCCCCCTTTATGCAAATAGCCCTCTTTTTTAGAGTATTGCAGAACAATCAGTTGTGTCAAGCAGAGTTTTACTAAAGCTCGACACCATCACCGCCGATATTGAGTAAGGGTTGTCTAATCAGATTATTGGGCTAAAATATATATCATGGAAATGAAGATAGGGAAGACAACCCTCTCCCTTACCAGGGGAGACATAACAGAGGAAAGTGTGGATGCCATCGTCAATGCCGCCAACTCGAGACTTGCAGGTGGTGGCGGGGTGGATGGTGCCATCCACAGACGAGGGGGACCATCGATAATGGAAGAGTGCCGAAAGATTGGTGGATGCCCCACAGGCAATGCCGTTGCAACAGGTGGGGGAAGGCTCGGGGCAAAACATGTAATCCATGCTGTGGGGCCTGTCTACAGGGGTGGCAACAGTGGTGAACCAGAGCTTCTCAGGAGTGCCTACAGGCGCAGCCTTGAGGTGGCAAAAGAGAAGGAGTGCAAATCCATAGCCTTTCCATCCCTGAGCACAGGTGCCTATGGATACCCCATAGAAGAGGCATCCCGCATAGCCCTCGAGACCGTAATGGACTTCATAAAAGAAGAAGACTGGTTCGAGCTTGTGAGGTTCGTCCTGTTTACAGATAAAGACCTTGATGTATATAGAAAGACCCTCGAAGACCTTGGAGACTGAGGTCCTAAAATTCATCTGTGTATGCTGTCATCTTGCCGTAAAACCGAATATGGAGAAACCTATACCAGAAAGGAGGGTGCAGTGCGTATACTTATTGTAACAGATGACTCTTCAAGCCCCGAACACCTGGAAGAGATACTGTCAAAACAGGGCCACACGGTTGAACATGCTGATACAGAAGCTGCCCTTGAAAATATTGCAGATTATGATACCACTGTGGTAGCTGTGGCGGAAAGAAAGAGGCTTGTCTCCTTTCTTGAAAGACTACACCATGAATGGCCCGGCCTCTGCGGAAGGACCATTGTGGTGGAATACTCGAAGGACTGTGCCCTGGAAGAGCTTATCTGCCAGGGGGGATTCGGGCTTGCGCCCACATACCAGGCCATACCAGCAATGGTAGAGAAGATGCCCTACACCATGAGAGGCTCCATCAGGGCCTTCCCCCTGCTTTACACCCTTTTACTGATAATCGCCACCCTTCTCTTCTTGCCACCAGCCCCTGGCACGGCCACAGAACCCGGCACCTGTGTCTCCTGCCATCAGGATGTACACCGTAATGCCATAACCGTAAAATACAGACACAGTGTTGTAACAGATGAGAAGTGTGCAACATGTCATATAATAGAGCAGAAGAACTGGGACTCCAGGCTCCTGGAGCAGGCCATCTCGAAAGAATACACGACCGAGGCACTCGTACCACTTGGTGATATTGCCGAGAGGAACAAGAGATACACCATAAAGGTGATTGCATGGGACAAAACCTCTCGCAGGTCTGCCCCTGTGAAACTAACCCTCGAGCCTGAAGGGATAACACCACTTGAGACCGAGTCCCCTTCAACACTCTCGATACAGAACATAAAAGTGGAAGAGGTAAGACACGGTATATTCTCAACGGCAACCATAAGCTGGCTGACCAACGAGTTCACCAGGGCTGCGGTGGAATACGGTGAGACCAGAGATTACATAAATGTAACCCCCTGGGAGTACGCCTACTCCAGGGAGCACCGGGTTACTCTAAGGGGTCTCAAACAGGGCAGGCGCTACCATTATCGTATAATACTGAAAGATGTGTTTGGCAACATGATAAGGTCTTCAGACCTCTTGCTCGACACAAGAGAGCCACGCTATTCTCCACAGGGGACATCATCCATAACACGGGGTTTTCCTTCCATAGAGAAGGCAGAGGTTACAAGCATAAACGGGATTCCCTTCCTGCTTGTAAGGACCGACAGACCAGCAAGAATAACAGTAACACTGAAGGCGAGCGCTGATGACAAGACGCACGGTGATGGGTTCCTGCCGCCAAAGACAACCCAGATAGATGTATGCGTGGAGTGTCATAACCAGAGTGTCTCTCATCCCGTGGGGATAAGTGCCAGCACTCCCAGCACCGTGGTACCCAGGAATCTACCAACCCTCGAGGGGGGCATAATAACCTGTGTTACATGCCATTATCCACATGGCAGCAACAAACCTTTCTTTGCCAGGATGGACTTCGAGCGGGACATATGCATAGAGTGCCACAGGAAGGGCCCGTTCATATAACCCTGTTCCCATAGACTCTTCTTTATCCAAAAAGGGTTGTAACAACCCTCTCTGCCGTGGTCTCTGCCTCTCTTACCGTATCGCTTATACCTATCCCGTGGTAGGCACTGCCTGTAAGGAAGAGTCCACTGTGTCTTTCACACAGCTCTTCTATACCCTTCACCCGTTCCATATGGCCTATGGTATACTGTGGCATCGCCCTGTGCCAGCGGTATATCCTGACAAAGAGGGGTGGGGTCTGGATACCCATAATATCCCTGAGGTCCTTTTTGACAAGCCCTGCAAGCTGGCCATCATCCATCGATACCAGTTCTCCCCTCTTTGCCCCACCGACGAAGCACCTTATAAGGGCCCTGCCCTCGGGGGCCCTTGCCTCCCACTTCGAGGATGTCCATGTGGCCGCCATGATTGCCCTTCCCTCCACCTCTGGCACCACAAAGCCAAACCCATCCATTGGATGGGATAGCCCTTCCCTCTCATAACCCAGGGATACTGTGGCTGTGGAGACATAGGGTATGGTAAGCAGAAGGCTGGAAAGCTCTCTATCGAGTGCCTCAACGAGTGAGGCCGCAACATAGGCCGGTGTTGCCACCACGAGGGCATCTGCCCTGATTGTCTCTTCCCTGTCTGTCTCGGCCATATAATGGTTGCCCGGTCTCTCTATCCTCTTCATACCCCTGTCCTTGAGGATTGTAACCCCATCCTTTATCCTTTCTGCAAGGGTATCCACAAGTAGCTGCATACCGCTCTTGAGGCTTAAGAACATCGTAAGCCGCTCTTCACCACCCTTTTTTGCCATACCCCTCAAGGCCCTCATCCTGTAGAGCATACCCCGCACCAGGCTACCGTATTGTTCCTCCATCTCGACGAACTTGGGAAAACTTGCCCTCACACTCATCGTTTCAGGGTCTCCTGCGTGTATGCCTGCAACAAGGGGCTGTGCTATCTTCTGGAGCACTTCCTCGCCAAGCCTTCTTCTCACAAAGTCTGCAAGGCTTTCATCGCCTGCCCCTCTTCTTCTTGGAATGAAGGGCTCCATGGCCATACGGAGCTTGCCCCTCCAGGAGATGAGTGTATCACTCAGAAGTGGAAGTATTCTGGTTGGAACCATGAGGATTATGCCCTCGGGCAGGGGATGGAGGCTACCTTCTGAAAACACATAGGTGGTGCCAGATGGCTTCTTCGTGGGCAGTAGTTCCTCTGAAAGGCCGAGCTCTCTACAGAGTGCCAGTGCCCAGGGCTTCTCGCTGAGGAAACAGTCTGGCCCACCCTCTACGAGGAAACCATCGAGCCTTTCGGTTACAATATTGCCACCAAGCCTTGAGCCCTTCTCAACCAGTGTTATGGTGCAGGACCCCTTAGCCCTTTCATCGAGCCCCTTTTTAAGATAATATGCCGTGGAAAGCCCTGCTATGCCACCGCCTACTATGAGGATATTCTTATCTTTCTCCATATTACATCCACAACCGCCTCGATGAACCTATCGGATGTATTGAGCGAGGCCGCCCTCACGAACCTCATCCCCAGGGACTCTGCAAGCCCTTTCAGTGCTATATCTATATCGTACAGGGTCTCCAGATGGTCTGCCACAAACCCCAGGGGCACAAGACACACCCGCTCTATCCCCTCCCCTGCCGCCTCCTCTATGACCTCTTCTGCCTGGGGGCCAAGCCATCTGCCCCGTTGCCCCCTGCTCTGGAACGCAAGCCTTGCAGGAGGCAGCCTCATCCTCGAAGAAAGTGCCTCCACAGTCTCCCTGAGTCTTCTCACATAGGGGTCTCCCTTTGCAACCTCTTCCGGAAGGCTGTGGGCCGTGAATACAAGAAGGGTCTTTTCATCCTCCGATACGCCATCGAGGGCGTCTTCTATCTTCTCCTTCATTGCCTCTATGTAGAGCGGGTGTGTGTGCCAGCACTCAACGAATACTACATCCATGGCTGTATCGAGCCTTCTTATGGCCTCCTCCACGGCCATCCTGTATCCACCCGTTGCAACTGGCGAGGTATGGGAGGACATGACCAGGGCGTATACTCTCTCTATACCGCTCCGGGCAATCCTCTCGATGGTCTCCTCTATGGAGGGGTACCAGTTGAGCATCGCGGTGTATACCCTTACATCCTCACCCCTCTTCTTCAGCCCCTCTTCCATGAGCTCTGCCTGCTTCGCCGTTATGGCACCAAGTGGGGAGCCACCGCCTATTGCGGCATACCTCTTTCTTGCCCCTTCTATCAGGGCCTCTGGCACCTCTCTTCCCCTGAAGACCTTTTTTATGAAGGGCTCGACCTCATCGAGGGAGCGGGGCCCACCGAAGGCGAGTATAAGGACCGCCTTATTGCCCATCATCTCCTCTGTGAGCTCAGCTCATGGACATAGTCCACAAGGGCTCTAACATTATCCACCGGGGTTCCAACGATTATGCCGTGCCCGAGGTTGAATATGTGGCCGGCTCTACCACCTGCCATATGGAGGATGGTCTCAACCTGTCTTTTGATTTCCTCAGGGGTTGCAAAGAGCACTGTGGGGTCAAGATTGCCCTGGATGGCCCTGTGGTGGTCTATCCTCTCCCATGCCACATCGAGTCTTATCCGCCAGTCCACACCAACCACATCTCCCCCGCACTGGCTTATGGTCTCTATGTAGGCAGAAGTGCCGGTGGAAAAGTTTATGACAGGCACCCTGCCGCTTATGTTCTCTATGAGCCTTGTGGTGTGGGGCTGAACATAGCTTGCATAGTCCTGGGGGCTCAATGCCCCTGCCCAGCTGTCGAATATCTGTATGGCATCCGCACCTGCGTCTATCTGGGCATTCACATAGGTTGTAAGGGTCGAGGTTATACTCTCCATGAGCCTGCACCAGAGGCCAGATTCTGTGTACATGAGCCTCTTTGCATGGAGATAGTTCTTCGACCCCCCACCCTCTATTATGTAACTTGCAAGTGTAAAGGGGGCAGCAGAAAACCCTATGAGGGGAATCCTGCCCGAAAGCTCCTTCTTGACGAGCCTTATGGCCTCAAGCAGATATGGAACATCCTCCCTGGGCTCTATTATGCGAAGAGAGTTCACATCCTTCTCTTCCCTTACAGGGTTCAGGATTACAGGCCCCTCGTTCTTTGCAAACTCGAGCCTTATGCCCATGCCCTCAAGGGGTAGAAGTATATCGGCAAATATTATGGCAGCATCGAGCTCGAACCTCTCGACAGGTTGCAGTGTAACCTTGCAGGCTATCTCAGGGGTTCTGCACATCTCGAGGAAGGAATAACGCCTCCTTATCTCCATGTATTCTTCCATGTATCTGCCTGCCTGACGCATGAGCCACACAGGGGTGTAGTCTACGGGCTCTCGTCTGCAGGCCCTCAGGAATGTATCGTTCACCTTCAAAGCTCCTCCTTTTTAAAAAGTCTGTATGCCAGAGATAAAGGTTCTATTATAGAACTTACACCCTCTGTTTGCAAGGATACTGTTGCAGAACGCATCAATTACTTGATTTTTTCTATTGTATACAGTATATTTAAGACTATGGAAAAGATTAAACTCCTCGATTCTTCCCTTGAAAAGCCTCTCACGCTCAGGGAGAGGATAGTGGAGTTCATAAAGGACTCCATAACAAGTGGCAGGCTCAAGCCGGGCGAAAGGGTTCCGGAGCCAGAGATAGCCCGTAGCCTTGGTATAAGCAGAACTCCCATAAGGGAGGCCTTCCGTCAACTCGAGTCCGAGGGCTTCATAACCGTCATTCCCCGTAAGGGTGCCGTCGTAAGCCCCATAACAGCGAAGGATGTGAAGGAGTTCTACGCCATAAAGAGCCTTCTTGAGGGGTATGCTGCAAGGCTTGCATGCGCCAAATTCAGCGAAAGGGATATAAGGAAGCTCAAGAGCCTCAATGAGCACATGAAAAGGTGTGTGGCCAGGAACGACATAAAAGGGTTCTACAGGCTCGACAACCAGTTCCACGAGACCTTCCTCAGGGCGTGTGGCAATGAGAAACTCTGCCAGCTCGCCCATCAGGTGGTCCAGCAGTTCGAAAGGATGAGGATTGCAGCCCTTTCTGTGCACGGAAGGATGCAGAACTCTCTCAAACAGCATGCTGAAATCATAAGGGCATTCGAAGAGCGTAATGCGGACATGGTGGAGCAACTGGTAAGAGAGAATGCCGAGATGAGCGCGGAAATACTGGTAAAAGAGCTTGAGACAGGGGAGGCAAGATGAAACCCATAACCACACCAGAGGCGGCTGCAAGGCTTGCAAGAACCATAGTATACGATATTGTGCTCTACAATAAGGAGAAGATAGAAGAGGGCATAAGAAACGACAATGTGTTCGACCTCCTCGAAGAAGAGATAAGAGAAGGAGAAAGACTCTACAATAGTAGAGTTGATCCCGAGCTTGCAGCCCGAACCAACTTCTACAACCGTGCATTGGTGGACATCCTAATCAAGAAAAGCGGCAACATAGAGTCGAGAATCTGGTAGGCCTGGCCACAGCCACGGTTTCTTTCCAATGGGAAAAGACTACAGCTTTACCGTAAAAGAAGAGGACTCTGCAAGAAGGCTTGACCTCTACCTTCGCCATCTACTGCCAGAGCTGAGCAGAACCTATCTGAAGGAGCTTATAGAAGAGGGGCTTGTGCTCGTAGATGGCAAGCCCACAAAGGGTGCCCACAGGGTAAGGCCAGGGGAGACCATAACCATACATGTGCCTGAAAGACCAGAGCCCATTGCCATCCCACAGCCCATAGGGGTGGACATACTCTACGAGGACGACCACATCGTAGTGGTAAACAAGCCCCGTGGGCTTACTGTCCACCCCGGGGCAGGCAGAACCTGTGGCACCCTCGTCAATGCACTTCTGTATCGCACAGAGCTATCGAAAGAAGGCGGCACGCTGAGGCCAGGGATAGTGCACAGACTCGACAAGGATACCTCAGGGGTCATGGTGGTGGCAAAGACAGACAGGGCCTACAGAAGGCTTGCTGATGCCTTCAAGGCCCACAGGCCGCTCAAGATATACCATGCCATCGTATGGGGTATCCTGAAAGAAGAGGAAGGCACAATAGACAGACCACTGGGTAGAGACATAAGGGATAGAAAGAAGATCTCCCCACGCACCACAAAGGCACGAAGGGCAACGACACACTTTCGTGTCATAAGGCGGCTTGGCTGGTTCACCCTCGTTGAGCTAAGGCCCGTTACAGGCAGAACCCACCAGATACGGGTTCACATGAAACTTGCAGGCCACCCCATAGTGGGAGACCCTCTCTATGGAAAACGCACACCACCTGCCTCGCTACCAGAGAAGGTAAAGGAAACACTCTCCTCTGTGGGGGGACAACTGCTGCATGCCAGAACCCTGGGTATACCACACCCACAGGATGGAAGATACATGGAGTTCTGCGCAGAGTATCCAGAAGAGATGAACGGGTTTATTGAGGTGCTCGAAGAATATGGAGAAGATAACACTCGTAGAGGCAGAAAACCTCTCAAAGGCAGGTAACATCCTGCACGCCTTCCTCGGCAGAACCGGCGGGGTGAGCCCCCCACCCTTCGGCTCCCTGAATGTGGGCCATCATGTGGGCGACAGAGGGGAGAACATCGAGAAAAACCTCTCTATAATAGCAGAGAGGCTGGGGATTGACAGAAGCAGGCTCGTGGTCTGTAACCAGGTCCATGGCAACAACATGGTGCACATCAGAGACAGTGCCATGTGTGGTATGGGCAGATACAGTGCGGACGCCATAATAACAGACAAAAGGGGTATTGCCCTCTGTGTGCTCACAGCAGACTGTGTGCCCATAATAGTGGTTGACAGAGATGGCAGGGTGGCTGCTATAATGCATGCGGGCTGGCGGGGCACACTGAAGGAGGTTGTACCCTTGACCATAAGGAGGCTCAAAACCCTCTACAACATAGAACCCCGAGAGCTTATAGCCGCCATAGGGCCTGCCATAGGGGGATGCTGCTACAGGGTGAGTGCCACACTCATGGAGGGTTTCAGAACTGCCTTCCAGAAAGCCCCTGGCATGGACAATAAGGCCCGCTCTATAGATCTCAAGACTGTAAACGGCTGGCAGCTCCAGAAAGAGGGCATAAAGGATGTTGATATGACAAACACATGCACTGCCTGCAGTGTGGACAGCTTCTTTTCCTACAGAAAAGAGAAAACCACAGGCAGGCAGCTCAACATGGTGATGCTCAAGGAGTAGGTTATCCCTATGGCGATAGTTGTGGGGCTTACAGGCAATATGGCAGCGGGAAAGAGCACTGTTGCCTCAAAGCTCAAAGCTCTCGGGGCATACATAATAGATGCCGATTCAATAGGCCATGGGGTTATAGGCAAAGGAAGCCCTGCCTGGCAGGAGATAGTAGATGAGTTCGGTAGAGACATACTCCTTGAAGACGGCTCCATAGACAGGAAAGGGCTTGCCAGAACAGTCTTCAAGGACAGGGAGAAACTTGAAAGGCTCAATGCCATAACACATCCGCGCATACTCGAGGAGATCGAGCGAAGGATAGGGCTCATAGAGAAGAGCTCACCCGATGCCATAATAGTGGTGGATGCAGCCCTCCTCATAGAGGCAGGTTTTCACAAAAGGGTGGACAAAATCGTGGTGGTTACTGCCACCGAAGACCAGCAGATAAGAAGAGCCATGGAGAGGTTCTCCCTTACAGAAGAGGATGCACGGCAGAGACTCGGTGCCCAGATGCCACAGGAAGAAAAACTCGGATACGCAGACTTTGTCATAGACAACTCCGGCACCATGGAGAAGACCACCCAAGAGGTGAAAAGACTCTTCGAAGAACTTAAAAAGGCTGTGGCAGAAAAATTTCGGACAAAAAGGGGTTGACATGGATGAAGAATGGTGCTATTCTGAAGATACCCTTCAATATGGATTGTCATAGTATTCCAGCATATCTTACGAACAAATATCAATCCCGGAAGGTCTGAAGTCCGCAGGAAGAAAAATCCTTAAAACCATACGAAAAGAAGTTGAATACAAACCACAAATCTTCGAGTTTGATTGTCCTGAAAATCCTTAAAAACCAAAATTATCAGGGGAGAAGTCTATGAACCTAAAGGAATTAAAAGAGAAGAAGATCAGTGAGCTCACCACGCTTGCAAAGAAATACAACATCGAGGGTGCCTCCTCGATGCGTAAACAGGACCTCATATTTGCCATCCTCCAGGCCCAGAGCGAGCAGAACGGGGTCATAACCGGTGAGGGGGTCCTGGAGATACTGCCCGATGGCTTCGGCTTCCTCAGGGCTCCTGACTACAACTACCTGCCAGGCCCGGACGATATATATGTATCCCCATCTCAGATAAGAAAGTTCAACCTAAGAACAGGCGACATAATCTCGGGACAGATACGCCCACCCAAGGAAGGCGAAAGGTACTTTGCCCTGCTCAAGGTGGAAAAGCTCAACTACGAAGACCCCGAGGTTGCCAAAGAGAAGATACTCTTCGACAACCTTACCCCCCTGTATCCACAGGAGAGGATAAAGCTTGAGACCACTGGTGGAGACATGTCAATGAGGGTGATGGATCTTTTCACCCCCATAGGCAAGGGGCAGAGGGGGCTTATAGTATCACCACCAAGGGCAGGCAAGACCACCATACTCCAGAACATAGCCAACTCCATAGAGAAGAACCACCCGGAAATCATACTCATAGTGCTACTTATAGACGAAAGACCCGAAGAGGTTACAGACATGGAACGCTCTGTCAGGGGAGAGGTTGTAAGCTCCACCTTCGATGAACCGGCACAGCGCCATGTCCAGGTGGCAGAGATGGTCCTCGAGAAGGCAAAAAGGCTTGTGGAACACCACCACGATGTGGTAATACTGCTTGACAGCATTACACGCCTTGCAAGGGCATACAATGCCATAGTGCCCCCAAGCGGAAAGGTGCTCTCCGGTGGCGTGGACTCAAACGCCCTTCATAAGCCGAAACGCTTCTTCGGTGCGGCCAGAAACATCGAGGAAGGCGGAAGCCTCACCATAATGGCCACTGCCCTTATAGAAACGGGCAGCCGTATGGACGAGGTCATATTCGAAGAGTTCAAGGGCACAGGCAACATGGAACTCGTGCTCGACCGCAAGCTTGCAGAAAGACGCATATTCCCTGCCATAGACCTCAATAAATCCGGCACGAGAAAAGAAGAACTTCTTTTACCCAAGGAAGACCTCAATAGAATCTGGATACTCAGAAAGGTGCTCCAGCCACTTAACCCCATAGAGAGCATGGAGTTCCTGCTCGACAAGATGCAGCACACAAAGACCAACAAAGAGTTCCTTGCATCCATGAGCAGATAGGCCACCAGCATACATGACCCACTGCCTGTTTTGTAGGCACAGCCCACCACCACTGCATAAATACCGTGCAGAAAGGCAGGCATCAGGCCATCTTTCAGCCTGGCACAGCTATTGCATCTACAATCCTGTAGATGACACGCCGTGGTGTATCTTCATTCTTATCTGATCGCACTTTCCGGGACAATGGATGTCTTCGAAGAAAACAGGAGTAACATAATGAAGGAGGTTGACTGTTGCCCATGAAGAAAAAGCTGGTAATGGTGGGCTGTGGTATGGCAGGCATGAAGGCCATCGAGGAGATAATCCAGATAGCCCCTAACATGTTCGACATAACCATATTCGGCAAAGAGCCCTACCCCAACTACAACAGGATTCTGCTCTCTTCCGTGCTTGCAGGAGACAAGAACCCCGAAGAGATAGTGCTCCACCCCCTTGAGTGGTACAGGGAGAATGGTATAAGGCTGCACCTGGGCAAGGAGGTGGTGGATGTTCAGCGTGGCTGGCGAAAGGTAGTTGCAAAAGATGGCACCCAGGAGGACTACAACTTCCTTATACTTGCAACGGGCTCCAACCCCTTCGTCCCCCCCATAAAGGGAACGGACAAGAAGGGGGTTTACACCTTCAGGGACATAGCAGACTGTGAGCACATACTCCGTGGTGCCAGGAAGGCAAAGAGGGCCGTGGTCATAGGTGGTGGGCTACTTGGGCTTGAGGCCGCAAAGGGGCTCAGAAAACAGGGCCTCGATGTGGTGGTGGTTCATGACCAGCCCACCTTGATGAACCTCCAGCTCGATGAGGTGGCAGGCAGGCTTCTTAAAGAAGAACTCGAAAAAGAGGGCATAGGGTTTATCCTCTCCACCCTCACAGAGGAGATTGTGGGTGATGAGAGGGTAGAGGGAGTAAGGTTCAAGGACTCGAAGGAGCTTATCTGCCAGATGGTGGTCATCTCATGCGGTATAGGGCCGAACATAGAGCTTGCCAAGAAGATGAGGCTTTTCTGTGGAAGGGGGGTTGTGGTGAACGACTACATGCAGTCCATAACAGACCCCTCTGTGTATGCGGTGGGTGAGTGCTGCCAGTGGAGGGGAAAGACCTACGGGCTTGTGGCCCCACTTTTCGAGCAGGCAAAGATACTCGCCTACCACATAACAGGACAGGGCCTTAAAAGCTATGTTGAACCACCCGTTGCAACGAAACTCAAGGTCGAAGGGGTGGATGTGTTCTCTGTCGGCAGGATAGATTCTGCAGGGGCAGACACCATAGAATACATGGACAGAACCAGAAATGTCTACAAAAAGCTTGTAATAAGCGGTAACATCCTGCATGGTGCGGTGCTCTTTGGAGACACCTCCATAGGGCCATACCTCATGAAGCTCATACAGGATGGGAAAGCCCTTGAGGCAGACCCATCCACACTACTTTTCAACAACCCCTCCCTTGGTAATGCAGGCCATTCGGGTGTGTCCGTAACATCCCTCATGACAGACGACACCATAGTGTGTGGATGTAACGGTGTAACCAAAAAGATGATAGTGGATGCCATAACAGAGAAGGGGCTCACCACACGCCAGGAGGTCTCGAAACATACCCGTGCAGGCACATCCTGTGGTGGTTGTGGCCCGCTTATAGATGAGCTCCTTGCAACGGTGCTCGGTGGGGCCTTCAGACAATCTTCCCTCGAGATGCCTGTGTGCGAGTGCACCGAGATGAGCCACAAGGAACTCAAAGAGGCTATCTGGAAAAAGAGGTTACTGTCTGTAGATAGCGTCACGGAGATTCTGGACTGGAAGGGGGAGGGCTGTCATATATGCAGGCCTGCCATAAACTACTATGTTAAGATGTTCTTCCCTGACAAGGCGGTTGACGACATATACTCACGCCACTGCAACGAAAGGCTCCATGCAAACATCCAGAAGGATGGCACATTCTCAGTGGTCCCCAGGATAAGAGGAGGGCTTGCCACCGTAGAAGAACTCGAGCGTATAGTGGAGGTGGCAAAAAGGTTCGGAATAAAAGACATAAAACTTACAGGCGGGCAGAGGATAGCCCTTATGGGTGTCAAAAAGGAGTGTCTACCAGAGGTATGGCAGGCACTGGGGATGCCATCTGGATATGCCTACGGGAAGGCATTGAGGACCGTAAAGACCTGTGTGGGTTCAAGGTGGTGCAGGTTCGCAACCAAGCCATCCATGGAACTCGGCATAAGGCTCGAAAGAGAGCTCGAAGGCATATGGACACCTGCAAAGCTCAAGCTTGGGGTTACAGGGTGTCCCAGAAACTGTGCAGAAGCCACCATAAAGGATACAGGTATAGTGGGAATAGAAGGTGGCTGGGAGATATACTGCGGAGGTAACGGTGGGGTGAGAACAAAGGTGGCAGAACTTCTTACCGTTGCCAAAGAAGAGGATGAGGTGGAGGAAGTGGTAAAGGCATTTGTGCAGTTCTACAGAGAGGATGCCTTCTACGGGGAACGAACATCCCAGTGGATAGAACGGATAGGCATGGAGACAGTTAAATCCAGGGTGCTCGATGAGAAAGAACAGAGCGAGCTTGTCAAAAGGCTCGACCACTATCTGTCCACCATAGAGCGAGACCCCTGGAGGGAAGACTCCGTTGCCACCCATCCTGCAGACTATCTTACAGTAAACCATGGAGGTTAGCCTTAAGATGGGAAGACACAGGATATGCCCTGTAGATACCATACCACCAGGGACTGGTATAAGGGTGCAGCTTGAGGACAGGGAGGTAGCCCTCTTCAGGACAAGAGGGGACAGGTTCTTCGCCCTGGAGAACCGTTGTCCCCACAGGGAAGGCCCAATATCAGAGGGCATGCTCTCTGGCAACACCCTTATATGCCCGCTCCACAGCATGCGTATAGACCTTGCAACCGGCACACTCTCTAACGGTGCTGATGAAGGGGCAGGAACTATCAAGGTATTCAGGACAGAACTCAAGGATGGCTACATATGGATATGTGAGTAGGTCTTAACCCCTCCTCTCTTTATCAAGCCCTCTCGCCACAGGAGGGGCATCCCTGCCCCTCCACACCCTACTTTTCCACAATGGATTTGCAAACAGACGGTTTTTAAGGTAAATTAGAACTATATGGTAAGAATAGAGGACATACTGGAGAGGGTTGCCTCTTACAACCCCTCTGCCAATCTGGACCTGATAAAACAGGCCTATATATTCTCTGCAAAGGTCCACAAGGGGCAGACCCGTATCTCCGGAGAGCCCTACCTTGCCCATCCCCTTGCGGTGGCAAAGATACTCACAGACCTCAAGATGGATGTAAACGCTGTTGCAACAGGGCTGCTGCATGACACTGTGGAGGATACCTTCACCACCGTGGAAGAGATAAGGGAGCACTTTGGTGAGGAGATAGTAAACCTGGTGGATGCCCTGACCAAGTTGAGCCACATATCCCAGTGGAAGAAGGAGGATGTGGAGGCAGAAAACTTCCGAAAGATGCTCCTTGCCATGGCAAAGGATATAAGGGTGGTGCTCATAAAACTTGCAGACAGGCTCCACAACATGCGCACCCTCTCGCCCCTTGCAAGGGAGAAACAGAAGAAGATAGCCCAGGAAACACTGGACATATACGCCCCGCTCGCCAACAGGCTCGGTATAGGCTGGATGAAGACAGAGCTTGAGGACCTTTCCTTCAAGTACCTTGAGCCGGAAAGATACAGAAAACTTAAGGAACTCATAATAAGGGAGGAAAAGGAGAAGGAAAGATACATATCTGTTGTAACCAGTATGCTTCGGGAAAAGCTCGCGGAACACAGTATAGAGGGTGATATAAGCGGCAGACTGAAACACCTCTACAGCATATACCTGAAGATGGAGGAACAGGGTGTGGACTTTGAGAACATATACGACATCCTGGCATTCAGGGTCATAGTTGACACCGTGCGCGATTGCTACTCTGTGCTCGGCATAGTGCATTCCCTGTGGAAGCCACTGCCATGGAGGTTCAAGGACTACATAGCACTGCCCAAGCAGAACATGTATCAGTCCCTGCACACCACCGTGGTGGGCCCACAGGGCAAGAGGATAGAAATCCAGATACGCACGAAGGAGATGCACAGGATAGCCGAATATGGTATAGCAGCCCACTGGAAATACAAGGAAGGCAAACCCCACACCGCTGACAGACACGAGCTCAGCTTTGCCTGGATACGCAGGATACTCGAGTGGCAGAAAGACCTTAAGGACTCCTTCGAGTTCCTCGAGACCCTCAAGGTGGACCTCTTTCCAGAGGAGATATTCGTCTTCACACCAAGGGGAGACATAAGGGTATTCCCTGCAGGTGCCACGCCTGTGGACTTTGCCTATGGCATACATACCGAGGTGGGGCACCGCTGCTCAGGGGCAATGGTGAATGGAAAGATGGTTCCCCTCAAGTACAGGTTGAAAAACGGTGATGTGGTGGAGATAATAACCTCACCCAATCACAAGCCCAGCAAGGACTGGCTCAAGTTCGTGGTAACCTCAAGGGCTAAGACCCGCATAAGAAGGTGGATAAAGACAGAGGAGAGAGAAAAGAGCCTTGCACTGGGCAGGGAAATCTGCGAGAAGGAACTTCGAAGACACAACCTCAACCTTTCAGAGCTTGCAGAATCAGGCGAACTCGAGAAGGCGGCCCACCTTATGGGGTTCAACTCCACAGAAACACTGCTTGCAAACATAGGTTATGGGAAGATACCGGTAAGGCAGCTTGTAAGCAAGCTTCTGCCACAGCAAGGATTATCCATCAGAAAGAGGCTACCTTCTTTCAAGAAGGTGCTCCAGCGCCTCAAAGGAAGACCTGCCAGCGAGGGCATAAAGATAAGGGGGCTTGAGGACATACTGGTAAAATTTGCAGGCTGCTGCAACCCCCTGCCTGGAGAACCCATAATGGGGCTGATAACCACGGGGCAGGGCATAACCATACACCACAAAGGCTGCCAGAATATAATAGATGTGGACACTGAAAGAAGGGTGGATGCAGACTGGGACAAAGAGGCGGTGGTCCTGAGACCTGTGAAGATAGAGGTCATAGCCCTCGATGAGAAGGGACTCCTTGCAGAGATGACAAACATAATAAAGAATGCCGATGCAAATATAACAGGGGCCAACATACGCACCACCACAGACAGACTTGCCATATGCACCTTCGAGATAGAGGTGCAGAGTGTGGATCACCTTAACGCCATAATAAAAGAGCTTCAGGGTGCAAAGAAGATAAAGAAGGTTACAAGACTAAAGGATGGAAGGAGGCTCGAGCCCGATGAAGCAGATTCGCACCACCCGCGCTCCCGCACCATTTGGACCATATTCACAGGCCGTAAGGGCAGCTGATCTGGTCTTCCTTTCAGGCCAGATACCTGCAACACCCGATGGCAGAATAATCACAGGCCCCATAAGGGAACAGGCCATACAGGTTCTTGAGAACATAAAGGCCATACTGGGTGCCGAGGGGCTGGGCCTCGGGGATGTGGTCAAGACCACCATATACCTTACAGACCTCTCCACCTTCCAGGAGGTGAACACCCTCTATGGTGAATACTTCAGCCCCCCTTACCCTGCAAGGACCACCGTTGGTGCAGGTAGCCTTCCCAAAGGGGTGGATATAGAGATGGATGTTATTGCTGTGGCGGAGTGAATCAGGCGACCTTCGTTACAGCCCCTGACCTTATACACCTGGTGCAGACCCGCATCTTCACAGTCCTGGAGCCCTGTCTTACCTTTACATTCTGAAGATTGGGATACCACTTTCTTCTTGTCTTATTGTTGGCATGGCTTATGTTGTTGCCGAACACAACACCCTTGCCACATATCTCGCACCTGTAAGCCAACTCTATCTACCTCCTTTTATTGCTTGACCATCGGATTGTTTTCAATCTATACTTTTTAACAGATTCACCCATCTTTTTCAAGCACAAACTTTATCATGCAGAAAAGGGCTTATACGATAGTATCGATTATACTTTTTCTCTTTCTCTCCTACCAGTTCGTAAGCTTTGCAACAGGTCTTTCCCGGTTCAGGCCCACCAAGGTGAGCAGGGCAGATGCCATAGTGGTGCTCACAGGTGGGACGGGCAGGGCAGAGGCTGGCCTCGGGCTCCTGAAGGATGGCGTGGCAGATCTCTTGATACTGAGCGGGGTGGACAAAGATGCCGATGTTGACTCCATATTCCTCAAGCCCCTCTCACCGGATGAGAAGGCACGGATAATACTTGAGAAGAACTCGACCAGCACCCTTGAGAACGCCCGTGAGATAAGAAGACTCGCCGAAAGGCTTCGTTTTTCGTCCATCGTGCTCATAACATCTGTATACCACATGAAGCGGGCCCACTTTGTATTCAGAAAGACCCTCCCCCCTGCCATAGCCATAAGGCTCTATCCTGTGGAAAGTCCCAACTTCGACAGCCACAGGTGGTGGAAGGGAGAGGGTCTGTTCATTGTGATGCTCGAGTTCTTAAAGTACTGGTGGTATCTTCTGAGAATTTCTCTGCCAGGGGTCTAAATCTCCGTGGCCTCTCCTGGCTCGAGGCACCTTACCTCAACACCCAGCTTTTCGGCACCCTCCTTGAAGACCTGAGGGTCCTGCTTTATCACATCGAAGGTATTGTAATGCATCGGTATGGCCACCTTTGGCTTTATGAACTCCACAGCCCTTATGGCATCCTCTATACCCATGGTGAAGTTGTCTCCTATGGGTAGCAGTGCACAGTCCACCCCGCTGTAGAGGGACATATCACTGAACAGCCCCGTATCACCCGTGTGATAAACGCTCTTGCCATCCATGGTTACAACGAACCCACATGGGTTTCCAACAGGGCCTGTGTCTGTGGTCGAGCCATGGAAGGCCTGTGTGAGCTTCACCCTGCCGAAGGGAAACTGGAAGCTGCCACCTATGTGCATGGGATGCCCCTGGGGAGCACCCCCGGTCTGGCAGTAATTGACAAGCTCGAATGTGCCTATCACAGGGCAGTTGTTGTTCTTTGAAATCTCCACGGCATCGCCAAGGTGATCGAAGTGCCCATGGGTTACAAGCACCGCATCCACCCTGACATCCTCCGGCTCTATCCTTGCGAGGGGGTTGTCCCGCAGGAATGGGTCTATTATAATGCTGCCGCCTGTCCCCTCCACTATGAAACAGGCATGCCCCTGAAAGGTTATCTTCATCTCAAAGCACCTCCTTTTTTTCTTTTTTATGTGGTTATTAATACACTACTCTATGCCTTCAAGCTCGATTCCACTACTGGCAAGCAGTGCTGCCGTAACCCCCATGCCGCTTACATCCATGCCAGCCCTCTTTATGCGATTCAGTCCGCAGGAGGGGCTACCCTCTTTCAACAGGGCCTTTCCTGCCCCCGTAAGGCGAACCACCCTCAATACCTCCTTGGCACCTCTGAGGAAACTTGCGGTTACATCACTTCCATCCTCTGCCAGAACCCTTGCATCGCCTTCGAGCACATCCCTGCCATCACCTCTCTCTATCTCTGCCCCTGGCCGTGGGGTGGGCAGTCCTCCCAGTTGCTCCGGGCAGATGGGTATGTAGATGGTGGCACCGTCTCTTAAGAGCTCTTCCCTCAGCTCATCGGTGCCATCGTATCGTGTCTCAAGCCCAACCAGACAGGCGCTTATTATACAGACCCTCTTATTCATCCTCTATGGCCGGGTTTACGAGCACGCCTTCAGGGAACCTTCCCTCTCTTATACGCACCCTTCTGCCCTCCACCGTGAGTCTACCCTCGCCGAAGAGCCTTATGGCCTCGGGGTATATGCGGTGTTCCTCTGTGAGTATCCTCTGTCTAAGTGTTTCAGGGGTGTCATCATCCCTTATGGGCACTACAGCCTGTATTATTATGGGGCCCGTATCAACCCCTTCGTCAACAAAGTGCACCGTGCAGCCTGAAAACCTTGCCCCACTCTCTATGGCCTTTCTATGCACATCGAGGCCCGGGAAGGCAGGCAGTAGCGAGGGATGTATGTTCATAATCCTCAAGGGGAATGCCCTTACAAAGACAGGCGAGAGGATGCGCATAAACCCTGCAAGCACAACAAGCTCTACCCCATGGGCATTGAGCACCTCCACAGCCCTTCTGTCGTAGTCCTCCCTCTTGGGGAGCTCCTTTTTGGTTATAACACAGGTCTTGATGCCATGCTCTTCTGCCCTCTTGAGGGCATGGGCCTGTGGATTATCGCTCAATACCACACTTATACGGGCATCGAGGCATCCGGCCTCTATCGAGTCTATTATGGACTGAAGGTTTGTCCCACTTCCTGAAACGAGCACACCAATGGTAAGCATGTCTGTTAGATAAACTCTACCCCCTTTCCACCCTTCTCTACAGAGCCCACAAGGGCTGGCCTTTCACCAAGGGATTCAAGCCTTTCAACTATCCCCTCTTTGTATCTTCTACCCACAACGAACACGAGCCCTATACCACAGTTGAAGGTTCCATGCATCTCATCTGGTGCGATGCCACCTTCCCTCTCTATAAAATCGAATATGGGCTGGCGCCTCCATCGGGCAGGCTGGAGCACGGCCATGTATCCACCGGGCAGTATCCTGGGTATGTTCTCTGTGAGCCCTCCGCCCGTTATGTGGGCTATACCCTTGATGGGAAATCTGTCGATAACATCCAGCACCGTCTTCACATATATACGGGTGGGCCTGAGAAGCTCTCTCTTGAGTGTCGTCCTGAGCCCCCTGGGTCTATCGTCAAGGCCAAGGCCGAACTCTTCAAAGAGTAGTTTTCTTACGAGGGAATAGCCGTTACTGTGCAACCCCGAGGATGGCAGGCCTATGAGCACATCCCCTGCCCCTATGCGTGAGCCATCTATTATCTTCTTTCTCTCCACCACACCCACCACAAACCCTGCAAGGTCATACTCGTCTTCCCTGTAGAGGGCGGGCATCTCTGCGGTCTCTCCACCAACGAGTGCGCAGCCCGCCTCCCTACAGCCACGGACAATGCCCCTTACTATGGACAGGTCCCTTCTTCTCTCAAGCCTTCCAACCGACAGGTAGTCCAGAAAGAAGAGTGGCCTTGCACCAACCGTTACAATATCATTAACACACATGGCAACGAGGTCTATGCCTATTGTGGAGTGCTCATTCGCCGTTATGGCAACCTTGAGCTTGGTTCCCACCCCGTCGGTGGAGCTGACGAGCACCGGGTCTTCCAGTCTCAAGTGGCTCAACCTGAAGAGCGAGGCGAACCCGCCTATGGCTGACACGACGCCTCTCTGGTGGGTCTTTCTTGCAAGCCCCTTTATGGCTCTTACGAATCTATCCGCCCCTTCTATATCTACACCTGCCTCTTTGTATGTAAGCCCCTTCTTCATCACATTTAAGGTAAACCATAAGGAGGGTGGAAAGTCAAACCCTTTTTCAGCCCATTCTGGGCAATCGTGGCAGAGAGTCTCCACGGCAGACGGGCAGGCAAGGATGGATGAACATCCTGATGGTATATCCACAGAGGAGAGGATATGTAGTGCAATCGGCTAAAACTTATAGGAGATACCACCCATGAGTACTCTACCAAACATCGGACGCCCCTCAAAGGTTTCGTACTCCTGGTCAAACAGGTTGCTGACCCTTGTGAAGAGGTTCAAATTATTCGTTACATCGAGATTTCCTGCAATGTCAACTACGACCCACTCATCCAGTGTTGTGGACTTGCCTCCCATACGCTGCACACCCTTCGCACCACTGGCATAACTGACCACCCCGTTCAGGCTTCCTTTTCCCCTGGAATACAAAAGTCCTGCGTTGACAAGATTGGTGGGAGGACCATAGTCCACATATGTATCATCAGGCTTTCTCTTCACCTCATTGTATGTATAGTTAAGGAAACCTCTCAGGTTTTCAGCAATCTCGAAGTTGACTTCAGCCTCAACCCCTCTGGACCTTATCTTGTCAGATGCGTTTCTCTGATACACGACAAGTGGAAAAGTGGAAAAATCCATGAACAGCTCAGACTCTTTTTCAAGCTCCACCTGGAATACAGCGAACTGAGTGGAGAGAGCCTCACCTATTGTCTGCCTTACTCCCAGTTCGAAGCTCTCTACTCCTTCACCTTCAAGCCCCAACTCCTGATTCTTGTTCGAGAACTCGTTTAGACCTGGCCATCTGGTGGTCCTGCCCCATATTCCATATAGTGAGGTGGACCCTGAGGGCATATAAACTACTGACACATAGGGGTTCCATGCCGAATCTGCTTCCGAGTGGTCATCGAATCTCATGCCGAGGGTAAGGCTTGTCCTTTCATTGATACCAAGGTGGTCTTCTATGTAGAGACCATAGAAGCTCACCCTGTTGAGCTCCAGTGGGCTTCCCAGCTCTTCTTCCACATAGAGGTTGGTGTATTCGCCTCCGACGGACAACCTATGTCTTCCATATGCAGGCAGGGTATACTTGAGCCTTATACCCTGTTTGTAGCGGTTCTGCTCCCTGGTGGTTGGATGCATCTTGAGATTGAGTCTATATACCTCCTCTGTCCTGAAGAGGGAGAGCAGGAGGTCTGAATCTTCCACGGGACTCCATAGATAGCCCAGATTAAAATTGAGCAGTTCCCTTTCTCTGAACTCCTTCTCTCCTCTAAATATCTCATCAGAAAAGAACTTTTCACTCTTCACATATTGCATGTAGAGTGAGAGCTCCGAGCTATCAGAGAGGCCATACACCAGTTTGAACGCTGGCCTGACCTTCCAGTATGAACGGTCTCCATAGACCACATCCTCCTTTGGTGGCGTTCTTCTTACACCGGTCAGGTTATCGGTCTCCAGGTAGTCCAGACTGAGGTGATACCACAGCGCCCTGTAAGAACTCTCTGTTGAGAACGACATGATTCTGCTCCCGTATTCACCCATACCTCCTGAGAGTTCCGTCTTGTGGGCTTCAGAGCTCTTTCTGGTGAAGATTTCGATAACCGCTGTATAGCCACCGAATCTGGCAGGCAGAGGAGGTTTGTAGACAACTATCTTTTCGATAAGTTCAACAGGAGGTATGTGCTCAATTTCGTTGGCTTCTACGAACGAGTCATTCAGAGGCATACCATCTATCAGAACGAGAACATTTCTGGAGCTGTCTCTTGGCAATCCCCTTATCAGGACCCAGTCCTCCGCACCAACATCGCTTGAGCTCTTGACAGCAATACCTGTCTTTGTTCTCAATACCGATAGTATATCGAAGAGATCGTATCCGTATAGCCCCTGCCTCAACTCATCTGAGGTAATGACGACCACATTCTGTGGCAGGTCATCCTTTGTGCCCTCCGATGCCATCACTGTCCATGAGAGGGTGTTTATCACCATAAAAGACGCTACAACCAGTGTTCTAAGATGGCTTCTCATCTCTATACCTCCTTTTTGTAGAATATTGACTGTAACCTCTTGTTCTCTACCCTTGTAGTCTTCCCAAGTCTCCTTATTTACCCTTTGAGCCAGCAAGTGGTCCAGATAATCCTGCGGGATGACCACAATGTCCGTCTTTCCGGGTGTATCCTTCCTTGGCTCTCAATCATTCCTTCCGTGGTAGTGAATGACCTCTGTGGCTCCCTGTGTTCCCGAGGAGTAACCGAGTATTGCCTGGGCTGTCAACACACACTCTCGAAACCCTCCCTTTATGGTTTCCTCCTGTCCTCCGTTATTGATGTTGACTATCATTTTCAATATGTGTGGAAAAAAAACAGCAAACCATCTTGCAACTTTTCTCGAAATATCGGTTGTATCGCATGGTGCCCCGCTGGTGGACTCCTTGCAGGGCACCCAGTAAATCATCAGTGGGCGGAAAGTATCCATCAAGAACGGGATGGACATCTCTTTTTAAAAATGATTATCATTTTCAAAACAGTCTGTCAAGTCTTTTCTTTCGGAACCTGCACATCGGCTCGAACCGGGCAAGTCCCTGCTACATACACCGTGGATGGCAAAGAGACGGGGCCTCTCGTCAGCCCACCTCTGCAAACTCGAACTTTCCGCACCATCTTCTTTTTATGGTGGCAACCATACATCTTGCCTCCGTGCCTGTAGGCCGGCCTTCTACAAACCTCTGTGCCTCATCCCTTGCGGTCTTAAGAAGCAGTGGGTCTGAAAGGAGGTCTGTGAGCCTGCCCTCGGGCAGGCCTGACTGGCGTGGTCCAAGAAGGTCTCCAGGGCCCCTTATCTTGAGGTCTTCTTCCGCTATCCTGAACCCATCGGTAGATGTCTCTATGACCTTGAGCCTTCGCCATGTATCCTCCGAGCCTGGCTCTGAAAGCAACACGCACACCGAGGGCCTTGTGCCCCTGCCAACCCTCCCCCTCAACTGATGAAGCTGTGATAGACCGAACCTTTCCGCATGCTCTATGACCATTATACTCGCATCTGGCACATCAACACCCACCTCTATTACCGTGGTAGAGACCAGCAGCTGTATCCTCTTATCCCTGAAGCCTTTCATAACCTCCTCTTTCTCCTCTGCCCCCATCCTTCCATGGAGAAGGCCCACCCTGAACTCAGGAAACACATCCTTCTGGAGATGTTCCTTCATGTTCGTTGCATCCCTTAGGGGCATCTCCCGGGACTCCTCCACAAGGGGATACACTATGTAGCCCTGCCCGCCCTGCTCGAGCTCTCTTCTTACAAGCCTGTAGGCCTTCTGTCTCTCCCTCCCACCCAGGAGTATGGTCCTTACAGGCCTTCTTCCACCTGGAAGCTCATCTATTATGGATACATCCAGGTCTCCGAAGACGGTCATCGTGAGGGTTCTTGGTATGGGGGTTGCCGTCATAACCAGTATATTGGGTGAAAGGAGTGTGCCATCAGGTCTTCTTACGCCCTTATCCTTGAGTTCTTTACGCTGCACCACACCAAATCGATGCTGCTCATCTATTACCACAAGCCCGAGTCTTTTAAACTCCACATCCTTCTGTATCAGTGCATGGGTTCCTACAACTATATCCACACTGCCAGAGCGTATGAGCTCGAGACACTCCTCTCTCCTCTTCTTTCCAAGCCTGCCTGTGAGAAGAAGTGTCTTTATACCGAGTTTTTCGGCATATTCCCTTGTGGAAAGGTAGTGCTGTTCCGCCAGTATCTCTGTGGGGCTCATGAGGGCTGCCTGCCAGCCGCATTCTGCGGCCATCACCATGGCTATAAAGCTTACGATGGTCTTGCCACTGCCCACATCACCCTGAAGGAGCCTGTTCATCGGATAGGGCATGGAAAGATCCCCATTTATCTCCTTTACCACCCGCTTCTGTGCCCCTGTAAGCTCAAAGGGAAGAAGCCCCGAAATCCTTTTGAGAAGTCTTCCATCGGGCCTTATCACCACGCCTCCTTCCTTTCTTGTCCTGCCCTTTTTAAGCAGAAGCCCGCATTCGAGTGCAAAGAGCTCATCCATTATAAGGCTTCTCCTTGCAGCCCTGAGGGTTTCATCCCCTATGGACTCAGGGCCGTGAAGCACCCTGACAGCCTCTGTGGGGCTCATAAGGTTGTGTCTTTCTGACAGCCTCTCTGGCATACAACCCACGAGGAAGACCGAATACTCCTCAACGATTCTTCTTACGAGCCTTCTCAAGGTCTTCTGATGCAGCCCCTCAACCTGGGAGTAGACGGGCACAACCCTGCCAAAACTCTGTGAGTCCAGTTCCTCCTCTTCCACGAACTCCACATCAGGGTGTATGACCTCCCTGTGGGCTCCAAAGGTTGAGACCTGCCCGAAGAGTATGAGTCTTCTACCCTGCCTGTAGGTCTTCTTCATGTAAGGGGATCTATAGTTGAACCATTTGAGTTTCAATATGCCCGTATCGTCTCCCACCACCACCTCGAAGACCCTTCTTCTGCCGTAAAAGACCTCTCCACAGGCAAGAACGGTTGCACATGTGGTCTGCCGGATGCCGGGTGTGAGTTCCCTTATCTTCTTCATCCTTGTTCTGTCCTCGTATCGTATGGGCAGAAAGTAGAGCACATCCTCCACGGTCTTGAGCCCCTTTCTGCCAAGCTTCTTCAATAGCCCAGGGCCTACACCCCTTACCCTCTCAAGGGGTGTATTGAGATGGTCTGCCGCCCTTTCAACAGCCCTCTCGTAAAGGCCTGTAAGCTCGACGATGGCCCTTTCCACCACAGCCTGTCTTCTTTCCAGCGGTAGCCCTTCAAACCCTCTGAACAGTGCTCTTATGGATTCAAGGCCTTTTATAGCATCAGGCTCTTCTGTATGCTCCAGTGTTTCATCGCAGATGGTCAGTATTGGAAGAGAGAGGTTCTTTATGTTGGCAAGTCTCCGGTAGTTGTCCTTTGAGGCAAGCTCGAGGATCTTCAACATCTTCTCTGCCACCCTGTGGAGTGGTTCTTTGGGGGTCTTGCCTTTCATCGAGGGGAAGGCCCTTATGTTCTGGTCTTCTCGAGGGTTTCTGTATGGTATTCCTGTACGCTCTTTACGGCGAACTCCTCTTCAAGGAGAGACCTTATTGCCCTTACCACCGCATGGGCACCTGCAACTGTGGTTACATAGGCAACTCCCATGTCCACAGATGTCCTTCTTATGGAATAGGAATCCTTCACACTCTGGGCACCGAAGGAGGTGTTTATGACCATATCTATCTCTCCACTCTTTATGCGGTCCACTATGTGTGGTCTGCCCTCTATAACCTTGAGCACCGGTTCTGCCTCAATGCCGTGTTCATTGAGGTATCTTGCGGTCCCCCTCGTTGCGATTATATGGAAGCCCATCTTGGCAAACTCTGCTGCCACATCGAGTATCTGTGGTTTGTCCTCATCCCTCACACTTATGAAGACATTGCCCTTAAGAGGCAGCCTTGAGCCTGCTGCAAGCTGGGCCTTTGCGAATGCCCAGCCAAAATCTGTGCCTATGCCCATCACCTCTCCAGTGGACTTCATCTCGGGGCCCAGAAGGGTATCCACCCCCGGGAACTTTACAAAGGGGAATACCGCCTCCTTTACAGACACATAGGGTGGTGTGAGGTCTCCCTTTATGCCACACTCTCTTATGGTCCTGCCGAGCATGAGCTTTGTTGCAATCTTTGCAAGTGGTATTCCCACGGCCTTGCTTACAAAGGGCACGGTTCTCGATGCCCTGGGGTTCACCTCGAGTATGTATAGGGTGCCATCTTTTACGGCAAACTGCACATTCATAAGGCCCACCACCCTGAGTTCCCTTGCAAGAAGTGTGGTCTGCCGTTTTATCTCCTCGAGGAGCCCTTCTTCAAGCGAGTATGGTGGAAGCGAGCATGCCGAATCTCCTGAATGCACCCCTGCCTCCTCTATGTGCTCCATGATGCCACCTATGGCCACATCCTCTCCATCTGAGAGGCAGTCCACATCCACCTCCACGGCTCCTTCCAGGAACTTATCTACGAGCACGGGATGCTCTGGAGATGCCTCCACGGCCTGTATCATGTAATCTGCAAGGCTATCCCTATCGTAGACTATCTCCATGGCCCTTCCGCCGAGCACATAGGATGGCCTTACCATGACAGGGTAACCCAGCTCCTCTGCCACCTTAAGGGCCTCCTCTTTGCTCTTTGCCGTGCCACTTTCGGGCCTTCTAAGACCCAGGCGCTCGAGCAGACTGTCGAACCTCTCTCTATCCTCTGCCATATCTATGGAATCGGGCGGGGTGCCGAGTATCCTCACCCCTGCCCTTTCAAGGGGCACTGCAAGCTTGAGAGGGGTCTGTCCACCCAGCTGCACTACAACCCCCACAGGACGCTCCTTCTCAACTATGGACAGAACATCCTCGAAGGTAAGGGGCTCGAAGTAGAGCCTGTCAGAGGTGTCGTAGTCTGTTGAGACCGTCTCAGGGTTGCAGTTCACCATTATGGACTCATAGCCCTCTTCCCTCAGGGCAAAACTTGCGTGCACACAGCAGTAGTCGAACTCTATGCCCTGTCCGATACGGTTTGGCCCGCTGCCAAGGATTATGACCTTCCTTCTATCCGTTGGGTTTGCCTCACACTCTGCCCTCTTCTCAGCGCCCTTTATGTTGAAAAAAGGCGCCTCATGGGTGGAATAGAGATAGGGTGTATATGCCTCGAACTCTGCCCCGCAGGTATCAACACACTTGTAGACAGGCTCAACCCCTCTATCTCTTGCCATCTTCCTTGCACTGGCCTCGTCCATACCTGTAAGCCCTGCAATGAATGCATCTGAAAGCCCCCAGGACTTCGCCCTCCTCAAAAGCTCCTCTTCAATGATACCACCCTTTTTTGAAGCCTCTTTGAGGGCTGCCTCGAGCTCGACCATCTCCTTTATCTGGCATACAAACCAGCGGTCTATACGGCTGAGTCCACAGACCTCTTCCACTGAAAACCCTGCCCTCAATGCCTCTGCAAGATACCATGGTCTTTCCGCCCCTGGGGTCTTGAGCATGGAGGCTATCTCGTCTCGTTCTGCCTGTGTGGGTTCAAAATAGACCGAGTCCCTGTCTTTTCTTATCACATGGTTGAACCCTGTTCTACCTGTCTCAAGGGACCTCAATGCCTTACCCATGGCCTCCTTGAAGGTTCTGCCTATGGCCATCACCTCTCCCACGGACTTCATCTGGGTTGTAAGGGTGGGGTCTGTCCGGGGAAACTTCTCGAAGGTGAACCTTGGTATCTTCACCACCACATAGTCTATGGTCGGCTCGAAGGAGGCAGGGGTCTTCTCTGTTATGTCATTTGGTATCTCATCGAGCGTATATCCTATTGCAAGCCTTGCCGATATCTTTGCTATGGGAAAGCCAGTGGCCTTGCTGGCAAGGGCAGAGCTTCTTGAGACCCTGGGGTTCATCTCTATAACATACATCCTTCCATCCCGGGGGCTAATGGCAAACTGGATGTTGCTACCCCCTGTGTCCACCCCTATCTCACGGATTATATCCATGGCTGCATCCCTCATTATCTGGTATTCCTTGTCAGAAAGGGTCTGCTGGGGGGCGACTGTTATGGAGTCTCCTGTGTGCACACCCATGGGGTCGAGGTTCTCTATGGAACATACGATCACCACATTGTCCTTGCCATCGCGCATTACCTCAAGCTCGTATTCCTTCCAGCCTATAAGGGATTCCTCTACGAGCACCTCTTCGATGGGGCTTGAGGAAAGCCCCTTCTTTACAAGCTCCATGAACTCCTCGCGGTTGTAGGCAATACCTCCGCCTGTCCCGCCCAGTGTAAAAGATGGCCTTATTATGACAGGATACCGTAGTCTACCCACTATATCCATGGCCTCGTCCACACTCCTTGCAAACCCACTCTGCGGCATCTTAAGTCCTATCCGCTCCATGGCCTCCTTGAAGAGCTCCCTGTCCTCTGCCTTCTTTATGGCCTCCGGGTTTGCCCCTATCATCTTGACCCCGAATCTTTCAAGCACCCCATCTTCATGGAGCCTCACAGCTATGTTGAGGGCGGTCTGCCCCCCCATGGTTGGAAGCAGTGCATCTGGTCTTTCCCGCTCTATTATGCGTGAGACCACCTCGGGCGTTAAGGGCTCTATGTAGGTGCGGTCTGCAAAGTTGGGGTCTGTCATGATGGTGGCAGGGTTTGAGTTAACCAACACTACCTTGTAGCCCTCTTCCCTAAGGGCCTTGCACGCCTGCGTGCCAGAATAGTCGAACTCACAGGCCTGGCCTATCACTATGGGGCCACTGCCTATTATAAGGATTCTATCTATATCGGTTCTCTTTGGCATGTGTTATCGTTGTCCCTCCATGAGTGCTGTAAACCTTTTGAAAAGATACTGTGAGTCGTGTGGGCCGGGGCTTGCCTCTGGATGATACTGCACAGAGAAGAGCGGATACTCCCTGTGGGTTATACCCTCCACGGTGTGGTCGTTGAGGTTGAGATGCGTAAGCTCTGCAATACCCTTTATCGACTCTACATCCACGGAGAATCCATGGTTCTGTGAGGTTATCTCCACCCTGCCGGTCTTCAGGTCCTTTACAGGCTGGTTTCCACCATGATGGCCGAACTTGAGTTTATATGTTCTTCCACCAATGGCCAATGCAAGCAGTTGATGCCCCAAGCATATACCGAATATGGGCCTTTTGCCTATGAGCCTTCTTATGTTCTCTATGGCATAGGTTACAGGCTCGGGGTCTCCAGGGCCGTTGGAAAGGAATATACCATCCGGGTTGAGCTCGAGCACCTGTTCTGCCGGCATCCACGCAGGCACCACTGTAACATCACAGCCTGCCTCAACAAGGTTTCTCAGTATATTGAGCTTTATCCCATAGTCATAGGCAACCACCCTGTAAGCTGCCTCACCGCCCTTTTTGTATCCGCCCTCAAGCTCCCAGAGGGCCTGCTGCCAGTGGTAGGGCTTCCTACAGGTAACCTCTTTTACCAGGTCCTTACCCTTAAGCCCCTCGAGCCCCCGTGCCTTCTCGTAGAGCCTTTCCACATTGTCATCCATACTTGAGATTACAGCCTCCATCGCACCCCTTTCCCTTATGTGCCTCGTTATGGCACGGGTATCCACCCCCCATATGCCCACAATGCCCCGGTGTTCAAGGTACTCATCGAGGGTCTGCCCCTCCTTTTCATACCTCCAGCTGCTGGGCCAGGGGCATGGCTCCTTTACGACAAACCCCTCAACCCATGGCCTTGTAGACTCCACATCCTCAGGGTTGGTCCCGTAGTTACCCATGTGGGTGTATGTCATGGTTACTATCTGGCCACGGTAGGATGGGTCGGTAAGGACCTCCTGGTAGCCGCTCATGGAGGTGTTGAACACCACCTCTCCTGCGCTCTCACCCACCTTTCCCATGGCATGGCCTTCAAAGACCGTGCCATCCGAGAACACAAGGTATGCCTTCTTATTCTTCCTCATGGACGACCCTTCCATCCACCAGTGTCTTTACCACCTTACCCTTAAGGGTCCATCCCTTAAAGGGGGTGTTCCTGCCCAGAGACCTGAAGGCCTCGGGCTCAACGGTCCACTCTCTCTCGGTATCTATAACCACAATATCTGCAGGGCTGCCCACAGAGAGGCTACCGCACTTAAGCCCCATGACACCTGCAGGCTGTGTGGATAGAAACCCTACAAGCTCCTTCAGGGTGAACACCCCCTGGTGAACAAGCCTCATCAACACGCCGAAGGCTGTCTCAAGCCCCACAACCCCGTCTTTTGCCATATCGAACTCCACATCCTTCTCTATGGATGAATGTGGGGCATGGTCTGTGGCGATGCAATCTATTGTGCCGTCCTTAAGTGCCTCCCTTAAGGCCTCCACATCCTCACGGCTCCTTAGAGGCGGGTTCATCTTGAAGTCTGTATCATAGCCCACCTGTGTGTCTGTAAGGAGCAGATGGTGGGGTGTAACCTCTGCGGTTATATTTACCCCCCGTCTCTTAGCATCCCTTATGAGCTGAACCCCCCTGCGGGTTGATACATGGGCTATGTGGACCCTGCTACAGGTGAGCTCGCAGAGTTCTATCTCTCTTGCAATCATTATGGATTCTGCCTGTGCCGGTATACCCTTAAGCCCCAGTCTTGTGGCCTCGAAACCCTCGTTCATCACACCATCTTCTTTGAGATGGAGGTCTTCGCAGTGGCTGATGAGCGTAAGTTCCAGCCCCTTTGCATACTCAAGTGCCCTTCTCATAACCGAGGTGTTCATAACGGCCCTACCGTCGTCAGAGACTGCCACACAGCCTGCCTCCTTGAGTTCTGCCATGTCCGTGAGCTCTCTGCCAAGAAGCCCCCTGGTTACAGCACCCACGGGATGCACCTTTACGGTGCCCTCTTCTGCCGCCTTCTTCTTTATGAGCCTCGTTAGGGCCTCACAATCGTTTGGTGGGGTGGTGTTTGCCATACAGAGTATGGTGGTAAACCCTCCTGTGGCTGCTGCAAGTGTGCCTGTCCTTATGGTCTCCTTGTATTCCTCGCCCGGCTCTCTCAAGTGGGTGTGAAGGTCCACGAAACCAGGTGCTACCACAAGCCCCTTACAGTCATACTCGAGCCAGCCCTCGCCCACAGGTGCCTTCTCTTCCGAGGGCTTGATGGAGGCGATTCTACCACCCATTATGAATATATCATACAGGTCATCCACATCCTGTGAGGGGTCCACAACCCTTCCACCTCTCAAGGCCACCCTTTCCATTGTGTTCAATCCTCCTTAATGTCTCCAAGAAGGAGATAGAATAGTGCCATCCTTACGGCCACCCCGTTTGTAACCTGCTCGAGTATTACCGACCATGGCCCGTCAACCACCTCTGGTGAGAGTTCCACCCCACGGTTTACAGGCCCCGGGTGCATTATCAATACATCCTTCTTTGCCTTCTTAAGCCTTTCGGCCGATAGTCCCCAGCACCTCGCATACTCCCTGAGAGACGGAAAGAGCGTTGCCCTCTGGCGTTCAAGCTGTATGCGGAGCATCATTATAACATCTGCATCGGCTATGGCATCGTCCACATGGTATGCAACAGAACACCCGAGCCTTTCTATATGGGGTGGTATCATCGTTGGTGGCCCACACACAGTAACCTCTGCCCCGAGATTTCTAAGCCCCCATATGTTCGACCTTGCAACCCTCGAGTGGAGAATATCACCCACTATGAGGACCTTCAGCCCCTCTACTCTGCCAAGCCTTTCTCTTATGGTGAAAATATCCAGAAGTGCCTGTGTGGGGTGCTCATGGGCGCCATCTCCTGCGTTTATGACGCTGCAGGAAAGGAGGCCTGCAAGCATGTGGGCAGTGCCTGCTGAACAGTGCCTTACAACGATGCAGTCGGGGCGCATGGCCTCGAGGTTCTTTGCCGTATCCTTGAGGGTCTCACCCTTCTTGACAGAGCTTACAGATGCAGATATGTTTATAACATCGGCACTCATCCGTTTGCCTGCTATCTCGAAGGCGGTGCGGGTGCGTGTGGAGGGCTCGTAGAAGAGGTTTATTATGGTTCTACCCCTGAGGGTCGGAACCTTCTTTATATCCCTCTCTGAGACCTCCTTGAAACTCTGTGCCGAAGATAGTATCATCTCCAGCTCGTCTCTATCGAGCTCTTCTATGGCAAGTATGTCCTTTCTCTTAAGCCTCATCTTCTATTCCCCACCCCTTACGATAACCACCTCATCTTTACCGTCCACCTCCTTGAGCCTCACCTTTACCTCGTCTTCTACAGAGGTGGGTATGTTCTTGCCCACATAGTCAGCCCTTATGGGTAGCTCACGGTGTCCCCTGTCCACGAGCACTGCAAGCTGTATTCGGGTGGGTCTGCCAAAGTCCATCAGCGCGTTCATCGCAGCCCTTATGGTTCTGCCTGTAAAGAGCACATCGTCCACCAGAACCACCACCCTGTCATCTACTGGCACAGGTATCTCCGTCTTCTTAAGGGGCTGGGCCTCTTTCTTAAGCCCTATGTCATCACGGTAGAGAGTGGCATCAACACTTCCTGCTGGAATGTCTGCCCCCTCTATTGCATCTATCTTCTCTTTAAGTCTTTTTGCAAGGTAATACCCCCTTGTGGGTATACCCAATATAACGAGCCCCTGGGTGCCCCTGTTTCTCTCGACCACCTCATGGGCAATCCTTGAGAGTGCCCTGTCTATGGCCTTCTCGTCCATTGTCTGGCCTGCCACGGTTTCTTCCCCATTCAAAAAGACCTCCGCACCCGAAAAGATGCGGAGGTCTCTTGTGTAGTTGCACGGTAATCTATCTTCACACCCTTTTTTAACCTCTCTGGATTAAATTAAAAGGGCTTGAGTGTATCTATCCCTTTTTTTGTCTCCTTTTAAGGATACCCTTTTAATCCTCTGTAGTCAAGCCCCAAATTTTCAGCCTGTAAACTCCCTCAGGAGGCTGTTCATAAAACCTATGGCCACGGCACACAGAAGGGCGCCCACGAGCCCACCCACTGTGAACCCATCGACAAGCTCTGCAGTAAGCCACACCACGCCGATGTTTACCACCACACCAAAGATCCCCAGGGTGAGAATGTTTAGCGGAAGGCTCAAAAGCCTTACAACCGGTCTTACAAAAATGTTCCATCCACCCAGCACAAGGCCTACCACAACGATTGCCTCCCACCCCTCTATGGATACACTGCTGTAGACATATTCCACGGCCTTTATGGAGACAGGTGGTGAGATAAAGTAGACCAGAAGCCTCATCCCTGAGGGGTTACCACGGTTTTGAGGTTAACCACCTCCACCATCTCCTGGTGTATCAGCCCGTTCGAGGCTATAACCTCGTAGCCATAGATGGAGAAGGGGGAGTCATTGAAGTCTGTAAGCCTGCCACCAGCCTCTTTCACCACAAGTGAGCCTGCTGCAACATCCCAGGGCTTGAGCTTCAGCTCCCAGAACCCATCGAACCTTCCACAGCCCACATAACACATATCGAGCGCTGCAGAGCCAGCCCTCCTTATGGCCTGTGCCCTCATGGCAAAGTTGGAAAAATGGTTGAGGTTGTTCTCCCTCGAGGTTCTCAGGTCATAGGGAAAACCTGTGGAAAGAAGACTCTTGTCCAGTGTTGGTGTGGCAGAAACCCTTATCCTTCTGCCATTGAGATAGGCACCCCCACCATTTTCTGCAACGAAGAGCTCTTCGAGCATCGGGTCATAGACCACCCCGAGCCTTAACTCTCCCTCCTCTTCGAACCCTATGGACACACAGAAGACCGGATACCCATGGGCATAGTTGGTGGTGCCATCCAGCGGGTCTATAATCCACCGGCAGGGGCTGCCTTCGGTCTTGTCCTGCCCCTCTTCGGTGAGTATGTCGTGGTCAGCGAAACGCTCCTTTATGAAGTCCACTATGAGGGTCTCGCTCTTTCTGTCCACATCGGTAACGAGGTCCACAGCACCCTTGTACTCTATGCTCTCGACTCTGCCGAGGTTTTCCCTGAGGAGTTCCCCAGCCTTCCTGGCGATATATATGGCAGCCTCTTTTACCTCCATCTATCAGGAGCCACCGCAGGTCTTCTTCTTTCCATCACAGCCCTGCTGGCCGGCCTTCCTGGTATCATCCTTCTTTCTGGCATAGTCTGTAACATACCAGCCCGAGCCCTTGAGATGGAACGAGGAAAGTGAGATGAGCCTCTTTACCGTGCCACCACAGTATATGCAATCTTTCAAAGGCTCGTCTGAAAACTTCTGCACGGCCTCGAACTGCCTATCACACTCTGTGCATCTGTATTCGTACATGGGCATGTCTGGAATCCACCTCCTTGGTTTTATATCCAGCAATAGTCCTGTCCATCTATATTTTAGGTATGGCACACCCTTTTGTCAAACCTATCTTTTAAAGAGCCTTCTGAGGCGCTCCAGAAATCTCTGGAGGTAGTCTGAAACATGGGTCTTTTCAACGGTAGGGGTTATCTCCTCTATGACCTTGCCCAGTTCCACCTCAAGGGAGGCTGCCTTCTTCATGGCCACTATCTGGGTTGGGAAGAGACTTCTGTGGCCCGTTATGAGGAAACTTATTATACATGCCACAGCTGCATAGGGTGCTATCTTGGGGCCGAAAAGCTCTACCGCCATTATGCTGCCCGTTATGGGGGTATTGGCTGCCCCTGCAAGGAGGCTTACAAGCCCTATGGCCGAGAAGACCTCCGTCTTGAGCCCGAAGATGGTGGCAAAAAAGTAGCCTGCCGTTGCACCTATAAAAAAGAGTGGAGAAATCATCCCCCCTGTGCCACCTGCCCCAAATGTTATGGCAGTAAAGAGTATCTTAAGAAGGAAGGCCACAAGGAAGACATCTCCACCGACCAGCACGCTCTCCACCACACCTTCACCCACACCGAAGTAGTCCTGCGAGAAGAGCATCCCCAGGGCCACGAGCAATACACCTCCTATGAGGGCCCTGTAGGGTGTCCATAT